>CAZSWJ010000007.1:0-55763 GCA_964611095.1 uncultured Candidatus Peribacteria bacterium
CTCATCCGGCCCCGGCTTGGTGAATCGTGCCGTGTTCCTCGCTGGTCTCCCGGGCGGAGACCTTTTTTTTAAAACCGGGTCTTCGCTTGGCACCGGTCGTTTCCCCTATTCTTACAATGGCTCTCTCCCGCAAACAGAAGGAAGCTCAGGTCGCCGACCTGACCGAAAAGATGAAGAACGCGTCGTCCGTGATCTTCGCCCAGTACCTCGGCCTCAGCGTCGCAGGTATCACCAAGCTCCGCTCTCAGCTCCGCAAAGAGGATGCCGAGATGCAGGTCGCGAAGAAGACGCTCATCCAGCTCGCCGCCAAGGCAGCCAACCGTCCCGAGATCGCCGATGAGGCCCTCCCCGGCGGTGTCGCCTGCGTGTTCAGCTTCAAGGAGCCCACGGCCGGAGCCGCCATC
Organism: uncultured Candidatus Peribacteria bacterium; assembly: GCA_964611095.1. GTDB lineage: Bacteria > Patescibacteriota > Gracilibacteria > Peribacterales > Peribacteraceae > CAZKJL01. The sequence goes on from CAZSWJ010000007.1 coordinate 405, forward strand.
TCGTTCAAGTTCGCCAAGGACAACCCGCACCTCAAGATCGTCGGCGGTATCTTCGACGGAAAGATCCTTTCCGCTTCGGATGCCAACACGATGGCGACGATCCCGTCCAAGTTGCAGCTCATCGGCATGTTCATGTCCATGTGCAACGCCCCCCTCACGCAATTCGCATCCGCCGTCTCGAGCCCGCTCGTCGGTTTCGCCCGCGCGATGTCCGAAGTCGCCAAGAAGAAGGAAGCTTCCGCTCCGGCTCCGGCCGCTGCGGCAGCCGCTCCCGCACCCGAGGCAGCCGCACCGGCTGCACCCGCCGCAGCCGAGGCTCCGGCCACTCCGCCCAGCGCATAACTTTTTTACTTCCCCCTTTTTTCCCCTTATATCATGTCTGACACGATCACTCTCACCAAGGAGGAGCAGGCTGTCATCGACGCGTTGGAGAAGCTGAACGTGATTCAGCTCAACAACGTCGTCAAATTCATGGAGAAGCAGTACGGCATCTCCGCAGCAGCTCCCGCAGCAGCCGCTGCACCCGCCGCCGCCGGCGCAGCTCCCGCCGAGGAGAAGTCCGCATACGATGTGGAACTCACCGACGCAGGCGCTCAGAAAATCGGCATCATCAAGGTAGTCCGCGAGCTCACGCAGCTCGGACTCGGTGAGGCCAAGGCTCTCGTCGACAAGACGCCCGCCGTCATCAAGAAGGGTGCCACGAAGGCCGAAGCCGACGACATGAAGAAGAAGCTCGAGGCTGCCGGAGGCAAAGTCACTCTGAAATAATCATTGTCACAATGATACGAGAGAGGGATCCGCAAGGATCCTTTTTTCGTAGAAGTGAAAAGTGTAGAGTGAAAAGTGAAAAGTTTCTTTGTTCACTCTTCACTTCTCCGATGCACGAACTGCTCCGCACGTACATCTTCGCCATCCCGCTCATCGTGGGAATTTTGTCGGAGGCCATCAAGGTGCTGACCGAAGGATTGACCCGCGGAGCTTGGCAGGAAGGCATCTTTCGCCCGGGCGGCATGCCGAGCAGCCACAGCGCGTTCGTGACGTCGCTCCTCATCGTGGTGTACGTGAAAACGGGGCTCGATTCCGTGGAATTCGCCATCGCGTTCGTCTTCGCCTGCATCGTGTGGTACGACGCCACGAGTTCCAGGCGCGCCATCGGCCAACAGGCCATCGTGCTCAACAAGCTCCAGAAGTGGGAACACCTCTCCGAGAGGCTCGGCCACTCGCTGAAAGAGGTCATCGGAGGGATTCTGTTCGGAGCCCTGGTGACGTGGATCGGCATCTGGGTCGCTCTCTAGGCAGAATCGCCACTTGCGCCCTTTCGGTTATATTGACTGGATACATACATTCGGCGTATAGTGTGCCTGCAAACGCCTTCGTCAACCGTCGATCGGACACCCGAGTACGTACGAGAACAAGGAAGGTTGCAGTTTAATTCCTTTTTCTCTTTATTCGTATGGCTGATCAACAGCTACAGTGCCGCGACTGCGGTGCGCAATTCGCCTTCAGTGAGGGTGAGCAGGCTTTCTACGCAGAGCGTGGACTTGCCGCTCCTCAGCGCTGCAAGGACTGCCGCAACAAGCGGAAGAACGAGCGCATGCAGACGAGGCAGATGTTCCCCGCAACGTGCGCCAAGTGTGGCAACGCATGCGAGGTTCCGTTCAAGCCGCGCCCCGAGTCCGAGGGCGGCCGACCGGTTTTGTGTCTCAACTGCTTCAAGGCAGACAAGGGTGCTGCATAAGCACCTCTGACACGAGAACACGTCAGACGAAGGCCCCTCACGGGGCCTTTTTCGTGCGCGAAAAAACGAATCGTCGTATGATCGGCATGTTTCCCTCTCACCCCATGACGTTCGAATCATTCCAGGACCTGCTGCAAAGCCGCCGAAGCATCCGGTATTTCGCGGACAAGCCCATCGACGATGCGACGATCGAGAAAATTCTGTCGGCCGCGATTCTCGCCCCGAGCGTCGAAAACATCCAACCGTGGCACTTTCACATCATCAAGAACAAGGAACTGAAAGAGAAACTCATGCAGATGTCCTGCTACGGAAACTTCGTCGCCGGCGCCGCGGCATTCATCGTCGTGACCTGCGACCGCAAAAGATCCGCCGGCGCCAACGCGCCCATCTGGAATCCCCGTGAAATGGAGTACTCCTGCGTGGCGGCCATCAATGACGCCATGCTGGCGGCCACCACGCTCGACGTGGGAAGCTGCTGGGTATCCCTGCACCACGGTCCCGCGCACAACACGCTCCGGCTCATGGACCACCATGTGGTGGTGGGAGGCCTGATGCTCGGTTGGATGAAGTCGGGAGACGAAGGTCGCAGCCGCGATCATCAACGCAAATCCCTCAAGGAGAGCGTGACGTACTACGCGTAAGCGCTATGCCTTGGAGACACCGGGCAAATCGCACACGACCGTGGGCACCGCAATGCGATGCGTCAACGGCTTCTTGGCGAGCCATTCATCGATGGACTGAAAGCTGTCCACATACATGCGGTGCATGCTGTCATCCGCGTAGAACGCGATGTGGGGCGTGACGATGACGCCGGGGTGCTCGATGAGCTCTTTGTTCCAGCGGAAGTCGCGCTCGTGCTCCAACACGTCGAGAAGGGCACGGGCCACGATGCCGCTCTTGAGTCCTTTGAGGAGCGCCGCGGAATCGATGAGTTCTCCTCGAGCGGTATTGATGATGATGACACCGCGTTTCATCCGCGCGATCGTCGCATCATTGATCATGTGCACGGTATCCGGGAGTGCGGGCACATGCAGGCTGATGACGTCGCTGTTCGCGAGCAACGTTTCGAGATCGACGTAGCGAACGCCGTACGCCTTTTCCAGCTCCAGGACGCGACACTTGTCCACGGCGAGAATACGCATGCCGAAACCATGGGCGATCTTTGCCGTATTCAGGCCTATCTTCCCCGTTCCGACGATGCCGATGGTCTTGCCCATGAGCGCCATGCCGCGGAGCCCGTGGTAGTCGAAATTACCCTCGCGAACCTTGCTGCCGGCCTCGGTGACGTGCCGCAAAGCGGACAACAGGAGAGCGAACGCGTGTTCGGCGATGACGTGTGAACCGTAGTCGGGAACGTTGCAGACCTCGATGCCGCGTGCCCGGCACGCATCGACATCGATGTGGTTGAATCCCACCGACCTGGTGCAGAGAAGTTTGAGCGACGGCAGCGCCGCAATGACGTCGGCCGTGAATTTGCTGTAGATGAAGCAGCACACGACGCTCCTGCCGTTGCACGCCTCCACGAGGGCCTTGCCCTCCGGAGCGTCCCTGCGGATATCCGCGGAAGGAAAACGGGCACGAATATCGGCGTCATCGGCGGGATCGACCTCCAGGAAGAGCGGCTCACTCATGGCGCCATGGTAATACCGATATCGGGCAAGCGTAAGAGGGATGACCGAAACGGCTTCTTCGAGTAGAATTCCTTTGATGTCTTTTACGGTTCGACGCATGAAAGATGATGACAAGCCGAGCGCGATGCGCCGTGCCTTGTCGTGGGGTGTGCCGCTCATGGCCGCCCTGAAGCAGATGCAGCACCATTTCACGCACGCAAAACAGGAGGACGAGATCAAAACGAAGCGCGAGCGCACGCTGAAACTCACGATGACGGTGCTGCTCTCGGCGCTCTTCGTCCTGCTCCTGCTCATCGGAACGCTCAAGCTCGTGGTGCGACTCAAGGAACTGGCGCTCGGCATGGCGTCGATGGTGGGAGCCGAAGTACCGAAGGACGAGAACGGCTTCACGAACGTTCTTCTGCTCGGCGAGGGTGACAGCGACCACGACGGCGTGGACCTCACGGACACCATCATGGTGGCGAGCCTGGATCCGAATCGCACGAAGAGCGCCGTGATGCTCAGCATCCCACGCGACACGTACCTTCTCAGCACCGATAAAATGGGCAAAGGGCGCGTCAACAGCCTCTACCGCGACTACAAGATCGCTCTCACGCGCAAAGGCGAGGAGAAAGACACGATCTCGCACGAAGCCATGACGCAGCTCGGTACGGAGATCGGAAACCTGCTCGGCATTCACATTCACGGCGTGGTGAAGGTGAACTTCTCGGGTTTCGAGCAAGCGGTGGACGCCATCGGCGGCATCGATGTGGACGTGCCGTACGACATCGTGGATACCGAGTACCCGGGACCGAATTACACGTACGAAACGTTCTCTCTTCCCAAAGGGCCGCAGCACCTCGACGGTGCCACGGCGCTCAAGTACGCCCGCAGCCGCCACTCCACGAGCGACTTCTCGCGTTCGGGACGCCAGCAACAGATCATCGCCGCCGCGGCCAAGAAAGTGAAGGAGGACGGCGTCATCAAGAACGTGGGGCGCCTCACCGAACTCCTGGGCATCCTGGCCAAGAACGTGGAGAGCACGTTCTCGACGCGCGAGCTGCTGGGGCTCGCGAGCTTGGGCCAGAAACTGGATACGAGCCGCATGATCAGCGAACAGCTCAATGACCAAAACGGACTCTACGGAACGTCCGTGGAGCAAGGCGGCTTCCTGTACTCCCCTCCCCGCGAGCAATTCGACGGCGCCGCGGTGTTGCTCCCCGTCTCGATCCCCGAGTTCCCCGTGACGTGGAAACAGATCCGCCTGTACTCGACGATTCTCACGACCAAGCGCGAGGCGTTCTTGAATCCTCCGCGCGTGGTCGTCACGAACGCAGGCGCCAAAGAGGGTACGGCCCGCAAGTTCGGCGGCGAACTGTACCGCTACTCCTTCAACATCGTGCAAACCCGCAACTACGCCAAGAGCCCCAACGAAACGTTCGACACGTCGTTCATCGCCATCAACCCGTCGCTCCTCACGAACGACGAGGCAATGGTCTCGGTCCGCAAACGCGTGGAGTGGAACGCCGCGTACTTGTCATCGATCACGGGAATCAAGGTTCAGGCGGCTCCCAATGCCCGCGGCTTCGAGGACGGATCGCCGGACATCGTCATCGCTCTCGGCAAGGACTTCAGCTTCTCCCCCCTGCAGGATCTCGTGAAGCCGTAAGGCCCGAGCTCCCCTCCTCTTCGATGCTGACTCCTCGAGAGATCATTGCGCAGGCCTGGACGATCACGACCCACGAACGGTCGCTGAAACACTGGGGCTTCTTCGGCTCGTTCTTCGAAATTTTGCTCGATGTGAAACTGATCATTTACCAAATCTACTTCGTCTACAGCTACTTCGTGGGCCACGGCGGCGGACTCTTCGACATCGAGATCATGCTCTACAACAGCATTCCGTTCTGGCTGTTCATGACCCTCATGATCTCGTTCGTCGTACTGCTGATCATCGAGCTCTTCGTGCCGAGCTTGGCGGAAGGAGCCATCATCGGACTCACGGCCAAAGCTCACTGCAAAGAGAAACGCGAGGGCGGATTCATTTTGGCGCTCTATAACTTCTTTCCGATTCTGGCGCTCCACGAAGTGTTCGTATTCAGCAGCGTCTCGATCTTCATCACGGCGATTTCGGTGATCCTGCGATACTCAGGAGGGCTTGCCTGGCCGCTCGTGGGCGTGGCGTCGATCGTGTGGATCATTTCGAACATCCTCAAGTTCTTCAGCAGCTTCATCGCTCCGGCCATCGTCATCGACAAGATGAACGTGTTCAAAGCCGGCGCCAAGAGCGTGAAGATGATCTTCAGCTACATGCCGCACGTCATGTTTTTGATGCTCCTGCTCATCGCGATTTCGATTCGCATCTTCATCAACACCATCATCATCGTCCTCGTGCCCGCTGCGGTCGTGGGCATGGGCCTCATGATGACGTGGGTCATGGGTCCGGCACTCAGTTACACGATCGCGGGTGTGCTGGCGATCTTGCTGACGCTCGTCTCGGCCTACTTCCTCGCCTACGTACACGTGTTCCGCCATGCGGTGTGGACCATCATGTATATGGAACTCGTGAAGGTGAAAGATTTGGATAAGATCGGCTGAACGAAGTGCGAAAGTACGAAAGTGAATATGTATGAAAGTATTTTATTATATTTCCATACTTACGAACTTCCGCACTTTGATACTTCCGCACTTCCCTTGACCGTGTACAAACGTCCACCTATGATGGTGTACGTTCGTCCCCACCCTCTTTTATGTCGCTCACGCCCCACCAGCGCACCGTGCTGAATTACATCACGGAGTTCCAGAACAAGCGCGGCTACTCTCCGTCGCTTGCGGACCTCGCCATCGCTTTCGGCGTGAAGAGCAAAAACTCCATCGCGAAGGTGGTAAACACGCTCGTGGCCCAAAAACAGATCGAGAAGGACCCCAAAGGCCGCATCAAGATCGTCTCGATGCCGCATGACGATGCGCCGGCACCCATGACGCTCTCGCTCTTCGGTCCCATCGCCGCCGGTTTCGCGGCCCCCGTGGAAGAGCACGCCGAGGAACAAATCACGATTGATAATTACCTCATCAAGAACCGCAATTCCACGTTCCTCCTGCGCGTCAAAGGCGACAGCATGATCGAAGCCGCCATCAACGAAGGCGACTTGGTCGTGGTCGACAGGAGCAAACCGCCCAAGCCCGAGGACATCGTCGTGGGCGTCATGGACGGCGAGTTCACCCTGAAGCGTCTCAAGAAAGATAAGGGCAAATACTATCTGAAGGCCGAGAACCCGGAGTACCCGGATCTCTACGCGATGGATGAGCTCAAAGTCGCGGGCGTTGTGGTAGGTCTGATCAGAAAGATGACGATTTAAGCAGTATGTAGTACGTAGCAAGTAGTACGCATGCAAGCATCCAGCACACCGATTGCCGGGGTACAGAAAATTCGATCATTTACGGGACTGAGGGCCTGGCAGGAGGCTCATGCCTTACTGCTGACGATCTACGCTCTTACGAAAATCTTTCCAAAAGAAGAAATGTTTAGCCTCACGTCTCAGATGAGAAGAGCGGCGATATCGATTACTTCGAATATTGCAGAAGGATTTAATCGTCGATCAAAGAAAGAGAAAATCCATTTTTACTACATAAGCCTCTCCTCGCTCACGGAAGTACAAAACCAGCTGCTGGCATCAAAAGATATTGGCTACGTATCCTCAGAGAAATTCTCAAAAGTTGCACAAGCTTCAGTGGTCGTAAGTAAGTTGCTGAATGGGTTAATCAAATCAATTGAAAAGTAATTAATCCCCTTACTACCTACTACTTACTACGTACTGCATGGTTTCATGATTGCCCACATTGACGCTGATTCTTTTTTTGCCTCCGTCATCGTCCGCTCACATCCCGATTTGCGCGGTAAACCCGTCCTTGCCATCGGCATGGGCGGCGGTTGTGTCATTGCGGCGACGTACGAAGCCAAAGCAAAGGGCGTGAAGACGGGCATGCGCTTAAGCGACGCCAGGCAACTCGTACCCGAGGCCATTGAGATGGCGGCCGACTTCCGCGAGACGGGCATCGCATCGGAGCAGATCGAATCGATTCTCCGCAGTCACTGTCCCCTTGTGGAACAAATGTCGATCGACGAGTGGTACCTGGACCTGGGCTCGCTCGTGGGAGGCGTGCCGAAGGACCCGAAGGCATGGGGCAGAGAGATCCAACAAGAAATCTTGAGCATGACGGCACTCTCGGTTTCGGTCGGCATTGCGGGCAGCAAGCTCCTCTCCAAGATGGCCGGTGAGTACCGCAAGCCCGCAGGGGTGACGTACGTAAAGGAAAGCGCGGTCGAAGCATTCCTCCGTGACCGCCCCGCCGCGGCAATCCCCGGCATCGGGCGCCAACGCCAAGCCAAGACCGACGCCTTGGGCTGGGTCACGGCCTGGGACATCGCCACGGCTTCCGATGCGGCGATGATTCGTTTGTGCGGCCAGCCCGGCACCGAGATGAAGCGTGAGCTCCTGGGTGAACGGTTGTCCAAAGTGACCGAAGTCATTCGTCCACCCAAGTCCATTTCGCGCTGCCGCACCTTCCGTGCGACGACCGACGCCAAGATTCCCCGCGCACATCTGCTCAAGCACTTGGAGTACTGCGTTTCCAAGATGCGGCGCTGGAATTTCGGCTGCACCGATGCGTCGGTGTGGATCCGCACGCCCGACTTCGCCTACCGCGGGGCGCACCGCAAGCTCGACCGCGTGTGCGTGACGGCCGAGGAGCTGCTTCCGGTGGTCTTGAGTGCCCTCAACGGCGTCGCCTGGCACCAGAGCCGCTTCAACCAAGTCGGACTCGCCTTACACGGCTTCAAGCCTTCGGACGCACCGCAGCAATCACTTTTTGAGGACCCGAACAAAGCCCTCTCGAAAGAAAATCTGCAAGCAGCGATGGATGACCTGCACTCACGGTTCGGACGAGACAGCATCACGCGTGCCGCAGCACTGCCGGTTTCTTCGGGGACGGAAAAGAATTTGGATTTTTCGATCGTAGAGTAGGAATGACGGTGACCTTCGTTGCGGCAAGCAACAGGTTTTTCTTTTATGGGGGAGGAGGGAACCTTGTTCGGTTCCCTACCTCCCCCAAACCCCCATTACCCTCCTAACGGTACCGAGCTGTACATCCTCCGTGTCGCATTGGAAAAATGCCGTCACGCTTCACGTGAAGCGGAGCGTGAAAAAGTCCACTGTTCGAGGCCCGCTGGCCGAGTTTGGACTTTTTAGCGGAGCGAACGTAGAAGCGTAGGTCATTTTTCCACGAGCGACTGTTTTTCTTTGCCACTTTCTTTTGCGTCAAAAGAAAGTGGAGGAAGATCGCGGACAAAGAAGTAACAATCGTAACAACACTAGATCGACTTGAGCCTCTCCTCGATCTTTTTGAGCTTGCCTTCCGCATCCGAAAGCTTCGCCTTTTCGGCTTCTACAAGCTCTTTCGGCGCCCTGTCCACGAATGCTTTGTTGCTGAGCTTTCCGGACAGAACTTTGACGTACTTCGTCAGCTCCGCCTGCTCTTTCGTCAGACTTTCCTTGAGTTTCGCAGGGTCAAACAGTCCCGCGAGTGAGAGATGAATCTCGATATCGGCGAGGAATACGCTCGCCGCATTCTCGATTTTTGCGGAATCGGTCTTGATGGTGAGACTTTTGATCTTCCCGAGACGACGAATGTGCGATTCCTGCGATTCGAGAAGCTCGCCGTGCTTCTTGCTGATGAGCGTGATATCGATTTCTTTTCCGGGCTCGATGTTTTGGTCGGTGCGAAGCTTACGAATCGCCGTGATGACATCGATAAGCGTCTGCAAACCATCGAACGCCTTCTGATCCTTGCGCTCTTTCTTCATCACGGGCCATTCGGTCGAAATAAGCGCTTTGGCCCCCTTGGGGGCAACCTGCGACCACAGCTCTTCGGTGACGAACGGACAATACGGGTGGAGCAAACGGAGTACGCGACGGAGAACATGCACGAGAACAGCGTGATTCGCCGTGCCTTTGCTCAGTTCCAAGTACCAGTCGCAGAAATAATCCCAGACGAACGCGTAGAGCTTCTCCCCCACTGCGCTGAGTTCGTACTTTTCGAGTCCTTTCGTCACCTCATCGATGAGAACTTCGGATGCATGGAGTACCGCACGGTCGGCGAGCGAGAGAGTTTTGGGGTCGGGAAGTTTTTCAATCGATGTGGGATCGATTCCCGCCTGCTCGCACTGCATGAGCACGAAACGGGACGCGTTCCACAGCTTGTTGATGAAGTTTCGGTACCCCGCGATTTTCTCTTCGTAGAGCCGTGAATCGGCTCCGGGGCTCTGGCCGACGATCATGGAGAGACGCAGTGCGTCCGCTCCGTAGTTACTGATGATATCGAGCGGGTCGATCATCGTATCGGGATCGGATTTGCTCATTTTTCGTCCGTCGCGCGTGCGGATAAGGCCGTGCAAGTACACCGTCTTGAACGGAATTTGTCCCGTGGCGTACGTCGTCATGAGAATCATGCGCGCCACCCAGAAAAAGAGGATGTCGTACCCCGTCTCCATGACGTTCGTCGGGTGAAACGTTTGGAAATCGGGACTTCCCTTGAGCATATCCTCGATGGAAAGGCTCATGTCTTCGGTCAGTTTGGGGTCAATGAGCGTGGACCAGGTCCACAGACCCGACGAGAACCATGTGTCGAGCGTATCGGGGTCCTGTTCTACCGCACCCCCGCACTCCGGGCATTTCGAGAGCTCTTGAGCGGAAACTATCATTCCGTTTTTCACTTTCCACTTTCCACTTTCCACTCCTGCGGATTCTCGCTTCGCATCAGCGCAGCCCTGACAATAATAAACGGGCACCCTGTGTCCCCACCAAATCTGGCGCGAGATGCACCAGTCGCGCAAATTATCGATCCAGTGGAAGTACGTTTTGCCGAATCGATCCGGAATGATCTCGATGTCGCCGTGATGCACGACGGAATGCATGATTTGCTTCAGGCTCATCTTCTCTTTTTTCTTCGATCCTTTGGACTGCCACTCGACGACTTCTTTATTGACGTCAATGAACCACTGAAGCTTGATTTGTGGCTCCAGGACGCCACCGCCGCGCTGGCTCACTGCCTTGTTGTGCACGTAGTTTTCATCGACTTTCACGAGCAAACCCTTGGATTTCAGTTTCTCGGCGATCAGCGGACGAGCTTCATCGATCTTCATGCCTTTGAATTCACCGGCGATGTCCAAAAGTCGTCCGTCGAAGTCGATGACCTGTTCTTTTTCAAGGCCGTGACGTTCGGCGATCTCGAAGTCGGCGTGGTCGTGCCACGGCGTGATGGTCATGACACCCGTTCCGAACTCCATATCGATCGCGGCGTCTTTGATGACCGTCGCCCGCACCGGACCATTGATCCATTCGGCCTCAAACGTATCGCCGTGTTTGTATTTCTTGTAGCGCTTGTCGTCCGGGTGCATGACGACGTACTTGTCGCCGAACTTCGTCTCGGGGCGCGACGTTGCGATCTGGAACGGACCGTACGTGAACGTGTAGAAGGGCGCCTTTTCCTCTTTATACGTCACTTCGTCGTCCGAGACCGTAGTCTGGAGCTTGGGATCCCAGTTCACGATGCGATGACCGCGGTAGATGAGTCCATCGGCGTACATCTTCTTGAAGACTTCGTTCACGCAACGGTTGAGCGCAGGCTCGAACGTGTAGCGCTCGCGGCTCCAGTCGCACGACGAACCCATTTTGCGGACTTGTGAGCGAATCGTGTTTTTACTCTGCTCCACGAACTCCGCGATTTTGGCGATGAGCGGCTCACGACCAAGCTGCTTACGCGGATCTTTCATGCCACCCTTCTGCAAATTCTTGATGACGACGTTCTCGGTGGCGATGGCGGCATGGTCGGTGCCCGGCACCCAGAGCGCCTTCTTTCCCTGCATGCGCGCGAAGCGAATGAAGATGTCCTCGAGTGCCAGCATCACGGCGTGACCCAAGTGCAGCTGTCCCGTCGCGTTCGGCGGCGGCATGCTCACGGTAAAAGGCTCGCCCTTCGGGTTACAAGCTTCGGGCTTGAAGGCACCGCTGTCCTCCCACATTTTGTAGATGCGGTCTTCGGTCGCCTTGGGGTCGTAGGCCTTCTCGAGCATGCGGAAAGTGTACCAGGAAAAACACTCTCTGCATCGATGTCTTGGTAAGGACGGAAAACCGCGACGGTCAGACGAAAGACCGAGGTATCGGAAGTGGGAAAAATGTAAGATTTTTCTTTGCGCGACGTCTCAAAGTTTTATAATGGGTCTATGCAGATGACGATGACTTGGTCGGCGAAAGAACACCGCCTCGTGCGGAGGTTCGAACATATGAAACAAGGGTGGAACGAATCCATGGCCTATCAGCCGTTGCCCGAAGCGCAGAACGGCACGGCAAGCGGGCTCACCAAAGGCGCGAACGCGGTCGGAAAAGGCATTCATGAACTCGTGACGGTGTTCGACTCCGCGGTGCATCAACTCATCGATCCGAATGCACCGAAGCCGCTGGGCACAGGACCGATGCGCCGCTCTCGGCGTACCGCAGGAACGACGATTGGCCGCGTCTTCAGCGGAGATATGCTGAAGAAACCGATCCGCACACTGGCGACCGCTGCGTATGAAACCGTCTTCGAGCTGCCGCAGAGCGCACTGCTCGATATCCCGGAGACGCTCTCGGGAAATACGAATAGCACACGTTACAACGTTCAAAAAACCCTCGCCGCATGATCAACGCTCCTGCTCTTCCGATCACCAAAGCGGTGGTCACGAATCCTTTGTTTCTTGATGTCCTCGCCGTAACCGTCGTGGTCGCAGGCGTCATCGGCGGCGTACGTTGGCTCGCCGGAAAAGCGTTTTCCAAATCCTGATCGCACCCGCGACAAGCATCGCCAAAACGGCTACACTGTGCGCCAACTCCCATGCCCACATATCACTTTCGCTGCCCGCAGTGCAAAAAAGAAATCGAGATGAAGTTGCCCTTCGGGTCGACCGAGCGTCCGCCGTGTTCCGACTGTAAAACACCGACCGAAAAGTACATCGTGCCGCCGGCGATTCAGTTCAAGGGCAGCGGGTTTTATAAAACAGACAGTGCGGGAGGCGTGAAGCCGAAGACAACTCCCGCCGCTCAGGAAGCCAAGGAAACGAAACCGGCTGAGACAAAGCCGACTGAAACGAAGTCTGTGGAGACAAAACCCATGGAGAAAAAAGCGGATACAAAATAGGACCGCTTTCGCGGCCCTATCTTTTTAGCGTGCGAATGAATTAACGACGTGGTCCTCCGCGGAATCCTCCACCGCCGCGTCCGCCGAAGCTGGGACGAGGAGGAGGTGCCACCCACCCTGCGGGGGGAGGCGTCATCTGCTTGAGAGACAAGCGCGTCTTGCCTTCCACGGCATCGTACTCGATGCACTTGGCCTGAACCGTCTGGCCGACCTTGAGCACGTCCTCGACCTTTTCGGTGCGGGTCCATGCGAGCTCGGAGATGTGGATCATGGCGTCTTTGCCGCGAGCAAACTCCACGATGGCGCCCGTACCGTCGATGATGCGGGTGACCGTCGCGTCGTACACTTTGCCGACTTCCGGCTTCTCCACGATGCCGAGGATCCATTCCTTGGCTTTGACCATGGATTCGCCGTTGACGGCCGTAACGAAGACCAAGCCGCTGTCCTCGATGTCGATCTCGACGCCGAGTTCCTTGGTGATCTTCTGGATGGTTTCGCCGCCCTTACCGATGACGAGGCGGATGCTCTCGGGATCGATCTGAATCGTCTCGATGCGCGGTGCGTACGGAGACATTTCTTTGCGGGGTTCGTGGATTGCCTTCAGCATGACCTTGAGAATCTCGGCACGTCCGACCTTGGAGCGCTCGAGAGCGTCCTTGAAAACGGAGTCCGGGAGACCCTTGATCTTGATGTCCATCTGGATGGCCGTGATTCCTTTGGCCGTTCCTGCGAGCTTGAAGTCCATGTCGCCGCCGAAGTCCTCTTCGTCTTGGAGGTCGGAAACGATGATGTACTTGTTCTTGGTTTCATCGGAGATGAGGCCGAGAGCGATGCCGGACACGGGTGCCGTGATGGGCACGCCGGCGGCCATGAGAGCGAGCGTGGAACCGCAGGTTGCCGCCATGGAGGAGGAACCGTTGCTTTCCAAGATCTCGGTGACGGTGCGGATGGTGTACGGGTACGTCTCGACGCTGGGGAGCACGGGCTCCAGAGCGCGCTGCGCCAAGTTGCCGTGACCGATTTCGCGGTTACCCACGAAGAGACGGTTGCTCGTCTCGCCGACGGAGAACGGCGGGAAGTTGTAGTGGTGCATGTAGCGAAGCTCATGCTCACCTTCCATTCCTTCGACCAGCTGGCGGTCGCCGGGAGAACCGAGCGTGCAGGTCGTAAGACCCTGGGTCTCGCCGCGCTGGAACAGTGCGGAACCGTGAACGCGGTTCGGGAGAATGTCGATGATGGCCGAGAGCTCGCGGATCTGGTCCACTTTGCGGCTGCTCATGCGGATGCCTTCCTCGAGGACGAGGCGGCGCATTTCGGCCTTGATGATCTTGTCGACGAACGAACCGGCCTTCTCAAGGGCGTCGGCCAAATATTTCTCTTCGATGGGCGTGGCGGGCGGCTTGTGCGAGTACTTCTCTTTGATCTGCTCGGCAGCCTTTTCCATGAGATCGGTGAAAATCTTGCGGCGCTCCAATTTGCCGAGATCTTCCTTGATGGCCTTCGTGACGACGGGCAAGGCCCACGACTCGAGCATCTTGTAGTCCTCATCGTGGAGATAGAACGGAACGGCAAGCTCGAATTTGGCCTGACCGATTTCCTTCTGGATGTCGACGAAGAACTTGGCGATTTTCTGGGCCCACTTCTTGCCGAATTCGATGCCGCGGAGAACGTCCTCTTCGGACACCTGGTTTGCTCCGGCTTCGATCATGACGACGCGCTCCAGAGAAGCGGTGACGATCATGTCGAGATCGGCTTTCTTGCGTGCTTCCACGGACGGGTTCAGCACGAGTTCGCCGCCGATGAGGCCGACGCGGACGGTGCCGAGCGTGCCCTCGAACGGACAGCTGGAGATGGCGCAGGCCAAGTTGGCTGCGTTGGCGGAAGCGATGTCATGCTCGTGGATGAAGTCGTAGCTGAGCACGGTGCAGAACACCTGGATATCGTTGCGCAAGTACTTCGGGAACATCGGACGCAAACCGCGGTCGATGACACGAGCCACGAGAACGTAGTCGTCACCGGGACGACCTTCGCGCTTGCGGAAGCGGCTGCCGGAGATTTTTCCACCGGCGTAATACTTCTCCTGGTAGACCAGTTGAAGCGGGAGGAAGTCCACACCCGGACGCACTTTGGCGCTGACGGTGCAGTTACTCATACTCACCGTGTCACCCATCTGGACGAGAACGGTGGAGTTGGCCTGACGGGCGAGTTGCCCGGTACGAACGACCATCGGCTCATCGCCGAGCATCAAGGAATATTCCTTTTGCATAAAAATAAGAGGGAAAGAAACCTGTCCTGAAACGGACGAAGGATGCCCTCTCCCATGCATCAAAGGACTTTTGGTTGGGGTTTGGATCTACACATCAACGCTTGCTCGAAGCGCTCGTGCGTAAATCCAATCAAAAATCCGCAGTGATGATGGGAAGGAGCTGCGATCATTATACGTCACACGGCTTTTTGCCACAAGCAAACACAAAAAGAGCGCACCCTGTGCGCTCCTTCTAAATGACGAGGTAAACGGTCTACTGCTCGAGGTCCAAAGCTTTGAGGATCTTGCCGTAGGACTTCTCATCGTTCATTTTGAGGTACGTGAGAAGTTTGCGGCGCTGAGCGACCATGGCGAGGAGTCCGCGGCGTGCCGAGTTGTCCTTCTTGTGCTCTTTCAAGTGCTTGGTGACCTGATCGATGCGCTTGGTGAGAATGCCCACCTGGACCTCCGGCGAGCCGGTGTCCTTGGCGTGAGTCTGGAACTTTCCGATGATCTTTTTCTTACTGGCCTTCTTGAGAGCCATAAAAGGTGGGGGTGGAAAAGGAGAGGGACGCGCGGAAAATAATTCTCCAAGCCTCTCTGGAAGCGAACGCGCTAACAGGGAAGCTCGGTAGCCGGGAAATCCTAGGCTTTGGAGCAAAAATTGTCAATGCTGCGGCTGACGCAAGCCAAAAAACAATCAAACAGTGGACGAACGTCCACCCTGTGCTACCATGCGGAACATGACTCCTTTCGAAATCTTCCTCGGCGTCGCCGTCCTCATCGGTATCGGTGCGATGCTCTTCATCCAGAATAAGAAGACGAACCCCGTCGCGACGGACGCTGACAGTGCCAAAGTCATTGCGAGACTCGAGAAAGATTTAGAAAGTGCCAAAGAAAAACTTTTGAAGAACGAAGGAGCGGGGAAGCAGATGTTCATCGAGCTGCAGCAAGTGAAAGCCAAGCTGGAGGCCACCGAGCGTGAGCGTGACAACCACAAGTCGGCCATGACGAAGATCGAGGCCAAGCGCGAACAGCAAGAGAAGGAGCACATGCGCGCGCTGGAGAAGATCGAATCTGCCGAACGTGCATTAAAGGAGGAGCGCACTCGTGTGATCCACGAAGATGAGGAGCGCCTGAAGATGGCCGAAGAAGAGCGCGACCGTCTGTGGAACGACCACGAGAACGACGTCATCGCCGTTCTCAACGACCTCTGCAAGCAGCCGCACCTGCAATTCAGCACCTTCAGCAACAACAATCTGCCTGAAGATTTCGACGGCAGCCTGAAGCCCGACTTCCTCATCGACTTCCTGGGACAGTACGTCGTGTTCGATGCCAAGGTGAGCAAGGCCGAGAACTTGCAGGTCTACATCGATGACCAAGTGAAGAAGACCGCCGACAAGATGAAGAAGAACTCCAAGATTTATCCGCACGTGTTCCTGGTCGTCCCGACCGAAGCGATCTCGGAACTGAAGAAACTCGTGTACTCCAAAGACCAGTACTACTTCTACATCGTGTCCCGCGAAGCGCTCTCCCCCATCCTGGCGTCGCTCAAGCGCATTTCCACGTACGAACTCGCGGAGACCTTGGATCCGCAGAAGCGCGAGAACATCATCAACATGCTTGCCGATCTCGCCACGCACATCAGCTACCGCAATGCCCACGAACTGCTCCTCACGAAGATGGGAACGGAGACGCTCGAGCGTGTTGCCCGCACCGATCCGGAGCTCGCCGTGGAAGTGGAGCAGAAACGTCTCGAGAAAAAGTTCGCCGCTCCGTCGCAGTCCGATATCAAGCGTATCGCAACGAGTCTCACCGAACAGAACGCCGAGATCAGCTCACTCGCATCGCCCAAAGCATCGGTGAGCAAGAAGATGATCGACGCAGCTCAGAATGCGTTCGCACAGAAGTTGTTATAAGACTTCCCGATCTCAATGAAAGCATTGAATGAAAATAAGTGGTTCCCCAAAGTAGACACGGTGGAACGGGCAAAACTGACGAGCAAGCAAGGCTATGTGTGCGCCTACGTCGTTGCTGCCTTCACGATGTTTTTTACGGCGGATTCTATTGCTTCCGGAAATGGAGGCTGGGCGCTTCTGGATGCGGCCATATTTTTGGTGTTGGGAATTTTTATCCAGCATAAGTTTTCTCGTGTGGCTGCGATTCTGGCACTGATAATGTTTATCGTGGAAAAGACAATCATGTTCGAGGTTTCGAACTTCAGTGTCTTCGGCATCATTATCGCCGCTTGCATCATCGTCGGTTTGGTCAACGGAGTGCGTGGAACTCTTGCCTTGCATCGTTTGAAGAAAAAAACTGAAACGAAATAAAAAAATATATCGATCTCTGCTACTCTCCAGTCCCCTCATGACGACCGATCTCGATCCGATTTTCGCCGGCCTCAATGACGAGCAAAAATTGGCCGTGGAAACACTCAAAGGTCCGGTGCTCATTTTGGCGGGCGCGGGCTCCGGGAAGACCAGAACCGTCACGCACCGCATCGCGCACCTGATTGCTCAGGGCGTGCCTGCGTGGCAGATCCTCGCCGTCACGTTCACGAACAAAGCGGCCAAGGAACTGAAGGAACGAATCGCAAGAATTCTGAAAATCGCCGATACGGAGGGCACGCAGACCGAACACTTGCCGATGTCGGGCACGTTCCACTCCATCTGCGCCCGTATTTTGCGTCGCGACATCGAAAGAATCGGACGAAATCGCTCGTTCGTGATCTACGATTCCGACGACCAGGAGAAAGTGATGCAGAGCGTGCTCAAAGATTTGAAGATCGCACCCGAAGAACTCAAGCCCCGCACCGCGCTGGGACACGTGAGCCGATTCAAATCGGAAGCGGTGTCGCCCGAGCAGGCCAAATCGAAATCCGGCGGCGCCATGGAACTCAAAATGGCCGAGATTTACGCGCTGTATCAAAAGAAACTGAAGGAATCGAACGCTCTGGACTTCGATGACCTCATCGGCGAGACGGTGCGACTCTTCACCGAGTGCCCCGACGTGCTCGCGAGGTACCAAAACACCTGGCGATTCGTGCACGTGGACGAGTACCAGGACACGAACAAGCCGCAGTACCTGTTCATCAGCATGCTGACGCAGGCGCACCGCAACCTCTGCGTCATCGGAGACCCGGACCAGTCCATTTACTCGTTCCGCGGCGCCGATATCCGCAATATTTTGGACTTCCAGCACGAGTACAAAGACGCCGTGAGCATCAAGCTCGAACGGAACTACCGTTCCACGCAGCAAATCTTGGATGCCGCCGGCGGCATCATCGCCGCGAACCCGAACAGACCCGAGAAGAACATGTGGACGGACAAAAAAGACGGCACCAAGGTGAAGCTGCGCGAAGTGATGGATGAACGCCGTGAATCGGAAGAAGCCGTACACGCCGCATTGGCGCATCAGAAAAACGGTATTCCGCTTTCTGATCAGGCAATCCTCTATCGCACGAACGCCCAGTCGCGCCTCTTTGAAGAAGCGTGCCTCCGCGCCGCCGTCCCCTACCGCATTCTCGGGGGCTTAAAATTCTACGCTCGCCGCGAAGTGAAAGACGTGCTCGCGTACCTCTACACCGTTCTCAATCCGAGCGACACGGTCTCACTGCTCCGCATCATCAACGTGCCGTCACGAAAAATCGGCGACACGACGATCGGCCGACTGCAGAATTTCTGCAACGAGAGGAACCTGAGCCTGTGGACCGCCATGAAGCAGATCGAAATGGTGGATGGCATCACGGAATCGGCAAAGAACCGCATCTCGGACTTCGTGAGCCTCATCGGCCACGCCCAGGCCATGGCCCAGAGCTCGTCCGTCAGCGAAGTGACCGAAACGATCCTGACGCGCACGGGTATGGAACGCTGGGTAAAGGACGACACGGAGGAAGGCGAGACGCGCTGGGAGAACGTGCTGGAACTTTTGTCCGTCACCAAGAAGTACGACGCACTCCCGCCGCAGGAATCGCTCACGAACTTCCTCGAGGAAGTCGCACTCGTGTCCGAAGTCGATAAGCTCACCGACGCGAGCGACGCCCTGACCTTGATGACGCTGCACCTCTGCAAAGGACTCGAATTCCGTGCGGTCTCGGTGGTGGGCTGCGAAGAAGGACTGCTCCCCCACAGTTCCGCCGCATTCGACAGGAATCAAATGGAAGAGGAGCGTCGCTTGCTCTACGTCGGCATGACGCGCGCCAAAGAACACCTCATGCTCACGCACGCCACGAGCCGCACGCTCTGGGGAAAGACGCAGGCCAACGCACGCAGCCGTTTCTTGGACGACCTCCCGGCCGAGGTCATCGACGTCGGCAGCGACATGCAGGACAGCAAGTACGCCTGGCTCAGCAGCACGCCCAAGAAGAACGCCGGAAGTTGGTGGCAACCGTCCACGGCTCGCGTCAAAAATGAATTCTCACAGGACTCGGGCAGCGACGACGTGAACCAGGACTGGCTGCAGCACGTGGAAGAAGCCGTAGAAGAAGGGTGTCGCATCGAACACCGCACGATGGGACTCGGTACCGTCCTCAAGCGCAGCGGCGACATTGTGGAAGTCCGCTTCGACGCGGGCAGCGTGAAGAAACTGGCTCTCGGCATCGCACCGATCAAGCTCGCCGTTTCCGCAGACTAAGCATGTGCACGGCCGAGAAAAATGCGAAAAACACGTTGAGCCAGAAGAAAATCCAACTTGCATCGAGGTAACTGAAGAGTGCAATGAGCGCGCTTCCCACGAAGAGCGCGGCTTCCCTGCGTACCGTGGCGCCGGTGGAGCAGTACCCGAGCGCGATGCCGCCGAGACCGAGGACGAACGGCACCGTGCCGAATCCGGGGAACAGAATGAACGATGTGATGATGAGTGCGATCGTCGCCACCGCGATGATGGGTTGGTCGATGCGATCATCGACGTCCAGCATCATGAAGATGCTGGAGAGATTCACCACGGCTTGCAGGAAGATGAAGAAGATCGATCCTCCGGCGAGGTAGTTGAAGGTGGAATACACGAGCATGAGAAGCCCGCCGATGGCGAACAGCCAGTTTTTGACGGATGTCACGGGCTTGATGCCCTGACGATCGGGCCATGCGGCGCCCGCGACCAAAACGATTCCTCCAAGAATACCGAGCAGCATGGTGTCCATGGGACGAAATGCTACTCGGTCTTGAGGAAGTCGCAAATGCGACTGTGATTAGTAGTTGAAGTACGTTCCCTGAACGACGGGACTCTCCGTGCCCACCCAACCGTACGTGGAGGTGCCGTCGGTCCACGATACGGAACCATCCTCATCGGGATTGCCCGCCTGGTTGAGGGTCAAACGGAACGAAGCACGCTGCGGATCGGACGACGAGATGTCACCGTACACGGAAATGGTACGGGGCTCGCTGCCGAGGGAACCGAACGATGCGGGAATGCCGTTGCAGGTGACGAGTCCCGTGCCGATGGTGCACGGATACGTCTCGGAAGAACCCGGAGTCGTGAGGTACGTGTTACCGAGGCTGATGCCTCCGGTCTGCTCGATCTGGAAGACCAGTTTGGTGACGGCAAGCTCGGCGCTGCTGTCGGTCGTACGACCGATGAAGCTGAACGAGCCGAGTTTCTGATTCGGTCCCGTGATGAGTGGAGCCGAGGTCTGCATCGCGTTGATGGCACGGACGATGGTGCCGCGTGCCGTCTCAAACATCGGGAACACGTCGGTGGAAGCGGACGTCTTGATGTAGCGGCGCGTGCTCCATTCTCCGGTGGCATCGATGACGACATTGTTGATCTGAACGACCTGGGCACCTCTGCCACCCGCCTCGTGGGACGAGAGCTGGCCACGGAAATAGATCTTTCTCTGCTCGCGCTTGCCCACCTGGAACGTACCGAGTGGCAGAGTGGCTCTGTACGTATGGTTGTTCTGGGCACCGGCATCGAGCGTGGCACGACCCAACAGTCGCTTGTCGTCGTCATACACCAGGAGTGACTGAACGCTCGTGGCATCGGATGCCAACGTCACGGTGATGATTTTGACGTTCACGGGCTCTTCATCGATGAAGATATTCACGGCACCGAGAATGGGGCTGATCTCATTGAGCGGCAAAAACTGGCCGCGGATCGTCGTGTCACCCGCATCGTACGTGGAACCCGAAGGGACCGACGAAGACGATGACGAAGAACTCGACGAACGGGAAGAAGACGAAGATGAGTTACCCGGTGCGAAGGGTGATCCCGCGAGGTAACAAGCGACCGGGAGGCGATAACGCTGCAAGCGGATGGCACGGCGATAGGCGCCGAACGTGTTGCATGCGGGAAGCCCCTCACCGGTAAGGGCAGTTTCCGTGTCGCACTCGGGCGGACGCTCGGCATTCAGCAAGCGAAAAGATTTGCGCAGTGCGGCGGGAGTCGTGCACCGGGGCAGCGACGATGCGGCTTCCGTCATATCGACGCGAAGGCTTTCGAGACCGGTCAACGTGAGCACGAGGGCCGCGAGAAGAACTGGGGCAGCAATTTTTTTCATGCGAGATGGGAAAGAGTCAAAATTGTGACGATGATGGGACGTCATCGGGAAGCCGATCTTGCAGCCTTATCATTGCCAAAGAGAAAGAAATACGTGAAGTATCATTTTCCGTCCTTTGACATGGCAGAGAAGCGCTCGGCGATTCACTTTACTTGCCACTCCCGGTACGTAGGCTGAGCGCATGCTCCGCGACACGGTCTCTCAATTCCTGCACTCCAAGCGCATCCGCCTCAATACCGATGCGGGCCAGCACTTTCTCATCGATCAAGACACCTTGGATGAGATCATTTGCGCCGCCGAACTCAAACCGACGGATCACGTGGTGGAAGTGGGCCCGGGCATCGGCATTCTCACGAAGGAACTGCTCAAGCGCGCGGGACACGTGACGGCCATCGAGATCGATCCGCGTTTTCCGCCGCTCGTTCGTGCGTACGTCGGTGATGCGAGCAAGCTCACCATCATCACGGGCAACGCACTGCAGGAACGCGTCCCCGAGGAAGCGTTCAAAGTGGTGGCAAACATTCCGTACCACATCACCTCTCCCCTGCTGCACAGATTTTTCTTGGAAAATACGCAGCTCCCCACATCGCTCACGCTCCTCATTCAGCGCGAGGTCGCGGAGAACATCGCATCGAAGGGAAGTGACAGCATTCTCACGGTGCTCACGCACCTTTTTGGTACTCCAAGACTCTTGCGCCTGGTACCTCCCGGAGCCTTTATACCACCTCCTGCGGTGGATTCGGCGGTCCTTCACATCGATTGCTACAAAGAACCCATCGTCCCCAAAGAAAAGATCCACAAAATCTTGGGTGTCGCCAAACTTGCGATGAGCAAGCGCCGAAAAATGCTGAGCAACACCATCGGCACGCTGCCGAACGGCGACGAGGCGATGAAAGCTGCAAACATCGACCCCAAGCGGCGTCCGCAAACGCTCACGATTCAGGAATGGATCGCACTCGAGAAAGCTTTGCACGGTGCATGAAAACGTCGTGGCTCAGTTACGGCTTCACCGTATCGTTTCTGTGTTTTGTTTTGATGATGCAGTGGTGGAATCCGAGCATGATCACAATCGGCATCATCGGAATTGCGTGCGCAATCTTCGCCATGTTGTTCAGAAAAAGAACGATGGGCCCCGTTGTCATAGCAGTGTTTTTAGGGCTTCTATTAGCCTACGGATCAGTGGCGCGACTTCGTCATGATCGTACGGCGCACGACCTCGCACCGTTCGTATCGCCCAAGACGATGACCGCGCACGGTTGGGTCACCGATGCACCCGACGCGAGACCGACGCAAACCAAGTTCACGGTGACCATCGACACGATCACACGCGGAAAAGAGATGACGAAAGCCGAAGGCACGCTGCTCGCCACCGACTACGGCAGCTGGCCACCGATACATTACGGTGACGAAGTGATGGTGACGGGCATACTGCAAATTCCGGGCGTCATCGACACGTTCGACTACACGCAGTACCTCTCGATCCACGGAATTTCGGCAGTGGTGCCACGTGCCACAGTGCGGGTGACGAAGACCGATGCAGTGGAACCGCGATTTGCCCGTACCTATGCCATTTTCGGCCTGCTCTACGACTGGCGTGAAGCAGTGGAAAATCGTATCGGCCTCGTGTTTCCCGAGCCGCACGGCTCGCTCCTCGCCGGACTTCTCACGGGAACGCGCCGCGGACTCCCCAAAAATCTGTCGGATGATTTCCGCACCGCGGGACTCACGCACATCGTCGCCGTGTCGGGCTACAACGTGACGGTGATTCTCTCGATCGTCGGAAGTTTCCTTTTTTGGTTGCCACTGAAGAAAAGATTTTTCCCGCTCGCGCTCGGCGCACTGGGTTTCGCCATTTTTACGGGAGGAAGTCCGCCCGTCGTACGCGCCGCCATCATGGGTGTTCTGGGCTTATTGGCGCTGCAAACCGAACGCGTCGCGACTCCCAGGCTCACGGTGCTCTGGACCGCCGTCATCATGCTGATTCCGAACCCCATGATGCTGTGGCACGACGCGAGTTTTCAGCTGTCGTTCCTCGCCGTCATCGGACTGATGGAGCTGAGTCCGTATTTGAAGAAAGTTTTCGTGCACGTTCCGGAAACTCTCGGGATTCGCGACTCGCTCACCGCAACCGTCGCCGCACAAATCGCAACGCTGCCCATTTCGATGATCATCTTCCGCCAACTCTCGCTCGTGGCACCCGTCACGAACATTCTGGTGGCTCCGCTCATCCCGCTCGCGATGCTCACGGGGTCGCTTGCAACACTACTCAGCGTGCTCTGGATGCCGCTGGGGCTGCTTATGGGTTACTTCGGATGGCTTCTGCTGCAGATGATCCTGTGGATCGCCACGATCGGCGCACAGGTGCCGCTCGCGGCGCTCCACTTCTGATCATTTCCAGCGATACAGATGAATGCGCGTCGTTCCCATAAACGCCATGGGCACGTCTTTCACAAATTCGGGTGTGAGACCTTTCATGGTGAACGCGTGCGACACCACGCGCGTGCCGGGCTTGAGCTCTTTCGCAAATTTTTCTTTGAGCCGCTGCATCGTGGCAACGGAGAGATAGGTGAAGATGACGTCGGCATCGGAAAGATCCACATCGAAAAAGTTTTCCATGCGCATCTCGGGCTTGTAACGGGAAAGAATGTTCCGAATGAGCGCGAGAACGTACACGAGCACCGAACCCTCGTACCCGACGGCTTTGATGCCGGGGACACGCTGCATGGCACGGGCCAGAACACGCCCGTCCCCCGCTCCCAGGTCATATACGCGGTCACCGGGCTTCACCTCCGCCGCATCGATCATGGCATCGGCAATGCCGCGCGGTGTGGGCACGAACGCCACCATCCACTTGAGGTGGAAGAACGCGCTGATGAGAAGCAGTACGACAAACGTGAGGAGCACGAGAAGTACTGCGAGTGCGACTGCTGCACCGAAATCCACTTACGCTGCGAGGACGAGCCCGAGGTACGTGAAGAGCGCGCCAAGGAGCACCATCACGAATCCGGTGAATGCCTGCATGGCGTCGGAATCCAGGAGTGAATCCTCGAGAGACGAAGCGATGCGGGACGAAACGCCCGGCCACCAAGCCATGAAGAGTCCCTTCACGAGCGTGACCCATGCCAGGAAGACGACGATGCCTTCACCGTCGGCGCTCACGTGCCACTGGCGGCGGAGCGTGGTGACGGCGATACCCACCATCGCGGCTGCGAAGAGGCGGAGCGTCTGTTCGTCCTTCAGGAGCTTCTTGCGCCACGTCATGAACTTCCCGTCGGAGAAGACCATGGGGAACCCGAAGACGTAGAAAAAGACGCCGAGTAAAAGGGAGAAACTGGAAAGGGACATGTGAGAGGGTGGAAAACCGAAGAGATTGTCGATTATTGTCGAGCTTCAGAGGAAAATTGACAATTGACCCGCCTACGCCTTCCTGTTAAATGTGCTTTGCGGAACCATCGAGGTTTTATTTCGCCGAATGGGCTTCCGCGGGCAGGGAGGATTCCGACTTTCAACTTTTCACTTTTCGCTTTACACTTTTCACTCGTCCGGCCCCATCGTCTAATGGTTAGGACAGCGGGTTTTCAATCCGTTAACGGGAGTTCAATTCTCCCTGGGGCTGCCACTCGACTCGGCGTGCTCAGGCGCGGCTCGCTCGTGGTCTCCGGCGCTACGCGCCTTCGACCTTCTTCCATCAAGCGAATCGAGTGTCCCGAGCAAACATAGTGAGCCGATAGGCGATACTGATACCAATGACATTCTACTTTTACTTAGCTCGATGCACAGATAGCTCACTCTATGCATGATGGGTCATGCAAGGATCTTGTTGCATGTGAAGCAAGGCATAATGAAGGAAAGGGCGCAAAGTACACGCGATTTAGGCACCCAATTTCCATCACCTACCACGAACAATTCGACACTCTTGTCCGCAAACAAGATAGGGCACATCCCTAACGTCTTGGACTTTTCTGCGACGAATCCAACAAGGAGAGAAACTAAAATACAGGTACGATCGAGAGATTTTTCGTGAGTTTCCTAGAAGATTTTTTGGAGGACATGGCCGCCAGTTCCTCTCTTATATAAGTGCGATATCTCGCGCAGCGCACATGCCGGGTATGTAAGGCTCTTGCTTTTTTTATTATTATATTATAAAATATACTTGCGCCTGTTCTTTCACAACCAACAAACAGGAGGAAGGAATTATGCCGCTGTATGGTTTTCTCCTTATTCCCATCGTCCTCCTTGGGGGGATGGGGGTCGTCTTCGCGATGATTAATTTGATCGCAATGACGAAAAAGATGTATTTTAAACTTGAATCCTGGATCCTTCTGATGACCAGGGAAATCGCGCCATGGAAGGTGCGTTGGGATTTGCACAGGATGATGTGCATTTACGGCCAAGGATGGCCGGACGAGGACGCCGCGTGGTGGACAACGTGGGGGAACACCACTCTCACGGTCCGTACCAAAAATTATTTTATAATATATGCTCCCCGGGAGAGCGGGGGAGACGCGGTGATCGTGAAGCCGCGTCACCACCACCAGGAAATGGTGGTGTATCGCTTCGACCGAAGCGGCGTCCCGGCAGAAGCCGGGACTGCGCCCATTCGGAAGATGCTGATCGAGGTGGCAAGTCGTGCCACCTCGAAGCCCATTCTGTTTTAATTTAATTCATCTGACAGGCGCACCACAGGTGCGGGACAATTGTCCCGCACCTGTTTTCAGCTGCATGAGCGACAGTTGCGATGTTTTTAGGACTTTGTACCAACCCACCATTGCCTCGATCACGGAGTTCGTTATTGTTCCCCGTGGGGCTGCCACTATAATAACGATATGCACTTCCTCGAATCACACTCATCCCTCGTCATTCAAACCCTTTCCGTACTGACGGTATTAGGGCAAGTTGTCGCAGCGACACTCATCGCCTGCTTGGTCGTAGAAATTATTTCCAAACGTCATTCTCCATTTGTCTCTTGGGTATCGCGTCACGGACTACTCCTTATGTTGATCGTTGCGGCTGCCGCGACATCTGGCAGTCTCTACTTTTCGGACATCGCGGGATGGACACCCTGCAAAGACTGTTGGTACCAGAGAATCTTCATGTACCCGCAGGTGTTACTGCTCGCTGTCGCACTCTGGAAAAAGGATAGACACATCGCCCTCTACATTCTGACTCTCTCGATCATCGGTATGGGTATCGCTATCGATCACTACGCTGAGCAAGTGGAAGCAGCATTTGCAGCAGTGGGCGCACCCGAGATCGATCCTCTCATCCCGTGTGATAATTCCGGTGTCTCCTGTGCCAAGACCGAAATTCACTTCACCTTCGGGTACATCACCATTCCGATGATGGCGTTGACAGCCTTCGTCCTCAATATGATTGGTTCGTTGTTTATGTTGAGGCAACAGAGAAAGGCCTGAGAAGAATCAGGCAACTGCGACAGCTGCGATATTGTTGAGCACTTTGTACCAATAGGTCATTGCCTCGAATAGACTTGTTTGAAAACCCTCTCGGGCTGCCATTTCATCACGAAAGGGACTTCGTCCCTCTCATGCACTCTCCCTCAAAAAGGTTTCGCTCCAGGCAAGCGGAGCTTGCCTTCGCGATCTTCTTAAAACTACTCCGCCATCATCACGACTTTCACGATCTTGAGGTCGTCGTAGGAAACCTTGCCTTTGAGCGCCTCGAACGCCTCGCGCATGGAACTTAAGCCCCGCTCTTCGTAGAGCTCGCGGATTTGCTCGGCGTGGCGGATGTTTTGGATGAGGTAACCGATGGACGGCGCCTCGCCTTTTCCGATGAGCTTCTCGATGTACTTGAGCACGGTCGCCACCGTCATGCCGCATTCCTGTGCGATGAACGCCAAATCTTTCCGTTCCTCGAGGAGACGGCGCGTCTTTTCGATGCGTTCGTGGAGTGAGAGTGCGGAGCGGGACGGAGTCGCCGCGGCTTCGGGTTGCTTCGTCACTTCGAAGACGGCGCGTGGCTTGTACTTCTTGGCCCTGTCCGCGAGCGAGTCATAGAAGGAGGTGACGAGTGCGTCGGCGCGGATGGAACTGGGGCTCCAGCGTTCGATGAGAAGCCCACTCCCCGACCGCACGCGGCTCAGAGCCACGTACGCCTGGCCCGGCTCCCAGAGCTGGTGCAAGTCCACGATCATGCGGTCCAATGTTGCGCCCTGCGCCTTGTGAATCGTCGTGGCCCACGCGAGCGACACGGGGAAGTTCCATGCCTGCATGACTTCGTTGCCATCGCCGTCGAGCGAGAGGAATTTGTACTTCTCTACCTCGATGTCTTCACCGGTGAAAAGTCGCACATGCAGAAGTTCCTCTTCCACCTCAAGCACGTGACCCAAACTTCCGTTCACGAATTTGTATTCACCCGATACGTCGTTCTTGCGCATCATGATGAGCGCACCGACCTTGAGGAGCAGTGTGTCGGGGATCGGCAAGTTACGCTTGGCGCTGTCCAAATACCTCTCATGGCCCACGTAGCGCGTATCGACGGCGTACTCTTTGCCGGGCAGCGTCTGCAGGCGGAGCACGTTGTACGCATCCGCCTTGGCGCGGTGCGGATACAGGCGCGTTGCGTCGATAGTTTCCGATGATGCGTGGATGTGGCGATTCAAAAAGTCATGGACTCTGTCGTTCACGACACCGTCACGAACGAAGTTCAGGATTTCCAGGAACTCGGTGTCCTGGGTACGCATGACGGTGGAGAGAAGCGCCGGTTCGAAGTCGCTCTGCTCCCATGCGGCGTGCAAAAACCCCCAGTCTTTGGTCTGGGCACCCGGAGTGACCGGCGGCAGCTGAGCAAAGTCCCCCACCGCGATGATCCTGAGGCCGCCCCACGGTTCGTTGCTCTGCCTGGCGCGACGCGCCACGGCATCGGCCGCCATCAGCATGACGCCCGAGAGCATGGAGATCTCATCGATGATGACGCAGCTCGCGCGTTGCAAGCGATTGAGGACCCTGCGACTCCGAAGTGCGGTCTCTACAGCGGCAGCCGGACCTCCTTCCATGATGCCGAGGCCGAAGAAACTGTGGAACGTTCTGCCTCCCACGATCATCGCCGCCGCTCCCGTACTCGCGACGATGGGAAAATCGTCGGAACCTTTGCCTCGCAAATAGCGGTCCAAGAGGTAGCTTTTGCCGGTTCCGGCTGCACCGGTCAGAAAGACGTTTCCTTGCCTCTCCAGGACATCCAGCGCCTTGCTTTGGCAGGTGGTCAGGCCGTCGGACGGAGAGGAGGAATACATGAGCGGACCGATGGTAGCACTCGGCGAAACTCTTGACTGCCCCGAATACATAGGTAAGATACTTACCTAATTTTATGCCGTCACGCAGCGAACTCATCGAACGGCTCCAAGAAAATTTCCAGAGCATCCGCCGCAAGCTGATGTCCAAGGATATGGCGAAAGCACACAAAGATCTGTGCGACATCACGCCGTCACAATGGGGTGTGTTGCGCGTCATACATAAGAAAGAACGCGCGAGCACCAAGGAACTCGCCGCACATTTGGACATCTCGAGCAGCGCCGCCACGCAACTCGTGGACGCACTCGTGAACCACGGTCACCTGAAGCGTTCCGGCAATCCCGATGACAGGCGCTCGCAGTACATCGAGCTCTCCCCCACGACCCGCAAGCGAATGAAAGTGCTGCGACAAGCGCACTTGGAACGCCTCTCCGAGATTTTCTCCGCGCTCAGCGACAAGGAACTCGCCGCGTATCTGAAGCTCAGCGACAAAGTCTCACGTCACGCCGCGCAGTAACCCATGAAACCCCCGAACACTCCGCACACCGGCAAACCGAAGCGCACCCTCACGGGGCTCCTGAAGCCCTACAAGGGCTGGATCGTGCTGCTCGTTCTCTTTGCGGTCATCAGCAACGCATTCAACTTGGCGATTCCCATCATTCTGTCGCGGGCCATCGACGCGTTCATCGACGAACGATTCGACTTGGGGTCGGTGATCCAATTTTTCGTCGCCGCACTCGCCATCTTCGTCTTCGCATACTTGCAAAGCTTGGTGCAGACGTACGCGTCGGAGCGGGTGGCGAGGGACATCCGCAAGGAAACCTCCGAGAAAATTTCACGTCAGAGCTACGCCTTCGTGCAGAACATCACCCCAGCGACACTACTGACGAACCTCACGTCCGACGTCGATGCGGTGAAGCTGTACGTCTCGCAAGCCGTCGTCACGATCATTTCGTCGATCTTCCTCATCGTGGGTTCGGGGGCGCTCTTGCTCTCGCTGAACTGGAAGCTGGCGCTCGCGGTGCTGGCGATTCTCACACTGATCGCGGGCACGTTCTTCGTCATTTTCCGCAAAGTCCGCACGCTCTTCAAGATTTCGCAGGAGATCATCGACAGGCTCAACAAAGTCATCAACGAAAGCATCTTCGGATCGGCGCTGATCCGCGTGCTCAACTCGCAACACTACGAATACGAAAAGTTCTTGGTGGCGAATACCGACGCCAAGAGCCTGGGGCTCAAGATTTTGCGGCTGTTCGCCACCCTCATCCCCGTCATCACGTTCGTCGGCAACATCGCGGCACTCACGATTCTCGTGCTGGGCGGACATTTCGTCATCGCGGGAACGATGTCGCTCGGCGAATTCGCCGCGTTCAACAGCTACCTCTCCATTCTCATCTTCCCGATCATCATGATCGGCTTCATGAGTACGGTCATCGCCCGCGCTTCGGCCTCCTATAAGCGCATCACCGACGTGCTCGAGAGCGAAGAGCACAAAGAAACGGGAACGGATACGTCGCCCATCAAGGGTGACATCGAAGTCCGCGACGTCAGCGTGATGTTCGGCGAAAAAGCGGCGCTCAAGAACGTGTCATTCAAGGTGAAAGCCGGCACGCGCACCGCGATCATCGGACCCACGGGAGCGGGCAAAACGCAGCTCCTGCACTTGCTCACCGGCCTCATGCCGCCGACCTCGGGCACCGTGCTCTACGACGGAAAACCCATCGACGACTTCGAGATGGCATCGCTCCACCGCCAAGTGGGACTGGTGTTCGAAGACAGCGTCATGTTCAACACGACGCTCCGCGAGAACATCGCGTTCGGCGATGCGGTGAAAGAAGAAGACATGAAACGTGCCGTCGATACCGCCGAACTCCATGACTTCGTCGAAGCGTTACCGCAGAAGATGGAAACCATCGTCTCCGAACGCGGCACCAGCCTCTCCGGCGGCCAGAAGCAACGCATCATGCTTGCCCGTGCTTTGGCGCTGAACCCCAGGATTTTGCTGCTCGATGACTTCACCGCCCGCGTGGACACGCAGACCGAGCAAAAAATCCTGGCGAACGTCGCCAAAAATTATCCGGAGATCACGCTCGTTTCCATCACGCAGAAAATCGCGTCGGTGGAGAACTTCGATCACGTCATCGTTCTCATGGAAGGAGAACTGCTCGACCAAGGAACGCACAAAGAGCTCCTGAAAAAGTCACCCGAGTACGTCCAGATCGCCGATTCGCAGCGTTCCACCGAACACGCATGAACTACGCACTCTCCTCCCCCGCAGGCACTCCCAAAGCCGCAAGCGCGTTCTCCGCGCTCGCCAAGCTGTGGCCGATCCTCAGGCCCGACCGGAACAAACTGCTCATCACGCTCGTGTGCGTGCTCCTGAACGCGGGGCTCAACCTGCTGGCACCGCTCCTCATCGGATACACCATCGATACCTACATTCAAGACCTCGATTTCGGCGGCGTGCTTTTCTTCGCCGGAATTCTCGTCGTGATCTACGTCGTCGCGTTCGTCGCCAACTATTTCCAAACGACGCTCATGGGCGGAGTAGGACAGAGGCTCCTCTTCAATCTGCGAAACCAAATGTTCCATAAACTGCAGGAGCTCCCCGTAGCCTTCTTCAACCAGAACAAGTCCGGCGACCTCATTTCCCGCATCAATAACGATACCGACAAATTGAACCAGTTCTTCTCGTCGGCGCTCATGCAGTTTACGAACAATGCGTTCCTCATCGTGGGTTCCGCCATCTTCCTCCTGAGCATCAACATTCGGCTCGGCTCCGCGGCACTCGTGCCCGCCGTCGGGCTTGTGGTCGTCTCACGAGCGCTCTCGGCGTGGATCCGCCGCAAGAACGCGGCGAGCATGCAGGCGCTCGGCGGCATGAGCGGAGAGATCCAAGAGAGCCTGTCGAACTTCAAAGTGGTGGTGGCATTCAACCGTCGCGATTACTTCCGCAAAAAATTTGAGGAAACCAACGAAGCCAACTTCACGACGTCCGTCTCGGCCGGCATCGCCAACAACATCTTCACGCCGATCTACGGTTTCTGCGGAAACCTGGCCCAGCTCATCGTGCTGACGTACGGCATTTATCTCATCGCACAGGGCAACTTCACCGTGGGTCTCCTCATCAGCTTCCTGAGTTACGTCACGAGATTTTACGATCCGCTGCGTCACATGGCGCAGATTTGGGCGATCTTCCAGGCTGCCATGGCGGGCTGGGACCGCATCTCGGCCATCATGGCGCTGGAATCCGACATGACGGTGATCAAGGACGATGTGACGAGGCAGAACGCACCGCTCCTCAGCTTCGAGAACGTGCACTTCAAGTACCCCGACGGCAAAGAAGTGCTGCACGGCATCGACCTCACGCTGGAACGCGGCAAGACGTACGCACTCGTGGGCCCCACGGGCGGTGGAAAGACGACAACGGCGTCTCTGATGGCCCGCCTGTACGACCCGACCGAAGGCAAAGTGTTGCTCGACGGCAAAGACATCCGTTCGTACGAACCGGCCGAGCGCACCAAGAAAATCGGCTTCATTCTCCAGGAACCCTTCCTCTTCTCGGGCACCGTGCGCGAGAACATCCTGTACGGAAACGACGAGTACAAGAACTTCTCGAACGAACAAGTCGTGGACGCTCTCAAGAAAGCGAACGTGGAGTCGCTTCTCGCCAGGTTCGACAAAGGACTCGATACAAAGGTGACGAGCGGCGGCGGAGAAATCAGCTTGGGCCAGCGCCAGCTCATTGCGTTCATGCGCGCCGTGCTCAAGGACCCGGACGTTCTCATTTTGGACGAAGCCACGGCGAACATCGACACGGTGACGGAGAAATTGCTCGAAGAAATTTTGCAAAAGCTCCCCAAGCACACGACGCGCGTCATCATCGCGCATCGCCTCAATACCATCGAGAACGCGGATGAAATTTACTTCGTGAACTCGGGTGAAGTGGTACGCGCAGGCTCGCTCCAACACGCGCTGGAAATGTTGTTGCAGGAGAAACGAGCGAGCTGAGACGGCCTGCCCGTCATTTTTTCCGCAGAACGATGAACGACGTCATGAGAACATTGACGAAGATCATGACGATGGAATGCAGTGTCGTAGCAACGTTGTACGCACTGAGCGAAAACAACGTCAGGACATGACGAAGGACGTTCATGGCGTAGAGCACGGGCGTCTCCGTCGCCGGATCCCTCCATGCTTTGCGCAACGTCGGAACAAACGCGATCACATCGATGGAGACCACCGTGACGACGGAAAGAGTAGGGTCCTTCGTGATGGCCCACGGAATGAGACCGAGGAGCGCCGCGACGAGAAAGTATGTGTCCTGCCTCCGAATATGGCGAAACCCGTACCGCAGCGAAAAGAAAAAAATGACGATGGTGAATCCTTCGGCGATGCCCGACGGTATGGAGCCGATGCCGGCTCCTTTCACGACCTGCCCGAAAAAAGTCACGGCGGACACGATGGACCACATGAGCCACGTATACGGATGCGGCTGAATTTTGTTCGTGATGACGTCGCGCAAGTACGGCACGTTGCCGATGACGGCGAGCGTTGCGGCGATGACGACGAGGAATTGCTGCATGATCGCACTATAACCATCGGGCCTCTCGCCGCAAAAGATCGGCCTTCCTCTCAACGCCCCAGCGATACCCCGACAGTGAACCGTCGGTGCGAATGACGCGGTGGCACGGAATGACCACGGCGATCTTGTTGGCGCCGCACGCCTGGGCCACGGCACGCACGGCCTTCGGCATGCCGATGTCACGCGCAATATCGGCGTACGTTGCGGTGGAGCCTGCGGGAATTCTCCGGAGCGCCTGCCACACGCGCTCCTGGAACGCCGTTCCCCGCACGTCGAGCGGCAAATCGAAGGCGTTGTACGGATGCTCCACGAGACCGACGACTTTCGCGACGTGTGACTCGAACGATGCATCGGCTCCGATGAGCTCAGCCCGGGGAAACGTATCCTGCAGATCGCGAATCAAGATTTCGGGATCGTCGTGGAGCGTCACGGCACAGATGCCTTTCTGGGTGGCGGCCACGAGCACGGACCCGAGCGAACATCGCCCGGTCGCAAAGCGGATGATCTCTCCCTTTCCTCCGGCGCGGTACGCCGAAGGCTTCATACCGAGCGCCTTGGACGACGATTCATAGAACCGCCCGGAGGAAGAGAATCCCGCTTTGACCATGGCGGTCGTGATGCCGGAATTTTGGGACAACTCCTTCCTCATGCGCAGGGCGCGCTGCGCCAATGCGTACGCCTTGGGCGTGAGACCGGTGAGTTCCTTGAACGTTCGATGAAAGTGCGAGGGACTCATCCCCGCGTTCTTTGCCAGAAGGCCAAGAGGAGGTTCTTTGGCGGATTGCTCGATGGCAGCACACGCCTTGGCAACCGCGTTACGGGCCGACGAAAGAGTTTTTGACGTCTTCACGGGAGAAGTATAGACCGCCGCCGGCATGCTGCACTCCGTTTCTTGCCATGATCAGCACTTGTCAGAGTGCAGAGGGAGAATCACAATCCAGGGCATGAACTGTTCGGGTGCCAGCGGAAACTCGCTACTTCGGCTTTGCCTGGGATGCTTCGTCGCCGGGCTTCTCGCATTCTGGCTGTTGCAGCAAACCTGGCTCATCGTGGGACCGTGTCACTGGAAGTACGACATGCTGAGTCCGAACGTTCGCTGCAAGGAGGCGGTGGAACAGGGCGAGTGGGACTATGAAGACCTCCGCAGCGCCTTGTTGCGCAAGAAGACCGAGCTCAAGGACGCGGGAACGGTATCGCATATTTCGGTCTACTTCCGCGATCTGACGCACGGACCGCGCTTCGGCATCGGTGAATATGATGCTTTCCAGCCCGCAAGCCTCCTCAAACTTCCGGTGCTCATCGCATTCTTGCACGAAGCGGACCGCAATCCGGCCATTCTGACGAAAACTCTGTCATTCACCGGTGCGCTGAAGATCAATCCGAACGTGGAAGAGTCCGACGAAACGATTCTGCCGAATACGGGATACTCCATTCGGGAGCTCCTGACGAAAATGATCGTGTACTCGGACAATTACTCGTACACGTTGCTCATGCAAGAGCTGAATAGGACTCCGCCGGTCACGACATATCACACGTTCCAGGATTTGGGCGTACTTCGGATGATGACGACGCTCGATGCGGACTATGTGTCCATCCAATCGTACGCGAACTTGTTCGCGGTGCTGTATGGCACGGGATACTTGTCGCGGGACATGTCGCAATTCGCACTCGATCTTTTGTCGCATGCGACCTACGAGGACGGATTGGTCGCGGGAGTGCCGCGCGGAACGACCGTGGCACACAAATTCGGTCATCGCGTCCTGGAGGGGCAGGACAGCCAACTTCACGACTGCGGCATCATTTATCATCCGTCCACGACGTATCTGCTCTGCGTCATGACGAGCGGTCCCGATCTGAAAAGCGAAGCCTCCGCCATCGCCGAGGTATCACGCATCGTCTACGAGAAGGTGTCGGCTCTCAACGTCGACGATGCCAACGACGTCACGGTGACAAACGGGCGATAGGGCGAAAATGACCCGTTGACTTTCGTCGTGGCGCGACTATACTACCCGTACCCCCTACCCCTAACTATGCGAGCCGACTATAAAATCAAAGCGCTGGAAGGAATGAAACGGCTGGAAGGCCTGACGAAAAAAGTGCGCACGATGATCGAACAAGACGAATACTGTCCCCACATCCTGGAGAACCTGTTGGCCATGAACGGCCACATCAAGCACGTTCAGGGAAAAGTCCTGGAAAGCCACTTGCACACGTGCGTTCAAGAAAAAATCAAAAAAGAAAAGGATTACGACGCATTCATTGCGGACATCATCCGCACCATCGGCCTCTCCGGTCGGTGATTTTTATTTCATTTTTCCCCCCATTCATATGATGAATACGATGACCTCCTCGGGCCCTGCCCTGGGCTTCGGTACCCTCGCCCTGGTGCACTTCCTCGCAGCGACGGCATTCTCCATCGGCATATTGTTTTTCATTCTCTACGCCTACAAATCCTTCACGGCCGCTCAACTGAAGAGCTGGGCGCTGTGGCTCACCGTCGGCGGCCTTGTTGCGGCCGTGCTGACCATGGGCGCCATGCACGGAACATCGTGGACGAAGGGGAAGCGTGTCATGATGGAAAGCTCCGGCATGATGCACATGGGCATGATGGATGACGATGATGACGATACCGGATCGTCCCGCGGCATGATGATGCAAGACGGCATGGACATGTCCATGAACGGCATGACGACCATGCTCAAAGGAAAGACGGGCGACGACTTCGACGCCGCGTTCCTGGAAATGATGATCCCCCACCACCAGGGAGCGATCGATATGGCGAAACTCGCACTCACGAACGCCAAACACGATGAAGTGAAGAACATGGCTCGCAGCATCATGAATGCACAACAAAGGGAAATCGACGAGATGAACGTATGGATGCAAAACTGGGGCTACGCGAAATAAACATGTCTGAGGGGTCGCGAAACCGACCCCTCTTCTTTTGATTCCTTACGATCCCGGTCATGGCCACGAATTCCTGCTGTCACGCCCATACGCCGAACAAAACTTCCGTGGCACACGTTGCGGGACAGGAATACACGTGCCCCATGCACCCGGAAGTCCTGCAAAACGTACCGGGCGCGTGCCCGGATTGCGGCATGGCCCTGGAGCCGATGCACATCGGACTCGTGCAAACGAAAACGCAGTACACGTGCCCCATGCACCCCGAGATCGTGCGAGACGAGCCGGGCTCCTGCCCCATCTGCGGCATGGCGCTGGAACCGATGACGGTGACGTTGGAAGAAGAAAATCCGGAACTCAAGGACATGAGCCGCCGTTTTTGGATCGGCACGATCTTCGCCGTGCCGTTGGTCGCACTGGCGATGTTGGAGAGCCTGCTTCCCGAGGGTATCGCCTTCGCGCTGCCGTGGACGGAATTCATCCTGGCAACGCCCGTCGTGCTGTGGTGCGGATGGCCGGTCCTGGAACGCGGATGGATATCGCTTCGGACCCGGAAGCTCAACATGTTCACGCTCATCGGCATCGGCGTCGTCGTCGCATATGCGTACAGTCTGGTGGCGATTCTGATGCCGGGCGTTTTTCCCGCATCATTCCACAATCACCACGGTCAGGTGGGACGGTACTTCGAAGTGGCGGCGGCCATCACCGTGCTGGTCCTCCTGGGACAAGTGCTGGAACTGCGGGCGCGCAACAAGACGAACAAGGCGATCAAGTCGCTGCTGGGCCTGACGCCGAAAACCGCACGCCGCATCCGTCCCGATGGAACGGAATCCGACGTGGCACTGGACGATGTCAAACCCGGCGACATGCTGCGCGTGCGTCCGGGCGAAAAGGTGCCCGTCGACGGCGTCATCACGGAAGGCGGCGGATCGATCGACGAATCCATGATCACGGGCGAATCGTTGCCGACGGAAAAACGTACGAATGACCGCGTCATCGGCGGAACGCTCAACGGCACGGGCGGATTCGTCATGCGGGCGGAAAAAGTGGGAAGCGAAACGCTGCTCGCGCACATCGTCCGACTCGTGAGCGAAGCTCAGCGCAGCCGCGCGCCGATTCAGAGACTCGCGGACGTGGTGTCGGGATACTTCGTTCCTGCCGTCGTCGCGGTCTCTGCGATCACCTTTTTCGTCTGGTTGCACTACGGACCGGAGCCTTCGCTGGCGTACGCCCTCGTCAATGCGGTCTCCGTGCTCATCATCGCGTGCCCGTGTGCGCTGGGGCTCGCCACACCCATGTCCATTACGGTGGGCGTGGGCAAAGGTGCTCAGCTCGGCGTGCTCATCAAGAATGCCGAGGCACTGGAAATCATGGAAAAAGTGGACACCTTGGTCGTCGATAAGACCGGAACGTTGACCGAAGGAAAACCTCGATTGGCATCAGTACAAACACTGAGCCAAGCATCGGAAGAAGAAATTCTGAAGCTGGCGGCGAGCATCGAAGTCGGCAGCGAGCACCCGCTTGCGGCAGCCATCGTCGCGGGAGCGAAGGAGCGCGGCATTGCGCCGTCGAAGGCACTGGATTTCGAATCCCTCACGGGTCGCGGCATTCGCGGCATCGTGGACGGTCGCACCATCGTTCTGGGAAATCAGCTCATGCTCGAAGAGCTCGGCATGAATGTCGGCGATCTTCACGCGAAAGCGGAAGTCCTGCGAGAGGAAGGACAAACCGTGATGTTCCTGGCGGCGGACGGAAAGATCGTGGGAATGCTCGGAGTCGCGGATCCCGTGAAAGCATCGGCGGCCGAAGCCATTCGTTCGCTGGAGAGAGACGGCGTGCACATCGTCATGTCGACCGGAGACAACCGTACGACCGCGATGGCCGTCGCGAAAAAACTGGGGCTGCATGACGTGGAAGCCGGCGTTCTTCCGGAACGAAAGAACGAGGTGGTGAAACGATTGCAGTCGGAGGGGCACGTCGTCGCCATGGCCGGCGACGGCATCAATGACGCTCCGGCCCTCGCGCAAGCTCAGATCGGCATCGCCATGGGAACGGGAACCGACATCGCTATGGAGAGCGCGGGAATCACGCTGGTGAAAGGAGATTTGCGCGGCATTGTCCGGGCACGAAAGCTGAGCCGCGCGACGATGCGAAACATCAGGCAGAACCTGTTCTTCGCCTTCGTGTACAACGCACTCGGCGTTCCCGTCGCATCGGGCATTCTGTATCCGTTCACGGGCATGCTCCTGAGTCCCATGCTCGCCGCCGCGGCGATGAGCCTGAGCTCGGTCTCGGTCATCGGCAATGCGCTGCGATTGGGATGGTTTTCGGATCAGGAGCGCGAGGTACGGTAAAAAATGAGATGAAAACGAGACCGTGCGGCGTTATCATCCATGCATGTCGACGACGAAATTTCTGCTCTCGATCCTCATCGCGGCACTCGGTCTCGGTGCAAGCGCCCCTGCCGCACTGGCCGTGAACAGCGGCACCTGGCCGTACTACTCGGGCAGCTTCCCGCACGGCGTATGGGAGGATCAGTTCGCCACGCATTACTACAACGGCGGTTATCCGAACTGGCAGTACTCGCTCTACTACCCGTACGGCTACCTGCGACAAACGTACTACTACCATTATTATCCGTACACGTACGGCGTACCGCGGTATCGGAGGTAAGCCTGACGTTGCCGAAGCACGATTGATCGCGGATAATCGTCCCATCCTCTTCCCCTCTCACCGATGGACACCGTCACACCGACCACGCACTCCAAGTCAAAAATGATCTGGTATGTCGTGGGAGCATTGCTTGTTCTCATGGTGGGATGCGCCGCCATCGGAAGCATCGGCAGCAAGATGGCCGAGAAGACGATGGAAGGCGTCATGGAACGGGCCAGCGGCGGCAAAGCCAAGGTGGATCTGAAGGATGACGGCACGATGGAAGTGAAGACCGCCGAAGGAACCATGAAGGTGGGCAGCGCCACGGTGCCGGAGGAATGGCCCAAGGATGCGCCCGTCTACCCCGGTGCGACCGCCAGCTACTCGGCCACGATGAACGGATCCGAGGGCAAGCAAGGCTTGGCCTTGGTGCTCATGACCACGGACACGCAAGAAGCCGTTGCCACGTACTACAAAACCGAGCTCGTGAAACAGGGCTGGACCATGGACGGCACGATGCAGGGCGGCGGCACCACGATCCTCACGGCCACGAAGGACACCCGCACGTTCTCCGCAGCCATCACCGAAACGGACGGCCAGACGGCCATCACCATCGGTGTGGAGATGGGGGCGAAGTAAAGAAGGCTACGCGGCGACCGCGAGGTACTGCTGAACCTTGTTCACCAGATCGTGGAGCGCGATGGAGCGCTTGAGCAGGTACTCCTGCACGATGGAGTACTCGCGGCACTGCTCGCGGTACTCGTCTTTGTCGTAGTTCGTGATGACGAGAACCGGAGATTTATGATCGCGGTCGTGCAGATGCTTGAGCACGGCGAATCCGTCGGCTTTCGGTACGCGGAGGTCGAGCAGAATAAGGTCCGGAAGATCGCGATCGATGAACCCGATGGCCTCGATGCCGTCCTCGGCACTCACGACACGGAGGTCGTGGTCCTTCATTTCCAATTCCATTTCGATGAGCTTGGTCAGAACGTTGTCGTCATCGACGATGAGCACGCGTTTTCCCATGGGTTGTGTGTGTGAGGAAATATATTTTTATTATTATACTATAAAATTAGTATTTTAGCAATAACTACCTTCTCGGCAACTACCTGAGCTTCTTGGCCCACGCTACGAGCGCCGTGAGCATTTCACTCAGTTTTTCTTTCGTTTTGGGATCCGTGAGCTCGCCCTTGGCGTCGAATTTTTCAGCGGCTCCCGTGACGATGATTTCGGGACGGTTGAGAAGCTGCACGTTGAGGCCGGGCCCGAGAATTTGACGGAGATGGTACTGAGCGCGGGACGAGCCCATGAGCCCCGAGGACGTGCCGATGATGGCGACGGGCTTTCCATCCAAGCTGTTTTGTCCGTACGGACGCGAGAGCCAGTCGATGGCGTTCTTGAGAACGCCGGGCACCGAGTAGTTGTACTCCGGCGTTGCGAACACGACGGCATCGGCATTTTTGACGGCCTCTTTGAACGCCTTCACCGCGACGGGCATGGTCATTTCATCGTCTTGGTTGAAGAGCGGAAGCGCGGAGATATCGAGCGTGACGAACTCGGTTCCCGCAGGCGCCAAAGCAGCGGTCGCTCTGAGGAGTGACTTGTTGAACGAGCCTTTGCGGAGGCTTCCGACGATGCCGACGATCGTGAAGGACGACATGCATGAACCATCCTCCCGAAGCCGCACAAAGTAAAGCTGCGGGAACTACTGTCCGCTGCGTTGGCAACGGGAGTTCACGATTTCGGCCGTGACGGATGCTCCGATGATGAGCAGTCCCGAGATGATGAGAAGCACCGTGGGTTCCACGGAATGAATGAAGAACGCTTCGATGACGAACGTGATGAGGACCGAAAGATTGAACATCATGTACGCCAAGTACCCGTCGATGCGCTTGAACGCCTCGTAGTTGAGGAATTGGCCGGTGCCCACGAAGAGGCCGATGCCGAGGCCCAGGAAGAGCGTCGTGGGCGTGAGGGCTTGCAAGATGTTCTCGTGGAACAAGGGCGACAGAGCGATGATGGGAGCGGTGCCGAGGAGCAGGAAGAAGAAAATATGAATGTTGAGGAGCATGCCGTCGGTCTTCGGGAAACTCTTGAGGTATTGAATCTGCCCGATGACGAG
This sequence comes from uncultured Candidatus Peribacteria bacterium, assembly GCA_964611095.1. GTDB lineage: Bacteria > Patescibacteriota > Gracilibacteria > Peribacterales > Peribacteraceae > CAZKJL01. Next base: position 41,232 of record CAZSWJ010000007.1, read on the forward strand.
CAGCAAGTCGAAGAACATCGAAATCATCGCGAAGATGTCCCCGAGCACGCTGTACGACAACGTAAGCTGCGATTCGTTGTACACGAGGAGCGAGCTGCCCAAGCCTCCCAGAACGCCCAGCAAGAAGACGATGAGCATGTTCCTCGGCTGCTTGAGGTACGGGATTTCCTTGCGCCAGAAGAACGCCGCGACGATGAGTCCGAGGAGCGGCGAGAAGTTGTTGAAGAGGAGAAGGTTCGTGCCGCTCGTGTAAATCAAGCTCGCGTTTTTAAAATACATGTGACCCACTTGCCCGATGATGAGCGCCAAGAAAGCGCCGTTGTAATGGATGGAAAACTTTGGAATCTTTTTGTGCTGCACGAGATAGCGACAGGAATACATCACAAAGGACGGCAGGAGGACGCCGATGCCGAGCAAGAACGTGCGAAGCGACGGTGCGAGGCCGTTCACGGGCGTGTAACGGATGTAGATGGGCTCGAGTCCCCACACCAACACCGCGAGCAAGCGGATGCCGTAACCGACGACTTTGCGGGATTTGATGCCTTGCCACTCGTTCGTGGAAATGGGATGCAGTTTTTTCTGATCGTACGCGGCAAACAGCGCATCCGTCTGGAAAAATCGGTACGTCACGTATCCCAAAAAGGCGGCGAAAATCGCAATGAGCGGGAGCAAACTGCTCGTGGCCTTTTGCAGCAACGTCATGCGGAGAACAAGAAGCACGAGACCCACGATATTGAGGAGCAGCGCCACGCCCAAGAACCATCGGTCCGTACGCATGCGGACGACGTAGTGCCGCAACAGTCGCAAAAGATAGTAGTTGAGAATGAGGATCGGAATGAGCGGCAAAATTTGGACGAAGACGCTGGGAAGCCACGAGAGCTGGGCGACGATTTGCTGATAGCGCGGGAACAAGATGATGTCTGCAAGCACGACCAACGACGACAGCAGGAACGCCCCGAGCATGAATGCCTTCTGGCGAGCGGGAAGCAGCGTCTGAACGCCGGAAATCCATTCCTGACGCTCCAAGAGCTCGATGAAGTCGGCGAATTGCAAACGGTCCTGCGTCTGTCCGCTGACGCTGATTTCCATGCCGTGATCCGCCGTCGGCTCCACGCTCACGCTTTTCACGGCTGCCTCGCTCATGCGCACGATGCCGTGAAATTGAGAGAGCACATCCTGCCCCGGGTGCTCGGCGGCCGTGATGGTGAGACGGAACGGATAGACGCCTTTTTTCTTCTTGCCCGCGAGCTTCGCCTGATTGCCTTCGGGAAACAAGAAAAACACGATGTCGCGTGCACGCAACACTCCTTCACCGATCATCGAAAGAACTTGATCGAAGCTCTCGCGGCGGAAATGCTCGGCGACGTGTTGGCATTGCGTGCGCGACAATTCCGAGAGCAGTCCTTTGTTGTAATGATCCAATTCCTTCTGGAGAAGAGTGGCTCCCAGAGCCAATTTATCGGACTTGTCGGACTTCTTGAGCACGTCGACGATGAGAAGTCTGGCATGACGGGTCGACACCATTTGCAACCAATCGAATGCGACCTGCGGTGACGTATCGAACGTCAGGTGAACTTCGTCGTCTTCACGGAGAATTTCGGCGCCGGAAATGGGGCGGCCGTTCACGGTGAGAAGCTTCACCGTACCGGCGCGTTCGTCGTAGAGAGCGTACGCGCTGTCGAGCGCCGTGGCTCCTTTGGGAAGCGACAAACGTTGCTTGTCCACGGTGACGGAAATCGTCTCACGCAAAATGTCGGACTCCAGCGCCTCCCAAAACGCACTGCTGCTGTCGCGGGTCTGCAAGTCGAGCGACGCCGAACGCTTGAGCCACGCAAACGTGGGCGGAAGTGCGCCCGCATTTTGGAAGAGCAGCGTCGTGACGCCGTGCATGGCTTGCTCGTACATCTCGGGGGTGCGGATCCGAACCTCGATGATGGAACCGTCCGGAAGCGTGACGAACGTATGCAGACTTTGGTATCCGGCATCGCTGGGTGCGGCGATGAAATCACGGAACTGGGCGCTCTGCGGTCTGTAGAGCGTGTGCAACGTCTTGAGGAGGTGATAACAATCTTCCTCGCTGCGAACGATGATGCTGATGGAAAACGCATCCTGGAGAAGCGCCGCGCCGCCACGCTCTTCGACGCGCTGATGGAAAATGAGCAAGTTTCTCGGCTGCAGGAACACCTGGAGCACGCGATCCTCGCCTTCTTTCTTGATGAGCTCACGTTCCAGCATGAGCGGGATGGACTCGGCCTGATGACAGAGCCTGTTCCGCTCCGTCCGCTCGCTCGGACCGACATCGAACGCATGCGGCACGCAGTATTCCGCGAACGTGCGGCGCATTTCGCGCATGCCGAGATGGAATGCGATCTTGTAGTAGACCGTGAGCGTCTCGATGGCGAAGCGACGTCGGCGCTCGGGCGTTGGGAGCGAGTCGATGGTCTGAACGTTGTGGAGGCGATCGGCGAGCTTGATGACGATGCTGCGCATGTCCAGCCGCATGACGTCGAAGAGCTTGCGGAGGGTCTCGATTTTGCGATCCAGCGGCAAATCGGGGCTCAGGTCGGCCTGGCTGAATTTGGTGATGCCTTCCACGAGGAGCGACGCATGGCGACCGAAACGCTCCATCATCTCCTCTTTCGTGACCTCGGTATCCTCGAGCACGTCGTGGAGTAACGCCGCAATGACCGTATCTCGATCGGCTTTCCACCCTGCGACGATTTCGGCGACGGCGATGGGGTGGAGCACGTACGGCGAACCGTCTTCACGCTTCTGCGGAGCGTGCGCCTGTACGGCGAAGTCGAACGCGCGACGGACATCGGCCACTTCGCCGGGCGAAAGATGTTTGAGTGCCGCCGCAAGACGACGGAAATCCGGTTGCTGCATGTCACGCTCAGAATAGGGCCGAGTGCCGTCCCCTGCCAGCACATCAGGACGGAAAAATGCGACGACCTGCATGTGCCGCACGACGAAACGGAAAAATGCGTTCTCGAGAAGAAAAGAACGTACGAAAAAAGGCCCCGAAGGGCCTCTTTTTTTGAATGGCTTAGCAATTACTTGCCGCAGCCGCATCCGTTACCAGACATGGTGGAGATGGGTAATGAATAAAACAACGTCATTATAGTTTAGTACTAAACCAATTGTCAAGAGTCGGAACATAAACGGCCTTGACGACCCTTTTAGAGCATCTTCAGTTTCCCTTTCGCCTCGGCGATGCTCTTGTAGCCCTTCTTCTTGAGGATGGCGGCGAGTTCGTTATCGATGCGTCCGAAGCACGCGGGTCCCTCTTTCATGAACACCGTTCCGACCTGCACGGCATCCGCACCGCAGAGCAGGAATTCGAACGCGTCGGTGCCGGACTTGATGCCGCCGACGCCGATGATGGCCATCTTGTCGCCGAGCATCTGGCTGAACGCGCGGACGTTGGCGAGCGCCGTGGGCTTGATGTAGTCGCCGCCGAGTCCTCCGAAGCCGCCCTTGGGACGAATGGCGGGCTTCTCCGTCTCGGGATCGATGACGAGCGCGTTGCCGATGGAGTTGATGCAGGCGAGGAACGCGATGGGATATTTCTTGAGCACCGCGCCGATCTGTTCCCAGTGCACGGGGTCGAAGTACGGGGGCAGCTTGATGCCGAGCGGCTTCGTCGTTTTCTTGAAGACGTCTTTTAAAATCTGATCCGTCATCTCGAAGTCATAGGCGATTTGCGGCTTGCCCTTGAGGTTCGGGCACGAGAGATTGAGCTCGATGAGGTCGACGTCGCTCTGCATGAACGCGTCCACCAGAACCGGGATGTCCCCCGGCGCCATGCCGGCAAGACTCGCGATGACCGGCTGCCTGAATTCTTGCTTGAGCGTCTTCGTGATCTGCAGATACTCCTTATAGCCGAGGTTCGGCAGACCCATGCTGTTGATGGATCCGAGCGGCAGATCCGCATAGCGCGGCTCCTCGTTCCCCTGTCGGGGTTCGATGGTGCACGACTTCATGACGATGGCCGACGAATCGGACGCGCCGATGATGCGGAGCTCCTCCAGCGTGACATCGTTCGGTCCTGCGGCATTGAAAACGTAAGAGTCCAGCGGGACCCCTGCGATCTGTGTAGCGGTGCTCATCGAAACGATCATACCAGACCTACCCGCTACCCGCCACTCGCTCCCCGTTCCAAGCTCTTGAGTCAGACTTTTAGTGCGCAACGAAAGGCTTGGACGGCAGTACTGCGCGAAACGCATGTGCTACCCGCCTTAGCTTTTGACTGCCTCCTTCATGAACGCCGCAAACAACGGATGCGGGCGGTGCGGGCGGCTCTTGAACTCCGGGTGGAACTGGCTTCCGAGCATGAAGGGATGATCTTTGATTTCCACGATTTCCATGAGCCCGCTCTGCGGCCATTCGCCGGAGAATACCAAGCCTCCGTCCTCCAAGCGCTTGCGGAAACTGTTGTTGAACTCGTAGCGGTGACGATGACGCTCGGAGATCTCGGGCGTGCCGTAGGCTTCGTACGCCTTCGTCCCTTTCTTGAGCTTGCACTTGAACTGACCGAGACGGAGCGTTCCTCCCATGCTCCTTCCCTTGTGCTGATCGGGCAGGAAATGCACGACGTATTTGTCCGGACTGAGCTTTTCCTTTTCATCGAACTCCTGACTCGTGAGCTCCGGATCGTTGAGGAGCGACCGCGCGAATTCGATGGCAAGGAGCTGCGAACCCAAGCACAAACCGAGGTACGGAGTCTTGGTCGTACGAGCGTAGTTCGCGGCGAGAATCTTTCCTTCAATGCCGCGCGTACCGAAACCGCCCGGCACGATGATGCCCGCGCACGACTTGAGCTTCTTCCATTCGGCGACGTCTTTCTTCTCCAGCTTCTCGCTGTCCACCCACACCACCTCGGCTTTGCGACCGTGGAACACGGCGGCTGACTTGATGGATTCGATGACGCTCAAGTAGGCATCGTCGAGGTGCGTGTACTTGCCGACGAGACCGATCTTGATGGCTTTCTTCGCGTGCGCGTATCGATCTTGTCCGGCTTTCCACTCCTTCATATTGGGCTTCAACTTGCCGAGTCCGAGCTTTTGTCCGATGACGCTCGCAATGTCGTACTGCTCGAAATTGAGCGGCACGTCGTAGATGGACTTCACGGTTTGCGCGGGGATGACGGCCTCGCGCGGCACGTCGCAGAAGCGGCTGATCTTGTCCAAGAGTTCGCTCGGAATGTTGTGATCGGCGCGCGCGAGAATCATGTCGGGCTGCAGACCGATGCGACGGAGTTCGCGCACCGAAATCTGCGTGGGCTTGGTCTTGAGTTCCTTCGCTCCTTCCAAGTACGGAAGCAGCGTGAGATGCACGTGGAAAATGGTGTCCGAACCCAAGTCGGAACGCATCTGACGGATGGCTTCCAGGAACGGCTCTCCTTCGATGTCACCCACCGTGCCTCCCACTTCGATCATCATGATGTCGGCTCCGCTCTCCTTGGCGGCATTCTTCATCCAATCTTTGATGGCGTTCGTGATGTGCGGCACGACTTGAATGGTGCCGCCGAGGAAGTCTCCTTTGCGCTCTTTGGCGAGCACCTCGGTGTAGATCTTTCCCGTCGTGACCGTGCTCAAGCGACTCATCGGTTCATCGATGAAACGCTCGTAGTGACCCAAGTCCAAATCCGTCTCGGCGCCGTCGTCCGTGACGAACACTTCGCCGTGCTGGAACGGACTCATGGTGCCGGGATCCACGTTCAAGTACGGATCGAGCTTTTGGACGAACACCTTGAATCCACAGGCCTTCATGATGGCACCGATGGACGCCGTGGCGATGCCCTTGCCGAGCGAACTGCAGATGCCGCCCGTGACGATGATGTACTTGGGCTTCTTCAGGCGTGACTTTTGAGACATAGGAGAAAGAGAGAGGATGTTCATTTGGGAGAACCCTCTTCGATTAATTTCACGAGCCCGCCGTGTATTCTACTCAGAACGGGACAAAAAGCAAGCGACGGACGGAGGAAACCGCCCGCCGCCGTGCATGAACATGCGATTATTTGAGCGCCTTCTTCATCTTGCGAACGGCGCTTTTCTTGGCTTTGTTGGCCGCTGCGTTCACATCACCGACTTTCTCGGTGACGAATTTTTTCACCTCGTCTTTGGCGGAAGAATAATAATTCTGAACGTATTTCTTGCCATCGGCGATCTTGTCGTCCAGATGGTGCTGCTCCGCGAGCTGGCGCACCTCTTTTGCGACCACTTGGCCGTCTTGGGCCAAGTGCTTGCCGAGGATTTTAGCGGCCGCGGAAGCGTCTTTGGCGTTGACCATGTCGGCGCGGAGCTTCTTGTTGCTGAAGACGTAACCGGCCATGGCACCGCCGAGCGTGCCGAGTAAGAAGGAGAGTTTTTTCATAGAAGCGATTGGGTAAGGAAATACATGCTAATCCTTAGGACGAGCGGTGTCACGAAATGTGACGATGAAAAGGGTTGCATGGTGGAAAAAGAGTGCAAAGAATACAAGGAATACAAAGAGTGCAAGGAAGCACTCCTTGCTTTGAAATACCTGAAACAGGGTGTCGCATTGGAAAAATGCCGTGACGCTTCACGTGAAGCGTAGGTCATTTTTCCACGAGCGACTGTTTTTCTTTGCCACTTTCTTTTGCGTCAAAAGAAAGTGGAAGAAGATCGCGGACAAAGAAGTGACATTGTTGTCGTCGTCATGCTTTTGGAAATTTCTCCCTCAACGATTTCAACTGCGTCTGATTCAAAATCTCCCCGAGCACCTTGTCATCCGCAGCCAACACGAAATCGACGGATCCGAACTTCTTGAGCAGCGCCTGCTTCGTGGACTCACCGATGCCCGGGACCTCATCCAACTTGGAATGAAACAGCGAGAGATCGAGCCTCTTCTCGCGTTTTGCGTTGGCGAATCGATGCGACTCGTCACGGATGCGCTGGAGCAAGAAGCGGGCGGGAGAATCTTTTTGGACGAGGAGCGACACCTGTTCGCCGGGCAGGAAAATTTCCTCTTCGCGCTTGGCGAGCGATGCCAAAGGGATATCGACGTTCATGTCCTTGAGCACCGCAAAAACCGCTGACAGTTGCCCTTTTCCGCCATCGATGAGCATGAGATCGGGGCGTTCGCCGAAGGACGCATCGATCTTGTTCTGCTTGGACTCGTACATGAGCGTGAGCGCATTTGTCCGTTCCGGGAATTCCTCCGAACACGCGGCGTGGAGCTTCGCCAAAATCTCGGGGCCGCTCTCGATGTGCCGGAATCCCAGTTCGGCGTAGTACTCCTCGAGCTTCGGATCGATGACGACGTAGGCCTTTCCCTTGTCCATGCCGGCGAGAAGTTTACGAACGAGCAATCGTCCGATTTTTTTGCCGCGCTCGTCTTTGTGCACCCACACCGTGCGGATAACGCGCGTGCCCTCGCACGAAAACATCTGCGCGAACGCCACGACTGCGTCTCCCTTCCGTGCAACGAGGAAGTTTTTGTAGTCCACCGCCCCGTGCCCGAGCCTGTCGGGCCAGTCTTTCGTCGTCTCCTCCAAAAACAATTGTTCCGATTTGCGCGCTTTGCCGATCTCGATGCCTTCTTTCTTCAGACGTTCCGTCACGGTTTTCACGTCGTCGGTCAAATATCGCAGACGCCTGCGAACGGCTTCGGCAAGCGATTTGTAGTCATCGACGTCCCCTTCTTTCACCGTGCGCATGTTGAAGCTGCGGTAGTGCTCGCGCTTGGGTTTTCCGTTGAGAAATACGACCATACTCGCGACCGTTGCCGTGCCGCCGAGATGCGAAATATCGTAGCCTTCCACGCGCCGGGGCGGAGCGGAAAGGCGGACCAAGCCGGCGAGTTCCGCGAGCGCGGATTCCACTTTCTGCGCCTCGGCTTCCCACGCGGCGAATTGCTGGTCCACTTTCTGCTGCGCGTTGCGTTCGGCCATCTCCAGGAGCTTGGATTTCTTGCCGCGCTCGGGAACCAACATGCGGACGACTTTGCCGCGGCGGGTGCGAAGCCATTCTTCCAAAATCTTCTTCTCGGCGAGCTCTTCACCGACGATGATGGTGTCCGGAATGTCCTGCGTGTCTTCGTAATATTGCGGTAAAAATTGCGCGAGTGCGTCGGCGGCGCTCTCGGCCTCGCCCTTGAGCGCGAACGCCACCTGCTCAATGAGTTTTCCATCGCGCTGACGGAGGAGGATGGCCTGGATTTTGCCTTGCCGAAGCGCGATTCCGAACACGTCGGCATCGTCGCCGGTGGTGTCCGAAATGACCTGTTTTTGCTCCTGTTCCTCGATGAAACGGATGACGTCGCGGATGCGGGCGGCGATCTCGAACTTTTTTTCCGATGCGGCGACCTTCATTGTTTCTTCCGCTTTTTTCTTCACCGATGCGTAATTGCCACGGAAGAATTTTTCCACCTCGGCGATGCGCTCGCGGTAATCGGTTTCCGAAACCGCACCGATGCAGAGCCCGCAGCACTTGCCGATCTGGTAATCCAAACACGGCGTGCCGCCCTTGAGATTCGCTTCGCCTTTCGCAGGATTGTTGAGCGTATCGAGCGACGTTTTGCACGCACGGAACTTGAGGATGCCATCGAGCATCTCCAGCGTTTGCTTGATGTCCCACGCTCCCAGGAACGGCCCGAAATATTTGGCACCGTCTTCTTCCAAACGGCGTACGACGTCGACGCGCGGATACTTTTCCCGCACCGAGACGCGTACGTACGCGTAGCCTTTGTCGTCTTTCAGCATGATGTTGTACTTCGGCTTCATTTGCTTGATGAGGTTCGCCTCCAAAATGAGAGCCTCGAGTTCGTTTCTGACCACCGTCACGTCGAAATCGGCGATTTGGCGCACCATGATCTCGGTCCACGGCGAATGCTTTTTCCCGTCCTGCACGTACGTCTTCATGCGATTGCGCAGGTTCTTGGCTTTGCCGACGTAGAGCACGTTCTTCTCATCGTCCAACCAGCGGTACACGCCGGGCTCCGTCGTGATTTTGGCGACGCGCTTGCGGATGATTGCCTGCGGATCCTCCTTCTTCTTGAGTGCCATGCTCCAATCCTACCGCTCCCTCCGCTCGGAGCCTATACTCCACCCCCGTGACCGCTCGTCCTCTCGTTTCGGCCATCGTTCTCAACTATCGTTCGCCCCGCGACACGGTGAAGTGCGTGGAAGCGCTGCGCGAACAAACGGTCGCGAGCGACCTGGAAATTCTCGCCGTCGACAATCACTCCGACGATGAATCCATCGGATTTTTGCGAGCGCACCTGAACGGACTCCCGAGCGTGACGATCGTGGAGACGCGGAAGAACTTGGGCTACGGACGCGGCAACAATGCGGCGTCACGCCAGGCCAAAGGCGAGTACATCCTCATCATCAATCCCGACAATGTGCTCCCCAAAGACGGCGTGGAGCGCATGCTCTCCTACCTGAAGACTCACCCCGAAACGGGCATCGTGGGACCCGCGCTCGTGTATCCCGATGGTGCCGTGCGCCCGTCAGCCAGGCCGTTCCCCAAGCTCACCGACCTTCTGAGCAAACGACTCTTCCCCGCCAAGTGGCAAACGCGGTACGACAAAGACATGGCCGACATGCAACGGAAGGATGCCGTGGACGTGGACTGGATGGTGGGAGCCTGTCTGCTCCTCAAAGCCGACCTGTACCGGGCGCTCGGAGGCTTCGATGAACGTTTCTTCCTCTTCTTTGAGGACATCGACCTGTGCCGACGCATAAAGGGGAGAGGTTTGAAGGTGACGTACCTGCCCTCCGTTCGGGTATTGGATCGTCGCGGCAGACTGAGCGGGAGCTCGATTTTTTCGCTCGTCACGCGCAAAACGACGCGCATTCACCTCATGAGTGCGCTCAAATACTTCGGAAAGTGGATGTGGGCGACGAAATAGGTTGCAAAGCGAGCTTGACCGAGCCCAAAACACTCATTACAGTACACCGGCTATGAAGAAGGCAATCCCCCTTTCGGTGAGCGCACGCGCAGCAACGGACAACGTGAAGTCTCTGCGCAAAGCCGGCAACGTGCCGGGCATCATCTACGGCAACATGAAGCAGAACGCCACGATTCAGTGCAGCGCGAAGGAATTGCACGGTGTCTACTCCAAAGCGGGTGAAAACACGCTCATCGAGATCGACGTGGACGGCAAGAAGATCCCCTGCCTCATCCACTCCGTCAGCTTCGAGCCCGTGACCGGTGCTTACGAACACATCGATTTCTACGCCGTCGACATGACCAAGAAGGTCACGACGCACGTTCCGGTGCTCTTCATCGGCGAATGCCCGGCCGTCAAAAACCACGGCGGCGTCCTCCTCACCGTCACCAGCCAGCTCGAAGTCACGTGTCTCCCCGAGGATATCCCGACGAGCTTCAACGTTGATCTCAAGACTCTCGAGAACCTCCGCGACTCCGTCACGGTGGCCAAGCTCCAGGTGCCGAAGGGTGTCACCATCAACAACGCTCCGAACACCGCCATCGTCATCGTGCAGGAGCCCCGCAAGGAAGAAGTCATCGAAGTCGTTGCAGCCGCTCCCGTGGAAGGTGCCGAGGGTGCCGCTCCCGCCGAAGGCGCTGCAGCCGCTCCCGGAGCCGCTCCGGCCGCCGGCGCTCCCGCCGCGAAGGGTGCCGCTCCTGCTCCCGCAAAGGGCGCAGCTCCGGCCAAGAAATAATCACCGCGATTTCGAAACGACGCCACGGAAAGACACGGCGACCTTTGCCGTGTCCTTCTTTTTCATCCGAGATTCGTTCCCCGCTTACGCAGCCATGTCGTAGGAGTCGCTCTTCTTCTTGCGGCTTGCGATGTGAGCACGAGCTTTTCCGGTGTGCATCTCTTTGTAGCGCTTGATCTGCTCTTCCAACTTTTCGATGCAGCTGTCGGTGGCCTCGAGTGCCGTGAACTTGCGTGACTCTGCACGGAGAACTTTTCCGGGAAGGGACACGGTGATCATCACCTTCACTTGATCGCGGCTCTTCTTGGTATCGCGCTGCTCGGCCTCGACGCGGATTTTGGAGCCTTCGTCCTTGAGAAAACGGCAGTACGTGGCCAATCGTCCGATCTTCTTGGCGAGGAGGATGAGGTCATCGGCGCTGTAGCGGACGCCTTTCTCGAAATGTTCGACATGCATGATGTGGATGCGGAAAAAATGTGATTGGAGCCTACCAGACGAACCTCTGAGCCACACCTTCCAAAAACAGGCGTTTTGCGGTATAATACTTAAGAAAACTCATATCAACTCCATGGATCGAAACCTTCTCCTTTCCAAGGTGCACACAAGCCGTCTTCTCACGGTGAACGAACGCCAGTACTGGACGGAGAACATGCCGCACATGAATGACGGACAGTGCGAGAAGCTCGCCAAGATTTTGACCGAAGCCGAAGGTCTCTCCTGGGACAGCGAAATGCAGAACTATCTTTCGATCGCTACCAAAGCAACTGCGGCTCTCGCCGCGTAATTTTCCCCAATACGTTATGGCCACTCCGAACGAAGCACCCAAGAGCAAAGTCGAAAAAGCACCGCTCGCTCCGGGTGAAACCGAGAAGCGCCTGGCCGAACTCAAAGAACAAGTGACCAAAGGTCAGTTCGAAACGGTGACGAAGACGCTCATCGAAAGCGCCGCGGAAAACGGCGGCGAAATTCCGCAGGCAGCCGTCGACACCTTCATCGGAACCAGGTTGAACGCCAAGGAACGCCAAGCTCTCACGGACTTCCTGGCCAACAAAACAAACCCGAAGGAAGTCGCTCTGCGCAGCCGCCTTTCCGCACTTCAGACAGAGGTCGGAGGCAGGCAGCCCGAAAACGCACCGAGCACGGCATCCGGAAAAATTCTCGGAGTCATCGACGGAATCATGAAACAAGCAACCGAGAAAGGCGGGGGTGCATTCCAAGCAATCGCCGATAAATTCGGCATGAAGGGTGACATCACTCCGGACAAACTTTCGTTCATCAAAAATGCAGCGATCGGATTCGCCGCCAAGCTCTTCGAGGGTGTGGCGATGTCGCTCAGTAAAATCAATCCGTCGATGGACTTGAGTGCCGTCATCCGTACGCCGATGGAACTTCGCCTCACGCAAATCAGCGACCCCGCGCAAAAGAAAAAGTACGAAGTCGCGTACCTCGCCTGGGCCAAGAACCCGGCCGGCAGAACGCCGCCGACCCTCGCCGAAGCCCTGAACCCCGCACCGCAGCAAACCGCTCCGGGAGCCGAAAAGCCCCAGACGGTCGTCGCCGAAGCCAAGAAGGTGGAAGGCACGCAGAAGATCACGATTCCGGGCAAGCCCGAGTTCTCCGTGACCCGTGGAGCGGACAAGAAAAACATCGTGGAAGTCGCGGGTGTGAAGCGTGAAATGAAACTCCCGAACGGACAGGTGCTGGACATGCTCGTTCGTCAGCCGACGGACAAAGACGCCGGCGTCGTGGAGTTCCTCACCCCCGACAACCGCCGCATCGCGATGGACCCCGCCAAACTTCTCGAGGTCGCCGGTGACAAAACCAAGACCGAAATCGCCGCACTCGACGGAACGAAGATCGAGATCACTCCCGCCCAAACCGCGTAATGGTCCCGCAAATCGAACGCCTGCCGGAGTTCCGACAAGACGCTCCCACGTCCGCTCCCCCGAACGTGCCCGTCGTTCAGGATTTCAGAACGGCGTCGCTCGACGACATGAGCCGCGTGACGACGGCAGCCGAACAGAAGCGCGAGAAGCTGAATGACCAAGTGATCAATGCGCTCAAGCAGCGCCTGGAGGAACTGAAGCAGTCCAAAGTCATCGATAAGGAACTGACGGCGCTCGAGACGCACGGGAGCCTTGTCCGTGCCACGAGCATGAAAGGCGGCCCCGTTCCGGAAGATTCGAGGCTCGACCAATTCATCGCCGCGCCGATGCGCTTCATCGCCGAGAAAACGAAAGACACGTTCGCCATCAAACACCTCACGGGATTCCTGAAAAATGTGAAAGGACGCAGCATCGAGCGCGTGGCCTACATGGCCATGATGGCTCCGAGCGCGCTTGCGGGGCTCGTATCCCCCGCCGCCGGCATTGCGATGTCCGTGCTGCCCATGCAGGGCTTCGCCAAACGTAAGCTCGCCGAACTCGACGTGAAAGACACGATCGATGCCGAACGCCTCGTGAATGAAAAAATCGGATTCACCGGATTCGTCGCCGTCGACATGGCGCAGTTCGACGCGTTCTCGCAGGAGAAACTGGCCAAGCGCGAACCGGCTCCGACCGTCGCCGCTCTCACGAAACAGTACATCGAGACGCAGCGCAGTCTGAACCCCGGCAAGCCCATCGACATCACGATGGCCGCCATTCTGAAGCCGGAAGAAGGCCGTAAGGCGATCTCTGAGCGCGAGACCGATGACCGAAAAACCGTCATCGCCAAAAAGTGGACGAGCTACGACGGCATCGTCGTCACCGACGTGAAATTCGACGAACAGACCGTTCGCTCGGACAATGGGGTGATCACCGTCTCCGAGAAAGAGCTGGATACCGACGGTTCGCCCAAGAAGAACACCCGCGCCGCAGCGCTGTACGACGCCATCCATACGATCCAAATGGCCGATTCTGTCATCGTGGCGCCCACGGGCGGCACACTCTTGGAATGGACCGACGGGAAGAAGATCGCCACCGTCCGCATGACGGGCAGCCCCGACTTCAAGCTGCTTGCCAGTATCATCGCTCGCCCGAAACCGACGAACATCAGCGCCATCGCCATCGGCCCCAACGACAAAATCGGGATGGACACGATGTCGCTGCAGTTCGAAGGAAACCGCGGCGTCCTGAACGTCCCTCCGAACCCCAAGCTGCTTGCAGCTCTGGAGAGCAACATCGAATCACTCCCATTCCCTCTGGATGCCGCCGCAGAGTCCGTCCGTTGGACGTTCGACGGTACCAAGTTCACACTGCAGACGAAGCCTTTTCCCGCTCGTCCTTCTCTTCCCCAATAGTTATGTCTCCGAACGCACCGAACAGTAACCCGGACTCGCTCGATAAGCTCTCGGTCTCCACGCGTAACCGCCTGGATACCGCCAAGGCCGAGCTCGACACGGCGCTCGCCGCCGAAATAGGAGACCCCCAGGTCGCTCTTGCCGAGCTTTCACAGGCCATCGGCGCTGACAGCAAGCAGAAGGTGCTTGTAGGACTCCAGAAGCTTCATGAGTCCATCAAGGCCAAGCCCACCATGGTGACGGATCAATTGCGTGCGGAAGTGGAGGCACTGCGCAACGAAGTGGAGAGCACGCCGCAGCAAGTCGTGCGCGTCGGTGGCGAAACCTTCAATGCCGTCAAAGGAGCAACGTACGACAAGCTCCCGGACTCGGGCAAGAGCGCCGTCGCCGTCGGCGGAGCGCTTGTGGGTGTCTCCATGCTTCCGAAAATCTTGAGCGTTCTCGGTGCCGTTCCGGGCCAAATCAGCAAAGGTGTCTCGGGCATCGGCAACGGACTCAAGTACGTCGGAAACAACGCGCTCGAACTTCTGAAGTACCTTGGAAAAAAGGCCGTCATGCTCGGTGTTGCAGTCGCCGCCATTCTGGGAGTCCAGAAGATCGC
>CAZSWJ010000008.1:0-54068 GCA_964611095.1 uncultured Candidatus Peribacteria bacterium
AATCCCGAGGCCTCGATGAATTTCATCTTGGGATCCTCTTTCTGCATGGCGTCGAGGAGCAGGTTGATGCCGATGGCGTCGGATGCCATGTGGCTGCACTGAATGACGTTCACGTGGTGCTTCTTGGCTTCCTCCAGCGATTTCTCCGTGACGTGCATGGAGAGCACCGTGCCGACTCCTGCGCGCGCCTTGGCCTCGAAGAATTCCTCGGGACCGTTGGTACCGCCGGTGAATTCGGTAGCGACGACTTTTCCGGGGCGGCTCGATGAACTTCCTGCGGCGATGATCGGCGGGTTTCCCTTCTTGGCGTACAGCTTGTACTCCGGAATTTCGGTGATGGCTTTGAGAATCGCTCCGAGATCGTCGTACTCGTGTTTGCAGATGTGCTTCTCCATGAATCGCCACACCATGTTGTCCGTGATCGTGTGGCAGCACAGAGCGGGGACTCCCAAGAGTTCGGCGGCGCGCTCCACGCGGAACAAGTTATCGGCGTGAATGCTGCGCCAAATGCGGTCCATACGCGGGCGGAGCAGTGCCTCGGTCTGGTTCACGGGGACTCCCACCGTGGCGTACAGATCGATCTGCAGCGGCATCACTTTCTCCAAATCGGCCAGCGCGCGTCCCTCGGGGTGGTGAATGAGCGCTCCGTCGATGCGCATTCCTTTCTCGCGCAAGCGGTCGATGAGCAGGAATTCGGGCGTTTCCACGTCCACGCCCACGAACAAGTGCGTGAATTCCTCGGATCCGTCACCGTTGATGATGCGGCAGTCCGAGTACGGGTTCCACGTGCGTTCCGTATCGAACATCTCTTTGTCCTTCGCTTCGAGCTTCTTCTCCTTGTCTTTGTACTTCTTCAAAAATTTCTCGATCTGTACCTTGGTGCGAGGGTCGTTCTCCATGCCGAGTTCAACGGCACGCTGATGGAAGCGTTTGAGTTTCATAGTAGGCAGAGCCTAGCTGCGTCGCGGCGTCGCACGCAATGTCTATTTCGACGCGCCCGCGAAATATTTCACGATGGCGTGGATCACCAAGACGGGATGACGGAAGCAGAACCCGCGGATGTAACTCTTGTCGCCGGCACCGACGTTCTTGTTGCCGTCCCTGCGACGGAAGTACTTGGCGACCATGGCTTCCACGGCTTTCTTCCGTGCCGCGATGGCTTGCGAGCGCTTGTCGCCGAAGGTGCGCCCGATGATGAGTTCCAGGCAGCGGAGCCTGTCGGCGATGCCTTGGCCGCTCTCCTGGTTCATGGCGCTGGCACCGTTCGGGTGCACGCGGAACGCACCGAATTCGCCGCGCAGGACGAACGCATCGGACACACTCAGCATCCGGGTCCAGTACTCGGTGTCCAGGAACTGCGGCATCGTTTCCAAAAATTCTCCCGCCTGTTTCATGAACTCGCGTCGCATGACGACGAAGCTCGGTTCGCCGATGACGTTGGGGGTCAGTTGTTCTTGCACCCACCATTGCAGCAGAGCCGCACCGCGGTGGAATCCCTCGGACAAGCGCTCGGCGCGGAACGTGCGCACCGCCTCGTAGAGCGGTCCGATGTCCATGCCGCCTTCCACCGTATACGCATGGTCCATGCACACGAGTCCGACGGTGGGGTGTTCGTTCATCACCTTCATCGCACTTTCCAGGTATCTCGGCGCCCAGACGTCATCCTGGAACAGGTACGCCACGACGGGCTCGGACGATTTGCGGAAGCAGGCGTTCCAATTGCCCCCGATGCCGAGACGCGTTTGGCTGCGCTCGAAACGGATGCGCGTGTCGCTCAAGAACGGTTCCACGATGGCGCGGACATCCACGTCGGCGGAACAGTCGTCGTGGACCAGCGCGGTCCAATCCTGGAAGGTCTGTGCCTGGAGGCTCTTTAAGGCCTCTTCCAGCTGACGTGCGATGGGGTGGTACGTCGGTACGAGGACGGAAACGGTGGCCATGGACCGCAGTATAGGTGCTTTCCGTGCTTTGCCGAAAGCCGTAAACTGAGGCCATGCGTATCGATATCCTGACGCTGTTTCCCGGCATGTTCACGGGTCCTCTCACCGAGAGCATCCTCAAGCGCGCAACCGATGCCAAACTTTTGGACATTCGCTTCCACAACATCCGCGACTACAGCACGCTTCGTCATAAGCAGGTCGATGACAAGCCCTACGGCGGAGGAGCGGGCATGCTCCTGATGGCCGAGCCCATCGTGTCGTGTATTGAAGCGGTTAGCGGGGAGCGGGGAGCGGGTAGCGCCAAGAACAAATCCAAGTCTCCGCATATCATCTATCTTTCTGCCGTCGGTAAACGTCTCACGCAAACGAAAGTGGAACGCATTGCCAAACGCGATTGGCTCATCTTGATTTGCGGACACTACGAAGGCATCGATCAGCGCGTCATCGACGGATGGGTGGACGAAGAAATCAGCATCGGAGACTACGTGCTTACGGGCGGGGAAATCCCGGCGATGGTGCTCGTGGATGCCGTAGCGCGTCATATTCCCGGCGTTCTGGGCAAAGAGGCCTCGGCCGACGGCGACAGCTTCTCCGCGAGTTTCGGACGCAAGCGCGAGTATCCGCACTACACGCGCCCGGAAGAGTTCCGCGGCAAAAAAGTTCC
Organism: uncultured Candidatus Peribacteria bacterium; assembly: GCA_964611095.1. Classification (GTDB taxonomy): domain Bacteria; phylum Patescibacteriota; class Gracilibacteria; order Peribacterales; family Peribacteraceae; genus CAZKJL01. The sequence goes on from CAZSWJ010000008.1 coordinate 2,605, forward strand.
CGACATTCTGCTCTCGGGACATCACAAAAACGTGGAGCAGTGGAGGAAAGATAATCTGCGTTGATCAGACGAACAGCGCTGCCGCCCTTCGCAACAAATTCCTGACCGGAGTACCGACTTTAGTCTGTACGACATCCACCGATTCTTCGATTTCACGATCGGCGTCCCATCGCAACGATTGAAGCATGCACCGTGCGTCATACACTGCCCAGCCGGGAAGTGGCGTCTCGTCGGGTTGCTGCGACAATGCGGAATCGGGACGTAAGTGTCCTTCGAATTTCTCGAGCCCCGACGAGAGCGTGATCGTCACCGCATGGCGCGCCTTCATCGCCGCGATGCGCCGGGCGTGGGTGCCATGCTGCATGTCGGCCCACATTGCCCTCAGCTCGCCGACGGTTTTTGGGACGTTGAGCGCCCGATCCTCCGCTTCCATCTTGTCGATATATTTCTGCAAGATGGCGTCGGTTCCCGACGAGCCGGTGCCTTCTCCTGGTTTTTGCATGCCACTTTTTTATAGGAAACCGCAAAATGATCAACTTTATCGGGGTACAGGCCTCTTTTTGTTCGTTGTCCGAAACAGTTTTTATGGTCTTAATCTTGCATTAATCCGTGATTCAGCGGTTTACTGTTTTCTTGGGTAACAGGATGCATATTTCCCGTACCATGATCGTATGAATGAAGAATCGGAGCTTCTTTGGGCATTGAAATCCGGCGCGTCCGTTACGGTCAAAGTTCGTCCGTCGGCACAGAAAACATACTTGAAAGGCAGGCTCGACGATGGAACGTGGAAGATCGATGTCGCGGCGGTGCCGGAAGACGGCAAAGCAAACGACGAGCTGATTCGGTATATGGCTGAGATGTGTGGCGTATCTCGATCGACGGTTGAATTGGTATCCGGGCAGACTGCTCGGTTGAAAGTGCTCCGAATAGGCGGGTAGCGAGTAGCGGGTAGATTTTTTATCGGTGGAACTGTTGATGGATTTCTTTGAGACGCTTGTTCGTCAAGTGCGTATAGATCTGCGTCGTGGTGATGCTCGCATGTCCGAGCATCTCTTGGACCGAGCGAATGTCGGCACCGTTTTTCAGGAGCTCGGTGGCAAACGTATGTCGGAGCGTATGCGGTGTCACCTTCTTCACAATGCCTGCTGCCGCTGCGATATTCCGAACGATGCGTTCGATGGCTTGTGGCTCCAGTCTGCGGTCTTCGCCGAGCAAGCTGTCTTGCCGTGAGCGGTTCGAATTGCTCACGAAGAGCGGGGTCCAGTTGTCCGTGCGGGCATCGAGATAGTCTTTGATGTACTCGGTCGCGGTATCCGAAATGAAGACGATGCGCGCCTTCCTTCCTTTGCCGACCACACGGAACTCGCGGCTCTCGAGGTTCACGTCTTTGCGATTCAAGTTGCTGAGCTCACTCACGCGCAGGCCCGTCGAGTAGAGGAGGTGCAGAATCGCGAGGTCGCGAGCACCGTTCCTCTTCGTCACGTCGATGGCCGTGAACATGGCGCTGAGCTCTTCGCGACTGAGGACTTCCACTTGGCGCTCGGGCACTTTGGGCAGCTCGATTTTCTCGGGCGACATCGTCTTCACGTCGTTTTTGTGCAAGTGTTTCAGGAGTGCGCGCAGCGCGATGAGGTGATACTGCTGCGTCTTGATGTCGAGCGTCACACCCTGGCCGCGAATCGGCGTTCGGTGCAAGTGCAAGCGGTAATCGCGCACCGTATTTGCGTCGATTTTGGCCACGTCGGTCGTGGATTTGGCGAATTTCTCAAAGCGCTTCAGGTAGTGACGGTAATTTTCCACCGTCTTCTTGCTCTGGTATTTGCCCACTTCGCAGTGAGTCAAAAAATCGTAGATGGCGTCTTTGATCTGCATGGAGATACACTCATTGTACGATGAAATCGCCCCGAACCAACAAGGAGGCATGGAAAAACAAATGGCGCGGTCGCTCGGATCCCGTGAACGCGTTTGCCCGAGCGGTCGTTCGTGCTTCCAAAGAGCGGGGTTCGCTGCTGGACGTCGGCTGCGGCAACGGTACGGACAGCTTCTTCTTCGCCGAGAACGGTTTTACGGTCACGGCCGTCGATTTTTCCGAGAGCGGTATCGAAGGGCTGAATGTCGTGGCAAAAGAGCGCGGGCTTTCCATCACGTCTTCGGTCGGAGACATCTCCAAGACGTTGCCGTACAAGGACGGTTCGTTCGATGTCGTGTACGCGCATCTCTCTCTTCACTACTTCGACGATGCGACGACGAAGCGGGTGTTTAAAGAGATGCATCGCGTGCTCAAGAAAGGAGGACTCTTCTTCGTGAAGTGCAAATCCGTCGATGATCCTTTATACGGAGTGGGGGAGGAGGTGGGGCCGGACATGTTCCTCTCGGACCACACGCGGCATTTTTTCAGCTTGGAGTACCTTAAGTCGATGCTCGGGGATTTTTCAGTGTTTACGTCGACGAAGAGTTCGTCGGCGTACCACGGCAAGGTATCGAAGTTCGTTCAGGCGGTGGCACAGAAGTAGCTTCTTCCACTTTCTTTTGACGCAATGCGATTGTCACTTCTTTGTCCGCGACAAAGAAGTAACCAAGAAAACGCTGCGCGCCGATACCCACCCTCACCCCCCGCTGCGGCGCGCTCCATCCCTTGGGATGTGGCTATCATCGAATGCAGTCGTGCTTCCTTGCACTCTTTGTATTCCTTGTATTCTTTGCACTCCTGCTGACTAAAGCGCCTCTTCGATCATTTTTCTGAGCTCACCACTTTCGAGAACACCGAGCCACGACTTGTCACCGACGGTGAACATCGGCACCCGGTCGACTTTGGTTCCGTCGGCGAGCGTCACTGATGCCGGCACGCGGTTCACGTTTTTCATGCAGGTATCGAATGATTTCTTCTCGACTCCCGCTTTCTTCACCATCGTTTGCAGTGCGACTTCGTTCGACGGAGTCTGTTTGATGAGGAGCGTGTCCATCGCATCGAACTTGTTCTGGTCGGCGGCGCACAGCGCGGACTGAGCCAGGCGCCTGCCCCACGCCGTTTGCGGCGCGAAGATGCGGGCGATGCCGAGCTTGCCCGTGGAAACGAAGTCGCGATCCAGCCACGGACGATTGAGAATCTCGTTCTCCCTGCAGTAATTGCAGTCGTAATCGAAGTATTCGGTGAGCATCGGACCTGCGTGCTCCGTTCCGAACACGATCAGGTCGTGCTGCGTCAGGAAGCCCGGTACATGGGAGCCCGTCGCGGCAGCAGCTTCCAAGCTGTCGGTACCTGTGGGCATGCGCTCGTTCGTGTCGTCTTCGTCGCGCACCGTGCTGCCCGAGAGCGTGTCCGTGCGGGGCAGCGTGCCGCCGTTCGGGCTGCAAGCCGCAAGGAGCAGCGCCACGAGGCCGATGGTCAACGCAAAGCTTCTTTTCATGGTTCGGTTTCATTGTGAGCGACTTTTCACGATAATGGAACCCTGATGTCCGCGCGCGTCACCATCCTCGGCGTCCCTGTCGACCCACTCACGCTGCCGCAGGCGGTGAACAGAGTCATCGAACTTTTGACGTCGGGGGTGCAACATCACGTCATCACTCCGAATCCCGAGATGATCGTCGCGGCGCAGAAGAACTCCGAGTTTCTTCGCGTCCTTCAGTCATCATCGCTCAACATCGCCGACGGTGCGGGTCTTCTCTTCGCGGCGCGCATGACCGGGCAATGTTTGCCCGAGCGCGTGACGGGGACGGATTTGCTCATCGCACTTGCTCATCATGCGGAGGCGGGGCCGATGTTTCTGCTCGGGGCCGGACCGGGCATCGCCGAGCGCGCGGCACACGCACTCATGACAGAGCATCCGTCCGTCAGCATCGCGGGGACCTTCGGCGGATCACCGAGGGAAGAGGATGAAGACGACATCGTGCGTCGCATCAATGACTCGGGTGCTCGCATCTTGTTCGTCGCCTACGGTGCGCCCGCACAGGAACTGTGGATCTCACGCGTACTGCCGCGATTATGCACCGTCACGGTGGCGGTGGGCGTGGGCGGCGCGTTCGATTTTTTGGCCGGCGTCCGTTCACGCGCTCCCGGGTGGATGCGCCGCATCGGCCTGGAGTGGTTGTGGCGGCTCGTTCAAGAGCCGAGTCGCATCGGCCGCATCTGCACCGCGGTGATCGTGTTTCCGTTCCTCGTTCTTACGAAGCCGAGTCGGTCGTAGCATCCGCATGGAGCGATTCTTTCTTGAGGAGCGCCCACCGCTTCGTGCTTTCGTCGAACTTCAGTTTCACGAGCCAGTAGGCGTTGTCGGACGTCTTCACTTGGTACGAATAGACGGGCTTCGTGCTCTCCACGGCTTTTTCTTTGCGCAAGAAATCGATGTCGCTGATCTTCACGTCGTCGGTCAGCATGGGTTCCACCACCGCGATGACGGTGACGTCGCTGGGTTCATCCAGGAGCAGCGCTCCGTTCAAGTTCAGCGTGCCGCGACCGACCAGTGCCGTGAAAACGACGACCATCGCCGAGAGCACGATCGCGATCACGACGGACACTCGGTAGCTTTGGTGGGTCATTTTTTCGATATCCATTTCCGTTCATTATACAGGATTTGAAACGTTTTCGCCACGCGTCCCGTCACATCATTGCATCTATTTCGTTTTGTTTTCTGATCATGGCGTGGGCGTGCACAAGCGGCTGCGTGCCTGTACGCTAAGGAACATCTTCCCTTTCTCCACATACCCATGAGACGAGTTCTCCCATTGTTGCTCGCGGCATCGATGCTGCTTCCGGCTGCGGCGTTCGCCGCTCCCGAACGTTCATCCGCCGACCTTTTGCAGTCCGTCGCTTCGGAAACGAAGCCGATGAACTTCACGCTCTCGTCCGTTGCCACCGATGCGGGCAATGACACGAAGGTCATGCTGACCGGCGCACGCGAAGGAAGGGGACCGGAGAAACTGTGGGTGCGCGCAGCCATCGATACCAAGACGAACGGTACGTGGATGAAGGCCGAGGTCGAAGTGCGTTACAAAGGAGGAAAGGGGTATGCCATGCTTCGCTCGGTGAGCGGTACGGATGCCGCGGTTCACGGTCTCCGTTCGCAGGCCGGCGTTTGGTACTCGCTCTCCGACGTTTCGCCCTCAGCTCTTGCCGAATGGGTCAATCCCGCGGTGGATCCGCAGAGTCTTGCGAACGCGTTTGCCATGTCCAGCACGATGTTCGCCGAAGGCCGCTCGTACACGCTCAAGGCCGATGACAACCGAACGGCGGGAGACATGCTGAGCCGGCTTGTGCCGTCCTCGCTCCGTCAGCCGTTCCCCGCGGGAGTCTCCGCCGTCATCAAGGTGGACGTGAACAAAGACGGTGCGTTCCAGTTCGCGTCCGTCGCCTCGTCGTCGAAACTCGCATCCGCCACGGTGAAGATGGACGGCAAGCTCCAGCGCCAGTTCAGCTCGGTCTACGTGGAAACGCCCAAGGTCAAAGTGGTGTCGCTTCCCGGTGACAGCGCGCTCTTCGGCCTGCTCTTCGGATCCTGCGATTGCGCCGTCACTCCCGCCACGGATTTGGACATGTCCGACACCGACGATACGGCGTCGGCCCCCGTCAGCGTGACGAACTACGACAGTTCTTCCGAGATGCGCCTGCCGCCCATGGGCAACCCGGTCGAAAGCAGGTTGCTCCGTCGCCAAGCCGAACGTGCCATCATCCACCTGCTCGGACCCAAGAGCGCCGACCTCAAGCTCACGGTCCGTTTGGCCGACAAACCCGTGCAGTGGGATTCGGTGTCCGCGTTCCGTTTCGATTTCCAGCGTGACAGCGGCATCCTCTACGTCTATCCCAACGACACCACGCCCTCGATCTCGGCACAGAGCGCGTTCGCGTCACTCGGCGTCGTCTTCTTCGATTCGGCCGGACGCTACGTGTCGTCCACACTCCTCAAGCGTTGCGACACCGACTCGTGCACCGCGGTTCGTCCGCCGTCGCCCGTGCGGTACGTGCTCTTGGTGAGCGAGTCGTTCTACAGAAGGCATGCCGTCGACACGCTCTGGCGTCTGCAGACCGGTTGGTACACGCTTCCCTCCACCGTCACCACGTCGTCGCAGGAGCAAGACCGCGCCGCCAAGCGCAGCCTGCAGCGTCGCATGGAAGCAGCCAAGCCGCCGCGCGCCGTCGGCACCGACACGTGGGATACCAGCGATGAGGCGCTCAAGATTTTGGCCGGACTCACCGCCGCCAAAATCCGCCCTGCCGACATCCGCGCCTCGGCCACCAAGCGTCACGATGATGCCGCCGAGCGTTCGATCTATGCCGTGCTCCACGATGCCATCTCGCTGAATCCGATGCTGTACCACGCGTACGTCGTGCGTCCCACGGACGTCGAGTCGACGTTCGCACTCGTCGTGGACAACTTCACATACGCTCCCTTATCCGAACTCGACCTCAACGGCAACGGACGAGTCGACCCGGAAGAGAAGCCGGCCGATCTCAACGTGCTCTACAAATTCATGCCGTTCATTCGCGCCATGAAGGGCGTGCTCGTCGACACGTCGTCGCGCGGCATCACCACCGTCTACATGCCCATCGTCGATGAGAACGGCAACGCCATCGCCGTCCTCACGCTCGTCAGCACCCAGCACGACGTCGTCCAAGGTCCTCGCTGAACGTTGTCACGAACGCGGCGTGTGGTACCATGCGCCGCGATTTTCTCCTCACTCCCCATGTCCAAGCTCATCCTCATCCGTCACGGCGAATCCCAGTGGAATCTGGAAAACAGGTTCACCGGTTGGGTGGACGTTCCGCTCTCCGCCAAAGGTGAGCAGGAGGCCAAGGCCGCCGGAGAAAAGCTCAAGTCGTACACGTTCGACAAAGCCTTTACGTCCAAGCTGCAACGTGCCAATAACACCCTCAAGTTCATCCTGAGCGCGAGCGGGCAGACCGGCATTCCGACGGAGTACGACATCGCCCTCAACGAGCGTCACTACGGTGCGCTCCAGGGACTGAACAAAGAGGAGACAGCACAGAAATTCGGCGCAGATCAGGTGAAAATCTGGCGCCGCAGTTACGACGTTCCGCCGCCGAAGGACAAGACCGAGCTCAACCCCGAAGGTATCAGCGAAAGTCTCAAGGACACCGCCGCACGCACGCTCCCGTACTGGGAGAAGAAGATCTTCCCCGAGATTTTGGCGGGTAAGAACGTCATCGTCGCAGCGCACGGCAACAGCCTCCGCTCCATCGTGATGCACCTCGACGGGCTCACGAAAGAACAGGTGCTCGAACTCAACATTCCGACGGGCGTTCCGCTCCTGTACGTCTTCGACGACAAGGGCAAAGTCTTGGAGCACAAGTACCTGTAAACGGGTGCCTTCCGCGGCTTCCGAAAACGGCTCTTTTCTGCTATAATAAGAGGATTTGAGCCACTCCACACATCAGCCAAGGCTGCCGCTCCATATGCCCGCATCGTCGGGCGGACGTCGCAGGTTTCTTGTCGATGCGTTCAGCATTCTCTTTTTGATCATCTTCGCGCTCATCGCGTTCTCGAAGTACGACGCCATTTCGTCGGCCGGAGACGTGAGCGTGTACCGTGACATCGCACAACGTTCGCAGAACGTGTTCCTCGGCACCGCGGATGCGCCGGACAGCGAATATCCGCCGCTCGCGACGGCGATGTTCTGGTTCTCCGATGCCGCGTTCTCGGGTCACGATTTCACGTCGGGATGGATCGCCATGATTCTGCTCATCACGGTGTGCGCGTGGGCGTATCTGCGCTCGCACTCACGTCGCGACGCGCTCCTGTTCGCCGCAGTACTTCCGCTCACCGTCTTTTTGCTCGGCGATGAAGTCATTTTCCAGCGATTCGACGTCTTCGTCTTCATCGCCCTGTTTCTCGGTTGGCGTTCGTATGCACGTTCGGCCCCGGGTACTTCCGCCGCATTCTTCACCATCGCCGCGGCACTGAAGGCCGTGCCCATCCTGGCATTGCCCGTCCTTCTCTGCATCACGCCGCGTTCCAAGTGGAAATCGATTTTCTTCGGCGCGTGTGTGGGTGCCGTCATCAGCTTCGCGCTTCCGCTCCTCGTGCTCGGACTCCAGGGAACGCTGAAGAACATCTCGTACATGACCGCGTACCACTCCGAACGTCTCGTGCAGATGGAAAGCACGTGGGCCGGACTCACGATGCTCCTCACCATGGCATTCGGCCACAAGGCCGGCACGGGCATCGACCACATGTCGGTCGTGCTCATCGACGTGCCGCACATCGCGCTGCGTCTTTCCACGCTTCTGCTCGTCTGTGGCACCGCCGTGGTTCTGTACCGTTTGTACCGCCTGCGACGCACGCAGGACGTGGGTGAGGTTCTCTCGGCGCTCCTGCTCCTCGCATTCTTCGTCACGCCCGTCCTCTCGCCCCAGTATTTCGTGTGGGTCATTCCGGTGCTTCTGTGCGCCGCCGCCATGCGCATTGCGGAGGGTGATCGCGTGCCCATGGCCACGGTCATCGCCTTGCTCACGCTCCTTCTTTCCTGGCTCACGTACTGGATTTTCCCCGAACACTACGGCGACGTCGTCGATCAGCATGTCATCGCCGTTCTCGTGCTCAATGCGCGTAACTTCTGCACGTTGCTTCTCTCCGTCGTGCTCTTCGTGGATGCCGACGTCATCCGCTTGTCCCGCATTTCTCGCACCGATCTCGGGAACAGAACCCGCGTGTTCATTCTGCATACTACGATGCTCTTCGTCGCCGTCATCGCGTTCGTTCTCCTTCGTCCGCAGCTTCTGCCCACGTTCCACGACACGACGTACGTCGCCAATAGCGAGGAACCCGAGGAACACACGCTTCCCATCAACCTTGATCGCGATGACCTCACGACGCTCCTCGTCACCACGCACGTCACGGTGACCCCGTGGTCCGAGCGCAGGCATTTCCGTCTGCGCCCCGATGACTGCGTGGAGTCCGTCGTCGTGAACGGCAAAGCGCTTCCCGCCGAAGCGGTCGGCTTCTGCGACGGTTCCGGTCCCGGCAAAGTCGTGGACTTCGGCCCGGGCATGGTCGTCGGCGAGAACATCGTCCACGTCCTCGTGAAAAACGACGGCGGAACCATGGGCTTCAACGTCTTCCCGCGTCCCACGCCCATCATGGTATTTTTGGTCACGGGACTGCTTCTGTGGGCCGCCTGCTGCGGCATACAGGCTTGGCGCCTCCTCATGTTCGCGCTCACGTGCCTGCCATCCGCCGCCGAGATGCTCTACACTCTGGCTGCCCTATGGAGCAGATCGTCTACGCACGGCAGGATCTCCTCGACGTCGCAGGCCGATGGCCCGATGCCGAGATCCATCTGATCCTCATCGCCACGAAGCCGGATATCATCAAGCAGATTCCGCTGTTCAAGGAACTCAAGAAGCGCGGGCACCAGGTGCTCCTCGGTCACACGGGTCAGCACTACGACGAGAACTTGAGCGGGGGAATGCTCCGTGAGTTCGGCGTGGAGCCCGATTTCAACCTCAACGTTCGCGGATCGATGCACGAGGTCGTGAGCCAAATCATCGCGCGCCTCGGACACATCATCGGTGAACTCAAGGCCAAAGGAAAAATCGTCATCCCGTACGTGCACGGCGACACGACCACGGCGATGGCCGCGAGCAACGCCGGGTACTGCCACGGTTTCGCATCGGTGCACGTGGAAGCCGGCATCCGCACGCTCACACCCGACTATGAACAGTGGAAAGTGCGAAAGTTCGAAAGTGCGAAAGTAAAAGGTGTCAGTTTGAATGTCACAGATATTGGTGAGTGGAGGGAATTCTTAATGGATAAGAAAAACTGGAGGAGAGGCAGCCAGGAGCCGTACCCCGAGCAATTCAACACGCGCTGCAGCGAGGCGGCCACGGGCATTCACTTGGCTCCCGTGGAGCTGGACCGCGAGTTCATGCTTGCCGAAGGATTCGCACCGGACCGCATCTTCGTCGTCGGAAATTCCGTCGTCGATGCCACGGAGGAAGCACTCGCTCGCGCCAAGACATCGAAAGTCTTCGAACGTCACCCCGAGCTTGCGAACGGCGACTTCGTTCGCTTCTGTATTCATCGTCGCGAGAACTGTTTGTCCCAGGCGCGCTTCACGGCCATTTACGGCGCCATGAAGTCACTCATCGAACAAGGTCGTACGGTGCTCCTCATCAATATGATTCAAACCAAGTTGGCGTTCGAGCGCTTCGGTCTCACGAAAGAAGTGGAGGCGCTCGCCAAGAAGCACAAAAACTTCATCTTCTCGGACGTGTGGGCCGAGTACGTCGATGTCGTCGCCGCCATGAACAAAGCCGCGGTGTGCGCCACGGACTCGGGTTCCATGCAGGAAGAGATGAACGCGCTCGGCGTGCCGTGCGTCACGCTCCGCTTCGGTTCCGATCGTAGCGAATCCGCGATCAACGGCGGCAACATCATCGCCCCGCCCGTGGACTCGGCGCTCATCACGTCCATCATCGAGTACGCGTGGGACAATAAGGAGATGCGAAAAGCCCCGAAGATCTACGGCAAGAACGTCAGCAAGGCGTGCATCGACGCAGTCGAGCAAGTTCTCAAGAAGGGCCCGGTCTTCCGCTCGGACGAAGAGCGCTTGGGATTCTAAAGAAGAGCCAGTAGTCTGTCGGTTATGCTCCAACGCCTTCGAGAACGTCTCACGCTGATCCTCATCGGTCTTTTGCCGTTGCATGCGCTTCTGGTCACCGTGCTCACCAAGGCATTCTCCGGCCCCGCGCATGCGCCGCTCACGGTCATCGCGGTCTGGAAGGAGGTTCTTCTTCTCCTCATTCTCGGTATCGCATTCCTCGAAATCTTTTGGCCCGTCCGTAAGAAAGGTCGATGGGTCTTCGAGCCGATTCGATCCGTCGATGCGATCGACATGATTATCTTGGTGATGCTCATTCCGGTGTTCTGGATTCCGTATTATCTGCGCCTGCCCGTCCTGACGCCGGAGTTCCTCTTCGGATTCAAGTACGACTTCGTTCCTCTCGTCGCATTTTTCATGTTGCGCAGAGTTCCGTGGTCCAAGGATTTTTTGCCGAAAGCATTCAGGATCGTCTTCGGCGTCGGTGTGGGCATCGCCATCTTCGGGATCATTTCAGCCGTGCTGCCGATGAACTTCTTTACGGCACTGGGTTATTCGGATTTGCACTCGCTCTACGTTGCAGAGGGCCCCTTGGCCGCTTTCCAGCAAATCGGAGGTACCGCTCTCCGGCGCATCCAGAGCACGATGAGCGGACCGAACCAGTTGGGGTTGTGGCTGCTCCTTCCATTCGGTATTGCGCTTGTTGAGGGCTTCAAAGGAAAGGCGCGTAGCGGTTGGCGGGTAGCGGGTAGTCTCGTCATCGTTCTTGCGTTGATTCTTACATTCTCTCGCGCCGCGTGGATCGCGGCGGTCGTGATGCTTCTCGTCACGTGGGTTTCCGGCGCCAAGAAAGCTCATGCGTCGAAAGTCGGCTTTCTCGTCATCGGAGGATTTCTTCCGTGTCTCATCGCCGTCGCGATCTTGTTCCCATCGGTGTTTTTACGCTTCAGCTCATCGTCCGATCACATCAAGAAACCGGTCGAAGCCGTGGATATTCTCCTCAAGCATCCGTTCGGCCTCGGCATCGGTACCGCCGGTCCCGCGAGCAACGCGACCAGTGATACGTGCGTGAAACTCGAGGGCGGCTCGGATGTTTCCTGGGCCAAAGATCGCCCGGATTTGTGTGTCTTCGTCGCCGGCATTCAGGTGCAGCCTGCGTCTCGCGACTGTGATTGTCCGGTGCTCACCGAAAACTGGTACCTGCAGTGGGCCGTGGAATTCGGTTGGATCGGACTTGTCGTGAGCTTGCTCATTCCCTTCTTCGTCCTCAGAAAGAAACGCGAATGGACTGGTCCCATGCTCGCATTCCTCGGCATCTCTGTCGCGGGATTGTTCCTGCATTCGTTCGAAGATGCGGCTGTGGCGTACACCGTGTGGATCCTTCTTTCCGTTACGCTGCAAAGCCGATCTGAAGATCGCTCCTGAACAATTCCTGCAGATCGTCGCTTTCTTGAAGGAGCGGATCTTGCATCACGCGATTTGCGTAAAAAGCGGTGAACTTCGCCCACAGAAATTCCTGCAGGACTCCGATGCGAGCCTCGTTGCGCCAGCCCATTCTCGCTTTCAGTAATGCCGCGTACTGACTGTGCATGACGACGAGCACTTCACGGATCAGTTGATTTTTCTCTTCCGGTGGAACTTCCTCGTGGATGTAATCCATTTCCTCACGGGTTTGTTGCACGATGCCCGCAACCTCTCGTGCGACAATGGGGTCGATGATTTCGACGACGGGCACGAGTCCGTCTTCGTACATCGCGCCGAACATTTCTCCGTCGTTCGGCGTGAGGTCCATGAACGGTCCGCTGACATTCGGCGGCACTTCGTTCGCGATGAGCGTCAGCATGCCGCCGACACCTTTGCCGATACGAGTGATTCGTCGCTTATGTTCCTTGAGAGCCAATGGTGGGAATTGGATGGCACTGGCGATGGCTGTGGGAGCCGTATGGAGCGAGAGCTCATCGACCCATGCCGCAAATGACCGTGTTTCAATCATGCGCGGCATTATGCAATCTTTTTTCCATAAATCAAGTAACTGGTTTCCTTGCATCGGGTTCCGTAGAATCCACTCATGAAAACACCCGACCTCCGCCGGTCCATCGTCATCATCGATTTCGGCGGACAGTACGCGCACCTCATCGCGAGCCGCGTGCGTCGTTTCGGGTACCGGGCGTACATCGTGCCGACGGAAACGAAGGCGTCCACGCTCAAGGATGTCGCGGGCATCATTCTCTCCGGCGGTCCGCAGAGCGTCTACGAGAAGGGGAGCCCTCAGGCCGACCCCAAGATCTTCGATCTCGGTGTTCCGGTTCTGGGACTCTGCTACGGGCACCAGTGGGTGGCTCACGCACTCGGCGGAAAAGTTTCTCCCGCCAAGGTAAAGGAGTACGGACCCACGGACATTGCCGCGAAGACTGTAAAAGGATCGCTCTTCGAAGGACTTCCGGCGAATCTCCGCGTCTGGATGTCGCACGGCGATGAGGTATCGGAGCTTCCGAAAGGTTTCGTCACCACCGCGAGTTCCAAAGACTGTGAGTACGCCGCAATGATGGACCCGGAGCGCAAGATCTACGGCATTCAGTTCCACATCGAGGTGACGCACACGCAGCACGGCATGGATTTGCTCAGGAGATTCGTCGACATCTGTTCGCCCGAGCCGTGGTCGGTGGAGAGTTACGGCGAGCTCATCGGTGAGGAAGTGAAGCGCGAGGTGGGGGACAGAAAAGTCTTCATGCTCGTCTCCGGCGGCGTCGATTCCACCGTCGCCTTCACGCTGCTCAACAAAGTTCTCGGCACCGATCGGGTCCAAGGACTCCTCGTCGACACGGGGCTCATGCGCAAGAACGAAGTGGCGCTCATCCGCTCGGCATTCGATGAACTCGGCATCAACAATCTGCAGATCGAAGACGCATCGGAGAAGTTTTACGCCGCGCTCAACGGCGTCACGGATCCCGAGCAGAAGCGCCAAATCATCGGAAATACGTTCTTGGACGTGCAGCGCGAAGTCAGTGAACGCATGGGGCTGCGCATCGAAGACGGGTGGATGCTCGGCCAGGGAACCATCTACCCCGATACCATCGAAACCGGCGGCACGAAGCACGCCGACAAGATCAAGACGCACCACAATCGCGTGCAACTCATTCAGGACATGATGGAGCAGGGTCTCGTCACCGAGCCGCTCAAAGAACTCTACAAAGATGAGGTCCGCGAACTCGGCGAAGAGCTTGGCCTTCCGCACGACCTCGTGTGGCGACATCCGTTCCCTGGGCCGGGCTTGGGAGTGAGAATTTTGTGCGCGGACAAGCCGTCGTTGCCCGATGAGGCGGGTAGCGGTGAGCGGGTGGCGGGTAGCGCCGTTCTCCCCGTGAAATCCGTCGGCGTTCAGGGTGATGGACGAACATACCGTCACGCACTTGCGCTCTTTTCCGAGGATCTCGTTCCGGATGACTCGCACTACGAACTTGCGACGTCGATTCCCAACGGCAACCGCACGTTCAGCCGTGTGCTTCTGTGCACGTCGCACAAGAAATCGTTCGAGCCCGTCTTCACTCCCGTCACCATCACCAAAAAAAACGCCGACCTTCTGCGCGAAGCCGATGACATCGTGCAACGCGAGATGCGTGAGGCCGATCTCATGAGTGCGATCTGGCAATTCCCCGTCGTGCTCCTGCCCTGCGGGCATGGCAAAAACGGGCTTTCCATCGTGCTGCGGCCCATCGAATCCACCGATGCCATGACGGCCGCCGCCTTCCGTCTCTCCAAAAAGACGCTCCAAAAAATGACGCGCCAGCTCCTCGCTATTCCCGGCATCGACGCCGTCTTCCTCGACCTCACGAACAAACCGCCCGCCACCATTGAGTGGGAATAAAAGAAGTGCGGAAGTGTCCACCATAAAATTTCATACTTTTGTGCACTTACGCACTTCCGTACTTCGCTATACTTCTAGCCCATGGCTCAACCGACGCTCCCGCCGGAAGAACTGAAGGCACTCGTGAAGAGGGCGCAGGACGGTGATACCGAAGCGTTCGGGAAAATTTACGATGCGTTCCTCACGCCCGTGTACCGCTACGTCGTATTCCGTTTTCCGCAGGAGCTCGCCGAGGATTTGGTCGCCGATATTTTCGTGAAGGCGTGGGAAAAATTGCACACGTACCGCACGTTCACCGGCGTTCCGTTCGGCGCGTGGCTGTTCCGCATCGCGCGCTACGCCGTCATCGACGCGTACCGAAGCACGCGCGGGTTCGATGAACTCAGCGAGGAATTCGTCGATGAGAACACCGACAATGATCCGAAAATGCGCACCGAACGGGCGTTCTCGGTTGGGCGTGTGCGAAGCGCCCTCAACCAACTCCCCAAAGATTATCGCGACGTTCTCCTCCTCCACTACGTGGCGGGCATGGGTCACTCCGAGGTGGCCAAATCGCTCAAAATGACCGAAGGATACGTTCGCATCCTCAAATTCCGTGCCCTCAAGAAGCTTGAAGCTCTGCTTCCCGACGACCAAAAGTCGCGTAAATCTTGATTTTTCCCATTTTCAGTACCAAATGACACAATTTTGCCTCTCCCACCGTGTAACAGACATTCGACTTTTCCGTTTTAACAAGCGCAAATAGGCTTTTCCATGCTCGACGAAGGATCTCTGCAGCGGCTCGCCGAAAACGTCACCCCCGGTGACGGCCTGCGCGCGCGTGTGAAAGATCGCATTCATGCACGCATTCAACCGCGAGTTTTGACGCAACTCGTTCCCGGAGTCACGCCCGCCAAAGACGTTCGTCTGTCTCTGCGGCAGCGCATCCTCGGCGCCATCAAACCGTCGTCGGCCAATGAGCTTTCGTCGCTTGCGGCGGACATCGGACTTCCGGCCACGAGCATGAATCGCCTCAAGAACGCCGTGCTTTCGCGCCTCGAGCCTCTCCAGGAATCCGTCGCCATTCACTCCGGACTCAAGTGGACCGCGGCGTTTGCCGTGTTCATTCTCATCATCCGCGCGATGCCGCTCATCCTTTTGGCCCCGTCCATCCAGGCCGAGGTCGGTGTGCAGCTCATCCCGGGCGGTGAAGACGTCTCGGTGTACGTCGGCGGAGTCTGGCGTCCGTCTCCCTCTCCCGAAATTCTCCGCGGGCCCGTCATGGTCCGTACCGGTACGGCTCCCGCCACGCTCATCTTGAGCGACCAAGGCGTGCTCCGCTTGGCTCCCAACACCGTCATCAAGCTGCACGATCCGGAAGCGGCAGAAAGCGTGCTTTCTCCCACCGCCACCATCGTTCGCGGTCAGCTCTGGGCCCTCGGTTTGCTCCCGCCCATCGTCGACGGTTTGCGCCTCGAGACATCGCACGGAACGCTCTCGCTCAACGCGGGCAGCACGTCCGTGAACGATGACGGCGACAGCGTCTCCGTTTCCGTCTTCGACAAAGGCGTCACGTTCCAGCACGGCAAGCAGACCGCGTTCCTCGTGACGGGCGAGAAGATCGTCGTGAAAGACGATCGTCCGTTCAGCATCATCAGTTTGCCCGCGAACATTTTCGCCGAGCCCTGGGTGAAGGACAACTTGTCCCAGGATGCCGTGCACCGCAACGAAATCGCCAAGCTCCAGGAAGAGCGCCGCGAAAAGATGGCGGGCATTCTGCCGACATCCATCTTCTATCCCGCCAAGCGCATCGCCGAAGAGGTGGACGTGTTCTTCACGCTCACGCACGACGGCCGCACCGAGAAGCGCATCTCGCAGGCCAACACGCGTTTGAACGAAGCCCTGGCACTCATCAAAGACGGCCAGAACAACGAAGCCACGGGTCCTCTCACCGAGTACAAGCAGTCGCTCGTGGCCCTCGCCTCGGACGACGGCGACAACCTCGTGAAGTACCTCATCAAGAAACAGATCGCCGATGCCAGTACCACGCTCAGCACACCCATCGAAGGCACGGGCAGCGTCGCGCTCCTCCAGGACGCCGTGATGCAAGTGGGTGCAGCCATTCCGAACGGCAATCTCAGCACCAGGGACATCGAAGGCTACATCCTCGTCGACAAGCTGGCGCAGATTCATGAGTCGCTTCTCGCCAAACAGAGCTCGGCATCGGCCGCCGAAACGTACGCCGAAGTGCAGCCGTATCTCTCCGCCCTGCTCCAGACGCAGTCCGGTGCCCACCCGCTCCTCCAGAAAGAAGCACGCGCGCTTCTCGTGAGCACGTCGGCACTCATCAAGAACACCGTGAAGACCGGCAGCGACGCCGTTCTCATCGCCATGCAGACGGACATCGAGCAGTACCTGCCGCAGGAACAGGCCGACGTTCTCCTGAGCGAAGAAGAGCTCACCGCCCGCGTGCAGTCCATGATGGAGCGCATCTTCGTGTTCCGTCATCCGCGCAGCCGCTACAACCAGCTCCTCGCCGAAATGCAGAACCTCAAGGGCGACCCCAACCGCGGCACCTTGCTGCGCCGTCTCAAGCACGCGCTTCCCGAAGGTTTGGGTGAGTACGTCAACACCGAAATCCAGCAGCTCGGTGACGAATTGAACGATTAGAGCCTTCGGCCTGCATTGACTTGTACGGGGCCCAAAGGTACCGTTCTTGGGCTTTTCCCACTTACGCTATGTACACGATCACCGATCTCAAACCGGGCCGCGCCATCACCCTCGACGGCGAACCCTACATCGTCCTCGCGTCGCAGTTCGGCCGCAAGAGCCAGAGCCAGGCGAACATGCAGTGCAAGCTGAAAAATTTGCAGACCGGATCCATCGTGGCCCGCAACTTCCAGGGCAGCGAGAAAATCGAGCCCGCATCCGTCGGTTACCGCCACGTGCAGTACTTGTACGGCAACCAGGGCATGCGTTCGTTCATGGATTTGGAGACGTACGATCAGTTCGAGCTCAATGACGAGACGGTCGGTGACGGCGTGCAGTTCCTCGTCGACGGCATGGAAGTGGACGCGCTCATGTACGAAGAGAAACCCATCGGCATCAAGCTCCCCGTGACGGTCGTTCTCGAAGTCGTCGAGACGTCTCCCGGTCTCCGCGGCGATACGGCCCAAGGCGGCGACAAGCCGGCCAAGCTCAGCAGCGGTGCAA
Organism: uncultured Candidatus Peribacteria bacterium; assembly: GCA_964611095.1. Classification (GTDB taxonomy): domain Bacteria; phylum Patescibacteriota; class Gracilibacteria; order Peribacterales; family Peribacteraceae; genus CAZKJL01. The sequence goes on from CAZSWJ010000008.1 coordinate 20,216, forward strand.
CGGTGAACGTTCCTCTCTTCATCAACGAAGGAGACAAGATCAAGGTGAACACCGAGACCTGCGAGTACGTGGAACGCGCCGGAAAGTAGTTCGTACGCACAGTAGCCTTATTCAACCATCAAGAAGTATTGTCAATGTTTGGGGTGCCTGCTACCGTACGGCGTCCCTATGTTGAACCGTATTCCTCAAAGCGTTTGGAAGGACATCCTGCCCAAAGTATGGGCACCCCAGCCGGAAATCCCGGCCGATGAATTCTTCGGTACGGGAATCGAGGTTCTCGATGATACGTTCGTTCCATTCAAAGGTTTCAAGAAAGATTCGTACGTCGAGTACGAGCACGGCAAACCGAAAATCAGGATCCCCACACTCATCGCACAGGCGCATCGCGATCAACTTGCCGCTCTCTTCATCGAGCTCACCGGCGTTCTCTCCGACGAGGTCGATCTGTTCGCCGAATCCAGCGACGGCGTTCCGCCGAGCGGAGAAATTCCGATGTGGAGAGCGCCTGAGATGGATCTTGTCGTCGTCCAGAGCGCTCTTTGGGGACAAGAAGAAATGCTCGCCGAAGACGGCATGACGGAAATTGCCGTCTGCGACTTCCGTCGCAGGATGGAAGTGCGACTCACCGAAGACAAAATTCTGTACTGCTACGGCCGCGACAAAAATATTCGTCGATTCATTCCCGTTCTCGAGCGTCATGGCATTCCGTACGACCCCGAAATCGTTCTCGTGAACACCGTACGACACGACAATTACACGACGGACCATTATCAAGACCAATTCCGCGAGTTGCTGCGTGACGTGAGTGCGGAACTTCTCGATGACGACGAGGCGGACGACGAGGATTAACCGATTTTCTTGAGCAGCAGCGCATTCACCTTGGCCGCGTCGGCCTGGCCTTTCGTCTGTTTCATGACGGCGCCGACGATGGCTCCCAGAGCCTGCGTCTTGCCCTTTTTGTACGATTCGATGGCGGCGGGGTTCGCGGCAACGGCCTCGTCGATCAGTTTTTGAAGCAGCCCGTCATCGGAGACTTGGCCCATGCCTTCGGTCTTGATGATGTCGGCCGCGGACTTGCCCGTCGTCACCATTTTCTCGAGTACGTCTTTGCCCGCGCTCGTGTTGATCTTCCCGGATTGGATCTGATGCGCGAGGTCGGCGAGCGCTTCGGCGGAGGGTGCGTCCGCGATCGTCTTGCCGTGTTTCGTGAGGAAGCCCGTGAGCTGTGTCAGCACAATGGACGATGCGCGTTTGGCGTCGCCGATTTTGGCCTTGATGGCGTCGAAGCGGCTGCGCAGAGCTTCGTTGTCCGTGAGCATGACCGCTTCCGAGTCCGTGAGTCCCAGAGCCACGTACTCGGCCTTCATTTCGGACGGCAGTTGCGCGATGCCCGCCGATGCCGCGGCGATGAAGCCTTCCGAGAGGTCCAGCGGGGGAATGTCGGGCTCGGGGAAGTAGCGGTAGTCCGCGGCGGATTCCTTATCGCGGAGGATGTGCGTCTTTTCCTCGGCATCGATCCAACCCACGGTCACTTCGCCCGTCGGTTGTTTTCCTTCTTCCCAGAGCTTCCTGAGGATCTTTTCTTGGTACGTCAGTGCTTTCTCGAGCGCCTTGAACGAGTTCAGGTTCTTGATCTCCACGCGGGGGTAGAGCTTGGTGTCACCCTTGGGACGCAGCGAAATCGACGCGTCGAAACGCATCATGCCTTTGAACATGTCGGCTTCGGTGGAGTCCGCGGCGATGATGATGCGACGGAGTTCCTCGGCGAAGCAGCTGGCTTCGCGCGCGGAGTGCAGGTCCGGTTCCGTGACGATTTCCATGAGCGGCGTGCCCGCGCGGTTGTAGTCACACAGCGACGAATTGCCGCGGTGCGTCAGCTTTCCCGCATCGTTCTCGATGTGCAGACGGTGGATGCGGCATTCACCGGGCGTCGCCTTGTTCGTCTTGGCGTCCACGAGTGAGAACTTCACGATGCCGTGCGAGGCGAGCGGGTCTTTGTACTGCGAAATTTGGAAGCCCGTCGGCAAATCGGGATAGAAGTAGTTCTTGCGATCGAAATGGCTCTTCTGGTTCACGGTGCACTTGAGCGCCTTGGACGCGCGCACGGCTTTTTCGATGACGGCCTTGTTCGGGACCGGCAGCGCACCGGGGTGGCCCATGCAGACGGGGCACACGGTGGTATTCGGTTCTTTTTCCCATGCGTCGTTGTCGCAGGCGCAGAACATCTTCGTCTTCGTGTTCATTTGCGCGTGGACCTCCAAGCCGATGATCGTTTCGAGTTCCATTACGGCGATTGTAGCTTGCTCACGCGGTTTTTCAACGATTCCGCAACCCATCCCTTCAGGCGCCTGCGTTGTGGATATGTGACTTTCGTTTCAATTCCTTCAATGCACGTTCCGCCGCGCGTTTGATGGGCGCGCTGTCTCTGGGCTGAGTGGGAGGCTCTCGCCTCAAAAGAGCCGCAGTCATCTCACGAATGGTTTCCAATTGAGCCACCACGCCGTGACCGCTCAAGAGGAGCCGAGTGCCCGGGGCCAGCGTTTCATCGTTCTTCAAATCCCCGCAGAAGGCGAGGGCCTGCACGGTTCCTTCGCTGGCATGAATTCTGAGTTGATCGATATGCATCTGCGTGCGATCCAGACGATCGGCAGTTCGTCCGAAATACTCTGCTTCGTCAATTTCATGCACGCTTCTCACCATAGCCTCAAACGCTACTCCCTCTTTTTCCTTCGCGCCACTACATCACCTTCTGCTTGCGGTGATCGGTGATGAGAATGCCTTCCAGGTGATCCACCTCATGCTGCACGACGCGGGCGTCGAAGCCGCCGAGCTTGAGTTCGCGTTTCTTGCCTTCCGGAGTCTCGAACACCACCACGATGTCCGTAGGACGTGAGATATTGAGCCACAAGTCGGGGAGACTGAGGCAACCCTCTTCGGCGATGGCCGTGGTGTCGCTGCGCCACGTGATCTTGGGGTTCACGAGCGCTGTGAGTTTGTCATTGATGAGTGCGATGCAGATGCGTTCGCTGTGCCCCACTTGCGGCGCCGCGATGCCCGCACCTCTGGAAGCGACGGTCGTTTCCTTCATGTCCTCGATCAGTTTGAGGAGTGCTTTGGTCACCGTTTTTACGGGCTTGGTTTTGGCGTGCAAGATGGGCGACTTCTCGCCGATGGTGATGGGCAGGACGGCCATTTCTGCGCACATTATAGCCGTTTTCCGTCCCATCCCAAGATAAATGTGGATCTTTGCCCCATGTGCGCGGAGGATGTCGATATCGCTCCGCTCACGTTCTCGTCGCAGGCCGAAGCAGCCGACTATCTCACCCGAGCATTGACCGGGTATCGCGACGGGTCATTGCCGACGGCGGAGGCGATGGATCATCTTCAGGATGCCGCGAACAGGTTGCCGTTACAGCGTTCGTTCAACATCGGTCCGGACTTCCATGCGCTCGTCATGGATGTGCACCGCATCGGACAGCGTTTCCGAGCAGTGTTAGCGAACGTTGGCCCCGAGCGAGGCCAGGCCGCGCAGATCGTCGATCGTGGAAATCTCCCCAAGTTCCATCATTTTGAGGAGAGCGTGGGCCGTCAGCATGACGTCGGGCAGCGCGCGGTGACGAGCCTGGGGGATGGTGAGGTTCAACCGTTTGGCGACCGCGTCCAGGCTGTGCCCGAACTGGGTGGGGAAGAGCGCGCGGCTTAGGAGCATGGTGCACAGGCACTCGGGCACTTCCACGTAGCCCCAGCACAGTTCTTTTTCGACGTTCAGGAACCCCATGTCGAAGTTGGCGTTGTGGGCCACGAGAATCGATCCTTGGGCGAACTCCAAAAACTTCGGAAGCACTTCCTCGATGCCGGGAGCTCCGCGCACGTCGTCATCGGAAATTTTGTTGACCTGTTTGGCCTCCCACGGAATCTCGCGTTCGGGGTTCACGAGCGAGACGAACGACTTCGTTTCATCCACTTGTCCGTCTTCGATGCGGATGCCGGCGATCTCGATGATGCGATGTCCGCGCTTGGCGTCGAGACCCGTTGTTTCGACGTCAAAAACGGTGATCGGGGGAAGTGCGCTCATGGGGGGACCAGACAGTACATCTCCGATGCAAGATTAAGAATTGACGCTCCATCTTTTTTTGTTCGGATTGCAGAGATTTTTCAGGCACGGCGGCGCGAATGGTTTTATAGTGACGTTCCATGAAGAAACTTAGCATTGAGGACGCTCTCCGTCGGCTCAAAGTTCTCTATCCCGAGGCGGGCTGCACGCTCGATTGGACGACGCCGCTCGATCTTCTGGTCGCCACCATTCTTTCGGCTCAGTGTACGGACAAGCGCGTGAACATCGTCACCAAAACGCTCTTCAAAAAATACCGAACGCCGCAGGACTACGTTGATGTCACGCAGGCCGAACTGGAGAACGACATTCACTCGTGCGGAACCTTCCGCATGAAGGCCAAGGCCATCCGCTCGGCGTGCCGAACCATCATCGATGATTTCGACGGCAAGGTTCCTCGCACGATGCACGACATGCTCACGCTTCGGGGCGTCGGCCGCAAAACCGCATCCGTCGTTCTCTCCACGGCCTTCGGCGTGCAGGAGGGGATCGCCGTGGATACCCACGTCATGCGTGTCAGCCGCAGACTCGGGCTCACGCGCGCGAAAACACAGTCCACGATCGAGGCCGACCTCATGAAGAAGACGCCGCGCTCGGAGTGGGCGAACTTGTCGCACCTGCTCATCGCGCACGGACGCGCGGTGTGCACCGCACGGAATCACGATTGCAAGAACTGTTTGTTTGAAGCACGTTCGTAACGGCGTATACTTGCGGTCCATGCGACATATCGTGTTTTTCGGTTCGTGCATCGTGGTCCTCGCGGTCCTTCTTTTCGTGGCCGTGAACGAGACTCGCAAGACGTTGGAGTTGCGTGAACCGGAATACACGTCATCCGTTCCATCTTCATCCGTCTCATCCGCAGCCTCTCGTCCGCTTCTGTATAAGGATTACGATCCCAGACTCGTGATGTCGGGCAGCGCGTCCGTTCTGTTCTTTGCCGATAAAAACGATCCGTTCTCGACCAAGCACGATGCGCTCATCCGCACGCTCTCGCTCTCGGGCTCACTCAAGCTTCCGGTCTACCGCATCGAATTCGCGACATCCACGGGTGCGCGCATCACGTACGGCGTCATCGTCCCCGACACATTCGTCGTTCTCGATGCCAAGAAAGCAAGGACGTCATCACTCATTCATCCCGCCGACGCGGAACTGAGCGTGGTCTTGCTTCAACAATCTTCCTCGTCCTCTTCCTCCCGCAAAAAATGAGCCTCTTCGTCCTCCTGTTTCTCGCCGGCATGATCACCATTCTTCTGCCGTGCATTCTCCCGCTCGTTCCGGTGGTCGTGGGCGTCAGTATCGCGGGCAGGAGCCGCTTTCGCCCGTTCGTGACCGTGCTCGGCATGGTCATCAGCTTCACGCTGTTCACGTTCGTGCTCCTCGTCGTGCTCGACCAGTTCGTGGAGCTCGCCGATTACATCCGCATTGCGACGTACTACATCCTGCTTCTGTTCGGCGTGTCATTCCTTTCGGGCTTCCGCGTCGTCCGCTTGGCGGGTGCGGTGGCGGGAGGATTTTTCTTTCTCGATAAAGGAGTGCCTGCCGTCGTCATCGCCATCATGCTCGGTATCTTCGCACTGGAAATCGCGGGAAGCATCGCGAACCGCATTCAGCAATTCGGTGCGGGTGCGCAGCTGACAGCCCGCTCCGAGTTTGGCAACGACTCGCTCCTCACCGCATTCCTCGTGGGCCTCACGCTCGGGTTGGTCTGGGTGCCCTGCGCGGGCCCCGCGCTCGGCTTCGCTTTGGCGCTGGTACGGGAGCAACCGGGTCCCATGGCGCTTCTGGCCCTCTTCTCCTACGCCCTCGGTACGGCCGTTCCGCTCCTCATCGTCGGGTACGGCGGGCAGTACGCCGTTCGTTCCGTGAGGGTTCTGAACAAATACACGGGGCTCGTCAAACGTATCGTCGGCATCATTCTCATTCTCACCGCCGTGGCACTCCACATGAATGTGCTGCAGAAAATTCAGGTATGGGTCGAAGACCACACGATGTTCGGTGACGTCGGCTCGAAGCTCGAGGAGCTCCTCTTTCCCATCGACGGTGGTCCGTCCGGTTCGGGCGCCGTTTCTTCTTCCAACGGTATGCAACCCTCCTCTCTCCCCAAGATCATTCGTGCTCCCGAGCTCACGGGTCTCGGTCCCTGGCACAACTCGGAGCCTCTCACCATGGCAGGCATGAAAGACAAAGTCGTCCTCGTCGATTTCTGGACGTACAGCTGCATCAACTGCATCCGCACGCTGCCGTATGTGCAGGGTTACTGGGACAAGTACAAGGGCACCGAGAAGTTCGTGCTCCTCGGCGTCCACACGCCCGAGTTCACGTTCGAGAAGAGCGAGAAGAACGTCGCCATGGCCATCAAAGAACACGGCCTCACGTACCCCGTGGCCCAGGACAACGATTTCGGCACGTGGTCGGCGTTCGCCAACCGTTATTGGCCCGCAAAGTACCTCATCGATGCCCAGGGGTACGTTCGCTACACGCACTTCGGCGAGGGTGATTACGAGGAAACGGACAAAGCCATCGCAAGCTTGCTTGCCGAGATCGGCGTGAGCAGTACGGGTGCCGTCGTCACCGAGTCGAGCGCGCCTCGCGAAGGAGGCCCCATCACGCCCGAGACGTATCTGAGCTCTCGCTCCTGGCCCGCCTTCGGGAATGCTCAGGGTGAGCCCGGCAGTGCCATCCTGACCTACGCTGCGCCGTCATCGGTCGAGCCCGGCAAGTATTATCTTTCCGGTTCATGGCAGCTCGTCGACGATGAATCCGAAACGCTTCGGTCCGATACGGGCGAGATTCGCATGAAGTTCGTGGGCGGCGAGATCAACTTGGTCTTGGGTATGGAAGACGGTGCCAAACCGGTGAAGGCCGAGGTGATGGTGGACGGCAAAGACGCGGGCACGTTCATCGTCGATCGTCACGATCTCTTCAATCTGTTCAAGGGTGACTACGGCGAACACGATGTCATCCTCAAGCTGACGGGAAAAGGGGTGCAGGCCTTTGCGTTCACGTTCGGGAGGTAGGTTCACTGCTTGCCGCCGTCGCAGCACGTTTCGCACAAGTTTCCGCACTTCACGCAGTAGCGCTTCAGCTTGCGGTCGATGAATTGCAGGCAGCCGCAGACGGGGCAGCAGTCGCAGGCTGATTCCTCAGTATTGTTGCTTTTGGAGCCCTCAGACATGATATTGACAAATTATAGTATTATTATAAGATATATATGAGCAGCACTTCGCTGTTCTTTAAAACCATAGGCTGTATTTGGAGGTGGTGCAATGTTGCAGAATCGGTATGACACGGTGCTTGAAGTGTTCCCTCGGATTGCAGTGATGCTCTGTGTGATCTATGCGATTGCATGGATCGTCGTCTTGCGTTCGGTGATACGAAACAGAAAATGGAGCTACCTGTACCCGGGGCTGAAGAGACAATTATTATTCATTCCTTGCTATTGTCTTGTTGCCATCGGGCTCACGATGCTCTTCTGTTACGTCTTTTCGTCTCCCAGTATCGTTGGGTATGCCTTCGTCCTTCTCGTCTTCGTCGCGACGGATTGGCTGGCGGGCAGACTGATGTATCAGGAGCCGCAATACGAACGAACGTTTGAGGCGGATTTCCTGTTGGGGACGCCGGCTTTGCTGCTCCCCATCGCAGTCGCACATATCCTGGTCTTTGGGTTTGAGTTTTTCAAAGCCACGCCGTGGATCTCGCAGTGATTTTGCATCGGTATCCTCCGCGATACAGCCTACATACACCCCTTTTTCACAAAGGGGTGTTGGCTGTGCCCAAAAAAAGAGGCACGTCCCGGCGTGCCTCTTTGCCCTCTACCTTGCGGTAGCTAAAAGTCGTACGCCTCTTCGCCGTGGATGGCTTTGTCCAGACTGCCACCGTTGGCTTCCACGCCGAGTTTCATGAAGAGTTTCATGACGATGAGGATGAGGTACGTCGCGACGAACGCGAAGATCATGGCGATGACCGTTCCCTGAATGTTCGCGATGAACTGCGTCGTGTTGCCTTCGATGAGCCCCGAGAATCCGCCGATTTCCTTGGCGGCGAACACACCCGTCAGGATCGATCCCACGATGCCACCGACTCCGTGGCAGCCCCATACGTCGAGTGCGTCATCCCAGCCCATTTTGATGCGGAATTTGATGGCGTAGAAGCAGCACACCGCGGCGATGATGCCGATGAGCAGCGCCGAGCTCGGTTCGATGTAACCGGCGGCGGGCGTGATGGCCACGAGTCCCGCCACGGCTCCCGTGAGTGCGCCGACGGCACTGGGTTTGCCGTCCACGATCCAGGACAGGAAGAGCCACGTCACCATCGCCATGGATGCGGCGATGTCGGTGTTGGCGAATGCGGCTGCGGCTTGGCCGTTCGCTGCGAGCGCGCTACCCGCGTTGAAGCCGTACCAACCGAACCACAGGAGACCCACACCCAAAGCCACATGCATGATGTTATGCGGCTGGTGCTGCGTGTGCGCACGCTTGCCGAGCACGAAGACCGACGCGAGTGCCGCCATACCGGCACTGATGTGCACCACGGTTCCTCCGGCGAAGTCGATGGCGCCGAGTTTGGCGATGAGACCTCCGCCCCACACCATGTGCGCGAGCGGTGCGTAGATCACGATGCTCCAGATGACGAGGAAGATCAGGTAGCTCTTGAAGTTCATTCGCTCCGTGAACGCACCCGTGATGAGCGCGGGCGTGATGATGGCGAACATCATCTGGAAGACGAAGAACGCCAAGTAGGGAATATCGGCTCCGTACGCGCCCGGCGTCATGCCGACGCCCTTCATCATGAAGTGCTGCATGCCGCCGATGATGCCCGCTCCTCCGACGTCGTTTCCGAATGCCAGCGAGAACGTGAGGATGGCCCAGAGTACGGTCACGAGACCCATCGAGATGAAGCTCTGCATCATGATGGTGAGCACGCCCCTGCGTTGCACGAGTCCGCCGTAGAAGAATGCGAGCCCCGGCGTCATGATGGCCACGAGTGCGGCCGAGATCAGGACGAAGGCGGTGTTTCCGGTATTGATCATGGGGGAGAGGAGGGAGAAATAATGCTGAGAAGCGGATAGCGATTGGCGGGTAGCGGGTAGGAATTTTCTATTCGCTACCCGCTAACTTCTACCCGCTCTTTTAAACGTCGTAGTACTTGAAGAACTCACCCGGCGTCGGGCGCTTCCGCTCGTCGGCGACTTCGTCACGCTTCACGGCGATGAAATCGTCCAAGAATTTCTTGTTGAAGACTCCGCCGTCGAGGAGGAACTGATGATCTTTATCCAGCGCATTGAGCGCTTCGTTCAAATCTTCCGGTGCGCGCGTGATCTTGGCGAGCTTGGCGGGGTCCATTTGGTACAAGTTTTGGTCGGTGGGTGCACCGGGTTCGATTTTTCGCTTGATGCCGTCCAGTCCCGCGAGGAGCATCGCGGCAAACGCGATGTACGGGTTGCATGCCGGGTCCGGTGAGCGGAATTCGATGCGCTTTGCCTTGGGGTTCTCCGAGTACATGGGAATGCGGATGGCGGCCGAGCGGTTGCGTGCCGAGTAGATGAAGTTCACCGGAGCTTCGAAGCCCGGGACGAGACGCTTGTAGCTGTTCGTCGTGGGGTTGCAGATGGCGCAGAGCGCGCGAGCGTGCTTGAGGATGCCTCCCATGTAGTACAGAGCCATTTTGCTGAGGCCCGCATACTCGTTGCCGGCGAAGAGCGGCTTGCCCTTGTTCCACAAGCTCTGGTGCGTGTGCATGCCGGAACCGTTGTCTCCGAAGAGGGGCTTGGGCATGAACGTCACGCTCTTGCCGTACCGCTTGGCGACGTTGCGCGTGATGTATTTGTAGCGCATGAGCTTGTCGGCCATGACCAGAAGTTCGTCGAACTTCATGTCGATTTCGGCCTGGCCTCCCGTGGCCACCTCGTGGTGGAACGTCTCGATCGTGATGCCGGCTTTTTCCATCTCCATGACCATCGCGGCGCGGATGTCCTGCTGCTTGTCGAACGGGGAAGCGGGGAAGTAGCCTTCCTTGTGGCGGATCGTGTAGCCGAGATTTTGGCATTCGTCGGCGCACGCACCGCTGTTCCAGGTGGCTTCGTCGCTGTCCACTTCATAGTGAGACTTTCCGGTTCCGACGTCGTAGCTCACGTGGTCGAAGATGAAGAACTCGGCCTCGGGTCCGAAGTACGCCACGTCGGCGATGCCGGATTTCTTGAGGTACTCGAGCGCTTTCTTGGCGATGGTGCGGGGACTCCTGATGTAGAGGTCCTTGGCGCCCGGCTCTTTGACGTCACAGAGCATGGAGAGCGTGGATTCCTCGGTGAACGGGTCGATGTACGCAGTGTTCGGGTCAGGAATCAACAGCATGTCAGATTCCTGAATCTGTTGAAAACCGCGGATGGAGGAGCCGTCGAAGCCGGCGCCCTCCTTGAGAACGTCTTCCAGCTGGTGGATGGGTTTGCTGGTGTGATGCAGCGTGCCCGGCACGTCCACGAAGGTCAGGTCGAGGACCGTGCATTTGTGTTTTTTCGCCAAAGCGATGACGTCTTTCGCTGTCATGAGAAGGGGGGAAAGGGAGAGGGTAAGGAAGTCATGTGACGACGTCTTTCTACGTCCTCTCCCGCGTCATTCCTATCGAAACGTTGACGCATTTTTTTCGACTGTTTCTTTTTTGAACAACAGAACATCTCTTCCCTTTTATCGCTTTTGGAAGCCATATGCATGGATGAACACAAACGACGTTTTCGTTCATCGGTTTTCGAGTTGTTCATTCCTCTTACATATTGCTATCGTGTCCCGCGCATGGCCAAAGACATCATCCACGTTCTGGAATCCGTCGGTCTCGACGCGAAGCAGTCCAAGCTCTACGTCGCCGGCCTCCAGCTCGGGACGGCTCCCGCGTCGGACTACGCCAAAGTGACGGGCATCAACCGCATCACGTCGTACAACTTGCTCGAGGAAATGGTTCACAGAGGCTATTTTACGGTGATTCGCAAGGCTCGGGCCAAATGGTATGCCCCCGTGGCACCCGAGTACGTGGCGCTCGAAGCGCGCAAAAATGCCGAGGCTCTCGAGCGCGTGCTCCCTGAACTCAGGTCACTGCAGGGTGCCAAGTACCGAAAGCCGCGCGTCCGATTCTTCGAGGGGTGGGAAGGAGTCCGTCACGTGTACCAAGACACGCTCACTGCGGGCACCGAGATTCTGAATTTCGCCAACTCTGCGGTCATTCGCAAATTCTGGCCGCAGTACGACACGGAGTACGTCGATGAGCGCGTGAAGCGCGGCATTCGTCTGCGCGGCATCGCGCCCGACGACGCGACGGGCAAGCGCGTGCACGGCGAAGATCAGCAGAAAATTCGCGAGATTCGCTTGGTCCCCGCATCGCAGTTCGACTTCAAGAACGAAATCAAAGTCTACGACCACAAAGTCGTCATCTGTTCGTTCGATTCGGGCCTCAAGGGCGATCGCGACATCTTCGGACTCATCATCGAAAGCAAAGAAGTCGCCGAAACCCAGCGCCAGATTTTCGAAATGGCGTGGCGTTACGCCGGTTCGCTCATGCCCAAGGGCAAGCATCCCAAGGGAGGGGAGCCCTTCAAGAGGAGGTACATCGCCTAGGGTTTTCGCGGCTCAGGCATTGAAAAAAGGGACATTTTGGCGTATAATGAGGAGAAAAATTCACACACCCACACCAACAACCCATCATGTCGGACCAAAAGGTCGATTCTCTCCGCAGAGAGATCAACGGCGAATGCCACCGCGATTTGGGCGAAACCGCATTCGGTCTGCCATCCGATCTGCTGGCCCGTACGCGCGGCAGCGTTCGTTCGACACGCGGTGAGCAGGATGCCCGTCGCAAGGATTTCCCCATTCTCCGCACCTCACTCGTCAGTACGATGGTCACCACCATCGTCGTTCTGCGCTATCTGCAGCCCGCTTCGCCGGCCAGCCTCGTCACACCCCGGGCTGCCCCTGAGCCCGTCATGTCGGTTGCGACCGAAGAGACTCCCATCACGGAGGTCCATGAAGCCGCACCCGAAGCACCGCGTTTCACGGAACCCGTCGACGTCTCGAATGCTCCCGCCGAAACCGCTCCCGCGGTCGTGGAGTCGCATCCTCCGGCCATCGTGCGTTCGGACAACAAGGTCGGCATTTACCTCACGGCCAGCAGCATCGGACGAAAGAAGTTTTTCGAAGGCAGCATCGACGATCTTCGTGCCGCAAGCGGTTCGGCCATCGTCATGGATGTGAAGGGCTCGGCCGTCTATTTCCACTCCGCCGCACCCATGGCCAACGACGTCGGCCTGGTGCGCCCGCTCTACGACTTGCCCGAGATTCTCCAACGTCTCCACGGCAGCGGCGTGTACGTCATCGGACGTTTCGTTTCCATCAAAGACGCCGGACTCACCGCCAAGAAGCCCGAGACGCGCATCAAAGACCCCGTGTCAGGCAAGGTGCTCAGCCAGGAGTGGGTGGATCCTTCCGACGAGACCGCCATCACGTACAACTCCGAAGTCGTCTGCGAACTGGCACGCGCCGGGATCGACGAAATCAACTTGGATTACATCCGTTTCTCCACCGCCGAGTTCGGCGCACTCCGTGCATACTCCGGTGTAGAGAAGGCCGATCGCGTGGAAGTCTTCATCCGCGCCATTCGCAACGAAATCGATCGTTGCGGTCCGCAGACCAAGCTCGGACTCTCCACATACGCAATTTTGGGCTGGAACTATCCCGTGAACATGGAGACGCTGGGCCAGGATTTCGTCCGTTTCGCGCCGCTCGTCGACGTCATCTCGCCCATGGCGTACCCCGCCACGTTCGCCGAAGGTGCGTACTACGTTCCGGGCAAAGATCCGCGCAGCCGCATGTACTTCCTCGTCTACCGCACGCTCACGGGGTATGCCGAGTTGCTCGGCCCCGACCACGCGCACAAAATTCGTCCGTGGATCCAGGGCTACGGCGTCACGACCAAAAACATGAAGGACCAAATCGACGCCGTGTACGACGCCGGTGCGTGCGGATACACCGTGTGGAACGCCAACAACGCCTACGCACCGACGTTTGCGGCGATGAAGACGGATACCACGCGTCCCGAGCGCTGCAAGTAACTACCGGAAGTCTTCGTAGGGCAAGAACTCAGCCTGATGCTCTTGGCCGAGCTTCGGCGTTTTGTGCTTGATGGCGCACGAGTACATCTCGGTGCGATTGATGACGACCTTGATCCACGCGATGGTGCCGTTGGCGTACGAACAATATGCGCACGCGAATTTTTGCCAGATCGTCAGCTTGCCGAGCTCGTTTCTGTCGTACGTTACGTAGTCCTTCCATTTCGCCTTGGGAATCTCGTAGATCGAAAAATAAATTTCCTGATAGATCCACACCCACGCATGCAGCAGTGCGATGGGGAAGATCACCGTCCAAATGACGGTCCCCGCGATGACGTTGGGGAGAACCCCGACGCGCCTGAAGTTCGGCTTCGAGATGACGAAGAACGTTTTTTGCATGGGGCGCAGTATGGTTCATTGTCGTGCTCAGCACAATTGCAGTACCATCCGACCGTGAAGCAGTATCTCGACCTCCTTCGGCACGTCCAGGCTCACGGCGTCAAAAAAGACGATCGTACGGGCACGGGAACGCTCTCGGTTTTCGGCTACCAGATGCGCTTCGATTTGAACGAGGGTTTCCCGCTCCTCACGACGAAAAAGCTGCATACGCGCTCGATTTTCCATGAGCTTCTGTGGTTCCTGAAGGGCGAGACGAACATCGCATATCTCAAGGACAACGGTGTGACCATTTGGGACGAATGGGCCGACAAAGACGGCAACTTGGGTCCCGTCTACGGCGCGCAGTGGCGCACGTGGGAGGGGACCGACGGCAAGATCTACGACCAGATCACGAGTCTCATCGAGAACATCAAGAAAAATCCGAACTCGCGTCGCCTCATCGTCTCGGCGTGGAACGTCCCGTTCATCGACAAGATGGCGCTGCCGCCGTGCCACTGCTTGTTCCAGTTCTACGTCGCGGAGGGCAAGCTCAGCTGCCAGCTGTACCAGCGCAGCGCCGATATTTTCCTCGGCGTACCGTTCAATATCGCATCGTACGCACTGCTCACGCACATGATTGCGCAGGTCACGGGCCTCAAGGTCGGCGAGTTCGTGCACACGCTCGGTGACACGCACCTGTACCTCAACCACGTCGAGCAGGCGAACTTGCAACTGACGCGCACACCGAAGAAACTTCCGACGCTCAAGCTGAACCCGGCGAGGACATCGATTTTCGATTTTACGTTCGAGGATATTACGATCGAAGGGTACGATCCGGAACCGGGGATCAAGGCTCCCATTGCTGTGTAATGTCCTTTCTTTGTCGCGACAAAGAAAGGACCAAAGAAAGCGCTGCGCGCCGATACCCCGCGATTTCGTGTGAAGCGAAATCGCTTACCCGCAGACCCCCACCTGCGGCGCGCGCCATCCCTGGGTGCATGCTAAAATCGAAGCATGCTTATCTCTTTGATCGTTGCGGCATCGGAGAACGATGTCATCGGCAAGAACAACACGTTGCCGTGGCATTTGCCGGACGATCTCAAGTTTTTCCGCGAGACGACGAAGGGCCGCACGGTCATCATGGGCCGAAAGACGTACGAATCCATCGGCAAGCCGTTGCCGAATCGCCGCAATATCGTCATTTCCACGACGGTGAAGTCGGTTCCCGGTTGCGAGGTATTTCCCACGCTCGGCGATGCGCTCATGAAACTGAAGGGCGAGAAAGTGACCGACGAGATCTTCGTCATCGGAGGAGCGCGGCTCTTCCAAGAAGCGCTCATGGAAATCATGGAGGAACTTCGCGTGAAGAAAATCTATCTCACGCGCGTGCATGCCGAGATCGACGGTGACATCAAGCTCCCCGACATCACGTGGAAGCATTGGAATAAAACGTCATCGAAAGAGCACGACAAAGATAGGGATCACAAATACGCGTTTACCTTCGAGACGTACGAGCATAAGCCTGTTTAAGCCGCAGTTCGATCCAGAAGCTCTTTCACGAAGGCGCGCGTTTCTTCCGCGGAAATGTTGTGCGCTCGGCGCAGCGGATCCAGCTGCTTTTCGACCTGCTCGGGATTCCTTGTCTTTGATGCGACGGCTCTGGCCGCAAGTTCCAGAGGATGAGTGACGGTGATGTCCGATGATGTGTGGGGGCGAAGCGTCATGGATTCATTCTTCGCGTACCTGCCGGGAGTGTCAATGATGTATGACATCGGTACTCTTGCGATGGTAACTTCTTCGTCTGCAATCATTTCCACTTTCTTTTGACGCAATGCGAGTGTCACTTCTTTGTCGCGACAAAGAAGTAACCAAGAAAACGCTGCGCGCCGATACCCACCCTCACCCCCCGCTGCGGCGCGCTCCACCCCTTTGGATGTGGATTCACACCCTCGTGGTTCGTTGTACTCTTTGTATTCCTTGTATTCTTTGCAGTCCTCGTCTTAAGCGGGGATTTGCTGCGTAACGCAGTGGAATGAGCCCAGGCCCCATGTGAGGATGCGGCTGTCGATGGGCACGATGCGACGGGTGGGGAAGCATTCTTTGAGCGTCTCGATCGCCGCCGCGTCGTTCGCATCGTTCCACACCGGCAGCAGCACGCATTCGTTCGCAATATAGAAGTTGGCGTAGCTCGCCGGGATGCGGAAACCTTCTTTGTCGCCGATCGTCGTTTTCGTCGGATCTTTGTCATTCACGTATACCGGTTTGGGTTGCTTCAGCGTGATGATTTCGAGCGGATTCCCGTCCTGGTCTTTCATCGTCTTGAGACGCTTGAGATTTTCCCGGAGCGGAGCGTAGTCGCGGTCGTTCGGATCCTCGTGCACGATCGTGACGACGGTTTTCGGTCCCACGAAGCGCGTCAGGTCGTCCACGTGGCCGCTGGTGTCGTCTCCGGCGATGCCTTTGCCGAGCCACAGAACGTTCGTCAGGCCGAGCTCGGCCTTGAGCGTCGCTTCGATCTCTTCTTTCGTCAGGCCGGCATTACGGTTGGGGTTCAGGAGACAATCTTCCGTCGTCATCAGCGTGCCGAGTCCGTTCACGTCGATGGATCCGCCTTCGAGCACCATGTCGAGACGCTTCGTTTTGACCTTCATCTCTTTCGCAAGGAGCGACGGGATCTTGTCGTCCTTGTCGAATGCCCAATCGTTGCCATGAGCGTTGAATGCCCAATCCAAAAACATTCGCTCGCCTTTGATGTTCTTTACCACGATCGGTCCGTGGTCACGTGCCCAGGCGAAGTTGCTCGGAATGCGGTGGAACGTGACGCGATCACCCTGCACTCCTTCTTTTTTGAGTTCTACGCGGATGGCGTCCTCCAGCGCTTTGTCGTGCGTCACGATGTGCACCTCTTCGCCGATCTCCAGCTCTTTGGTCATGCGCGCCCAGATGGCGGGGATATGTTCAAAAAGTCCGGGCCAGTGGGTTTCGTCATGCGGCCAGGTGAGCAATGTTCCCTGGTGCGGCTCCCATTCGGCCGGCATCCGATAACCGCTCGGTGACGTCATGATTTTTTCGTGATGAGGTCGTACGTCTCGGGTCTCCGGTTCTCCAGGAATCTCCATGCTTTTTGCAGCGGCTTCACGCGGGAGAAGTCGCACTCGGCGAGCGTCACTCCTTCTTTGTCATTTGCTTTCGCGATCAGCTTCGCCGAGGGATCCGCGATGAACGATCCGCCCCAGAACGTGATGGCGCCTTCTTTGCCCACGCGGTTCACCCCCGCAACGTATACGTTGTTTGCCGCGGCGTGACCCACTTGGGCCGAGCGCCACATGTTCTCCCAGTCACCCGTGATGTTCTCCTCCACGTCGCCGTCGATGACGCCGATCGCGGTGGGGTAGACGATGATCTCGGCTCCTTTGAGTGCGGCGATGCGAGCGGCCTCCGGGTACCACTGGTCGTAGCAGATGAGCGGACACACTTTTCCGACGGACGTTTCGAACACGCGGATGCCCGTGTCGCCCGGCGTGAAGTAGTGTTGCTCGTGATACAGGATGTCTTCGGGAATGTGCGTTTTGCGGTATGTGCCGAGCAGTGTGCCGTCGGTCTCGAAGACGGGAGCCGTGTTGTAGTTCTTGCCATCGGATCCTTTCTCGAAGATCGATCCGCCCACGAGCACGATCTTGTGCTTCTTTGCGGCTTCGGACAGCGCTTTGGACGTGGGGCCGGGGATCGGCTCCGTCGTCTCGAAGGCGCGCTTGTCGTCTTTCTTTTGGCAGAAATATTCACCCATGAAGAGTTCGGGGAGCACCACGAGGTTCGCTCCTTTCTTCGCCGCTTCGGCCGTGAGCTCGAGCGCGCGCATCAGATTTGCCTGAGCATCGCTCGTCATCGACATTTGCACGAGGCCGACGGTGACGGTTTTCTTGGTCATGAGTGCCGCGAGATTGTACCAGAAACTGTTGTCTGCCATGAGAAACTCTGTACGATTGTTTTTGATTCATCGTTTGCATTTTCCCCCACGACCATGAAGAAGTTCGATCAACTCTCGCCCAGCCTCCGCAAGTACATCGTCACCGAAGATACGAAGACGACGGGCACCGTCGTTGCCAACGTCAAGAAGAGCAAGACTCCCGTCTCGGCGTTCGCAGAACTTACGCTGAAACACTGCAACGGCGGTTCCACCCTCCAATCCGCTCTGTGGCTGAAGGAACATCTGAAGAACGGCGGGAAGCTCGTCGTCACCATCGCGGGCGCACTCAGTTCCTTCGAGGTCGGCGTGATGCTCGCCGAGCTCATCCGTCAGGGTAAGGTTCACTTGGTCTCCGCCACGGCCGCCAACCACGAGGAATCGTACTACCGCTACGTCGCACACTCGCACTACGCCCACATTCCCCGCTACACCGAGCTGACGCCCGACCAGGAGGCCGAACTCCGCGACGCGGGACTTCGTCGCATCACCGATACGTTCCTTCCGGAAGATGAGAGCGTCCGCATCATGGAGCCGCACCTCTTCAAGATGTGGAAGGATGCCGAGAAGAAAGGGGAGCGTTACTTTCCACACGAGTACTTCCGCCGCCTCTTCGCCGAAGGTCTCATCAAGCCCGATCCGCAAGCGAACCCCGACGATTGTTGGGCGTATGCGGCATACGAGAAAAACATCCCCATCGTCATTCCGGGATTCGAAGACTCCACCATGGGCAACATTTTCGCCAGCTACACCTACGACGGAAAATATAAGGAGGAGAAAGATCTCTCCGTGAGTCCGACCGTCATGAAAGGGGGACTTGAGTACTTCACCTCTCTGTATGACTGGTATCTGGAGGAGTCCAAAGACAGCCCCATAGCCTTCCTCCAGCTTGGCGGAGGCATTGCAGCCGACTTCCCCATCTGCGTCGTTCCTTCCATCAAGCACGACCTCAAGCATCACGACGTTCGTGACTGGGCCGGCTTCATCGAGATCGGCTCATCGCCGATGTCGTACGGCTCCTACTCCGGTGCCGGCGGCAAAGAGAAGATCACGTGGGACAAGCTCAGCACCAAGAGTTACTACCAAATCATCCAGAGCGATGTGACCGTCGCGTTTCCGTGGATCGCCGCGGTGCTCTTGGATCTGTAGGACGGTTGTCGCCGAGCGAAAGATTTTGCTTTACATGCAGCGCACGCTGACTATAATTCCACTCTGTTTGTTTTCCTCTCGCAATGTCCAAACGCCCTCCGGGCTCATACAAGTTCAAGCAAGTACGACCGCACAAAGTGAGCTCACGCTACATGCGTCCACGTTGGGCGCGCTTCGTGCAACAGGACGTCCGCGGCATGATGACCATCGAGGGAGTTCCGGTCGATAAAATCTTGGAGAAGTACGGCACTCCTTTATACGTGCTCGTCGAAAGCGAGATTCGTTCCCGTCTCCAGCGCTTCAAGAAGACCTTCGGCAACGAGATCGCTCTGCAGTACGCCGTGAAGTGCAACAGCAACCTGGAAGTGCTCCGCATCGTGCGCGAGGAAGGTTTCGAGCTGGACTGCTCGTCCGTCGGAGAGCTGATCCTCGGACTTCTGGCGGACTTCAAGCCCAAGCAGCTCACGTTCACGAACCTCTTCAAGACCGAGCAAGACATCCACTTCGCCATCAAGATCGGCGTGCAATCCATCACCGCCGACTCCATCGAGGAAATCGAGCACATCGCGCACACCGCCAAGAAGCTCCGCAAGCACATCGATACGGTCATCCGCGTGAACCCGATGCTCCAGCTCGGTTCGTACTCCACGCGCGGCAACAAGTACGGCATTCCCATCGGGTACGTGGACCGCGCCATCGACCTCACGAAAAACAGTCCGTACGTCGACTTCAAGGGATTCCACTTCATGGGCGGCTACGTGCACAGCCCGAAGGTCTTCAAGATGGCCGCACGCTCATTCGCCAAGCTCATCCGTCGCTGCTTGGACCGCGGCATCCGCGTGCAGAGTTTGTCCCTCGGAGGAGGGTTTCCCGCCGCCATCGGCGAAGAGGAAGCGTTCCCCATCGAGAAGATGAAGGACTTCCCGCGCTACTTCGCCAACTTGCTCCACCGCTACAACATCCCGCCGCTCCAGCTCATCTTCGAGCCCGGCAAGAGCATCGTCATGAACGCGGGCATCGGACTCATGCGCGTCATCAGCAAGAAGCGCCTCGGCCTCAACAGCCGCATGGTCATCGCCGACGGCTCCACGTACAACTTCATCCCCGACGCGCTCATTCAGCCCGATATCAAGTACGACATCCTGCCCGCATCCAAAATGCTCTCGCCGCGCGTGCACACCGTCACGATCGCCGGCAACACGTGCGACTGTTGGGACCTCATCCGCAAAGGAATCGACATGCCCAAGCTCCGTGCCGGTGATTTGGTCGCCGCCATGGACGTGGGTGCGTACGCCCAGGTCATGAGCAGCAACTTCAACACCATCCGTCGTCCGTCCATGATCATGATCTACGAGGACGGCAGCACCAAAATCATCCGTCGCCGCGATCGGTACAGCGAAATGTTCGCGCCCGAGCTCGACGTGCTCAAGATGGCCGGCCCCGACGAGCTGGAGAAATATCACAACATGTACCGCGTGAACATCGACAAAATCTGGCGCGGCAAGATGAAGAAAGACAAGCGCATGAACGGCAACGGCAAGAAAGACGCCAACGGTCTCTCGGTGTACAGCATGCTCGAGAAAGACGCGATGGGCGGCAACGGTCACACGGGCAATCCGTAGCCGCAAACGAGGCACATCGATGACACGGTGATTGTGGCTAGTGCAAAGCATTTTGACGTGCTTCGGCACTTCGATTTCCACATCGATATCTTCATCGCCAAGAAAGGAGAAACTATGTGCGTATGCCAACCACACTCGAGACATCACCGGCCGCAGTCACCGATCGAAAAGAGATCATCGACCGCGCATTTGATCAGACCGAAAAGCAGGCGTTGGATGAAGCCGCCAAGGGCGAGCGCAAAGTCTCCGACGTCAAAGACATCCAGAAAAAGAAAATCGAAGAACTCTTGTACGGCAATGCCAAGGGTTCCGACGGAGCCGCAGCCATGGGCGAAGACGTATCGGTTCAGGGATTGCAGAAGGAGGTCGAAAAGAAGGCCGAGGAAGCCGATGCCGAGCGCATGAAGGCCATCGATCCCACGGCCGACGCCTACGTTCTTGATTCCCAGGACGCGACGGTCGGTCTTCAGCACGACGACACGCGCAAGGTCGGCATCGCCGCCAGGGTCCTCACGGACAAGAACCTGGCCAATCGCGTGGCGCTCCACGAGGGTAAGCACCGCGAGCAGGAAGCGGGGGACATGGTCGCCACCCTGCCTCCGACGGGTGACCCCGTCATCGACAGGCAGCGCGGTAAGATTCGTCGCCTGGCCTTCCGCGAGAAGCAGTCCGTGGATGCCGAGGGCGGCTTGAACGGCCACACCAAGGAATACCACGAGTATGTGGAGACGACCGAGTCGGTCGCCAAGTTCTTGGACTCGCAGGGTCACAACGGCAAGGAGCTCGCCGAAAAGGCCGCCGAGACGAACCGGGGTTTCCGAGAAATGCAGGAAGCCGTACAGATCGCCGCCATTCAAAAGAGCCTCAAGGAAGGAAAAGGAATGCCCGAGTTCAGCCTGAACTAGGCTAACCGCGGATCAGATCCAGGAATTCCTGTCTGGTCCGCGCGTCGCGCTTGAAGGAGCCCTTCATGTGGCTCGTTTTGGCGATGCTGTGCTGCTTGCTGACGCCGCGCATCATCATGCAGAAGTGGTTCGCTTCGATGACCACACCGATGCCCTTGGGCTTGAGCACGTCCGAGAGCGCGTCGCAGATTTGCTGGCCGAGCCTCTCCTGCACTTGGAGGCGGCGGGCGAACATGTCCACGATGCGCGGGATCTTGCTGAGTCCGATGATCTTTTGATCGGGGATGTACCCGACGTGCACCTTGCCGACGAACGGCAGCATGTGGTGCTCGCAGAGCGAGTAGCACTCGATGTCTTTCACGATGATCATGCCGTCGGTGTCCGCGGGGAACAGTGCGCCGTTCACCACTTTCTTCAAATCCTGGTCGTAGCCGGATGTCAAAAATTCCATGGCTTCGGTACAACGCTTGGGCGTGCGCTTGAGGCCTGCGCGATTCGGGTCTTCGCCAATCTTCTTGAGGAGGGATTTGTAGAGCTGTTCCATTGGGATGCGAAGTATACGCATCTTTCAGGCGTTTGTCGTCTGAAGACGTGTGTTACTTCTTTGTCCGCGATCCTCTTCCACTTTCTTTTGACGCAAAAGAAAGTGGCAAAGAAAAACAGTCGCTCGTGGAAAAATGACCTACGCTTCTACGTTCGCTCCGCTAAAAAGTCCAAACTCGGCCTGCGGGCCTCAAACAGTGGACTTTTTCACGCTCCGCTTCACGTGAAGCGTTACGGCATTTTTCCAAGGCGACACTCTGTTTTACTCAAAGCAGCAGTTCCTTGCAATCTTTGTATTCCTTGTATTCTTTGCACTCATTCACAGTTTCATCTCCGTCCTCTCGCACTTCTGATCTTTGGTGTCGGCCAAGAAATCGCGTAGGAGACGTTCGAAGCCCGGGTGGGGCATATCGCCCGCGCCGAGCTCTACGAGAGGCTCCAGGACGAACCTGCGGGCATGGAGGCGCAGGTGGGGGAGCGTGAGCTCGTCCTCCAGGCGGATTTCGGCGTCGTAGAGGAGCAGATCCAAGTCGATCGTTCTGGGGCCGAAGCGTTTCGGCGGATTTTTCTTGAGCTTCTTTTCGATCGTTTGGAGCTCGTTCAAAATTTCTTCGGGAGTCAGATCACTTTCCAACACCGCGGCTGCGTTGAAGAACTCGGGCTGGTCTTTGAGTTCCATCGGCGCGGATTTATAGATATGCGAGAACCGGATCCCTTTGAATTTTTTCTTCAGCAGTGCGGCGGCCGCCGGCAAATTCTTTGCCGCGTCGATATTCGAGCCGAGTCCGACGTAGACGGTCGCTATGGGCGTGAGATGGTAACGGAGGCGCTTTGGAGCGGCAGATCGGGTGTTTTCCAGACCGTGACTTTCACGCTCGTCGGCTTGAAATCCGCGAGGATCGCGGCGGCGATGTCTTCGGCGAAGCGTTCCACGGTTTTTCGTTCGTCTCTTGAAAGTGCGATGACGCGTTCGGTGACTTTTGCGTAATCGATACCGTCATGGATATCGTCCGATGCGGCGATCTTTTTCGTCGATAGGAACAATTCCACATCGACCAAGATTTTCTGCGCCCGTGCACGTTCGCTTTCGGGCACGCCGATGCGCGTGTTGCATTCGATGCCGCGAAGGAAGATGGAGTCCATCGGTCGTATTCTACTCTTTTTTGGCTTTCTCGTGCGGTACTTCGAAGACGATCGGGGCCGATTGGTCGAACTCTTTGTAGGCTTTCACGTCGATGTTTTCGGGCTCCGCAGATGCTCCTCTCAGTTCGAGCTTCATTTCGCGTTGATTGATGCTGACGAAGTGGAGTGTAGCCGGAATCGTTTCGCCTTTAGGATCGCGGAGTACGTACTCGGACGCGGAAGTTACGGCATACGTCAGTTTGTCCCAGGCATAGGGTGTCGGCGGCCAGGGAATATCGGCGAACATGCCGATCTCAATGACGACGGTCCACGTGCCGTTCTCTTCGAATTTCTTGAATCCCAGTGTTTGGAAGCCGAGAGGGTGTGTTTTCGCTTCATCGATGCGATAGCGGCGTTCCGCCGGGAATTTGGCGACGGTGGCGTCCACGGTGATTTGGTTTCGCTTTCCCGTCGCAGACATCGTCATTTTGGCGGGCAGCCCCGCTCCGCTGACCGGAATGAATGAGGCGCCGATGCCGAGCTCTCCGTCGATGTCACTCTCGACTTTATTGAGCGCCACGATGGTGCCTCCACTTGGCGTCATGCGAATGTCGATGGCCTTTCCGGCGATGCCGTCGTTTCTTTTCCGCACTACACCGATTGCCTTACCCGCAGTCAGAATGACGCTCTCGTCTTCCTTGTTCTTCGGGACGATGCGGAGGATTTTGCGATTGGTTTCATCGAATTCCAGCGTTCCATCAACCACGTCACACAGTTGTTTGATGCTTGAGGAGGTGGAGTTGTTCCAGGCTTCGACGTCCAGCTTTTGCCCGTGCAAACGTTCCTGCAGCTCCGGGGCGATGGTGATCTCAAATCCGCTTTGACGTCGCACGGCATCGAGGCATTCGTGCGCGTCGTAGATCCCGGGAGGGAGCGCGTTCGGCATCTCGTATGCTGTTTGCTCATATCGCTGCTCGCCTCGTCGCAAACGACTCACTTGTTCCATGGTCAATTCACCGCGCTTGGCTTTGGGATAGATATCTTGAAAAATCTTCAACGTGGCGGGCGGAACCGGATTCATTTCCGTCATGATCCGGACCAACGACTCCTGCAGATCTCTTTGGCCCTCTTCCCGCGTGAGCCATTTCGGATCATTCAGCTTCGTCACGATGCCGGGCAATGCGGCTTCGGCTTTTATCGCCGTTTCCGAAAGCCTCGGTGCCGTGGTCAGCTTGTGCGCGGCAACGGGCGTATCGGGAGTCGCCTTTGGTTCTTCGGCGCGCGTCCAGCTTTCGGGAAGGCTCAGTGCGGCGTACATCACGGCGGCACCCAACAGATGTCTTGCGGCGCTCGACATATCGGCGAGTCGGCTGCGCTCAAGCGGGAGCTCGGGCGCACGCGGCGCATCCGGAGTTCGCGGGCTTGCATCGAGCACGTCGAGGGGCATGACCTCATGATGATCTTCGCGCGCGGCGGGTCAACTACATGCCACCCCCACCCGGCATTTCATCTTTGCTGATGCCGAAAAGATGCAGTTTCTCGGCGAGCGGCGACTTGGCCAACTGGCGGCAGAACCATCGCGATACGATGATGGCCGTGAACAGCGAAATGAAGATACCGATGGCCAGCGTCACGGCGAATCCGCGGATGATGCTGGTACCGATGGTGAACAGGATGATGCACGTGATGAGCGTCGAGGTGTTGCCGTCGCGGACGCTGGGCCATGCTTTCTTGAAGCCCGTTTCCACGGCGGTCTTGAACATCTTGCCCTTCTTGAGCTCTTCTTTGACGCGCTCGAAGGCGAGAACGTTGGCGTCCACGGCCATACCCATGCTCAGGATCATGCCCGCGATGCCGGCGAGCGACATCACGACGTACTGCTTGGAGATGAGCAGGATGGGGAGCTTGGTGGCGGCGACGAGGAGTGCGACGTAGATGAGCAGTGCGGCACCCGCGACCAGACCTTGCACGCGGTAGATGAGCACGAGGAACAGAATGAGAACGGTGAGTCCGATGGCGGCGGCCGTGACGGACTGGTTGAGCGCGTTCGTGCCGAGCGTGGCTTCCACGGTGCTCTGGCCCGAGAGGAAGATGGGAGCGGGGATTGCTCCGGTGTTGAGGTCTTGGGCCAGTTTGCGAGCCTCTTCAAACGTGCGGCTGCCCGTGATGACGGCGCTGCCTCCGGAGATTTCGTTCTGCACCGTCGGAGCGGAGACGAGTTCACCTCCCACGAAGATGGCGATCTGTTTGCCGATGTTGCGCTTCGTGAGTTCCTGGAACATTTTTCCACCTTCCTCATCGAAGAGGATCTGCACGACGGGGATGTTGCTGACCGGGTCCACCGTCACCGCGGCGGAGCGGAAGCGCTGTCCGTTGAGCGCGGTGTCCTTCCAGCCCGTGGGCTCGAGGGAGAAGAAGATCGTGCGGACGACGATCTGGTCTTCGGTGCGGGAGATTTCGCCCTTTTCGATCTTGCTCATGACGTCCTTGGCGACCGTGACGTCGCCCGCGAACGTGAGAGCGTCGTACGTCACCTGCGCGGGAGCGGCGGCGGCGGCCTTGTCGGCGCGGATGATGTGGAAGCCGAACGGCGTTTCCACGACGCCGCTCACTTCACCCTGCTTGAGAGCGAAGGCGACGTTCTCGAACGGAGCGACCATCTGTCCGCGACCGATGACGCCGAGGCTTCCTGCCTGGCTCTTGGACGGACCGTCGGATTCTTTGCTTGCGATCGTCGTGAATGACTCGCCCTTGTTGAGACGCGTCTTGATCTGCTCGGCCAAGATCTTGGCCTGCTCTTTCGTGCGGTTGACCGTCGCATCGGCGCGCTCGGCTCCCTTGTACTGGATGAGGATGTGGCTGGCCGTCATCTGCTCGGCACCTTCGGTGCGTCCCGCCAGGTACACGATCGTCGTGTTGGCGCCTGCGGCCACCTCTTTCTGCGTTCCGATCTGCATGGTTTGGAGCGTGCTCTGGAGCTCCTTCGGCGTCGCCGTAAGGTTCACGCCCTGCTTCGTTACGAGTACGGCGCCCGTCAGGGTCTTGGAGAGCTGCTGGTAGGCGTCATGCGGATCGGTGAGCGGACGGGCGACGGGCTTGCGTGCTTCGATCACCTTGGAGAGGTAGATGCCTTTGATCTCCTTGAGCACCTGTTGACCGTTGGCATCGACGGCCGTGGTCTGGATGCTGGCGTCGCTCTTGAACACCGGGTCCGTGGGCTTGCGGTTCGCAAGAGCTTCCATCCCCTTGGGGAGGGCGCTCACGAAGAGCGGGCGGCTGTCGAAGTACGACACGCCGAGCGTGCTGCTCAAATCCTGTCCGTAGACCTGCAGCTGTCCGGTTCCCGTCGTGACGGCCTTGAACACCTTGTCGGCCTTGGCGCGCATGCCGGCCGCGTACTCGCCGTTGTCGCCGGCGAACTCCTCTTTGAATTCCAAGCGGATGGTCTTGCCGACGGTCTCGATGCATTTGTTCACGTCGATGATGCCGGGGCACTCCACGAGGAGGTGTTTCTCGTTGCCGAAGTACGACGGCGTGATGGTGGCTTCGCTGACGCCGAGCGAGTTCACGCGGCGCTCCAGCACTCCGCGGATGGCTTCCACGAGGTTCTGGTGCTGCTCTTTCGTCGTCTGGAGTTCGAACTGTTTCTGCGTGACTTCGGTCGTCTTGTTCTCCTTCTTCAGCGTCTCGATCTCCGCGGCAAGTTGTGCCTCGCGTGCGTTGATTTCATCTTCCGAAATGCGGAAGTCGAGCTGCGTGCCTCCGGCCAGGTCCAGTCCCAGGTGAAGGGACGGCTTCAGAAAATTCGGCAGGAACGTTTTGTACTTGTCCGGCATGGCGATGATGATGCACAAACCGATGATGATGGCCGTGACCCAGGACCAGAACGATGACGGACGCTGCTTCGAATTTTCCATGGAGAGGGAAGAAAAGGGGGTATTTACGGGACGGGAGTAAAGACGGCGTAGAGGCCGACGTTGACGTCATCCGAGAAGATCTCGGCGACTTTGAGTGACGGAATGCCGCTGATGACGATGTGGTCGGCGGGTTTGTCGGAGGCGATTTGCATCTTGGAGACGAGCAAGTCGCGGACGAAGATGCCGAGGTGCTTTCCTTTGTTGTCGGTGAAGACGTTCTTCAGGAGTTCGCGTCCTTCGGCGTTGAAGGTCAGCTCCACTCCCACCTCTCCTTTGTCACCCGTGAAATTGACGGGTGCGATCCACGTCAGGACCCTGCCGTTCAGGCCCGTATCGATCCAGTCGCTTTCGATCGGCGATCCGTTGGCATCCTTCTTGGGCACTTCGATGCGCATGTCGAAGGTGAATCCGTCGGCCAGGATGCGCTGCGCCTTTTCCACGGCGGCGGCGTTTGGCAGATCCAGCGTCATGCGTGCGGCTCCGCTGCCCGTGGGGACCACGGTGACGACGGCGCCCTCCACTTCGGCTCCGGCCATGCGGCGGTTGATGACGCGCTCGGAAGCCTTGATGATCTCACCCGTCTTCGCGGCATCGAGGGGCTTCACCGTCACGTCGTACGTCAGGGTGGTTTTTGAAGGTCCACAGGCCGCCAGGGCCAGAAGGACGCCGATCATGGCAAGAGACTTCACGGACTTCATGCCGGGCAAGTCTATCTCTGCCTTCTGTTCGGCGCAAAGGGGAATATCGGGCCTTTTCGGGCGTTCTTAATCCGCCCGCTTGAGCGTCGTTCCGGCCCGCAGCATTTTGTCGGTGAGGTCGATGCCGTGGAGCACGCAGTTTTCGTCGATGATGCATCGATTCAACACGCAATCTTTGATCGTCGTTTTGCCGAACACGATGCAATCGATGAGCGTGCTTTTTTCGATCGTGACGTCGGGACCGATGTCGATGCTTCCCCGGAGCACGCAGTCCGGAGTGACGACGGCGCTCTTGTGGGCGAGCGTTTTTTCTCCCACGACCGTTCGGTGCAGCGACAGGTATGCCTCGAACGATCCGATGTCCTTCCAGAGTCCCGTCACCACGTGGCAGTCGATCGCCGTGCTCCGTCTGCGCAGTTCTTCGAAGATGCCGCCGATGTCGTCCGGGCGTTTTTTTGCATGCTCCAAAAGGGTCGGAATGGCGCTTTTGGGAAGGATAGACCAGCCCGTGGAGACGATCGTGGATTTGGGGTGCATGGGCTTTTCCTCGAACACGTCCACGGATGACAGTGCTCCGTCCTTTTTTCCGAGCACGATCGTGCCGAATTTTTTGGCGAGCTCCGTGCTTCCGATGTCGAACCCCGCGACGAGCGGATTGCCGCGGAAGAGGGTGACGAATTCGTTCAGGTTCATGTCGGCGTAGTTGTCGCCGGCGAGCAGAAGAATGTCGTCATCGATCTTTTCCGTTTCGATCCAGCGCGCCACGGCACCGAGTGCGCCGAGCTTCTGTCCTTCGTGTCCGGCATCTTCAATGACGACGTTCACCGAACGTTTCAATGTCGACTGCCACGCCGTGAAGTCGGCGGCGAATGCGGCGTTCGTGCTCACGGTCACCGGAATATCGCTCGGAACGGCTTCGGCCACGTACGACACGAGCGGCTTACCCGCGATGGGCAAAAGCGGCTTTGCCCTGGCTTCCGTGAGGGGCCACAGCCGAGTCGCGAAGCCGCCGGCAAGAATGAAGGCTTTCATAGGACTATTCGCGGACCGTCGCCATGGACTGTCCTTCGATCTTCACGAATTCTTCGTTGCCACCCGTCACGCCGAGGACGGACGGGAGCAGCATGTACGTCATGCGGTGGTTGCGGCACACGCTGATGAGATTGATGGTGTGCTCGAGGTCGCTGCACTGCACGAGGTACGCGGGATTCTTCTCCTTGATCGTCTGCTCGAGCACATTGAGCTTCCCCACGACGGGTACGCCGTGAATGTCGGTGAGCTTGGTGCCCTGCGGATCGATGACGGCCACGGGCTTGAGCGGCGACTGCTTTTCTTCCAGCAGCTTGATGAAGCGTTCGGCATCGCGATTGGAACCGATAACGAGTACCGGGTAGGCCGGCGGGTTCCTGCGCAGAATGCGGCGCTGCCACGTATCGAACGCAAGGTGCCACACGACGGTGAAGACGAAGCTGAGTCCGCCCGCATACACGAGGAGGAGGCGACTGAAGAACGCGTTATATAGGAAGTAGTAGGCGAGCGTGAACAGCGCCGACGCCATGACGCAGCTGAAGAGGATGTACAGAATGTTCTTGGCATCGCTCTGGACGCGGAGCAATCGAAATACTCCGAGCTGCGCCAAAATGAGCACCCACAGCGGCGCCACGATGAGCGCACCCTGCATGTAGAGGTTCAGCGGAAAGTCCGTCGACAAGATGAATCCGACGCGCAGGAAATACGCCGCGGCGTACGCGCCGAGAAACAGCAGGACGTCGGCCAGCAACCAGCAAACGAGTAAGAAGGTGCGTCGCATGGGCGCATCATAGGCCGTTTCGGCGTTTTTTTACAGCGGGACAACATCCGTTTCGCTACTTTCGCTCTCTCTTTTGAACGATGCGCAATTCGGGCTTCGGGGCCAGGGCGATGGTGTTCGGCTTCATGTCGTCGAAGATGTCGGCGTTCGCTCCGATGATCGAATTTTTTCTGATGGTAATGGCCCCGAAGACGCCGCTGTTCGCGAAGCACGTGACGTTGTCCTCCAGCGTCGGGTGACGTTTCGTGCGCCCGGCTTTGGCCGGATCGATGGCGGCCCCGAGCGTGACGCCTTGGTACAGACGGACGCTCTCTCCGATCTCCGTGGTCTCTCCGATGACGACGCCCGTTCCGTGGTCGATGAAGAATCCCTTGCCGATCGTCGCGCCCGGGTGAATGTCGATGCCCGTTTCACGGTGCATGTATTCGGTCATCTGCCTCGGCACGAGCGGAGTTCCGAGTTTGTGGAACAGATGTGCGATCCGTTGCACGGTCACGGCACGGAATCCGGGGTAGTTCAAGATCACGTTATCGGTATTCAGTGCGGCGGGGTCGCCTTTGAGCGCGGCTTCGGCATCGCTCATCAGCGTTTCACGCAGGTCCGGAAAGTCGGCGAGGACCGCGTCCGTGATGTCGACGGCTCGGGCACGCGCATCTCCGCCGCCACCGAGCGCTTGCGTGACCATGCCCCTCAGCAGATCGACGGTCTCGTGAATCAGCATGCGCACGTCGCTCATGTCGGTCGATTCCTGGAGTCGTCCCACGGAACCGGGGAACAAAACTTCCCGCATGTTGTCGACGACCGTCACGACCTGTCGTTCCGAAGAAAACGGTGCGGCACGACGAGCCGTCGTTGCGGCTTCCGTTGTCTCGATCAAACGGGAGAGTGAGCGGCCGGAATCGTGCGGGGCAGTCATATTATTTTTTAGCGTGCCAGACGTACGGCAGTTTCGTCACGTCCCACGGCACTTTGGCGTTGCGGATGTGCTTGCCCTGGCCCACGGGTCCCGTAGAAGCGAACAAAGACTTCATGAAGTCGTACTTGGCCTTGAGCACTTTGTTCGTGGTTGCAGCTTTTGCAAACGCCTGCGGCTGGAGCGCGTAGTAGGCGAACGCCTCGGCGAAATCTTCGAACGGGTCGCTGGCCGAGTATCCCGAGACAAAGTCGGATCCCTGCGTGTTGGGTTGCAACATGTTGTTGGAGAGCCAGCTGATTTGATAGAAGGCGACGCTGGGATCGTTGTTGTAGATCGGCGTGCTGCCGTCGGCGAACCCGCTCTGTCCGGAGGACGGTGTTCCCGTGATTCCGCCGAGGTCGGTGACGTGTCCGCACTCGTGCGTGATGAGCGCCATGAACTCGTTGTCCGGCACGGTGCCGATGACGATGATGGTGCTCTCTCCGCCGAGTCCGCGGTTCGCGGCGTTCTTGTCGTAGTTCACGTAGAAGTTCTGCAGATGGTCCCGGCAGTACGACGGCAATGCGCGGAGCACTTTGTCGGCGAGCACTTGGTGGCGGGGGAGGATGTCGTCTTGCACGACGACGGGCAGGAGTGCGGCAGATACCTTGCGGCGCGGCGGCACCACGACTTTCGGCTGGGGTACTGCGGCGATCTTTTGTGCCGGAAAGCGGGGAGCGGCAGCGTGGCTCTCCACGTTTGCCCTTGTCACCTGCAAGCCGCCTGCTACCATTGCCGCAGCCACGAACCCCACAGATACGATTGCCCCGAGAACGATGGGCATCGTGCTTCTTCGGAACGCCGACGGGGTGGAAAGGGAGGTCAAAAGTGGATCTGAAAGTAGTTATTTATACTATATTATCAATTTGATGTCAAGTGACGTTAAAACCACCGTAGTACCCGGTCAGAGCCATGTTCTGGCCATCGAAAAGTTCGCCCATGGCGGTGCTGGGTTTGCGCAGCTCGACGGCATGCCCGTCTTCGTCACGGGGGCCATTCCGGGCCAGAAAGTGCAGGCCGTCATCACCAAGAAGAAGGACAGTTTCATGGAGGCCAGAGTCGAGAAGGTCATCCTCAAATCCAAAGACGAAACGCTCGCCAAGTGCCCGCACTTCGGTACGTGCGGCGGCTGCGTCTGGCAGAACGTCACGTACAACAAGCAGATCCAATATAAGGAGGACATCGTGAAGGAGACGCTCGAGCACCTCACGCCCGCCGATGCCGCCGTTCGCAAGCAACTCCCGGGTCGCGTGCTCAAAATCATTCCGAGTCCGCAGGTGTTCCACTACAGGAACAAGCTCGAGCTCACGTTCGGCTACGGCAACATGCGCGTGGAGGAGCGTCCGTCCAAGGTGCCGGGGGCCAAGCCGCAACGTATCTACTTCGATGAGAACCCGGGCGTCGGTTTCCACCAAGCCGGCGAGTGGGCCACCATTCTTCCGGTGCACGAGTGTCACTTGTACGACGAACAGGTGCCCACGCTCATCGCGGACATCAACCGTTTCATGGCCGATACGAAGCTCCCGGTCTACAACCCCAAGACGCACAAAGGAATTCTCCGCAACCTCATCCTCCGCCGCGGCGTGCACACCGACGAGCACATGATTTGTTTCGTCGTGCAGGCGCGCAAAAAAGAATTGGAGCCGATGTTCCAGAAGTTCCTCAAGTTCGCCGGACGCCCGCACCTCAAGTCACTCCTCATCTTGGAGCATTTCGGTCTCAACGATAAACCCGAAGAACCCAAGATCCACGCGCTCGTCGGCGAACCGTGGATCACCGAGCGCCTCTTCGACCTCACCTTCCGCATTTCGCCGCTCTCGTTCTTCCAGACCAACACGCTCGCCACCGAGAAGCTGTACTCGGCCATCGCTTCGGCCGCCGATCTCTCCCAGAAAGACACGGTGCTCGACGCGTACTGCGGCATGGGAACCATCGGCCAGTACCTGGCTCGCTTCTGCGAGAAGGTCGTGGGCGTGGAATCGCACCCGTCGGCCGTGGAAGACGCGCTCCAGAGCGCCGGTCGCAATCGCATCGCCAACATCAGTTTCTACAAAGGAAAGACCGAACAGGTGATGCAGCAGCAGCTCAAGGCCGGGGGCAAATACAAGTTCAACGTCATCGTCGTGGATCCGCCGCGCGTCGGTCTTCATCCGCAGGCGCTCGCCGCGGTCATCGCGCACAAGCCGGAGAAGATCGTGTACGTCTCGTGCAACGTCTCCACATTCGCTCGCGATCTGGGTGAACT
Source organism: uncultured Candidatus Peribacteria bacterium (assembly GCA_964611095.1). Lineage (GTDB taxonomy): Bacteria > Patescibacteriota > Gracilibacteria > Peribacterales > Peribacteraceae > CAZKJL01. The sequence goes on from CAZSWJ010000008.1 coordinate 52,723, forward strand.
GCTCAAGAACGGTTACGAACTTCGTAACGTCCAGCCCGTCGATATGTTCCCGCACACGGCGCACATCGAGCTCGTGGCGTCGCTGCACCGCAAGTAATCGCCCTTTCCATGCACCGCATCACGCTCCTGTCCGTCGGCAAAGTGAAGACGCCGTGGACTTCGGAAGGATGCAGCGTCTACGCCGAGCGCATCGGTCACTTTTGCGATTTCAGTGAGCGGGTTCTTTCTTCGGGTTCCGCGACGGAGGAGCACACGCGTATTCTCGAGGCGCTCGAAAAAACCAAAGGCATCATCGTCATCTTGGACGAACGCGGCAAAGAGCTCACGTCTCCCGCGCTCGCACGGTGGATAGGCAAGCAGCGTGATACGGGTGAGCCCGTCACCTTCGTGCTCGGCGGAGCATATGGCTTCAGCGACGCCATCCGCGCCAAAGCGACGCTCGTGCTGCGCCTCAGCGCCATGACGTTGCCGCACGAACTGTGCAAAGTACTGTTCTTGGAACAGCTCTATCGCGCCCACAGCATTCTCGCGGGCAGCGGTTACCATCATTAAGCTACGATATCCGTATGCCCGTCGATACCGTCGATTACACGTTCCGAGAGGCCGCGATGTTCCGAGACAGTCGCGGACTTTGGTCGCGCCTCGTCACTCCGTCGTGGGACGTGATGTTCGACAGGTCGGTGCGTGCCGTCTTCGAGAACGGCGGACGCATCATCGACATCGGCGGGGGACTGCGCATCGATCCCAAGCGCAGCGATCGTGTGGATCCTTCGAGGGAGCGTTTGTACTCGGCGTATCTCACGAAGCCCGGAACCGATTACAAAATCACCGACTACACCGATCAGTACAAACCCGACTACGTCGAAGACATTCACAAGCTGTCGTTCGCCGATGCGTCCGTCGACGGTCTCTTCTGTCTCGCCGTTCTCGAGCACGTCTACGACCCCAAGAAGGCCGCGGAGGAAATCGTGCGAGTGCTCAAGAAAGGTGGCACGGCCTTCATCTACGTGCCATGGATGTATCGCTATCACGCTCACGCCAAGGACTATCGCGATTACTTCCGCTATTCCAAGGATGGCATCGCGTACTTATTCCGCGATTGCGCCTCGGTGGAGATTTGTCCCGTGCGCGGACTCTTTGAGTCGCTTCTTCGATTCTTGCCGCTCACAAATGTTGCGATCTTCCGAGGTTTTGCTCGCTTGCTCGATAACGTGCCCGTGATGCGAAAAATCTCGGAGAGGCAGACGTCCGGTTACAACATTTTCATCAAGAAATAATTCCATCGTGTGTGGATACGAGTGTTACTTCTTTGGCGCGCCAAAGAAGTAACCAAGAAAGCGCTGCGC
>CAZSWJ010000009.1:0-10876 GCA_964611095.1 uncultured Candidatus Peribacteria bacterium
GCGGTGGTTTGCGCTCGTCGCATCGAAGCCGATGCCGCAACCGAAACATGCATGCGTAATCCGGCTTGTCGTCAGGCGCAGATGCAGAACAGCATGAGCAGCAGCTGCATTGCCTCCACACCCTGCGGCGTGGGTGGCGTCACCGTCTGCGGAGCTTCCGGCCAATCATACTGTTCCAGCGTTTCCAGTTCCGCATGCAGCGGCGGTCAGCCCTGCGGCGTGAACGGAGTCACGGCCTGTGACGTGAACGGCAACAGTTTCTGCTCCAGCGTTTCTTCGTCCAGCTCAGCTCCTGCTGCGTCCTCCGTGGACTGCAGCAAGCCTCGCCCGACCACTGCTCAGAACGTCGATCGTAAAATCGCATGGGATGAAATCTGTGTCGCAACGCCCCTGCGCAATGCTGCGAATTCCGCAGCCGCACGTGCACGAGGTCAGTAGGCATTCATTGACTAAACGATAAAAAGTAGAATAATCTCCGATAGTCCCCATGGGCCTGTCGGAGATTTCAGAATCGGCGCAAACAAGGGATGATTCGCGAATCGTCGAGTCCGCTCCCGCATCCATCGAAGTCGATGGCACGCCCGCACTCACGCTCGTCAGGCAAATCTTTTCGGCGAATGCGAATGTTCTCGGCGCCATCGATCATCCGTCGCTTGATCCCGATGCACTCAACCGGTACTGCCAGTTCCTTCTCGAGAGGCAGGCGGCGGGCAAGGGCATCATTACCATCGATGACTTTTTGGTGGAGGGTATGTCGAATGACGGCGATGAAGCTTTCCTCATCGAGGATCGCGTCGGAAAAGGCGGACTCGCAACCGTGTACGGCGTGCGGTCTCTCAAGAGCGTCGATCGCAAGCAGGCGCTCAAAGCACCGCCGGACATCAGCGTGGATCCCGTCCTCGACATGAAAAGCGGCATGCCGTTCGTCGCGACATCCGAGAGCGGGTCCAACGCGCAAAAGCGCGAGAGATTCAACCGTGAGTGCAGGAATCTTCTGCGTGTTTCCAGGGTCGATCCGGGTGCCGTTCCCTCGCGAGGAACAGTTGGCGTTCGTCGCTTGCATAAGGGCTCCGTTGATATTTACCATCCGTTCTACACGCAGGAATTGATCCAAGGAATGTCGCTCAAGGATCTGCTCGTCTCGCTCGAGAAAGAAGGACGCGTCCTGGATGTCGAAGACGCCGTCAGCATCTTCATGCAGTTCCTCGTGAGCCTGAGCGCGGTTCACAAAGGAGGTGTCGTGCACCGCGACATCAAACCCGAAAACGTGATGCTCCGTCGCGACGGAAAGCGTGCGGTGATCGTGGACTTCGGCATGTCATTCATCGTCGATGAAGGACAGGAGGACGTGGATCACACCGTGACCTCCGATCATACGTTTACCGGAACGTTGGAATACGCTTCGCCCGAACAGGTCGCGAATTCGGCAGACGTCACTCCTCAGTCCGACGCGAATTCCGCAGCGCAAATCCTCGTCAGAATGCTGACGCAGAAATCGTACTACTCATCGAATCCTCTCCTCCGTAACAAAGGCGACTACGAAGACCCCGCGGTTCTCGGCATTCTGGGGGAAGCGTTGGCACGCAGCCGTGCGACCGAAGGCGACCGTGATTTCGCTTTCAAGACGATCTGTCGCATCCTCACGCCCGAGCCCGGCGACAGGCCCTCCATCGAGGAGCTCGGTGTCGCGCTTCGTCCGCTCAGCCGTTACGCCGCATCTTCGCGTGACTCTTCCGCCTCTGCACTTTCTTCGGGTGCGGCAACGAAAGATTACGACACGTCGGCACACCACCGGGAATTCGAAACGTTCGCCGAGGAGGTCAGGTCCGGAATGCACGTTCTGCCGATGCTCGACGACAGCTATGCGCGCCGCTCCTCGCTTCCGCCCACTCCGTCGTCGCACCGCATGAGCACCCGCAAGAAAGTCGGTTGGACCATGGCCGCCGGGGCGGGTCTTCTTCTTGCGACCGGGGTCATCATGGATCGGATGTGGACCAGAGCCGATGCCGTCACCCCGGATGCGCCTCCGTCGGCGCCCGAAGATCCGTCGCTCAAAAACATCAGGGATATTCGGGACTATGCGGTCGAGCTCGATGAGCGCGGCGAGCCCGTCAGCTTGACGTTGTTCGCAACCACCGATGCGGCGGTGAAGCTCAATGCCGCCACCGATTTCTCGACACATAAAATCGGCGGAAAGATTCGTGCCTTCACGTTCAACTTCACCGATGAGAAGCAGATGCTCGGCATCATCGGCGAGAAGGGCAGGGAATTCCTGGATCCCGAACTTCAGAAGGAGGGCATGAAAGGCATAAGCTTCTTCGATCCGAAAACCGGTGCCGTGGTCACCTTCATCGACCATCAAGTCGGAGTCTTCGTGGAAAACCCCTCCGACGGAACGTCGGTGTGTTACAGCGATTACCGAAGCACCTGGAAGGTGAAGGATGGCAAGCACGTGAAAGACGCGGCCGGCTTTGCGGATGACGAGCTTGCCACCGCGGCCCTCCATCGAATTTTGGAAGATCTTCGAACGAATCAATTCACCGCATTCGAACGCCGCGAGCCCGAGAAGCGCAAGCTCATCGACTCGCTGAATCAGCTCATGCGCATGGCGGCGGAGCACAGGAAGAAAACGACGGCGCAGTAGCTATTTTTGCAGACTGTCCGCCGAAATGATGGCGATGGTCGGCTCGGTGTCGTCCGGCTTTTTTGCGACCGCAGTGCCCTGCTCTTTCGGGAGGATTTCTTTCGGAGCGACTTGGGTCGGAGCGGGAGGGGTCGGTTGAGTCGCGGGCTTCGGAGGAATCGGAGCTGCCGGAGGAGGAGTCAAAGGTTTCGGCTCAGGCAGCTTCGGTGCTTCTTTCTTTACATCGGGAGTGGCTGCCGCTGGTTTCGGGGCGGCCTGAGACACGGGTTTCGGTGTCGCGGGCTTCGGTGCGGCAGGTGCGGCGGGAGACTGAGGGGCAGCCGTAGTTTTTGGCTCAGGTTTGGGCTGCGCTTGAACAGGATTCGGCGTCTGGTTGGGCTTTGTCTCGGGCTTACTTGCCGGAAGCGGTGCCTTCGGCTTCAGCCAGTCGGGTACCGGGGCGGTGGGCTGCGCTGGAGCAGGAGTCGGATAAGATGGCTTCGGCAAGGGCTCAGGAGATTTCTGCGGTGCGGAAGACGGTGCGGGTTTCGGCGTCGGAGCGGGGGTTGCTGGTGCAGCTTCGGTCTTCGGTGCGTTCGCTTTTGCGAGCCACGGAGGAACGGGTGCACTGGCGGTGCTCGGCGTTTCATTCGTACGAGTCTGCGAGGTGAATTCGGTCTTCGCCTTTTCTCGTTCCACGACGACTTCGGCATCTTGAACCGCAGTGACGGGTTTTGTCGTATCGCGCTTCAGCTTCATCGGTTCGGTTTCCTCCTTGACCGTCACGCCGTCCTTCTTGACGATGGTTCCTTCCATTTTTTCAAGCGTCTGCTGAATAGAAACGGTCGTCTTGCGCTTCAGCCAGGTGAAGAGAATGAAGAGTCCCACCGCAATAGCGAGCAGGAATCCGATGATGAGAACGACTTTGAAGATCGCCCCGAACGATGACGTAGGCGAGCCGCCCGTTGCTGAGCTGCTCTGCATCGACGATGACAATGAGCCGGATGTACCGACGGAAGAACTTTGCGAGGAGGAAACGACGGAACCCGAATCGATGAAGACCGTGTCGGTTCCGGAGTACACCAACTCACCGGTCGCAATATCATGGACGGACAGGCTGACGGTGTAATTTCCCGCGCCGAGGTACGTGTGCATCGGCGTGTCGAGCAAGCTTCTGGACCTGTCGCCGAAGTCCCATTCGTAGAGCAGCTGCTTGCCCTCGATTTGGGCTTGCGTCAGGGCTGCGGCGAATCTGACCGAGAGTCCGTCGCGCTGCATGACGATCGCGCTGCCTTGCGCAGGACCACTCGAACTTGTTGCCGAGGAGGATACCTGCACGAGTCCGGTGAACGAAATGTTCACCGTTGCTTCCGCCGGGACCGGGTTGCTGAGTTCCGTCGTCTGCAGGCGAACCGATCGAGCCCCGGTCTTGGGCATGAAGTACACGTAGACCGGACTGCCCGATTTTTCCGAGATCGTGCCTTGGTTATCGAAATCATCCGCAGGATCGCCGTTCCCGTCGGAGTCGACGGACGTGTCCAGATCCAGACTGTAGCGCGAGATGTTTCCCGTCGACTTGCTTGCATCGATGCGTACGATGCCGCCTTCCGCGGGGAGGCCGATGCTGCCGTTTGTGGCTCCCGGATCCGTGACGATGATGGCGGAGAGAGTTCCTTGCGTCGCGATCGCATCATCGGGGAGAGTTTCGCTCGGCTCGGTCACGACGAGCGTGAAGGCACGATACTCATTCGTATTCGTCTGAGGATCCTGCATGCTGACGTCCAGCACGTAGGTTCCGGCTTCGGCAAGGCGCGCCTGAAAGAACATCGTGCGCTGAGCAGCCACGAACTTGCGGTCCTTCGTGAGAATCCAGTTGTACTGCGTTTTCTTCGAAAGAGGGTCGGAAGCGATTTCAAGAGTCTGGCCGGCCTCGATGCGAATCGACGTCGGCTCGATGGCGGAGGTTTGCTGCAGTGCCACCGTTGCGGTGATGGCGGAAAGCACCAGGAGCCCCAGAGCCGAAAGCCGATATGCGGTGTTCTTGTTCTTCATGATCAGCCGAGGACGTTGTTGACCCATGAGACGATGACGCGGGCGAGCAGGATCAGGACGATACCCACGATAACGTAGATGATGATCTGTTTGGCTTTGTCCTTCTGACCTTCGTCGCCGTTGCTCACGATGAGGTAGATGCCTGCGACGATGATGGCAACGACGGCGAGGAGCAGGATGATGTCCAGCACGTAGATGATGATTCTGATGATGAGTGCACGGAGACTTGTTTCCTGCGCAATGCCTCCGAGTCCTGCAGCGGCTCCCAATCCCTGAAAGATTCCTCCGCCACCGTAGACCGCGGCATGGGCCTCGGGACTGAACGCAAATGCGGCGATGACAGCCAATGGAATGGCTGCCCATACGCGCTTCAGATACTGGTTGAGTGTGTGTGTCATGTATCTCTCTATGATACCATAAACGGCATAAAAACGCCATATCCCGTCCCATGAATTCCCACAGTTCCCGTCGGCTCAAAAAACTGCGTCTTTTGCTCAAAAAGAAGCCAAAAAAGCCATTAATCGTCACGAATCTGACCAATATCAGGTACCTGACGGGCTTGCAGCTTTCGTCGGGTGTTTTGATCGTAGATCCCCGCAGGGCCACCCTGTTCGTCGACAGTCGGTACAGCGAAGCGGCTCTCTCCGCAGGCAAGAGCTTCGTCGTGCGTGATCCCACGATCCTCGGAGACTTCATGAAGAAGGCAAAGACACTCGCGTTCGAATCCGGTGACGTCACCGTTGCCCGCATGGACCGGTGGAAAAAATCGTGCAAGAAGACCAAGTTCATTCCGACATCCGGTCTCGTGGAAGGGCTCCGCAGAAAAAAAGATCCCGAAGAAATCCGGTTGATTCGACGCGCGTGCTCCATCACCAAGAAAGTGCTTCGGAACATTCCGAGCATGCTCGTGCCCGGAGTCACGGAACTTGGGCTCCGTTTGCAGATCGAAAAGGCATGCTACGACCTCGGTGCCGAGGGCATGGCGTTCGAGACCATCGTGGGCTTCGGTGAGCACACCTCGAGGCCGCACCATCACGCCACGACCAGAAAGCTCAAGCGCGGAGACATCGTGCAGATCGACATGGGGTGTTCGCTTCGAGGATACTGCAGCGATTACAGCAGAGTGTTCTTCACGGGGCCCGAAAACTCCGATCATAAAAAAGCGTATCGAGCCCTGATTGAAGCCAAAAAATCAGCTGAGTTTTTGCTGAGACCAGGAGTAACGAATCATGCGCTCGATGCGGAGGCGCGGAGGGTCCTTGCACGGTATGGCTACGGCAAAGAATTCTCTCACGCGCTCGGGCACGGCGTCGGACTCGACATTCATGAAGGCATCACCTTTTCCAAGAAGGCGCCCAAGGAAAAAGTTTACAAGAACGAAGTCGTGACGCTCGAGCCGGGCCTCTATTTCCCGGGGAAGTTCGGCATGCGCATCGAGGACACGTACGTCGTTTCGTGATCGACGAAGCCGTGGTATCATTTCGTCATGGCCAGAAAGAAGATTGCCGTGCTGTACGTCGGCGGTTCCATCGGCATGATTCGCAATCGCAAGACGAGCCGCATCGAGCCCATCGAGTCGCTCGTCGAGATTCACCGATTCATTCCGCAGGCACAGCGTGAAGTCTCGCTCGAATTTCACTCCATCGCGAACCTCGGTTCGTCGGAGGTCACACCCGAACACTGGGTGCAAATGGCAAAGACCATCGAAGATTTGTACGATCGCGTGGAAGGCGTCGTCATCATTCACGGAACGAATACGATGGCCTATACCGCTGCAGCATTGAGTTTCGCACTCCAGAACCTCAGCAAGCCCATCGTCCTCACGGGCTCACTCATGCCCATCGATGACTTGGGCAGCGACGCCCAGATGAACCTGACGTATGCCATTCAAGCGGCGGAGCTGGACATCGCCGAAGTGTGCATCGCCCTCGGGCCCCGCGTGCTCCGCGGCAGCAGAGCAAAGAAGGCGGATCAGTCGATCTTGGAGACGTTCACGAGCCCGCAATTTCCGCCGCTGGCCGAGTTCAACACGTCGGTCGCACTTCACCCGTGGAGAACGGTCAGGCGCAAGCGGACGCTCGAGGTGAAATCGCAGTTCGACCCGAACGTCGTCTCCGTCACGTTGCACCCGGGTATGCCTGCGGCGTATTTCGACGCAGTGCTTGCCGCAAAGCCCCACGGCATCGTGCTGCGGGCGTACGGACTGGGCATGCTTCCGGAACATTTGTTCCCGTGGATTCGCACCGTCACCAAAATGGAAATTCCGGTCGTCATCGCGTCCCAGCTTCTGCGCGGATCCATCGATCTCCATCTGTACCGAAAGCAGCTCATGCTCGAGGAGCTCGGCGTCATCTCCGGCAAGGACATGACGTACGAATGCGCCGTGGTGAAACTCATGTGGGCCCTCAAGCAAACCACGAACGTCCGCCGCATCCGTGATCTCATGGAGCGCAATTTGGTCGGAGAATTATCGGACACGATCTGAACCCGGAGTTCAGGTACACTGAACCCGCTCGATCTTTTTGCGTGCCGAGGTGGCGGAATGGTAGACGCGAGGGACTTAAAATCCCTTATCCGACATAGGATGTGTGGGTTCAATTCCCACCCTCGGCACCAGCACAGACGGGAAAACAGTCTATTAACAAAATTAAGAAAATGTGTTATAATAAAACAAATAAACATCATGATTTTCAATTTCTCCGATTCGGCGGGACAGAGAAGGTTGGGCATTACGCTCGCTTTTGGCGCCGTGATTTGGTCCGGTACCTACAATGCGTTGGCCAAGGGGCTGACTCCGTACCTGTCGCCGATCACGTTGCTTTTGCTCAGCGAAGCGTTGACGGTCACGTTCATTCTCCTCACCTTCGGCATCGTGCCCTTGTGCAAGGAGCTGCGAACGATGAGCGGCAAATCCATCGCCATCGCGGCCGGCATCGGTCTCCTGAATTCGGCCGTGGCTCCGCTGCTCTGGTTCACGGGTCTTGCCAGAACGTCCGCCATCAATGCGTCCATGCTTTCATCCGCCGAAGTGCTGTGCGTCCTCATTCTGGGCAGCGTCGTTCTGCGTGAGAGAATCAGCCGCATGCAAGCGTTGGGCGGCCTGACGGTTCTTGTCGGCATCGTCATCATCAACGTCGCCTCGGTCTCGGAATCCATCAGCGTTCACATCGGAGACTTACTCGTGCTCATGGGTGCATTCACGTCCGGCACGGGAGCGGTCCTCTTTAAGAAATATATTTCTCACGTCATGCCGGAGCTCGCCATCGCCATCCGCAACATCACCGCGATTGTCGCCGTTTCCATCGCCGGCTTTTTCCTGTCCCATTCTTTCGGAGCCGAGGTGGCTGCTTTTCCGCTGAGGCTCGTTGCCTTGCTCTTGGCTTTCACCTTCTTCTCCCGCTACCTGAACCTTACCTTCTACTACGAGGCGCTCGACCGCTTGCCGGCAACCACGGTGTCGCTCATCGAAATCGCAACGCCTCTCGCGGGTCTTACGTTCGCCTTCCTCATTTTAGGAGAACAGATTCATACCAACCAGATGCTCGGCGGAATCTTCATCGTCTTCGGACTCATGCTCGAGCAGGTCTCCGCGAACACCATGAAATCCATCAGAAGCAGGTCGCTCTTCCACATCTTGCCGTTCCATCGCAAAGAGACGGTGAGACCCGTCATTGTCTTGCCACGCAACGTGTAGCGCCGTCAAATCGGGAGCGCCTCCAGCCTGGAGAAGGAGGCTTCGTTTCGGTCGTCCACTTTCTGGCCGACCTTCAGAATCGTATTCGTCTCGGGATCGATTTCTTCCGCTTGCACGATGAGTCGGCGCAGTGTGGTACCCACCGGCGTGCATGTCATGAGCGTCGAGATGCGCTTGTCCGTCGGTTGGTCCAGGACGTTCACGTCGCTCGGTTTCACTTCGTATTTTTTGGTGACCCTGTACGTGTGTTTGTCGCCCCCGTAGTAGACGGTGTACGTATCGCCCGGTTCCAATTCATGCAGACGAGCGAAGACGTCTTTGTAGCGTCCCTCATCCCACGGGTAGTACGAGCTGTGTCCCGTGACGAAGAAGTTTCCGGCCTGACCGGGGCGAGCGGAGCCAGGATAGTGGACCACGCCGTCGTGGAGCGCGCCTTGGATGTCTTCTTCGAACTTCTTCCAGTCTTCTTTCACGAGTGAATCCATCGGAGGCTGGACGACCGGGACGTTCTTGCCGATCTTGGGGATGATGATGCGGTCCTCGAACGGTCCGACATCCGGCAGGTACTTGAGAATATTCTCTCCTCCCGAACGCGTGCTTGTGAATGCGGGGATTCGGGATCCGGCATCCGAGTTTCCGCCCGAGATTTGCGTGAGGGCCTGTTCCGTGGAGATGTCATCGCCGATCGCGAGTTGTGCGCGGGCGATCTGCCAGAAGCTCTGGTAGTTGATGCCGACAAACAGTACGGCGAAGATGAGGCCGAACGTTCCGCCGAAGCGAACGGTGTCGACCACGAAGAGCTCGGCTTTCGTGCGTTTGCGCGATGAAAAGCGAGAGGGGACTTTGACGGGCGTCGTGGCCGCCTTCCAGAATTTCTTCACGCTTCCGCGGACGCGGCGGGGCACGGAAGACATTTCCTCACCAAGCTTCACCAGGCCGTGTTTGGCCGAGCGTGCCGTGGCGCCGTACTGCTTCTTGCCTTCCGTGACGGACGTCATCAGGAGCATTTCGGCGCGCGTTTGTTTGCGCGGGCCTTTCATCTGCGGTTCCGAAATTTTCACGAGCGGAGCCACCGTGCGAAAGGTTTGCTCCGTGGTTTCTTCCATGACCGTCCAGACGCTCGAATGCTTGTGCTCCACGACGGGAAGCGTAGCGGGTTCCGCCTTCGGCTCAACCTTTTCGGGAAGACGCGGTCCGCCGCCGAGCACGATGTTGCCATCGGCGTCGTACCAAGCACGGTGATCGTGTGCGTGTGGAGTCATGAAAATAGTTGTTTATTGTATCACAGAAGCCGTTTTTCGGGCAGTAGACTGTAGTGCGATAATATTATGAAAAGATACTACTCCATGACGCCGCCTCCGACCACTTCTTCGCCCCTGTAGAGCACCAGGGACTGTCCCGGAGCCTGCGGCGGCTGCGCCGAAGCAAAGACGAATCGGGCCTCCGAACCGTTCACGATCAAGTTTCCTTTCTTGCGCATCGACAGCGACCGAATCCGATACTCGAATTCGGCGGGCATTCCGGCCTCCGGAGACCACGATACGAAACGAAGGTCGGTGAGCCTGACCTCGGGACGCACCTCGGTGCCGCGGTCGGCCACGACCAGGTTGTTCGTCGACGTGTCTTTCTCCACCACTTCGAGTGGAACCTTGAGTCCTCCGACCTTGAGTCCACGCCTTTGGCCGACGGTGTAGAGCGGCAGACCTTCGTGCGTTCCCACCACCGTGCCGTCGCGGCGGACGATGGGGCCCGGGACGATGGCGTCTTTGAGGTGGCGCTTCAGGAAATCGTCGGGACGCTTTTCGGGAAAGAAGCACAAGTCTTGGCTCTCGCGGTACGAATCGGACAGCGGGATGTCGAAATGCTTCGCGAGCGCGTAGACGTCCGACTTCGGCATGGTGCCGAGCGGGAAGAACACTTTTTCCAGCTGTTCCTGCGACAGTCCGTACAGGTAGTAACTCTGGTCTTTGCGCTTGTCGACGGCCTCCAGAAGCAGCATGCGCCTGGTGCCGTCGGACAACTTCTCCACCGCCGTGCGAGCGTAGTGACCCGTGGCGAGTTTGTCGCATCCCAGTTCCTCGGCCATCTCCAAGAGTTTTCCGAACTTCATCGTGCGGTTGCAGCCGATGCACGGGTTCGGGGTTTTTCCCTTACGGTGGGACTCCAGGAACGGATCGACCACCATCTTTTTGAACTCATCCTCCAGATCGACGATGTGAAGCGGAATCGAAAGTTTCTTGCACACCGCCGAGGCGCGTGAAATGTTCTGGGTCGTGCAGCACTTGCTCGGCAAAATGCGAGCAATGGCCGGCGCCAGAGGATCGGTCCACAGCGTGAAACGCACGCCCACGACATCATGTCCCTGCTCGCGCAGCATGTGCGCCACGACACTGGAGTCGACACCGCCGGACATGGCAAGGAGGATTTTCATCGGAAAGGGAAGTGTAAAGTGGAAGGGGGAAAGAGGAAAGTGCGGAAGTGCGGAAGTGCGGAAGTGCGGAAGTGCG
>CAZSWJ010000009.1:10976-17182 GCA_964611095.1 uncultured Candidatus Peribacteria bacterium
AAGTGCGGAAGTGCGGAAGTGCGGAAGTGCGGAAGTGCGATAGAGCTACTGCCGGATGTTCGCGTCACACTTCGTCTCAGGTCATAAATCTAAGACGGGTCAACTGACGAGATTAAGAAAAGGGTGTACCGTTCACCCGATGTCACTCACTGCTGAACAAGCACTGGATCACTGGGAGGAAAAGGGCCTGCTTACGGCCAAAAAGGCCGCCGAACTCCGAGCAAATTTGCACACCGACAAAGACATTCCGAACAGGGCGCTCGCCATTTTCTCGAGCATCGGAGCAATCTTGGTGGGACTCGGCGTCATCCTGTTCGTCAGCAGCAACTGGGACCAGATGACTCCCACGCTCAAGGTCATCATCCTGATGGCAGGCATGCTGGGCACGGGTTTCACCGGTTACTGGCTCCAGTACATGAAAGACTACGAGAAGACGGGCCTCGCCTTGCAGTTCGTGAACGTCCTCATCTTCGGCGCCAGCATTTTCCTCGTCGCACAGATCTATCATCTCCAGCTGACGTACTGGTGGGGTGCGCTCCTGTGGCTCATCGGTACGCTGTACATGGCGTACGTGCTCAAGTCACGCATGCATATCTGGCTCGCCGTACCGCTGCTCATCTTGTTCCTCGGCTGGCTCCGCACGTCCTACCTGGGATATGGAAGAGAGGAGCTCGATTTCTTGTTCGATGATCGCTTCTCGTTCCTGTCGCTCGGCCCCGTACTCGGTGTCGGGCTCATGAGCCTTGCCATTCTCCACCGCAGAGCCAAAAGCATGGCGTTTGCAGGACCGACGCTGTTCCACTGGGGAATGTTCCTGGTCATGCTGCTCCTCGTCATTTCGACCGCCGACAAATCGTTTTACTTCAACATGTTGCACCTGGTCTGGGATCCGGTGACGATCGCCATTCTTACGGCATCGGTCATTCTCCTCGCGCTCGCCGTTTTCACGGGAGTCTTCACGACGAAGAACGGAAAGGCGGGGCTTCTGGCTTGCACCGCGTACGTCTTCTTCGTGTACTTCATCACGTACATTCCGGGTTGGGCCGGATACGACGTGGGAAGCATCCGTTACTACGGTTACTCGCAGTTCCAACCGGACATGGTGAGCGGACTCTTCATTCTGTACGTGCTTCTGACATTCTTCTTCCTGCTCCTCTCGGTGTGGTTCGGAACCCTCCTCAAGGATCCGCCCGTCATCAACATGGGCATGATCGGAGTGGCCGCGGTCATCTTCATCCAGTACTTCTCCTGGGCGTTCGAGCTCCTGCCCCGATCGGTGTTCTTCATCATCGGAGGCTTGGTCATTTTGGCATTCACGTCCGTTCTCGAGCGAAAGCGCCGACAACTCATCGCTTCCATCAAACCTTCCCGTGCGTAGAACACTCTTCCTCATCGGCTTGCTCGTGGAGCTCGTCGCCGTGCTCATGATTTTCCTCCCGAACGCGTTGCTCGTCGCCACGGGAACGACCGTGACGCTCAAGACGATTCCGGTGGATCCCAGATCCATCTTCCGCGGAGACTACGTCGTTCTGTCCTACGAAATCGCGCAGAAGTATTCCGGTCCGGGGCCCAAAGAAAATACGTACGCATCGATTCCCGTGTATGCGACTTTGGAAAAGAAAGACAATGTCTTCGTCGCCAAGGAATTCACGACCGTCAAACCCGTACTCGCCGCGGGAGAGGCCTGCATCACGGGAGTGGCGAGGAGCGAGTATCGCTGGATCAGCGACAACTCCAACCGCATGGTCAACGTCGTCAGTTTCCCCGATATCGAGCAATTCTTCGTCACCGAGGGATTCGGACGTGAGCTCGAGCAGGCCACGCGCAGCCACAAGCTCTTCGTGGACATTGCCACGGACGCCTCCTGCGGAGCCGTCATCAAGGGCGTTCGCATCGCCGAGGAAGCCGCATTGTTGCCTGCGGAAGGCGTTCCAGAGGAGAAAATTCCTCCTGTCGAGGTTCGGTAGCATTTCCGCTACAATCACCTCGTGATCGACAAGATACGCTCCAAGATCGGCGAACTTTCCGATGCGCGAAAGAGCATGCAGGATCCCGCCGTATACGGCGATCAGAAAGAAGTGACGCGCTTGGCCCGCATCATCAAGCGCTTGGAGCCCCTGGAAGCGAAATACAAGGAGTATCAGCAGGCCGAGCAGGCGATTGCCGACGAGGCGACTCTCGGAGCCGATCCCGAACTCAAGGCAATGGCCGCCGAGGAAGCCGCCAAGGCCCGTGAGCGCATGCCGGTCTTATTGAATGAAATGAAAATCATGCTTCTGCCCCGAAACCCCGACGACGAGAGGAGCGTCATTCTGGAAGTGCGCGCCGGTACGGGTGGCGAGGAAGCCGCGCTGTTTGCCGCCGAGCAGCTCAAGATGTATTTGCGCTACGCCGAAATCCGCGGCTGGAAGACCGAACTCATGGATTTCTCGGGTGCGGACGCGGGAGGACTGAAGGAGGCATCGGCGCGCATCGAGGGCGAAGGCGTGTACGGTCAGCTTAAATTCGAGTCCGGCGTGCACCGCGTGCAGCGCATTCCTGCAACGGAGAACAAGGGCCGCGTTCATACCTCCACGACCACCGTCGCCATCTTGCCCGAGGCCGAAGAAGTGGACATCACCATTCGCAGCGAAGATCTCCGCATCGATACATATCGCTCCGGAGGAGCCGGAGGACAGCACGTGAACAAGACCGAGAGTGCCATTCGCATCACGCACATCCCGTCCGGCGTCGTCGTGGCGTGCCAGACCGAGCGCTCACAGCTCAAGAACCGCGTGCTGGCCATGTCGCTTCTTCGGAGCCGCCTGTACGCCGCCGAACAGGAGCGCAAAGCCAAAGAGCGCACGGACATGCGTGCGGGGCAAGTGGGCTCGGGAGATCGTTCGGAGAAAATCCGCACGTACAACTTCCCGCAGGACCGCATCACCGATCACCGCATCAACCAGAACTTCAGCAACATTCCCGCCGTCATGGAAGGGGAGTTGGGGGACATCATCGCGGCACTGCGACGATGGGAAGAGGAGGAGCTGCTCAAGTCTCTCTAGCGCGTTCGGAGCTTGTGCATAAGGTCCACGCGATGCTGGATCGAATCGATGGAGCCGATGTCGGCGCGGAAGCGCACGGGTCCTACGAATTTCTCGCATGCCGATTGCGCGGCCTGTTCGGCGAGCGCGATGGAATCTCCGATGCCCACGACGCCCACGGACCTGGAGGTGCCAAGGAGGACGGCACCGGTCTCACCGAGCGAGACGTCGCCGTAATAAATCTTTACGTTCTCCGGGATGATGTCCGGAACCAGGACCTTCTGACCCTTTTCCTTCTTGTCCTCGGGGTAGCTCTTGGGCGTGATGTATTTGCAGACCGTGGCCTTCTTGGAGAATTGTACCAAGTCCGGTGTCAGTGTTCCTTTGATGATGCCTTGGCACACGGCGACGAAATCGCTTTCCAGGAGCGGCAGGACGTTGAGGGCTTCCGGGTCGCCGAAACGCGCGTTGTATTCGATGACACGCACGCCGTCGGCCACGGCGATGAATCCGCCGTACAGGATGCCTTTGAACGGCTCGCCGCATTCTTTTTGTAATGCTTCGGCCACCTGCTTGTTGATCGCGCTGGCCTGAGCCACGTCGTCGGGCGTCAGGAAGGGGAGTCCGTGCTCCACATCGCTGTACGTGCCCATGCCGCCCGTGTTCGGGCCGGTGTCGCCGGTATTCGCGCGTTTATGGTCCTGCACGGCGGGCATGTCCACGACCTGCGTTCCCGAGACGAACGACATCAAGCTGAATTCCACGCCGATGAGTTTTTCTTCCACGACGACGGTGCCGCATTCGTGCAGGCATTCCATGGCGTACTTGGCGCCGTTTTCCACCGTGAGCAGGTGTTCGCCGCTCACCTTTACGCCTTTGCCCCCTTTGAGGCCGTCATACTTCACGACGTACTGGCTGTGGAGCTCATGCTCGAGGTAGGCGCGGATGTCGAGCTCGGTGGATTTTTGCTGATCGACCGAGGAGAGCGTGAAGATGCGGAAGCGGGGACTGGCGTTGATGCCGTGGTTCTTCATGAGCGAACGGGCGAATCCTTTGCTGGACTCGATTCTGGCCAAATTCTTCTTGGGTGCCACGCACGGAATGCCGTTGGCTTCCAGTCTATCGACGAGTCCCGCACCGATGGGATCATCGGGAGCGATGAAGGCGAAGTCGGGCTTGGATGCTTTTGCCAAGTCGACGACCTTGGTGAGCGACATGATGTCCATCACGTGAATCTCCGAGCAGTACGACACGAGCCCCGGGCTTTTGACGGTCGTTGCCACGATGATCTCGGGATTCTGCGGGCTGCGCTTGAGCGCATCGGCGATGGCCTCACCGCGGGCGGAGTTGGAGACAAGAAAGACTCGCATATTTGGATGATAGCAGATGAGAGAGCGGGTAGCGGGTAGCGGTTAGCGTGTAGCAATGCTTTTCTACCCGCTACACGCGAACCGCTATTCGCCTGTTCGGCAAACGATCAGCAGGCGTTTACCTCGCTATACCAACGCCATCATCTTCGTCTGATCAGGATTGTTCTCCTGCTGCTTGTTGAACGACTCGCGCGTGTCGTTGCGGCCGCAGCCGAGGTTCTTGAGCATCTTGGGCGTCACTTCGGGCGTGGGGTACTTGCCCGTGAAGCAACCGTCCGAGAAGCGACGAATCTTCTGATTACCCACTTGAATGGACTTTCGCATGTCATTCACGGTGTTGTAGAACAGTCCGTCGGCGCCGATCATCTTCTGAATTTGCGGGATCGTGTGATCGGAAGCGATGAGTTCGGTCGTCGTCGGCAAATCGATGCCGTACGGATCCGGTCCGATGATCGGAGGAGACGCCGAGGCGAAGTACACTTTCTTTGCGCCCGCTTTCCGTGCCATTTCGACGATCTTCTTGCTCGTGTTGCCGCGGACGATGGAGTCATCGACGAGGAGCACGTTGTTGCCCTTGAACTCCAGTTCGATGGGGTGGAGTTTGAAGTTGAGGCTGCGCTTGCGGATTTCCTGGCCCGGCATGATGAACGTGCGGCCGATGTAGCGGTTCTTCACGAAGCCTTCGCGGTAACGGACCTTGAGCTTGTCCGCGAGTCCTGCGGCCGCGGGGCGGCCCGTATCGGGAATGGGGATGACGGAGTCGATGTGGATGCCGGCGGCTTTGATCTGCTTGGCCAGCGACTCACCCATGCGCACGCGAGCCTTGTAGACGTTCACGCCGTCGATCGTAGAATCCGGTGCGGCGAGGTACACCCACTCGAAGACGCACGGGTTCAGTTCTCCTTTCTTCACGACACGGGAGTGCAGGCGGTTCTGCTTGTCGATGAAGATGACTTCACCGGGTTGCACGTCGCGGACGAACTCGTAGTCGAGAGCTTTGAAGACGGTGTTCTCGGAGGCGAGCATGTACTCGTACTTCATGCCAAAGCGCTTGCGAGCGAGTTGGAGCGGGCGAATACCGTGCGGGTCGCGGAAACCGACGATGCCTTGTCCGCCGATGAGCGAGACGACCGAGTAGGCTCCCTTGCAACGTCGCATGACCGTTTTGACGGCGCGGAAGATGTGCTCGGGGTTCACGTTCTTGGGGCGCTGCTTGCGCAGTGCAAGCGAAAAGACGTTGAGGAGCACTTCGGAATCAGAGGTCGTATTCAAGTGACGGTAGTCCTGCTCGCGGATTTCGCGGGCAAGCTGGTCGGAGTTCGTGAGGTTGCCGTTGTGTGCGAGCGCCATGCCGAACGGGGAGTTCACGAAGAACGGCTGCGCTTCGAATTCGCTGCTGCAACCCGCGGTGGGGTAACGGACGTGTCCGATGCCCATGGGGCCCTTGAGACGCTGAAGTGAGTGAGCGTGGAAGACTTCGCTCACCATGCCCGTGGATTTCTTCAGGTGAAACTGGTTGTCGTACGTCACGATACCCGCGGCGTCTTGCCCTCGGTGTTGCAGCACGATCAGTCCGTCATACAAATCTTGAATGACGTCGTGATACCCGGAGAGAGCGATGATTCCACACATGATGGGGGTTGAGCGGAGGGATTAACGGGTAACGGATACGGCAAAGCACGACTTTCCGGGGAACGGGAAAGCCTTGAAATTCCAGGTGTCAGCTACCATGGGTGCATTGTACAGATGGAAAACGTCCTTGCAAGATGCAGGGGCTCGTTTCCCATGGTTTATTTATCAACTATTGCCAGAC
>CAZSWJ010000009.1:17282-47375 GCA_964611095.1 uncultured Candidatus Peribacteria bacterium
CTTGCAAGATGCAGGGGCTCGTTTCCCATGGTTTATTTATCAACTATTGCCAGACGAGTGAATCGCCTGCTTTTTCGCCAACGGACATTTGATCCTGATTCATGCGCCAATCCTCGGGAGATCCTCCGATAGGAGCCTTTCTGGCTGACTGCGCACCTTGGACTTCATCGGGTAATGCCGTGATTCGAAGACGTCCGGAAAATCCCTGGCTTCCATGACGAAGGGTTCTGAGGAAAGTCGCAAGTGCTTGTTGAATGACCACATCGTCGGCAAGCGGGCCGAGATCGACATCCGCTTCCACTTGGTTGAATCTCGGTTCAGTGATTGAGGTTGGTTGCATTGACCGAATATACGGGTTTTTCGTGATCAGCAAATCTATTCGAATTTCTTTGTTCGGGAAGGGCGTTCTCATGACAAAAAGTCGGTCATCGAGACCCGCACTTTTCGTGTCATTTAGGGTGTACATTTCGCGAAAAACGGCTACACTGGGCCGACTTTCAATTCGAATCGTCGTTTTCTCAATTACCGTTATGGAATTCCGCACCATCGCCATCATCGCTCACATCGACCACGGCAAAACCACGCTCGTGGACCAAATCTTGAAGCAGGGAGGCGCGTTCGCGTCACACCAGCAAGTCGATGAGCGCGTCATGGACTCCAATGATCAAGAAAAGGAACGTGGCATCACGATCTACGCCAAGAACTGTTCGATCTTGTACAAGGGAACGAAGATCAACATCGTCGACACCCCGGGTCACGCCGACTTCGGATCCGAAGTGGAGCGCGTTCTCCGTATGTGCGACTGCGTGCTCCTGCTCGTCGACGCGTTCGACGGTCCGATGCCGCAGACGCGATTCGTTCTCAAGAAATCTCTCGAGCTCGGCATCCGTCCGATGGTCATCATCAACAAAATCGACAGACCCGGTTCCGACCCGGAGAAAGCGCTCAGCCAGGTCTTCGACCTCTTCATTCAGCTCGGCGCCAACGACGAACAGCTCGACTTCCCGTACGTGTTCGCCATCGGTCGCGACGGCATCGCCAAGCGCAAACTCAGCGATGAGTCCAAGGACCTTTCGCCGCTCTTCGACTACGTTCTGGAGCATGTGAAGCCCGCCGCCAACGACGCCACGAAGACGCTCAGAATGCAGCCCGTGAACTTGGAGTACGACGTGTTCTCCGGACGCACGGCCATCGGACGCATCACGGACGGCACCATCATGCAGAACCAGAACGTGTTCGTGCTCAAGCCCGACGGAAGCAAGGTCGCCGGACGCATCACCAAGATTCAGTCCTACCAAGGAGTGGCTCGCGTGGAACACAAGCACGCCGATGCCGGTGACGTCGTCATGCTCTCGGGTCTTCCCGACGTGTACGTGGGTGACACCGTGACCACCGACGAAAACGCCGAAAGACTTCCGGCCATCAAGATCGATCCGCCGACGGTGTCCATGGATTTCATGGTCAACGATTCGCCGTTCGCCGGCAAAGAAGGAAAGCTCGTCACCACGCGTCACATCCGTGAGCGCCTCGAGAAAGAATTGGAGACGAACGTGGGTCTCAAGATCGAATTCGGTGCACGTACCGACGCGTTTACGGTTTCCGGACGCGGAGAAATGCACTTGGGCGTTCTCATCGAAACCATGCGCCGCGAGGGCTTCGAGCTCGCCGTGTCGCGCCCCGAAGTCATCATGCACGAGGAGAACGGAGTGAAAATGGAGCCGATCGAAACCGCCTACATCGACGTGCCGGAGGAGGTCGCCGGAGGCGTCATCGAGAAACTCGGTCGCCGCAAAGGAATGATGCAGAACATGGAAACCAAGAACGGCATCGCCCGTCTCACGTACGAAATTCCCACCCGCGGTCTGCTCGGTTTCCGCAACGAATTCATCATCGATACGCGCGGCAACGGAATCCTGACGCACGCATTCCTGAAGTACGCTCCGTACGTCGGTCCGATGCCGGGGCGGCTCAGCGGCTCCATCATTTCCGGCGTCACGGGAGAGTCCGTGGCATTCGCCATTTTCGGCTTGCAGGAGCGCGGAACGTTCTTCATCGGCGCGGGAGTCCCCGTCTACGAAGGCATGATCATCGGCGAATCTCCGAACGGCATGGACATCATGGTGAACGTCGGCAAAGAGAAGAAGCTCACGAACATGCGCGCATCCGGAACCGATGAAGCCATCCGTCTCACGCCGCCTCGCATCATGGAACTCGACATCGCTCTCGAGTACATCCAGAGCGACGAGCTCGTGGAAGTGACACCGACCAGCATCCGCCTCCGCAAGAAGTTCCTCAAGGAGAACGATCGCAAGAAGGCCAAGCGCGAAGGACAGTAATTCCCGATCGGAATGCGCTCATCATGACGTCTTTTCAGATGTCCTGACACATTCCGGTGTCCAAGTTGCAGCACTGAGGAGTGGACGAGGACGAAGAAGAACAACTGGAGTTCGGAGCGGCCATACATTCTGCAAAATCGGTGAACGGTCCGCCGGGGGTGGAGACACATGGCATTCCGCAGGACGGTCTGTCCCACCGTGCACAAGTCGCGAGATGGTTTGTACACGCTTCCAGCGTCGAAAACGAGTTGCTGCCAAGCGGAGTGGTCTCTGCAAGGGTTTCATCACACTCACCGGTGCTGCAATTTGCGGTGTAGGTGGTGCACACCGAGCCTATTGCCGCAGTGCATGAAGCTTGAGTGGCATACTCGCCGGTATAGTTTTGGGTGCATGAGCGATTTGCGCAGTTCATCGTTGCACCGCACGTCGTCATTGCAATCGGGTCGCACGACGACTTGGTCAGGTAGCTGCCGGGTTCGGATGAGCTTATCGCGACGCACGAATCTTCCTGCGTGCAATCGATTTTATAGTACGAGCATTCTTCTCCTGCCGCCACTCCGCACAGGGCAAGGTCTCGGTAGCTCCCCGCCCCCGTGGCACCCGCAGGTCCCGAAATGCATCGTGCAGGATTGGCACAGTCGACCACCCACGTTTGACAGGTATTTCGCGCGTCATTGCACTGGCTTTCGGTGTTGTAGATAGTGGTCGACCAACCCGAACCTGCGATCGTGATGGGCGAACATGTGTCTGCCAAGCAGTCCAGTTGGAAATACGGACATTCACCCGGCAGTGCCGCTTGGCAGGAATCAAAGTTGGAATAGGCACCCGGATCCCCCATGGCCATTTCGCAGACGTGAGTGGTGCAGTTCGTTCTGTAGGGAACGGGGCAGTTTGCGGTGCACGTCGGGTGATCGGGATATGCCCCTCCGCCGGACACGTAGGTGCACGTCCCCAAGTTGCAGTCATATCCTCCGAACAGATCGGCATCGGCGGAGGGGGTTCCAAACGACGTGAATCGCGGAGACAGAATGGCATATCCGGCCGCCACAAAAATGCCGCACAGCGTGACACCCGTGACGACGTCAATGAGCAAGCGCTTCGATTTCATTTGAGATACTTTCTCACAGCACGGTATTTCTCGCAATCTTCATGTCGATTCAGATGTCCTGACACATTCCGGTGTCCAGGTTGCAGCATTGCGGTGCGGACGACGATGAGGATGAGGAACACGCACCCGGCATGCCGTTGCACATCGGTTCACACGTTCGCGACGTCGGATTGCACGTGAGATCGGGTGAGTTGCAGGGAACTGTGCGGCTGCCGTTACTGTTGCATGTCGTCCCATTGTATTCGTTGCACGTGAGCATGCAAAATTCACCTTCACCGACCGGAGTAGTCAAATCAATATCCCTGCATAATCCACCCGGGAATCCGGCACACGGGTCGACACACTTCCGTGTGCCCGGATCGCACTGCAAGGGCTTTTCCGTTTGATCGCAACCGCCCGGAATCGTGCCTGAGGTGCAACTTCCTTGGTTCGAATTTTTGCAATCGAAAATACAATCCCCGCCCTCCGGAATATTCACGGATACGAAAATACCCGGATCATCGCAGTAAGGGGTGTCCGGAAGATTGTCACACGGACTCGCGCATGTTCCCGATCCGTTCAAATTGCAGGAATCATGCGGATCGTTGCAGGTGGCCATGATGGGAGTGATGGCGCATGACGTGGTACCCGAAGATTTGCACTCGAAGACGCATTGTTCACCGTGATTTACCGAAGACGGATGCCACAAGTCCCCCGAGCACACCGGCTGAGGGTAGCCTTCGCAAGGATCGATGCAGGTAAAGCCCCCGGGGGTGCCGCTCGGATTCGTCTGACAAGAAAAACCCGGCTTGCACTTGGCGGAGTCTTGCATGGGCAGCATGCACGTTTCGTTTGGAGGAGACCCCATGATCATACCGGGATTACATGCACAACTTCCGCCCGCATCGACCGTACCCGGATTGCTGCCGCAGTCATTGCTCCCGCACAAAATAGCTTTCGATGTCGGAGTGCTGAACGATGTGAAATTGGGCGACAGAATAGCGAATCCCGCCGCCACGAAAATACCGCACAACGTGATGCCCGTAACGAGGTCGATGAGCGCGCGGTTTCGTTTCATTTAGAGCACTTTCTCATATCGCGGTATTTCTTGCAATTACAGACAAAAAACGACTTTCGCTCACTGCTTTTTATGATGTCTCACCTGGGCTCACATGCTTGGGTCGTCAAGTTGCAGCACATGTCTGCGGAGGACGAAGACGAGGATGATGAACACGTAACGGGGGGAGTGGGAGACGTACGTGCCGCCTCGCAATCGGAGAGTCTCGAGTATGTTCCGGTCGTATCGGGCATGCATGACGCCGCTCCGCCCGTGCATGTGAGACTGTATTTCGGACAGCTTGTCGGCAGTTCGGCGGTGCACTGGGCAAGAGAAGTATTGCCCGTAGGATTGGTGACGGAATCGAGAACGCAGCTCGGAGGATTTGTCGAGCAATCTGCGCGGTAATTGTCACAGCCGCCCGGCGTCATGCCGCATGTCAGTTCACACGTTTTGGTACTCGGACTGCAGTAGGAACCGGCAACGCAGGTGTTGGTTGCTTCGACACACGACAGTGCTGAGTCGGCCTTCTTGCAGGCACACGAATCACCGGTGGCTATTTCTTCATCGGTACAAGACGGCAAGTCTTTTATATGGGACGGCACCATGCTGCTTTCACAGACGTTTGTACATGCATTTGTATTCGTATCACAGACCAGTAACTGAGCCACATCACATGGCTGCATCATGGGCATGAGAGTGCACGTGGCTTGGCCAAAACCGTTCCCCGTATATGGTGATTTACAAGTGATATTGCACTCAGCCCCCGGGCCACCGGGCTCAGTGGGAAGGTTGCTGCAAAAAGGATACATGACGACCGATGGATCTTCGCATGGATCCTCACAGAAGTTCGCAGTCGAGCAACGCAATTCCGCTGTACAAAGACCGGGATAAGCCATGCTTGTCGGAGAGCAGTACTCAGTACCATCCGGGTTGGTCATTGGCATTTCGTACGCACACATGCAGCTGCCGCCAATGCCGACCGATCCCATGGGAGTGGTGCATGTGGAATTGCACGTTATCGCTTCTGCGCCCGGCGTGCCGAACGACGTGAAATTAGGAGATAAAATCGCATAGCCCGCCGCCACAAAAATACTGCACAAGGTGATACCCGTGACTGCGTCGATGAGCTGGCGCTTGGATTTCATTTAAAACACTTTCTCACAATGCGGTATTTGTTGCAATTTCCAAGGCAAAACCGACTTTTCGTTCGCAACTTTCATGATGCTTTAGATCGGTTGGCAGGACTGTCTCGTGAGGTTGCAACACATCGCCGCCGATGACGACGAAGACGATGAGCATCCCATGGGAGACCCCGCACAGTTTTCGATGCATGTGGTCCCCGCGGGATCGCGAATAAGTCCGGGTGCACACGCACCGATTATATTGATGTTGCAGCTGCCCGAAACATACGCCTTGCAGGCGACACGCTCTTCTTCGCCAAGGCCGCGAACGGGGTTTACGTCGGAACAAAACGGCTCCTCGAAATCTTCGCACGGATCGATGCAGAGGCCGGATGAAAACGTGTCGCAGTGCAGCGGTACCGGGTCCTGGGAGCATGTTCCCGTGATGTCATTCGACGTGCATCCGTAGCTGTTGCGGTTGTAACACGAGAACTCACACCGCTCGTTTCGCGCGATGTCGGAGATCGTGACGTCGGCGCACGATTGCATGCCGGTGTCGATGAACATTTGGCATGGGTCCAAACATTTCATGAGCCCGGTTCCGGGTTCGGCCATACACAGGTCCGTCGCGACCTCGCAGGTGCCCGTCGGAACGAATGACGTGGTGCAGGAGTGTTCGCCGAGCGTTTTGCACATGACGCTGCACGATTCGCCGTGTCCCGGATTCATGCCCGGAACGTCGGCGCAGTCCGGTTCGGGATGGTCGATGCAGGCGTCGACGCAGTAGCCGGCCAAGCACATGTTGCCCCAGGTACACGGTGCATTGACGGTGGACGAAGTGCATCCGGTGAGGGAGTTCGGTGTCTCGCATGCCAGGTTTTCGCATTGTCCTCCCGGGCCCACGGCAGAGGCGCTCACCATGGCGCAGTCCGGTGAGCAAATGGCGGTGTCGGCTGCCGCGGGAAGCGTGCTGAACGAGGTGAATCGAGTGGATGTCGCCGAATACGCGCCGACGATGACGATGGCACACAGCGCAATGCCCGTGATGGTGTCGATCGTTCTGCGACTCGGCCTCATGGCGATCACTTTCTCACACCAGCGATTTCATTGCAATCAGAGGCCAAAAAAGCGGCTTTTGTGCCGTGCATTTCATGATGTATTGACCTCATCGGAAGGAGGTGCCGACAGGCCTGTTAAAAAGACGTTATTTATGCTATAATAATTAGAAAATTTCATACACACTTTGCGCTCCGCCCGATCCGCCACATTTTGGCTTCTGTCCGTGCTCATCGCGAGTATCGCGACGCTGACTCTCGAGGTTCTCTCGGGGTGGCGAGCGGCCTGCATCTTTTTGACGATCCTCGCCCTCGTTGCGCTCTCGTTGCAATGGAGTTCGATTCTGGGCTTCCTGCGCGTCGAGCGAGTGAGCCTGGCGTACGTTGAAAAAAAGTACACCCGCATTCCGAGGCACTGGGAGTTGGCTGCGACCAACGTCTTCACGGTGCTGTTCCTCGTGCTGTCCGTCCAATTCGTGGCGACCGTGTACGCCATGGCGTTTACGCTCAGCAGTTCCACGTCCGCAACGGACGATACGCGCAGAGTGATCCTCGGAGACTTCGACGGCGACGGCGACTTGGATTATGTCGAGGCGAACGCCGGTGCTCTGGGCGTCCATGTGAACAGCGGCAATGGAACGTTCGCGGAGCCGGGGGCGTACGGGGCATTCAGTTCCCCCGGAGGCATGGCAGCGGGAGACATCGACGGTGACGGCGACCTGGACATCGTCCTCGCGCAGAACAACGATACGCGTCTCAGCAAATACACGAACAACGGCGCGGGAGCTTTTACGGAATCGCACATCACGAGCTCGCTGCCGTGCACCGTCTCCGACGTCGCGCTCGCCGACATGAACTACAGCAGCTACGACGGTGATCTCGACATCGTTCTCCTCTGCAGCAATGCAACGATGTCCAGAGCCGTGTGGGTGAACAACGGTCATGGCGTCTTCACGCAAACCAACTCGTACTTGCCCATCGGTGACAGTATGGCGATCGCCGACTACAACGATGACGGTATGCCCGACGTCTTTGTACTCAGGGCAACCGGCGGCGTCTACAAAGTGATGCAGTACAGCACGACGGGCTCGTTCATCCAGCTCAGCGGCAGCTCGCTCGCGGGAACGTACGGCAAAGTCACACCTGCGGATTTGGACAACGACGGTGACATCGATGTCGTGCTTACGGAGCCGTCGTCGAGCATCAAGCCGTATTTGAACAACGGAGCGGGAAGCTTCTCGGCAGGGTCCTCGTTCGGCGGAGCGGCCGCGGTGAACAGAGTGAAGGCGATCCTCGGCGACATGAACAACGACGGTCATTTCGACGCCGTCGTCGTGGGCTCCGATATTTCCGCCGTCAGTTCCGGAAACTATTACTACCAGAATGACCAGGCGGCGGGATTCAACGTTTCGGGTTCGCCGACGGAGACAAGCGAGTGCAGCAACGATATCGCCATCGGTGACATCGACGGGGACGGCGACCTGGATTACGTCGCCGGCAATGCCGGCTGCGCCAGCGGCGGAGCCGTCAACAGGCACTACAAGAACGACCAGGCCGCAACGAGCGCGAACACCGCCCCCTCGGCGCCGTCCTCCCTGTCCGCAACATTGAGTGCCGCGTACAACAAAATCACCGACGTGCAGACGACCGGTGAGGTCGCCGAGTTCACGTCGACCGCTCTGGGTTCCGACGGATTCCCGGTCATCGCGCACTACGAGCTGACGAGCGGAGATCTTCATTTCGTGAAATGCGGTGACAAATCTTGCTCCTCCGGCAACACGCTCACGAACGTCGACAGCACGGGCGACGTGGGAAAGTGGAACTCCGTCGTCGTGCCGAGCGACGGACTTCCGTTCATCGCATACTACGACACGGCGAACGCCGATTTGAAAGCGTTGAAATGCGGGAACGCCGCTTGCTCGTCCGGCAACACCATTACGACAGTCGACTCCGCGGGTGACACGGGTTGGTATCCTTCCGTCGCCATCGCATCGAGCGGCTATCCCGTCATCAGCTTCTTCGACGATACGCCGCTGCTTCATAAGCTTCTCGTCTGCGGCAACGCCGCGTGTTCGAGCGGAAACGTCCTCAACACCGTCGCGGGCCAAAGCGGCCAGCCCGGCTATCAGTCGTCCATGGCCATCCCGTCGGACGGACTTCCCATCATCGCCTACTTCAACGTTCTTCCGGCGGCATTTCAAATCGTGAAGTGCGGCAACACGTCCTGCACGTCCGGCAATACCGTCACGACGTTGGATTCGGGAGTGACGAGCGTCTACAGTCCGTCGCTCAAAATCGGTTCCGACGGCTTCGCTGTCATGAGCTACTACGACGCTTCGAATGCCGATCTCAAAGTTCTGCACTGCACCAACGCGACGTGCAGCTCCAATACGTACGCCACTGTCGATTCAACCGGTGACGTTGGATCATGGCATGGACTCGCCATTGGCTCCGACGGGTATCCGATCATCGGGTACTACGATGCGACCAATCAGTATCCGAAAATCGCGAAATGCAGCGATGTGGCGTGCAGCTCCGGCTACACGATCACGACCGTGGATACGCCGCTCACCACGGGCAAGCACGTTTCCATCGTGATGCCGAGCGACGGCCGCGCGTTCCTCGCGTACCAGTACGGCTCCAGCTCGGATCTGCGCACGCTGAAATGCGGAAGGACAAACTGTGCGGACGCCGGCTCCGACGGTTCCGTCATCATGAGACTGAGCTGGGGTTCCGGTTCGGACACGCAGACGCCCACACGCATGCTGCAGTACCGACTGAAGGTCGGCACGGGTTCGGGTCTCAACAACATCGTGTCGGGTGCCGCGGCTTCGCCGTACTACACGTCGCGCGGATTCCTGGCAGCCAACCAGAGCAGAAGGTTATTGCTGAAAAATCTCACCTGCGACTCCGGCAAAACCTACTACTGGAGCGTCGCATCCGTCGATGCGGGCTTTCAGTCGACCTGGAGCAGCCAGAACACGTTCATCCTCAACGACAGCTGCGCCGTCGGTGCCGTCACCACGACTGCGGCCGCGACGGGTGGCGGAACGAAGTTCATCACGCCCGTCAAAAATGTCGGAGGCGGAGGCGGCGACGTGTTCCATCTCACCGTGCAGACGCTCAACGACGTGAATGCCAACGGCAAGCGGGATTCCCGAGAACAGGATTTGAAGCTCGGCGGCCTCGTCGTCACCGTGAGCGGAGCGACGATCGACGGTGCGCGCCTGAGCAAAACGGCGAAGCTTGCGTTCGATGGACGCGCGACATTCGATCTGCCGACCTCGGGGCCCGGCGGTTATACGATTTCATTCGATACGGGGTCGAGCGTTCTGGAGAACTACCTGTCCACGGGACCGTCGGTCATGACCGGCATCGTGCTCCGAGCATCGGGAATGTCGGCGCAGATCGAAAACTTTTCCAAAGTCGGCGTGTTCGGCTACACGCTCGCATTGCCGTTCCGGCGCGTCGATCTTTTGGGATATGCGCCGTGCATGTCCATCGCCCCGTCGACGCCCGAGGAAGATCCCGGCACCGATGCCGAGATTTTCCTGCAGCGCCTCCGCGATCCGTTCGGACTTGCCGCCGTACGCAATACGGCTCAGTCCGGCGCACTCATGACGCGCGGCACGTTCTTCACGTTGCTGCTGCGCACGCAGTGCATCACGCTTGGCACGAGCACTCTTTCCATGGATGCATCGCTGCGCGCGGGAGCCAAGACGCTCGGGTTCTCATTGCCGCTCATCGACGTTCCGCTCGGAGCCCGCACGCTCCCGGCACTCACCGCATACTCTCTCATCGCGGCGGGCATCGACATCGTTCGCACCACCTCCATCGGTGCGGCGGCCGACGTCGATTTCCCCATCACTCGGGCCGAAGCGATGCGCGCCGTGGCTTCCGCATTGCACATTCCCCGCACGGTACTTACCGACACCGGCACGGTTCTTCCCGAGGGCGTCGACATCACGGACCCCGAGGCATCGGACGTCGTCGCGCTCTCCAAGCTCGGCATTCTGCCCCAGAGCTTCATCAGGATTCCCGGGCTGCATCAAGGAATCACCAAGTCCGAGGCGGCGCTCCTGCTCGCGCGCGCCGCGTTCCACAACGGAAAAGTGTCGCTCCTGCCCGACATCCCCGATCTCAAAGCGCTCAAGAGCGCGGCGAACGTTCCGACGTTCATGGACGGTTTGCCCGAGCTCAAACTCGGCGAATGCTTGGAGACGCACGATGAGCGTTCCACCGCGGTCACGTTCAGCGATTTGCTGCCCGGTGATCCGCTGCAAGTCGATCTGTCGAAAATGCTGACGTTCGGAGTGAAGAACGCCGCGGAGAAAACACTGTGGCTCATTCCCGCCACGCGACGCCCGACGGAATTCGGCGTGACGAAAGGCCAGACGAAGTTCCTGCCGAACGAGCCGGTCACCATGCTCGAGACCGTTCGCAACTTGCTCGTGCTCACGTGCTTGCCGCCCGATACGCGCATGCAGGCAATGCTGGGACTCGCCACCAAAGAAGTGATTCAAGGCAGCGCGGAAACTCGCGTGGCCAGAGACAGACTCAGCGATCTTCCTCGTGACGATTCGCTTGCGTCCCGCATTTTGTACCGCGCGCAGGATCACCTGAAGGAGTTCGACCTGTCGCTGTTCGCGTACGCCGGCACGCTCTTGCACGAAGACGTTCGCAGTCCGGCGTCGGGTCTTTCGCTCCGGGAAGCCGGAGACATGCTCGCGTCATCCTTGCTCCTGATGTACGTGCGACAAGGAACGATGACCCCGCAGGAAGCCGAGGGCCGCGAGACGGAAATTTCGGCGGCCATCAGCAGGGACTTGCTCGGCAAAGACCTGGACTGGCGCGATGAAGGATTGCTCGCAAGCACGCCGTTCACGCGGAAGATGTTGCTGCAATTCCTCGTCACGGTCACCCAGGACAGGCGCACCGCCGTTTCCTTGGAATCGATGTTCTCTCAAGTTCCCATCGGAGAATTGTGGTGGGAACGTCTGAAATGATCCCATGAAAAACACGCACGACGCACATCGGCTGATTCTCGCGCTCGCTCTGAGCGCGTTGCCGTTTCTTTACGCTTTCCATGCGGTTCTTGCGCTCGCGGTTTTCG
Organism: uncultured Candidatus Peribacteria bacterium; assembly: GCA_964611095.1. GTDB lineage: Bacteria > Patescibacteriota > Gracilibacteria > Peribacterales > Peribacteraceae > CAZKJL01. The sequence goes on from CAZSWJ010000009.1 coordinate 29,055, forward strand.
CAGTCGTGCTCGTCCTCGAATGGCGCGTCATCGCACGGTTTCTCCACATCGATCGACTGAGCTTGGCCGCGGTGGAACAGTCGCGACATCGGGTGCCGAAAAAATGGGAACTTGTTTCCACGAACGTGCTCACCGTGCTTTTCATGGTGCTCTCCGTGCAGTTCGTCGCGACGGTGTACGCGATGGCCTTCACGCATTCGTTCACGACGAGTGCGAGCAGGACAACGGTGTCCACCGTGCTGACGGACATCGACAACGACGGCGATGTCGATTGGCTGATGGGAAATTCCGATACCGGAGGCGTGAATGATTTGCATCTGAACAATGGCGCAGGTTCCTTCACGAGAGCGCACCTCCCGGGCTACACTACGTTCAATTTGACGGCAAAGGGCGGTGATGTGAACGGCGACGGCTACATCGACTTCGTTCAAGCCAACTACATCAACGGATCATCCGGACGAGTGACGGCGTACATCAACAACGGAAACAACACGTTCGCAACCGGTGCCGTCATCAACATTTCCCAGGTCGTGAACAGCGTCACGCTCGTCGACGCCAACAACGACGGCGCGCTGGACATCGTCATCGCCACCGATACGACCGGTTCCGCCCAGAGCTTGTATCTCAATGACGGACACGGCAACTATTCGGTCGCGGCTTCTTCGATCCCGGGAGCGAACATCATCGAGGCCGCCGACATGAACAACGACGGCTACACGGACCTCATCATCACCAAGCGACAAACGAATTTGCGCATGGTGTACAGGAACAGCGGTACCGGCGCTTTCGTGAACATCTTCACGTCCGTCTACACGGGCGGGGCCACGTGTCAGTATACGACTGCTCTCGGCGACGTGGATGCCGACGGGCTCATCGATATGCTGGTGGGCTGTACGAGTCAGGTGTTCATCTACAAAAATTCCGGAACGGGAGGCGCCTTCAACACCTCGATCCTGAGCAGCACTCTTACCGCTTCGAGCATGGCGCTCGGCGACTTGGACAACGACGGCGACCTCGACTTGATCGGCGCAGGGGTGACGCTCGGCGGGTCCACGGTTTGGCTTCGCATTTACACGAACGGCGGAACAGGAACATTCACGTTCAGCAGCTCCAATACCGACATACAGGACTACACCAGACTCGGTATCGCGGATATCGACGGTGACGGCGATCTTGATTATGTTCGTGGGAATACGGGCGGAGGGACAAGCTACGCTTATACGAACGATCAAGCGGCAACGAGCGCGAACACCGCACCCACCGCACCTTCGACCGGTTTCTCCGCAGCGACATTTTCCCAAAACAACCGCATTATTTCCGTCGATATCACGAACGATGTCGGGTTCTTTCCGTCCATCGGGATCGATTCGAGCGGCCTTCCGACCGTCGCGTACTACGACACGACGAGCGGGGATCTGAAGATTTTGCGTTGTGACAATACGCCGTGTGTTTCCACCAACAACTCAAGCGTGGATTCCACGGGTGACGTCGGAAAGTACTCGCATGCCGTCATGCCGTCCGACGACTTGCTCTTCGTCGCATACTACGACGTCACGAACACCGATCTCAAAACCTTGAAATGCGGCAACGCCGCCTGCACCTCGGGGAACGTCATCACCACGGTCGATACGACCGGCGGAGTGTATCCTTCGGTGGCCATCGGCTCGGACGGATATCCCGTCATCAGCTACAGCACGACCGCGGGCGTTCGTGTCGCAAAATGCGGTAATGCCGCTTGTTCGTCCGGCAACACGGTTTCCACCGCCGTCGCAGACGGAATCTTCACGTATTCGTCCATCGCGGTTCCGAGCGATGGTCTCCCGGTCATCAGCTACCTCGATACGTCAGGCGGTATCGACTTTGCCATTCTGAAAATGCTCAAGTGCGGCAATACGTCCTGTTCATCGGGGAACTCCAGTGTCACCGTCGATTCCTCGGGCTACGTGAACTCCGTCGTCATCGGCTCGGATGATTTGCCCATCATCGCGTATCTGGGAACATCGAGCGCACTCAAAATCGCACACTGCGGAAACTCGGCGTGCTCCTCGGGCAACACGACGACGACGCTCGACAGCACGCTCGGAACGTGGGGCGAAGGATTCGGCTCTCCGGCCGCTCGTCTGATGATGGTGAAACCCGGAGACGGTTTGCCCGTCATTTCGTACTGGGACGGAACGAACGACGACCTCAAGATCATCAAATGCGGCAATACGGCATGCTCCTCGGGCAACGTGACGTCGCGGCTCGATTCATCGGGATCCGTGGGCAAGACCAGCGGCATCGCCGTGACCACGGACTACCGTCCGGTCGTGGCGTACTACGACGGAACGTTCGGAGACCTCAAGGTTCTTCGTTGCGGCATCGTCGCATGTTCTTCCGGCGGATCGAACGGCCAATCTCTCGTCGTGCGTCTTACCTGGGGTTCCGGTTCCGACTCGCAGACGTCCACCCGGTTGCTCCAGTATCAGCCGAAAATCGGCACGGGTTCGAGCACGAACAACATTCTCTCGGGCAAGACGGCGAGTCCGTCGTACGTCACCCGCATCATGCCGAACGGACAGAGCCGCACCATGCTTCTTCGTATTTCCACCTGCTCGGCACTCACGTACTACTGGTCCGTCGCCGTCGTGGATACCGGGTACAAGAGCTCCGCGAGCGACCAGTACAGCTTCACGACGGACGCCAACTGCGGCGTCAGCGACAACGGGCAGAGCGGCGGCGGCACGACGGGGGGCGGCGGAGGCGGAGGCACTGCCTCGTCCGCGGGCGGCACCTTGTGGCGCGTGAACAGAGGAGGCGGCGGAGGCGGAGGCGATCTTCTCAAACTCGTGGTTTCGGTCATCAGCGACATCAATGCCAACCGCAAACGTGACTCACGCGAGCAGGCGCTCGTGCTGAAGGGTCTCGAAGTCACCGCCAGCGGAACGTCACTCACGGGTTTGCCGGTCCGTAAAACGGTTCTCCTGTCCGGCACGGGCGTTGCCGTGTTCGATCTGCCGCCGTCCGGAAAGAGCGGCTACAGCATTTCGTTCGACAGCGGTGCGCTCGCCAAGCTCGGCTACGTTCCCACGGGTGCCGTCACGCAGACCGGCATCGTGCTCGGCGTATCCGCATCGGCAACGACCGTCCTTTCGTCCGTGAGCGTCACGCTTCCCGTTCGTCGCTCCGATCTCCTGCGGTACGCCCCGTGTCTCACCGTCGGTCTTCAGGCAGCGGGTGAAAAACAGGGAACCGATGCCGAAATGTTTCTTCAGAGACTCAAGGATCCGTACGGAAAAGGAATTCTTTCGGGGACCACGTTCTCGGGCGCGCTCATGAATCGCGGAGATTTCTTTGCGCTCCTGCAGCGCACCCAGTGCGTCCGCCCGGTTACGTCCGCATCGAGCGATCTTCGTCTCAGGAAGAGTGCCGCTTCACTCGGCATCGCTCTTCCGCTCTTCGATCTGCCGTTCAACGGCACGTCGGACGCGCTCTCGGTGTACTCGCTCATCGGCAGCGGTGCGGACATCACTCGCGATACCTCCATCGGTTCCGCCGCGGATTTGTCGTCGCCGATCTCCAGACGCGATGCCATTCGCGCCGTCGTGTCGCTTCTGCGTCTCGGTACCGACTTCTCCCAAAGCGGAGCGATCGTTCTTCCCTCCGACATCGATAAAAAAGATCAAGCTGCGGGTGATTATCTCGCGCTGCAAAAACTCGGCATCCTTCCGGAAAGTTTCGTCACGCTTCCCGGCATCTATCAAGGTCTCACGCCGGCCGAAGCCGCGCTGCTGCTGTCACGTGCGGCCTTCCGCAATGGAAAAATCGCGCTTCTTCCCGACGTCGAGGATTTGAAGTCACTGAAGACGGCGACAAAGAAAGCGGCTCCCGTTCGTACGTTCCTTGCCGATCTTCCCGTCATGAAGAGTCGACCGTGCTTGGAGCGCACCGAATCCCGCGCGTCCGCGATCATGTTCACCGACCTTTTGCCCGGCGATGTCATTCACGCCGATATTCGAGAGCTCCTCACGCGCGGCACGTTGAATGCGGCGGAGCAAATGCTTTGGCTGCTGCCCGCCACGCGCCGTCCCACGGAGTTCGGTATCCAGCGCGGACAGACCGTGCTCGGCATCGCCGAACCCGTCAGCTTGCTCGAGACCGTGCGCGCGCTCTTGGTGCTCAGCTGTTTGCCGCCCGACACACGGCTCATGGCCATGCTCGGACTTTCCTCGAAGGAAGTGATTCAGGGCTCGGCTGAAACCCGAGTTTCTCGCGATCGTCTGAGTGACTTGCCACGCGATGCGTCGTTCGCTTCGCGCGTGCTGTACCGCGCACAGGACCATCAGAAGGAGTTCGATCTGTCGCTCCTGTCCTATGCCTCGAACATCGAAAGGCAGGAAACGCGCAGTCCCGCATCGGGACTGAATCTCCGCGAAGGGTCCGATCTTCTCGCGTCGTCGGTTCTCATGATCTTGGTGAAAGAGGGTCAACTCACGCCGCAGAAGGCCGACCTCCTCGCGAGCTCGGTGTCCGCTGCCATCAGCCGTGACTTGCTCGGCAAGGAAGTGAATTGGCGCGATGAAGGCCTCCTCGTACGCACGCCGTTCACGCGTGCGATGCTCGTCAAATTCCTCATTACGGTTGTGCAGAACCGCCGGTTCGTTCTTCCCGTCGCCAAAGTATCGTCCACGCTTTCGCTTGGAGAAATCTGGTGGGAGCGACTCCGATAATCATGCGATACCCTCACAACGCGCATCGGCTTCTCATCGTACTGCTCCTCGGCACGTGCGTCCTCGGTTACGTGCTTTCGAGCACGGCGATGGTCATTCTCGCCCTTGCCGCGATTCTCGCCGTGCAGTGGCACGGCATCCTGCGATTCCTCCACGTCGGCCGGATGACATTGGCCAAGGTGGAGCGATCGTCACTTCGCATTCCCAAACGTTGGGAGCTCCTGAGTACGAACCTCCTTACGGTGCTCTTCTTGGTGCTCTCGGTGCAGTTCGTCTCGCAGGTCTACGCCATGGCATTCACGCTCAGCACCTCCACGACCGAGTCGAGCACCACCATTCGCGTGTTCACCGGCGACTTCGACGGTGACGGGGACATCGATTACATCGCGCTCAACTCGAATGCCACCGAACAGAGTTTGGATCTCTACAAGAACGACGGAACGGGTGTCTTCACGCGTTCGGCGTTCGGTACGTCCCAGAACGTCGTCTCTGCCCGCGCCGGTGACATCGACAATGACGGCGATTTGGATTTGGTTGTCGCGGAAACGTCGACGGTCAAGAAATACGTGAACGACGGTACGGGAACGTTCACGTCATCCACGATTCTTTCCACGAGCGAGACGCTTCGCGAGATCATTCTGGCCGACTTCAACAATGACGGATCTCTCGACTACATGTACACCGCGGCGTCCACCGTAACGTCCTACTACATCAACAACGGACACGGCAGTTTCTCCGCAGCCAATACGTCCATTCCGGCCTCGACCGGCATCGCCGCCGCGGACGTGGACAGCGACGGGGACTTGGATTTGGCTTTTTCGAACGGAACGACGATTCGCATCTACAGAAACTCCGGTTCGGGTTCTTTCACGGCATTTTCCTCGTTCACACTGGGCAATGCCGCCAATGAAATTCTCGCCGCGGATTTGGACCAAGACGGCGACATCGATCTCGCACTGGCGCAGGCCGGAGGAACCGGACTCAACGACCTTGCCATGATGAAGAACGACGGCAACGGGACGTTCACCAACCTCACGACGAAATCCACCGCACAGACGCTCAGGCTCATTTCATTGTCCGACCTCGACAACGACGGCGACGTGGACATCATTGCGGCCGGCTCAGGCGTGACGGGTTCGAAGATTTGGTACAACGATGGCGCGGGCGGATTCACGTCATCGGGATCCGAAAGCCAGGTCGAAACGACGAGAGACGTCGCCGTGGGCGATATCGACGGCGACGGGGACCTGGACTACATTCGCGGCAACGATGGCGTGAACCGTCACTACAAGAGCGACCAGGCCGCGACGAGTGCGAATACGGCGCCGAGCGCTCCGAGTACGGGCTTCGGTACCGTCGTCAACGCATCCCACAACAGAATCACGGCCGTGGACACCGCCGGCGGAGTGGGGCAGTACAATGCCATCGCCATCGGTGGTGATGACCTCCCCGTCATCGCATACTTCGACATCACGAACAGGGATTTGAAAGTCATGAAGTGCGCGGATGCCGCTTGCGCGGTCGGCAACACGACGACGACCGTCGATTCTACGAATGACGCAGGCTATTACCCGTCCATCGTGGTTCCTGCCGACGGGCTTCCCGTCATCAGCTACGAAGAAGGTTCGGCGTTCGATATCAAAGTTGTGAAGTGCGGCAATGCGTCGTGCTCATCCGGCAATACCATTTCCACCATCGATTCCTCGAACAACGTGGCGGGCAGAACTTCCATCGCCATCGGAAACGACGGCTACCCGGTCATCACGTACAACGACAACAGCACGAGCTCACTGATGGTCGCGAAATGTTCTTCGGCCACCTGTGCCTCCGGCGTCACCATTACGACGGTGGATTCCACCATCGGCACGAGTGCCGATGGCATCAGCTCGATTGCCGTACCGTCATCCGACGGATTTCCGATCATCAGCTACTACGATACGGCCAACGACAACCTCAAGGTCGTGAAATGCGGCAACGCGTCATGTTCCTCCGGGAACACCATCACGACCTTGGATTCCACCGGAAACACGGGTGCGGACTCGTTCATTCTTTCGCCGTCGGACGACAGGCCCATCATCAGTTACTGGGACGTCACGAACAGCGATCTGAAGCTGGCGCGGTGTGCCGACGCATCCTGCACGTCCGCTTCGCTCGTAACGGTCGTCTCGGCAGGCAGCAACGGACAGAACACATCCATGGCGCTCTCCGATGACGGCTACCCCATCATCGCTCATCTCGATGGAACGAATGGTGATTTGAAAATCACGAAATGTTCCGATGCCTCATGCAGCCTGAGCACGACCACGACGACCGTGGATACCGCGGGATTCATGACCAATGACACGAGTATCGCCATCCCGAACGACGGCTATCCGATCGTCAGCTATTATTATCAAACGAGCTCGGATCTGCGTGTTCTCAAGTGCGCCGATGTCGCATGCTCCTCGGGCGGAACCGACGGCTTCTCTCTGCGCTTGAGCTGGGGTTCCGGCTCCGATACGCAGACGGCAACGAAGCAGCTCCAGTATCGCCTCAGAATCGGTACCGGATCCAGCACGAGTAACACTGCCTCCGGACTCATCGGCAGTCCCTCGTTCATCACGCGGATCATGCCGAACGGGCAGAGCAGGTCCATGGTGCTGAAAGGGGTGCCATGTGGAGGATCTCAAACGTACTACTGGAGCGTTGCCACCGTGGACCTCGTCTATGCCACGTCGAGCTGGAGTTCCGAACAATCCTTCACCGTCAGCAGCGCTTGTGCCGTCTCATCCGGGGGAGCGTCGAGTGGCACCAGCTCGGCTGCGGCAGGAACGCTGTGGCGTGTGAACAGGAGCAGGTCCGACAGTGGAGGCGGTGGAGAGCTGCTGCGTCTCGTCGTCTCCGCGATCAGCGACGTCAACGGAAATCACAAGCGCGACTCACGCGAACAGCTCTTGTCGCTCAGGGGTCTTTCGGTCACCGCGAGCGGCACGTCACTCAGCGGAGTCGCGATTCGTAAAACCGTTTTGATGTCCGGTACGGGAGTGGCGATCTTCGAACTTCCCCCATCCGGAAAGCGCGGCTACAGCATTTCTTTCGACACCGGCGCGCTCGCGGAACTCGGATACGTGTCCACAGGAACCTCATCCCAAAGCGGCGTCGTGCTCTCTCCGGCCACATCCACGTCCGTCCTTGCAACGGTCACGCTGCCGCTCCGGCGTTCCGACTTGCTGCGCTATGCGCCGTGTCTCACCGTCGGACTTCAGTCCGAGCGTGAGAGACAAGGAACGGACGCCGAAATCTTCTTGCAACGTCTTCGCGATCCCTACGCCAAAGGAATTCTTTCCGGCGTCACGTTCTCGGGTGCGCTCATGAACCGTGGCGATTTCTTCGTCCTTTTACAGAGAACGCAATGCGTTCCTCTCGTCACGGACAGCTCGCTCCTTCTCAGGAAACTGCAAAAAGCCATCGTCACGCTTGGCGGAAGCTTGTCTCTGGTCGATCTTCCGCTGAACGGAACCGCCGACTCTCTTTCGACGTACTCGCTCATCGGCAGCGGTGCCGACATCACGCGTGAAACGTCCATCGGCCCGGCCGCCGACCTTTCTTCGCCCATCACGAGGCGTGACGCGATCCGCGCCGTTGCATCGCTCTTGCGGCTGCAGGGGTCGGGTTCCACGCAGACGGGAGCCGATCTTTTGCCCGAGGATATCGAGCCCGACGACGTCGTAGCCAAGGATTTCATGGCACTGAAGAAGCTCGGCGTGCTGCCGGACAGCTTCATCTCCGTTCCGGGCTTCCGCCAAGGCGTCACGCCTGCGGAGGCGGCCTTGCTGCTCTCACGAGCCGCGTTCCGTAACGGAAAGATCACGCTTCTGCCGGACATCGAAGATCTGAAGTCACTCAAGAAAGCCGCAAAGAAAGTGCCGCCTGCACCCACGTTCTTGGTCGACCTTCCCGCTCTGAAAGCACGAGAATGTTTGCTCCGCACCGAGTCTCGTGCATCGGGCATTTCATTCATGGACTTGCTTCCCGGTGACACGACGCATGCCGATATTCGTGAGCTCCTCATGCGCGGTACTCGGAACGCCGCGGAGCAAATCCTGTGGCTCCTTCCCGCGACGCGTCGTCCCACCGAGTTCGGCATTCTTCGGGGCCAGGCTCGGATTGCGGCGGATGAACCCGTCAGCCTCTTGGAGACCGTTCGCGCGCTCTTGGTTCTGAACTGCATGTCTCCCGATACGCGTCTGCAGGCGATGCTCGGTCTTTCCTCAAAAGAGGTGATTCAGGGATCCGTCGAAACTCGCGTTTCCCGTGACAGATTGAGTGACTTGCCTCGCGACGCGTCGTTTGCCTCGCGCGTACTGTACCGGGCTCAGGACCATCAGAAGGAATATGACTTGTCGCTCATCAGCTACGCCTCAAACATTGAGCGCCAAGAAACCAGAAGCCCCGCTTCGGGGCTCAACGTGCAAGAGGGGTCCGATCTTCTGGCATCCGCTCTCCTCGTGATGCTCGTCAACCAAGGTTCCATTTCACCACAGAAGGCCGATCTCATCGCAAGCTCGGTTTCGTCGGCCATCAGCCGCGAGTTGCTTGGCAAGGAGCTGAATTGGCGCGATGAGGGCTTGCTTGTCCGTACGCCCTTCACGCGCGGGATGCTGCTGAAGTATCTCGGTACCGTCGTTCTCAACCGACGCCATGTCTCCGTCGCTTCCAAGGTATCGTCCACGCTCTCGCTCGGAGAAATCTGGTGGGAGCGCCTCAAGTAGTACACTCATCGCATGCAGCACTCCTCGACTCATCGGCAATACCCCGCGGATTCCGCAGGTCACCGCATGACGAGCGCCGTCCCGCTGGCGCACGAGGATCTCACGATCGGACAGCTCCACGATCTTCTGGCGAAAAGCAGCAAGGACTACAAAACCATCAACTACATCTACGTTTTGGATACGCACGGGCACCTCATCGGCGTCCTGTCGGTCCGTGACATTTTCGATTTCAAAAAGGCCGAACGCGTGGGAAGCGCGTGCAAGAAATCTCCGCTTTTGTACGTCCATCCCGAGACGCACCAGGAAAGAGCCGCCTACTTGGCGCTGCGGCACAACATCAAAGCAATTCCGGTCGTGGGGAGAGACATGAAGTTCCTCGGCGAAATCACCGCGGATTCCATTCTGAGCATTTTGTACAAAGAAATGCATGAAGACTCGCTGCGTCGCGCCGGTATCGGCCATGCGGCGGGCATGGGTGCCAACGTCCTCAGCATGTCGGTCTTCACGTCGCTTCGTCACAGGCTTCCGTGGCTTATCGTAGGGCTCGCCGGAGGTTTGCTCATGGCCCATATCATCGGATTCTTCGAGCAAACGCTCTCCCAGAACATCGCGCTCGCCGCATTCATTCCGCTCGTCGTGTACATGAGCAGCGCGGTGGGTACGCAAATGGAAACGTACGTCATTCGTGATCTCGCGCTCGAGAAGCATGTGAAGTTTTGGAAATATCTTTGGAAGAACGTCGCCATCGTTCTCGTCATCGCTTTGGCGCTTTCGGCACTCCTGATGCTCGCATACCGCTTGTTTTATCCCGATGCGCACGTCGGAACGGTCATCGGTCTCGCGATGTTCGCATCCATTTGTTCATCCGTCGTTACGGGCATCGTCATTCCGTTCACGTTCGGCAAAATGTCCTTGGATCCCGCCGATGCCAGCGGACCCGTGGCCACCATCGTTCAAGACGGCCTCAGCGTTCTCATCTACTTCGGCATCGCGACGATTCTTCTTTAGGCGGCCATCTGATCTTGGCGCTTCTTTGCCGTGACCGTATTTCGAATCAAGCTTGCGACGGTGAGCGGACCCACGCCGCCCGGAACGGGTGTGATGGCCGATGCGACCTCGGAGACGGCATCGAAATCCACGTCGCCGCACAGTTTGCCATCGACGCGGGATACACCGATGTCGATGACAACGGCGCCTTTCTTCACCATGTCTTTCGTAATCATGTTGGGTGAACCCACGGCGGCGCAGAGAATGTCGGCCTGCTTCGTGAGCTCGGCCAGGTTCTTCGTTTTGCTGTGGCAGACCGTCACCGTGGCTCCACGGTTCAGGAGCATGACGGCCAAGGGCTTACCGACGATGTTGCTGCGGCCGATGACGACCGCGTGCTTTCCTTCGATCTCGATCTTGTAATGCTTGAGCATCTCGATGACGCCGGAGGGTGTAGCAGGCGGCAGGTGCTCGAATTCCACGGAGAGGAACATCTTGCCCAGGTTGTACGCACCGAAGCCGTCCACGTCTTTCTTGGGGTCGATGGCGCGGATGACTTCGGGCACGTGCTTATTCAAGTGCTTCGGGAGCGGCAGCTGCACGATGAAGCCCGCGACGTCGGGATTCTCGTTCAGTTGCTCGATCGTTTCCATCAGTTTTTCGAGCGTGATCTTCTCATCCAAGTGCAGGTGCTGATGACGCATGCCGACCGCCTCGCAGCTCTTCATCTTCTGGTTGATGTAGCTGCTGCTTGCGGGGTCATTGCCCACTTGCACGACGACGAGCGCAGGGTCGAACTTTTTGATCTCCGCCTTCAAACTCTCAAGCAGCCGTTCAGCGACGGGTTTGCCGGAGAGGAGGGTTGCTGGCATGTGCTTAGACTACCACAATCACTTATGTACTCGCAGCCTTCAAAATCTGCGCGGCTACCGCATCTTTCTCGCCCCCGGTATCGATCATGACGGCCGACGGATCTTCGGCCGCGGCTTTCTCGTACAGGTCGTACACTTTCTTCTGGAACTTATCGTTCTCGAACACATCGAGCTGCGTGCGCCTTTGAATTCGCTCAAGGCACACGCGAAGAGGCGGCATGGCGAAGATGAGAACGTCTGGTTCCACGAACGGCGTATTCACTTGGATGAGCCAATCGGGATCCAGTCCCAGCGCCTCGCCATAGACGAGCGTGGAGACGACGTAGCGATCGGAGATGACGGTCTTACCCGCTGCCAGTGCGGGTTTGATCACTTTTTCGATGTGCCACGCGCGGTCGGCGCAGAATAAAAGCTGCAGTGCGGACGGAGACTCGATGGTCTTGAGCTTGAGCTGTTCGCGGATGAATTTGCCGATGGAGCAGTCCGTGGGTTCGGCCGTGAGCAGCACGTCTTCGCCCTTTGCGCGCAGCGCTTCGGCAAGAAGTTTGCTGTGCGTGGTGGTTCCGGAACCGTCGGGGCCTTCGAGGACGATGAAGCGACCTGGCATGATGGGAGTATAGCGGGGGCGAGTGCGAAAGTGTCATAAGTGCCAGAAGTGCGAAAGTGCAACGAAGATACTTTCGCACTTACGAACTTCCGTACTTTCGCACTTCTTAGATCCTTCCGATCAAATCATTCAGCGTGTGCGTCAGTCCCTTCACGACACCCTTCAGCGGCATATCTTTGAGCGAGTACACCATTTGCGTGTTCTCGGGCTCGGTCTGGAATCCGATGACGACGAATCCGGGCATGCCGATGCTTTTGAGGAATGCTTCACACTGTTTCTGGATTTCTGCGGTGTTCATAGTTTATGGGGGAAATAAAAAGGGCCCCTTTCGGAGCCCTCGAGTTTTATTAAAAGTCCATTCCTCCCATGCCTCCGCCTCCCGGCATCTGCGGCATGGCGGGTCCGTCCTTCTTGGGCGCATCCACGATGCCCACCTCGATGGTGAGGAACATGGCGGCCACCGAAGCGGCGTTCTGGAGCGCGGAGCGCGTGACCTTCTTGGGGTCGATGACGCCCGCGGCAACGAGGTCTTCCACTTTCTGCGTGACGACGTTGTAGCCCATCTTGCTGTCCTTGGCCTGCTTCACATCGGCGACGATGACCAGGCCTTCGAGACCCGCGTTGTTCGCAATGTTGCGAAGAGGGTAGGGGAGCGAGAGTTTGACGATGTCGATGCCGATCTGCTCGTCTTCGTTCGCACCCTTGAGCTTCTCCAGCGACTTGAGAGCATGGATGAGAGCGGAGCCTCCTCCTGCGACGATGCCTTCCTCCGCTGCGGCGCGGGTAGCGGAGAGCGCGTCTTCCACGCGGTGCTGGAGTTCCTTCTGCTCGAGCTCGGTAGCTGCACCGACCTTGATGACGGCGACGCCGCCGCTCAGTTTGGCCATGCGCTCCTGGAGTTTCTCGCGGTCAAAGTCGCTCTTCGTCTGGTCGATGCCCACTTTGATTTCATCGACGCGAGCCTGGATGTCTTTCTTGCTGCCTGCGCCGTCGACGATGAGCGTGTTGTCCTTCGTGATGACGATTTTTGCTGCGCGGCCGAGATCCTCGACCGTGGCGTTCTCGAGCTTGAGGCCCACTTCTTCGCTGATGACGCGGCCACCCGTGAGGACGGCGATGTCACGCAGCATTTCCTTGCGGCGATCGCCGAAGGCCGGAGCTTTGACGGCGACGGCCGTGAAGGATCCGCGGATTTTGTTGAGAATGAGCGTGGGGAGCGCATCGCCTTCCACGTTCTCGGCGATGATGACGAGTTCCTTGCGTCCTTTCTGGGCGATGCCCTCGAGGAGCGGGAGGATTTCCTGGACCGACGAGATCTTCTTATCGGTGATGAGGATGTAGGCGTTCTGGAAGACGGCTTCCATGCGGCCCGTGTCCGTGACGAAGTACGGCGAGATGTAACCGGAATCGAACTGCATGCCTTCCACGTACTCCTTCTCGAGTCCCATGGTCTGGCCCGCTTCGACAGTCACGACACCGTCGGAACCGACTTGGTCCATGATTTCGGCGATGACTTTGCCGACCTCCGGGTCCTGAGCGGAAATCGTGGCGACCGCGGCGAACTCTTCTTTGGTGGAGATGTCCTTCTTCTGCTTCTCCAAATCCGCGACCACGGCCTCGACTGCTTTCATGATGCCGTTCTTCATCGAGATGGCGTTGGCGCCTGCAGTGAGGTACTTCAGGCCTTCGGAGATGAATCCTTCGGCGAGAACCGTTGCGGTCGTGGTTCCGTCACCGGCGGCGTCGTTCGTTTTCGTCGCAGCTTCTTTGACGAGCTGTGCGCCCATGTTTTCCCAGGCGTCCTCGAGCTCGATTTCCTTGGCGACGGTCACGCCGTCTTTCGTGACGGTCGGTGCGCCGTAGCTGCGTGCAATGAGCGCGTTACGGCCGTTGGGGCCCATGGTGACGCGCACGGCATCGGCGAGCTTGCGGATGCCTTTGACGATCTTCTGGCGGGATTCGTCTCCGAAGGTAAGAAGTTTTGCTGACATGATGCGAGAGTGGAAAGTGTTAAGAGGAAAGTGGAAAGTGTGGTTGGATTACTTTTTGACGATGCCGAGAACGGAATCGAGATGGAGAACTTTGAGCTCAACGTCTTTGCCCGACTTGGCTTTTACTTTCAGGTCGTCACCGGCGTAGCGGCCGAAGAGAACGACGTCGCCGACTTTGAGGTACTTGGCCGGATCCGGCGAAAGGACGCCCTTGTCGTTCATGATGCCGCCTTTGCCGAGTGCGATGACCACTCCTTCCTGCGGTTTTTCCTTGCTCGAGGTTTCGGGAATGATGATGCCCGAAGCGGACACGTGCTCCTTTTCGAGCGGGTGAATGAGGACGCGATCATTGAGCGGCTCGATGGTCACGGCGAGTTCCTCGACTTTCACGGAAGACTTGGACATAAGAAGGAGGGAAAGGATGACAAATGGAATCGGACTGCGATTCCGGAACCGTTATCAGTCCGAAGTATAGAGTGATAATTTTGGACGTCAAGATGCTGCTATTTCGCAGACGGAAGCGATGCCACTTGAATCGAATCACGAATGAGATTCGTCAGTTTGGCCTTGAGTTCGGCGTCACACTCGGGGTCCGAGGCCCAATAGCAGCGCGCGGTCATCACCATATCCTTTTCATCCGCCGGCTTGAGATCGGAAGGAACGCTGTCTTTCGCAAAACCCATTTTTTGCTTTTCGAGCTCGTCTTTGAGCATCTGCATGAGTTTCGGAAGTTCGTTCGGATACAGCGCGACGGCCAAAACCATCGCTTGCGCGTGCGGTTGTTTATCCGTCGGCAATTGCTCGATGAGTTTTCGGAGTTCGGCGGGATTCACGTTCCGTTCTTTCGGGAGGTTGAGCAGCACTCGTCCCATGGTCGCCGCGTTGAGTCCCTTCACCACTTCATGGACGGAATTCCCCAGTTCTTTATGCTCCTCGTCACTCATGCAGTCTTCGGGTTGGGGCTCCGGGATTCCGGTGGCTGCCGATGGTGCGGCAAGAACAGGCACTTCGATCTTGGCCGGAATGGGTGTGGGGACCGCGGCGCTTTTCGTGAGCATCGCGGTCGTTGCGGCCGCGGGCTTGCTGTTTTCTTTCGTCGCTTTGGCAGGGGAGCGGAACGCCATGAGCGTGCCGACGCTCGTGAGCGCAAGTCCGCTCAGCATTCCCACCGTGAGCAGCGCGCGTCTGCCAGAAATTCCCGGCCCCCGAGAAGGGGACTGGGTCAGCTCGGCGGATCCCGGCACCAACATAATAAAGAGAATGCTAGCGACTTTCGTCACAGTCTCAAGCATTTAGTCGCGAGCTCGTGAAGTGTCGCAGCAGTTGGCTCCAATCACGATCAGTTCGCGTCGGCCAAGCACTGCGTGAGTTCCGAGCTTTGCGTCCATCCGCAGCTGCCGCTCGCTTGCTTTTCGCAGCGTGCGGTTTGGTAACAGGCGTATGCCTCGGTCCAGATGCAGGTGCTCACGACGGGTTCGTCGTCGGCATCGGAACAAATCTGTCCGCTGCAGCCGCCGATCATGCACCCCGGACCCTCGTATGCCTGCGCGGATGTCGAAGACGAAGACGACGAGCCGAGTGAAGAGCGAGAAGAAGAGGAATCGACAGAAGACGAATCAGAACTCTGCGATGACGGAAAAGAAAGAGACGATGAAAACCCGTACGAAGAATCGGCATCATAGTCCGGGACACTCGTGTCACAGGCCGTAAGAGCCAAGAGAAGGATGAGGATCGGAACAAAGGGGAGGAAAAGGCGGTTGAGAGCCATGAGTGAGTGGGGGAGATACTCACTACAACGGATGAGACCGAAAAAGGTGACAACTTTTATCGTCGCGCAGTAACGGGGAGTATTGACAATACTATTAAATAGTGATATTTATAGTTATGATGAATTCTGAACCAAGGACCGCACAGGCCCCCGATTTGCATGTCATTCATGCGCGTCTTCGGGAACTCCACACACAGGAGTATCCGAACGGTGCCCCGCACCTCTACGAGCAACTCTTGCCCAGACTCCCGGCGTACATCAGTGCGCTCGTCCGCAGAAAGTTGGATCTCTTGGTTCGCTATGAACTTGGCCGCGGAACGATCAAGACGAACTCGTCGGGACAAGTCGTGCTTCGCCGCGAGGACACCGATCGCTCGCACGTGGATCTCATGAAGGACGAGAAGGACGCTCTCGCGATGTTTCTGAATCCGCAGGTGCTCCGCGCATACCTGGATGTCGGTCGCGACTCGGCGCTCAGCAACGACGGCCACTCCATCGTGCACTTCGATACGCAGCCACCCATCGTTGCCAATAATCTTATCTCGGTCGCCGCGAGCGAAAATCCCGAACGACTGGAGCGGATGGGTTGCGTGTTCTTCGATGTCGACGGTACGAAGACCCTGGTGGACTGTACGAGCCACGCGCACACGGGCAAGTATCTTGAGGGTTTGGCCGAATTCCTGTGCAAGCTGGAGCCGATGCAGGACTGGCTCAAGGAGCGCAACATCAAGACCGACGCGTACACCGTGGCGGGGGACGAGTTCATCGTCGTGCTCCGGTCCAACGACCTGCCGCTCGATAAAGCAACGCTCGATGAATTCGCAGCGGAAGTGCAGAAGGCCATCGCAGCGGACGCCAAGCTCAATTCGTTCATCACGTTCGACGATGACGACTTCGTCATGGAGTACGACGAGTGGACCGATGACGAGCGCGCGAGGTACAAAGCCGACAAAACGTCGATGAGCGGCAGAATGCGCGCGTCCCGCGAGAAGCTGCCCGAGAAGTTCGTGCCGTCCGTGAGCTCGGGCTCGGCAACGTTCATGGAAGCGCTTCGTGAAGCTTTGTCACCGGACACGGAGACAGCAAAGACGCTGGAAGACGTGGGCATCGACGCGTTCCGCCTGATGGTCGCCAGGGCCGACGCACGCTTGAAGGAAGACAAAGTGAAGTTCCGTGCCACGATGGAGGACCCGAAGTGGAAGGCCTTCTTGCTCCGCAATTCCGAGAACCGCCGTTTGCAGAACGAGAACGACGCACTCAAAGACCGGATCAAGGTTCTGGAGTACGAAGTGGAATTGCGCGGACGAGAGATTGCTCAAATGAAGGCGCTCATCGCCGAATATGAGAGCAAGTTGTCGGCCTGAAAAATCATCACTTTAATACTTGACTAATGCTTGATAGATCAAGTATTGTTCACGCATGACGAATCTCACCCCGGCACTCAGGTTCTTTATTTCCATGGCGAAAGCGCAGGCGATTTTGACCAGAAAATTCGATAACGGCCTCAGCGGTTTGAGTTTGAGCGACTTTATGATCTTGTATCATTTGAGCCAAGCCAAGGACCACACGATGCGCCGCGTCGACTTGGCCGAGAAAATCGGTCTGACGGCATCGGGCGTGACGCGCCTCCTCGCACCGATGGAGAAAATCGGACTCGTTCGACGTGAAGCGAGCCCGAACGATGCTCGCGTGAGCAACGTGGTGCTCGCCTCCGGCGGCAAACAGAAGCTGAAGGACTCCATGGACCATGCCGAAGTGTTGTCCGAGGATCTGCTTCCGTCGATGAACGCCAAAAAAGCCGAGGAGTTTGCGAGCTTCCTGTCGAACCTTGGTGGTGTGATGTAAGTCGTGTTAACAAAGGCTTACTGAATTCTATATTTTGCCAATCATGGTTTTGACCATATCGTCATTCCGCTCTCCGCTAACAAAACTCCATCCAGCAAAGACTTCCCACACAAAATGAGAAAAAGTCTTAAGACTGTCATCGTGAAGATTGGTACTCCTCAGTTCATATTCGACATGTAAAAGACGCTTAAAAAATGCAAGAACTTCCGGATCATCTATTTCAACCTTATTAAGTAGAAAAGTGACTTCTCCTTTTAATCTATCCAAAGCTATGACTAGATCGCGGATATGATCTTCCCTGAGTCCATTAAGTACACCATTCCAACCTACACTTCCTTTGTGATCTTCTTCCCTTGCGAATTCACGGAAGGTTTTTACATCACATAACCTCTCTGGCATGTCCCCTTCGTAGGATCCATCCAAAGCCCACAGAAAAATGCGGATGAAATCTAACTTAAAGTTAGTCCATTGTTGCCCGAAATCCTGCTTGAAGATATTTCTTCTTCTCCTTTCAGGAACGAGTACCTGAAAAATATAAAATATGAATGCGGCTACAGTTGAGACGGCAATTGCATTGAGAAAATCCATTGCTCCTTTGATGCTAGGTGTACTTTGAATTTGGATGTTCAAAACGCAAAATAGGACAGCAAGAATTACGAGAAGGAAAACGCCTCTTTGATTGCTCTTAAGCAGCCGCATATACCCATCCTACCAATAATTAACTTAGTAAACCCTATGGTGCCGTCGGAGAGAATCGAACTCTCACAGGATTGCTCCTACACGCTCCTGAA
>CAZSWJ010000009.1:47475-50041 GCA_964611095.1 uncultured Candidatus Peribacteria bacterium
TGGTGCCGTCGGAGAGAATCGAACTCTCACAGGATTGCTCCTACACGCTCCTGAAGCGTGCGCGTCTACCAATTCCGCCACGACGGCAAGTCGTGGGGACATACTATAGTGAATCCGAGGGCTTTCAAGCCGTAACCAAGCGGTTTACTTAGGGTTAGGAATGAACTTCATCGAGAGCGAATTGACGCAGTGACGCGTGTTCTTGGCCGTGAGTCCTTCGCCCAGAAAGACGTGCCCCAAATGCCCGTCGCAGTTTTGGCAGCGGATCTCGATGCGCCTGCCATCGCGGTCCGGAATTCTTTTCACCGCTCCCGCAATTTCTTGGTCGAAACTCGGCCAACCGCAGCCCGAGTGGAACTTGGCATCGGATGTGTAGAGCTTGGCGTTGCACCTTCGGCACGTGTACGTCCCGTCGCGGAATTCGTTGTCGTACTCACCCGTGAACGGCGCCTCGGTTCCCGCGTTCTCGATGACGTCGGCTTCCTCCGCGGTGAGCTTGTTCCAGTCGTTGGTCATGCGTGAATTGTCGTCCCGTTTCGTTCAGGCCGCAAGCCGCGTCATTCTTCGTCATCGATCGCGAAAGAAAAGCTGCTGCCGCCGAAGAGGTCTCGCATTTGCAATGTACGCTGCATGCGAACGCCGGCCCTCGATTTCCCGTTTCTCATGACTTCATCAACCGAGATTTTTGCATTCGTAAGATTGGAGTCTTTGCACATGCACACGTTGAGCATGCCCGCATCGTTGACGAGCGTGTTGAGGTTCATGGCGTTCATGCGGGGAGTCTGCGAGACGTATTCCAAAAGGCGGGACAGTCGATCGATGCGCCTTTTGTTTTCTGCGTCTCCCTTTTTCGTCATCGAAGCCATGCGGAAGGTGGCGATCTGCGTCTGAGCCGTGATGGTAGGCAGCGCGTTGCCGATTCTCGTATCCCACGGGAAACCGCCGCAGCAGGTGAGATAGCCCTGCTGTACCGCCTGAGCCGCTTCGATGATGGGGCTCATGCCTGCAGTCCGAGCACGCTCGTGGAGCATTGCCGTCGCCAGACTTTTCATATTCCCTTCCGAGGTATACATCCCCAGGTTTCCGTTGCCACCACCTTCCAAAACGATGTCCGTGGCTTCCAGTTCGAGCGCCATCTCCAGTTCCGCATTCCACACGCTCATATCGATCGGCTCGTCACTGCCTTTCCTTCCTACTTCCACCAGCACACTTTGAAAGCGCTTTTTCAGTTCTTTCACGAGAGCGCGGAATTCCCGGAGCGACATTGCGTCATGGTCATTTGAGATTTCCACGGTATCGACGTTCATGCCTTCCAGGACATTCGCTATTTGATTGATTTCCGCAGACTTCTTTTTTTCGAAAATCCCACCGCCGATATACGGGGTGATTCCGTGTTCGCGCGATGCCGCAAAAACGTCTTCAATATCACCGCGTGCGTGAGCGCTTCCTGAATACAGTTTTACGCGTTCAACTCCGTAGCCTGTGGCGCGAAGCACGTCATCGATGCTTCGTGCCGATTCATCGCGGATGAGAAGTGTGTTGAGCTTGAAGCGCTCGGGGGTACCTCCAGTCATTTTTTGCACGCTTTCCCGCATCTCTTTCGGAGCGAGCGCATTATGCGGATCCAGGAATGGCGGAAGGTTTGCCATATGCTTAAAAGGGTGCGACAAGCTAAAGAAATTCGTGATTCCTGTAAAGAAATATCGATAAGATTCCGTCGGATCAGGCTCGCAGAGCCAACATCATCGACTTCCTGTGGCGTACGACCGTGAACCCGTTTTGTTCCAAAAACTCCTTCAGCTTGTCCGAGTTATGCCTCGGGTCCTTGGAAAAATGGTGGTACTCCATGCCGATGCAGCGGATGCGCTTAAGATAGTCGGGTGACAGTGTGTAGAGCGCTTCGTACTCGGCCCCTTCGCAGTCGAGCTTGAGGAAGTCGACCGTGCTCATGTTGTGTTTGTCCATCAGCGTCGCAAGGGAAATCGTTTCGATCTTTACCGGAGTTCCGCCCTCGTCTTTTCGGTACACCGAATTTCCACCGCGATCTTTGGGGAAAATGTAGAGCGTGATTGGCTCACCGTTCCCGAGCCCGACGTTATGCAGCGTCACGCGGTCCAAAAGTTTGTTCTCGGCGACGTTGCTCGTGAGCATGATGAAGTTCTCCGGGTCGGGCTCCAGCGTGACGATGTTTGCGTGCGATGCTTTGTGCGCAAAGAAGAGTGTGGCCATACCCACGTGTCCGCCGACGTCGATGACGTTTTTGACTGAACTCCAATCGAACGGGATGCCGTAGGCGTTCGGGTCGTAACTTTTGTCGAACCAGACGTCGTTGAGGCAGCCGCTGTCGCCGGCGGTCGGGCGGATCCACACCGAGTAGCCCGAGCGCAGTTCGTAGCGGAAGTTCCGCTTCATCAACTTGAGACGCTGCAAGACGTACACCGGCCAGTTGTGGACGGTGGCGACGAGCCGAATGAAAAGACGAAGATAGGTCACGGGTCGAAAGCGATTCTACAAGACGAATGAACTTCGTACGATGCGCCTTTTTGGGTACCATCGGGACATGCGA
>CAZSWJ010000009.1:50141-53263 GCA_964611095.1 uncultured Candidatus Peribacteria bacterium
GATTCGCGCAGACCGTCGCCGCCGCACTCATCATCGCCTGTGCCGTCGGCGTGGGCGTGTACGTGCTCCAGCCCGTGAGCAGGTTCGTCGGCACGTTCTTCGATTACCGATTCCACACCGATTACTGGCCCAACGCGTGGGCAGAGTTCGTGCTCTTCGCGTGGCCCGTACTTGCGTGGGTGCTGTGGACTCGTGATACGAAGAAGTTGCCGAAGATTCTTGGAACCGATGCCGCGCGGTGCCTCGTGCTCGGTCTCGGCATCGGTGCCTTGTTCCTCAGTTACTCGCGCGGGGGCTTCCTGGCGCTTGTGGGACAGTGCGTGCTCATGGCGATTCTGGGACTGTGGATCGCGAGAAAAAAGTTTCCTCTCGTGCGTCTCCTCAGAATTGTTGCGGGTACAGTTTCCACGGCGATCCTCATTTTCTTCGCGGTGAACAACCTGCGCGGACATTTTTATCCCGTGCAATCCCTCGCGGAGAAGGCCACGTTTTCCTCGGATGAAGGAATGTCGTCCGTCACCGAACGCAGTGAGTTTTGGCGCCAGTCGCTGCGGATGATCAAAGCGCACCCCGTGCTCGGGTACGGACCGTACAGCTTCCGCTTCGTGCAGCCGCACGATCAAAGCAGCGTGCTCGCCACGTCCGACCACACGCACAACGTCTTCCTGAAATACGCGTCGGAGAGGGGAGTGCCTGCGGCGATTTTCCTCATCGTCATCGTCGCGTGGTCGCTTGTCGCAGGGCTCAAGAAAATGTCGGACGCCAAGGGCAAGCACGTGCCGTTGTCGTTCTTCCTCGTCGTCGGCATCGCCGGAGTCTTCGCGCACAACCTCATCGATTTCAATCTGCAGTTTGTCGGCATCGCGCTTCCCGTATGGATGGCGATGGGAATGCTCCTCGCGACGGAGACGAGGGGAGGGGAGTGGGCGAAAAACGTTCGTGTCGCGCTTGCCGTGCTCCTGCTTGCCGCCGCACTCATCGAAGGAACGGCGCTCGCACTCTCCTCACGCGCACGTCACGCCGATGCGGCGGGGGATTCGGTGAGCGCACTCGTGTGGTACGCCAAAACCGACTGGTCCGTGTACCCGCGCGACGGTTGGCTGAGCAGGGGAGCGATTCTCCTGACCCAAAACGAACTCCCGGAGGCCGAGTCCGCGGTGAACAAGTCCATCACGCTCAATGAGGAAGACGGGCGCGCATGGAGGCTGCTCGGCGACGTGTACCTGCGGTGGAACAAGAGGTCCGAGGCACTCAGGGCGTACGAAAAGGCCTACGCCTTGGACAGGTACAACGACATCGGCATCACGCACGGACTCGTGACACTCCTCGCCACGGAAGATCGTCCGGCACTCATCAAGAGGCGAGCGGAGTTCGATTCGCTCATCAACGAATTCAGTTTGGCCGTGGAGCACAACGTGCACTTCATCGCGCTGAGTCGCAATGTCGAAGAGCTCGCGGCATTGGCCGATCAGTTTGCACGTTTGTTTCCGGCCGATGCGCAGGAGTACAGGCTTCTCAGCAGGCGTATCACCGAACACGCCAAAGAGGAGCGCGCCAAGCTGGCCTCCAGGCCCAGGGGACTGCTTTGGTAAGAAAAGGTGTAACGATTCGTCCTATTCCACGTATTATAAGGTACGTATTCACTCATTTCTCACTTTTGCATGAAGAAGATCATCGCCGCACTCGCGCTCACACTGGTCCTCGCCGCCTGCGGCACCAAGCCCATCGACCCCAATGACAAGGTTCTGGAAGTGCAGAACTACACCCAGGTCATGAAGAATGGCAAAGTCCTCGTGGACCCCGTCCACGGAACCGAGCAGAAATTCTGGTACGGCGCGATTCTCGGAGTCGGTGACACGAACGCCAACGGCGTCGGGTACATTCACTTGTTCGAGGACGGCACCTCGGTGCTCACGGCAAACCTGAACATTCTTCCGCGCACGGACAAGAAAGTCTTCGTCGTGTGGATGAGCGATGCCGACGGCAAGAACGTCGTGAAGGCGGGGGAGCTCCGCAGCATCGTCGGCGATGCGCGTCACTCCGTGAAGTTCGAGACCGAGAGCAAAGTCTCCGGTACGCCGAAAGTTTTCGTCACTCTGGAAGTCTCCGAGAACGTGACGTCACCGAGTGCCACTGTTGCCGAAGGTTCGCTCAAAGAGCCGACCGAAACGAAATAGTTCGGATCGATTTAGACGTGGAGAGCGACCGTTGGCAGAGTCGTGATCATCGCCATCGTGACGAGGGCGACGAGTGCCAGGTGCACGAGCACCATGGGCAGAGAAAGGCTGTATCCGACCGATCGAAGACGTCTCACCATGGGGGATGGGGAAAATCAACAGGGGCGGCATTCTAATGTGACAAGCTGCCTTGTCCACAAATTATGTATACATAAATTGTTCATTAAGAAGAGGGGATTGAAAGATATTGGCTTAAAAAAGCCGAATACGCTTCGTTAGAGTTAATTAATTTGTTAATGAAACAAACGTGGGTATGGTCTGTTTATGTCACCAGAAACAAGCAGTTTTCCGTCGGAAACCATGGTGGATTCCGGCGAGCTTTTGGAGTGTTTGGCCCGGGAATTCGAAGACAACAAAGCACAGCTGCTATTTTTCATTCGACGGTATGCACGGAACCACCATGAGGCGGAAGACGTGCTTCAGGAAACCTGGCTGCACATTCAACACGGTGCGGGGACATTCGACAGAGAGAAGCCCTTCTTGCCCTGGGCGAAGCGCATTTGCTACCGCATCGTGGTGGACCGTTTTCGCAAAAACCACCTGAGGCCGAAAGAATTCGTATTTTCCGCTACGTCCCGGGACGACGGTCGAATGATCGATGTTCCGGATCCGAACACATCCGATGAGCGTGAAAGTCGCGACGAGCTCGTAGTGTGGCTCCGGGACCACATCGGCATGCTCTTCAGCCGCATGAAACCTCGTGCGAGGGAATCCATCCAGGAATATTTGGACGGCAAGGAGCCCGATGATATCGCGCGGGACATGAACCTGAAGGGCGCGACCATTCGATGGCGAATCGCCGATTTTTGAAATCATCTGCGCGCTTCCGCCAAAGCGGCGAAGATGATCGATTAGAGAACGATGTGACCGGTCGGAGCGAAAGGA
>CAZSWJ010000010.1:0-17759 GCA_964611095.1 uncultured Candidatus Peribacteria bacterium
CTTGAGTACACCATGGGCGACGGCCGCACCGTGTCCGTGACGTTTGATGCGCAGGGCGGCAAAACGAAAGTCACCGAAGTCTTCGTCGCCGAAACCGAGAACCCCGTGGAGATGCAGCGCGCAGGCTGGCAATCCATCTTGGACAACTTCAAGAAGTACGCGGAGAGCCAAGCATAACGATGATTTCGCGATGTTCTTTGGAGCAAGACTCGCTACGATAAAAAAGCAATCATGCAGTTCGGTGATCCATATTTTTGGCTGTTCTTCGGCGCCGTGTATTCCGTCCATGTACTCGTGCGACGATCGGTGAACGCGCGGAACCTCGTGTTACTCATCGCAAGCTACCTGCTCTACACGTACTGGAGCGGCTTCTTTGCGCTATTACTCGCCGCATCGTCGCTCATTGCGTACGCCGTGGGACGTGCGCTTCCGGGACTCTCCGAAGCACGGAAAAAACTGCTGCTGACCGGAACTGTGATCTTCTTTTTGCTCGTCCTTGCGGGTTACAAGTACGCCGCGTTCATCGCCGCAACCATCGGCATTCCGCCAAGCGCTCCCCTTTTCGGCAGACTGGAGCACCTGGCGCTCCCGCTCGGCATTTCGTTCTACACATTTCAGATCATTTCCTATCTCACGGACGTACGCCGCGGAAAGGTATTGCCCGAGCGTCACCTTATTCGCTTTCTGCTCTTTATCGCCTTCTTTCCCAAGATCGTCGCAGGTCCGCTGGAAAGAGCTGCGACGTTTCTGCCGCAACTCTCAGAGAAGCGCGTCGACTCGCTTCGTTCCTTCGGCGAAGGAGCGTATCTCATCGTCTGGGGACTGGTGCAGAAGTACTGCATCGCCGATAACGCGGCGACACTCGTGCAGATCCTGCTGTTCCGTCATCGCACGGACTTGTCGTACGCCATGAGCGGACCGCTCGCGGCGGCCGTACAAATCTTCGCCGATTTCTCGGGTTACTCGGATATGGCGCGCGGCATGGCGCGGCTCCTCGGCTTCGAACTCTCGTGGAACTTCCGCATGCCGTACCTGGCCACGGGACCCGCGGATTTCTGGAAACGTTGGCACATTTCGCTCTCCGAGTGGTTCCGCGACTACGTGTACATTCCTCTCGGAGGAAACCGCAAAGGCCTGCTTCGAACCAACATCAATCTCCTGGCGACGATGACGCTCGTGGGCCTTTGGCACGGTGCCGCGTGGCCGTTCATCTTGTGGGGCGTCTACCAGGGAGCACTACTTGTGACGTACGGCACGCTCGAAAAAACGAACAGCCCGATGCTGCACCGCATCGGAACATTCCTGAACCGCACACATCTCTCTCGCCCCATCTTCTTCGTGCTCACGGTCATCGGATGGCTGATGTTCATCAGCCCGAGTCTCAACATTTTCATGGAGCTGATGGATCTGCGGCGACTCGTAACGTTCGACACCCACATGCCGGAGCTGCTGCTCTTGGCACTGCCGCTTGTGGCCATGCACGCGGTGCAACTGTGGAATAACGACCTGCTCGCCGTACCACACGGTTCGTTCCGGTTGCAGGTTGCGTTCTACTGGGTCGCGTTCTACATGCTCATGGTCATGCCGCATCGTGAACTGCAAAACTTCATCTACGTTCGCTTCTGATGAAACGCCTGCTCATCCGCATCGGCATCGTCTTGGTCCTGTGGCTTTGCACCGAGGCAAGCATCCCCGCACTGTACTCTCTCGTCTCCGCACCGTCGGACCCGAACGTGGGACTGGAAGGAATGCTTGGCGTCATCCATGCGCCGCACGACTACTCGGTGCTGTTCCTGGGAGATTCCACGGTGACCCAAGGCGTGATTCCCGCGGAGTTCGATGCGCTTACGGGCGAAGACAGCTACGTCTTCGGGAGCGCGTCCGGGGCGGCGGGGCCGGAGGACGCCATTCTGCTCGATGAATATCTGGCGACGCACGCCGCGCCCAAGGCGGTGTTCGTGGTGCGCAGCCCCGCGATGTGGCGGAGAGCGGTGGCGCCGCAAGTCATCCGCGAAGCACCGCGAAACATGCGCTTGGCGCTGTTCCTCTACCGCCAAGGTGCGCTGCCGCTCGGGGACTACGCGGAAATTTCGCTCACGACACTGCTTCCGTCCGCACATCACCGTTACCGTTTCTCACGCGTACTCTCGGCAATGATGGACGAGCAGGTCCGCACGACGTTCGAGAAAGATTACGCCGACGCGGTGAAAGCTCGTGATATTCGACTCGCGGCAAAAGGCTTCGCACGAATCACCAGTACGCTGACCTCAACCCGTGAGCAAAGTCTGCAAGCACTGCGCACGCTCATGCCTGCGGGAGAAGAGGCCGTCCGTCCGGAAAATATCGCTCTCCTCACGTACATGTGCGAGCGAGCACGCGAATACGGAACACATCTGTATGTCACGCTCGCGCCGTACTCGGGCATCCTCACCGAAGACGCATCCGTGAAAGCCGCTCTCGATGACATCGCATCCAAACTCGAAGCGGCAACGGCCGACGATCCTTCATGCACGTACCTCCCTGCGGTGCCGCCCTACCCGGACTCAGCGATGAGCGATGAAACTCATGCGAATGCGACGGGAGCCCTGATGTTTACGAACCGGCTGGCGCAAGTATTCGGTAGCGGAGCACGACGATAAGCTTTTACGTCAAAAGCGCCTAAAAGGAGCTATGGGGCCATATTGGCCATAGCCCAAACGAGACAAATTATGGTATAATAACCATATGCCCAACTCCAATCTCACAAGCGAAGGAACTCCGGAACGATCTGAGGTGACTACTGAAACTCCGATGGCACAAGCCAGTACCGACTCCGTGCCCGCTGCGCTTCAGGCAGTTTTCGATCTGAATACGATTCCTGACGTCACGAACAGGCACATCGTGGAACAGGCATTGCTGTACATCCAAAACCCAACCGAGTTGTCTGAGCTTTCCAGGCATCGATCGGATGTCAGTACGGTTTGCACAGATTATGAAATGGGCGGAGAGGACGTTCCTTCGGCGATCGACAACCTGCACCGCGACCTTATCGAGGCGGAGTGCCGCATGCACATGCAAACGGCAGAATCCCTATTCTCCCAAGAGGTACCAAGCTCGAGCTTGGCGGCTGCCGAAATACACGTTCTTCGTGCGCTCGATAACGCCAGGGTCCTTGCCAAGGGATACGGACGCCCTGCGCTGCTTCCGGAAGTGGAAGCACTGCAGCAGAGACTCGCGGCACTGAAGCAGTAATCCGAAAAGAAGACCGTTCGATTGCATTTTCGATGTCTTCGCATATCGTAAAGCCATGACGTCTCCGCTCAAGGCCATCATTTGGGATATGGACGGAACGATTTTCGATACCGAGCGTGTCGTCATCGACGCGTGGGTGGAGATTTGCGAGAAGCACGGCTACAAAAATTCGAGAGAAGTGCTGCTCCAATGCATCGGCAGAAACATGCGCGAGTCGAACGACATTCTACGAAAGAATTTCGGTCCGAATTTCGATATCGAAGGACTTCGTGCCGAGAAAAACGACCTCGTACACGCGGTGTATGAAAAAGACGGCATCCCGCTCAAAGAAGGAATAACCGATGCCTTGGCCTGGATTGAGGCCAAAGGAATTCTGAATGCACTCGCAAGTTCGTCGGACTACTCCAAAATTCTGTCGCATCTCACGTCCACGGACTTGCAGGCATATTTTTCGGTGATCATCGGCGGAGACCAGATCACGAATGGAAAACCGCACCCTGAAATTTTCCTGAAGGCCGCGGAAAAACTGAATGTGAAACCCGAGCAATGCATCGTCTTCGAAGATTCGAGGAACGGCGTGCTCTCGGCATCCGCCGCAGGCATGCGCGTGGTGATGATTCCCGACTTGGTCCCGATGACCGATGACCTGGCACCGAAAGTGCATCATCCCCTGTCGTCGGGGACGGAAATCATCGAACTGCTAAAGAGCATCATGGCTTGAGCACAGGAGCCGCTAGTGGTCACTGCGCTCCTTCGATAGACTGTGAGTATGAATTCCGTCAAAAACTTGTCGGAACTGAGGAAGGGCGACACGGGCCTCGCCGGAGGCAAGGGCGCCTCCCTGGGGGAATTGATCAACGCCGGCATTTCCGTGCCGCCCGGGTTCGTGGTGGTATCTTCGGCGTTCGACGAATTTTTGTCGCTCGCGGGTTTGGACGTGGAAATCGAAGCGGTGCTGAACACCGTCGACCATCGCGAAATGCACACGGTTGAGAATGCATCGGAGAAAATTCATGCGCTGATACTCCGAACCGCGATGCCCGCAGGACTGAAGAAAGAAATACTCGATGCTTTCAAGAAGCTCGGCGCGACGTTCGTGGCCGTGCGCTCCAGCGCCACCGCCGAAGACGGAGAGACTGCCGCATGGGCCGGGCAACTCGAGACGTATTTGAATACGACGGAAAAGAATCTGATCGAAAATATCCTCAAATGCTGGGCATCGCTCTTTTCGCCTCGTGCGATTTTCTACAGGTTTCAGAAAGGCATGAAAAAAGACAAAGTCTCCGTCGCCGTGGTGGTGCAAGAGATGGTCGAGAGCGAAAAATCGGGCATCGCGTTCTCAGTCCACCCCGTGACGCAGGACAGAAACCAAATGATCATTGAAGCGGGTCTGGGACTCGGTGAAGCCATCGTCTCGGGCACCATCACACCCGACAGTTACGTCGTGCGGAAGAACGATCTGACAATTATTGAACGCCAAACGTACGTGCAAAAGAAAGGACTCTTCCGTAAAAAGAACGGAGGCAACGAGTGGAGGAACATCGGTGAAAAAGAAGGCTCGTCCCCCGCTCTCTCGGACAAAGAAACCTGTGAACTTGCCGCACTGATCGTACGAATCGAAAAGCACTACGGATTTCCCGTCGATGTGGAGTGGGCACAAGCGAAAGGCAGCTGGTTTTTCACCCAGAGCAGGCCGATCACGACGTTGTCATCCGATCTTCCGAAGAAAGAGGCTGATGCCGCACTCAACTACGAGTTCTCCTGGGGCGAACGGCACTCCGTGATGACGGCGGAGATGTGGGCGTCGTCGTATCTGAAGTACCGCAAGCTCCTCGCCAACGAGAACCGCCACGTCTTCATGCACGTGAAAGGCGGGTTCGTTCACACGTATACCGCCGCAGAAGAGCTTTCTGCGGCATTGGAGGCCGGAACAACGATGCTGCGACCGACCTTCTTGAAGGAATACCTGAAGGATTCCAAAGGCATCCGCGTCGCGTTCCGAAAACTCTATGACCGCGTCCAAAAAATCGATCTGAAGCGGGCATCGAACGAAAAACTTGCGGAGATTCTCCGTGAATACGTCGATGCGTTCGAGTATGTGTACGCACTCTTCAAAATCACGCAGCCGGAGTACACCACCGCGGCCGCGGATGCGCTCCGCGCCAAAGTGAGCGCGCTCGTGAGCGAAAAAGACGTCGACAACGCTCTGAATGTTCTCTGTTCCGACGTGGAACACGACCCGATGAAGCTGGATGAACTCGCGGCCATTCGTCTTTCACTCAAACCGAAGATCACGGAGAAGGACATGCGCGAATTCATTGAGGAATTCCCATGGTATTTCTTCAACACGTACGACCGAACGCTCGCCGCCGACTTTCTCCGAAGCAAATTCGATGACCTCCGGTCGATTCCCGCAGCGGAACGAAAGAAAACGCTTGAAGATGCCAAGAAAGCCATCGCCAAGCACCGCAAAGAGCATGCCGCGTGGATTGTAAAAACCAAAAAAGACCCCGACATCGCCTATCTTTCCACGTTACTTGGGACGCTCGGGAGCGACCGACTGGAACTCAAGAAGTGGTGGACCGGCAGCGAGTACTTATTCCTCGATTTCTTCGATGAAATCGCACGGCGAATCGGGCTCGGGACGGAAGAGATGCTCATGACTCATCGACTCACGGATATGTTCGACGCTTTGGATGGTAAAAAACTTCCGTCGTCACTGCGCGCCTCGCGAAAAAAGTCATACGCCGTGTTTTTGAACGAAGATGCCGTGGAATTCCTGGAACATGCGAAGGCGGATGACGCATTCGCGACGCTCGTGCATCCGTCGCAGTCCAAATCCGTCGCCTCGGGTAAGAATACGATCACGGGAACCGTGGCCAACCCCGGCATTGCCCGGGGAACGGCGCGCATCATCCGCGTGGAAGACTTAAAGACGCTCCTCAAAGACATGAAGAGGTTCAAGAAAGACGAAATCATCGTGACGACGATGACGCAGCCGACGGTCGTGGGCTTGGCCAGGATCGCCGCAGCCATCGTGACCGATGAAGGCGGCATTACCTCTCACGCCGCCATCTTGGCCCGTGAATATGGCATTCCCTGCATCGTGGGAGCCAAGATCGCGACTCGTATCATCAAGGATGGAGACGAAATCGAGGTGAACGCGACTGCGGGAACGGTACGGATTCTGCAATCTCCGAAGAAGACGGACTAAAACAGAGCCTTGAGAACGAGATAGACGAACGCCCAACCGCCGCCGAAGATCACGGCGATGACGAGAGCTTTGAAGAGGGTGCTGCCCATATGAAGAGGGGGAAGAAATGGAGAAACCTGTACTCAAGACGAACGGCGACGCCGAAACTTACGATCGAACGCATCGATTTTCACTCACCCTGAAGCCCTCGCGACGTTCGGTCGCGGCAAACGGTTGATCTGAGGCTTGCTCGGTGAATAGGATGGAGCTCTCTGCTCCTCCCGTCTTCGGAGTTCGGGCGCGACACATCAACAAGCACGGTCACTGCCGCGCACGACACCATGAGCCGCCGCAGTTTCTTGGGAGGAGGCATCGCTTTGGCGACGGCCCTGAGTTTGCGGAGCGTCGTGAGCGCCGATGAAGCCGTACCCGCGACGGCGGAAGCTCCCGAGACCATCCGGCAAAAGCGCGAGCGCATCAGCCTGGAGCTGGAAATCGTGTGGAGCGAGCAACTCGCCGAGATTTCCAAGCGCCGCACGGCTCTTTCGGAGCGATGCGACGGTGTCGTGGCAGCGCTCAAGGAGAAAAAGATGGATACATCCATTCCCACGTTCAACGGAGAGTGGTCTGTGATCGTGAACAGATTCAAAATCGTGAATAACGCTGCTCTGACGCAGCTCGACGGATATCACGAGATGCAGAATGATCAGGAAAAAACTCTCGAGCGGTGGGAGCGCTGGGACAAATTGCTCGTCACGCCGACCGCGGAAGACCCGGAATTCCCCGCGAGATACGCAAGCGTCATCGCACGACGAAAAAAACTGGCGGACGATCATGCCGTCGCACTTCTCACCGACGAGAACGGGAAGTTTTTGCACAACTATCTCAGGGAAAAGAAGGAGAATCCGAAATTGACGCACGCGGCATACATCAAACGTCTGGCAACGGTGCTGGAGACCCCCGAAAACCTGGCGATGTACCTGCGGTACTACGTGCGATACGCCTACGACTCCCCCACGCGCGACTGGAAAGCCGAGGGTACGGCTGCGAGTCACGGCGAGTACTGGCAATCGGCTCCGGAAACTCTGGAACGGATGGATAACGGCTGGCTGCTCGGCGACTGCGAGGATCAGGCGGCGCTTGCCCAAGCGATTCTCAAGGAAATGGGCATCGAAGCGATGCTTGTCTTGATGCCGTACCATGCCACGTGTTCGTGGATCGAGAAAAATATGAACGGACGGTACGACGGATACGACATCGGCAATTACGGACTGGAAAAAAACGGCGTGGGCTACGGCGTACAAGACGGCATCATCCTCGGTACGCGATATTTGCCGACCACACGCAAAGAATTTGCCCACGGTTTCGCCACGCCCTCCGAAGCATTCACCTCGGTGATGCAAAAATTCCCGCGCTCACCGACACTCGGAGTTCCGGCAGAGTGGATCGGCAGACCCGGCTTCAGCTTGGCTCACGTCGTGGACGGAAAAAACGCGCGGGGCGTATACCAACGGACGAACAGCACGTCGTACCTGGCCCGTACGGATCTGCTCAAGCATGTACAAACGAAAGGCACGGCCGTCGTGAACGCGAGCCGCTGAGATTTACTTCACCTTATAAATCTTCAGCAGATCGGCACCCATGCGCGAGATGACGAACGCGGGTGAAGCGGTGTTCTGCAGAGCGTACTGCTGCGTTTCGCTGTAGCGCGTGAAGAACATGATGTAGTTCGAGTCTTTGGTGCAATCGAATGCGAAGTCTTCGCGCCATGCATACCAATCGACGAGCACGCCCGCCGTCGGAACGCAGATGACCGGATTCGGCACGGCGTTTTGCACCAACCATTCCATTCCCTCTTTGTAGGTGGGGCCCCAGTATTCGATGGGGAATTGCAGATCCATCTGTTTGGGGAACGCCGCGCGCATCAGCTCATTGCGGTACGAACCTTCGTACGGATGAACGATGGCGATTTCGTGGATGAACGACAGTGCGACGACTGCGACGATGAGCGACGCGACCCACGGCCTGGAAAACCGATGCCAAAACGCCCTGAGTACGGCATCGAAACCGATGGAACACAGGATGGTCACGGCCGGAAGCGTGAAGAAGAACTGGCGCATGCCGTCGTATCGCACGAGTCCCGGCTTCATGCTTGCGAGAATGGGCACCAAGATCCACAGCACGAGCAGCAGCATCTGCGGCAGGTGCTGACGACGCTTGAGCCGGAGCAGCGCAACCTCGAATCCCGCGACAAGGAATACGATACTGAGCACGGGCATCACGGCCAGGTATTCAAACGGCGTGTAGAACCACGGCAGTTCTGCTCCGGGATATTCGGTTCCGAAGAAGAGTTCGCGTCCGGGCCAGAAGTTGCTCGTGAGGAAGAACTTGATGGAGTTCGGAATGAGCGTGAGATCGCCCCACGCACTGGGCCATAGAGCGACGGCCCCGAGAGCGACGGCGACACAGGTACCCAGGATCCACGGGACGTTCTTCTTGAGTGCCAGCGGAAACGATGTCTCGCGCTGCCACAACCACACGAGGTACGACGCAGCGAACGCGGGGCCCATGAGCACGGCACTGACCTTGATGGCGATGCTGGCCCCCATCAAAAAACCGGCGAGCACGAGCCACCTGCCATTATTCGTCTTGAGCGCCTGCAGGAACACGATGACCGTGAAAAGCACCGCCACCATGAGCGGAATGTCCTTGGGGTTGTAGTGGGAATGAGCGATGAATGGCGGGAAGCAGATCAAAAAAAGAGCGGCGAGTCCGCCCGTTCTCCTCCCACCGACGGACCTGCCCGCGAGAAAGACGAGCGCGACGCCCACCGACGCCGTGACGATATTGAGAATGTGGTTCGATGCGACGAACGAAAGGAGGTGCGCACGGTAGAGGAAGTCCGAGAGCACATAATTCAAAATGTAGTACGTCGGTCCGTAGTTGATGCCGTGTCCAGGCATCAGGTCCAAAAAGCGTCGGTCGCCCGTTCGCCAAAAATACATGAAGATTTTTCCCCAGTTGCGATGGAGCGGCTCATCCCACGTGACGCCGTAGGCATTGATTTGCGTCAGCTGTGCCAAGAAGAACGTGAGCGCCAGACACACGGGAAACAACCACCATTCGTGCTTGGACCAGAACCCCGATAGACGGCTGCGGAGAGTCACGCGCCGATGGTACCAGAACCATGGATCGCCACCGAAAAAACGGGTAGAGTGACCCGTCCTATGCGCCGCACGCTCGCCATCGGCATGATGTTGTTGGCCGGCCTCGTCGGCACGACGCCCGTGCATGCCGCGTTCGACTCATGTTCCGAAACGGGCCTCCGGAAGTTCCTGGGTTGGTACATGGACCGCGGCGAAGCCGTGAATCTCATGCACAAGTCGTGGTGGACGCGCTGCCCTCTGCATGTGCGCAAAGCAGTGTGGGCGACGGTGACGATCGTGCCGCCCGATGACGGACGTGCCGCATGGCAGACGGGCACGAGCGACCCGCTCCCCGTTCTGGCCTTTTACCCGGAATTCAAGAACCTGGAGTTTTGGCAGAACTCGCAGCCACTGACGCTCTCGAACCTCTACGGGGACATCGTCGTGGTTCATTTCTGGTCCTCAAGCTGCGTGCGGTGCATGCACACGCTGCCGAAGATGCAGGAGCTGGAAGACACGTTCGGGACGCACCGTTTCAGGGTCATCGGAATCCACGCACCGCGTTTGGCGTACGAAAAATCCCCACAGATCGTACGCGACGTCATCGATGAATACGGAATCACGTTCCCCGTGGCGCTCGACAACGGACTCGAGACCTGGGGTGCGTTCGCCAATCAGTATCGCCCCGCGACGTACGTGCTCGACGGCCAAGGCCGCGTGCGGTTCACGCACTTCGGCGAAGGAGGTTACGACGAAACGGAACGTGCGATTCGCACACTCTTGAACGAGCGATAGAACCTATCGGCCCGGACTCTTGAGCCCTTCACGAGCGGCGGGGTGCGGCCTGCTCTTCAGCATTTTTTCGCAGAGTCTGCGATATGCCGGCAGAGCCTCCTGAGGACAACCGCCGATGCGCAACTGGAGCCTGAGGGTTTCACGCTCGGATGGCGAAAGATCGGCATACGTCAGTTCTCCGGAGCCCGATTTTGCATTCAGAAATTCATCCGCGGCGGCAGGGTGCACGGTCATGCCGTCCGGAAGGGATCGATACGTACGATTGGAACGCTGCTGCAATCGGAAACTCTTGAGATCGAAAAGCTCATACTGCAACGACCTGGGATTCGAATCGGAATCCGAAGATGCGGCGGACGTGACGAAAGCACCGATCAACGTGAGAGGAACCGCAAGAGTGACGAGAGTCAGTGCGAATGCGCCGGGATGGCCTGAAGCATGTTTCTTCATGATCGTGATGGGTATGGATATTTATATATATTATACAATATTTTTATAAATTTATCAATATACCCCCTAACCCTCCCGGGACTGCGTTTATCGAACATTGAACCCTCGATGCTCGTACTTGATACCCGTCTGGGGCTCCTTTGCAGGCAGCAGCTTCAGGAGCGATTCGCACAATGTTCGATATCCCGGCAGCGCGTTCTGCGGACAAGCGCCGCTGTGGAGCTGACGACGAAGCGTGTCGCGCTCGGAGTTGGAGAGATCGGAGACCTTGAGCTCGCCCGTACCCGACTTCGCGGCGTTGATGACATCGGCCTGCGTCGTGGTTCGCAGGATGGAACCCGTTTCGGCGCTCGGAAATTTGCGAATCATGCGCAGTTGTAGACGAAACTGTCGCACATCGAAGAGTGAGTGATGGAGTGACCTCGGTTCGTTGCCGACGTATGCCGACGCATGGACGATCATCGGCATCGCCCCCAGAATCAGGCTGATGACGACGGCTGAGATTCGATATCGCATGGACTACTGAGGTAAGCCGACCGCCTTCTTCACGCGACCCATGGTCACGGATGCGATCTCGGTGGCGTGCGCGGCGCCCTTTTTGACGACGTCTTTCACGTAGTCGGGCTTCTTCAGAAGCTCCTCACGCTTTTTGCGCATCGGAGCGAAATAATCCATGTACGTCGTGAGGAGCAGCTTCTTCGCATCGCCGTAGCCCAGTCCCCCGGCACGGTACTTGTCGGCGAGTGCCTTGGCCTCGGATGCCGAGAGGAACAATTTGTGAATCTGGTACACGACGCACGAGTCCGGATCTTTGGGAGCCGCGACGTCCTTGGAATCGGTGACGATGCCCATGATCGCCTTCTTGATCGTCTTCTCGTCGCCGAAAAGCGGGATCGTATTGTTGTAACTCTTGCTCATCTTCTGACCATCCACACCCGCAACGACGGCGACATCTTCGCGGATGACCGGCTCGGGAAGCACGAACGTCTCTCCGTACATGGCATTGAACTTCACGGCGATGTCACGCGTCATCTCCACATGCTGCTTCTGATCTTTGCCCACGGCGACGACGTTGATGTCGTAGAGAAGAATGTCGGCGGCCATGAGCACGGGATACGTAAACAGGCCCACGCTGGCCGAAATGCCTTTACCCACCTTGTCCTTGTAGCTGACGGCGCGCTCGAGGATTCCCATCGGCGTCACGGTCGAGAGAATCCACGACAGTTCGGTGTGCCCGGGAACGTCGGATTGGTAGTACAGGATGGATTTGTCCGGATCGAATCCGCAGGCGAGGTAGTCCAAGATGATATCGGCACGCATGCTCGCAAAAACTTTCGGATCTTGCACCGTCGTCAGCGCGTGCAAGTCGGCGATGAAATAGAAGCTCTGGTCGGCTTTCCCAACCATTTCCAAATTCGGACGCATGGAACCGAAGTAGT
Organism: uncultured Candidatus Peribacteria bacterium; assembly: GCA_964611095.1. Lineage (GTDB taxonomy): Bacteria > Patescibacteriota > Gracilibacteria > Peribacterales > Peribacteraceae > CAZKJL01. The sequence goes on from CAZSWJ010000010.1 coordinate 12,252, forward strand.
TCCCGAGGTGCAGTTGGCCCGAAGGCTGGATACCGGAAAGCGCGCGCATGGCGCGAGTATAGCGTGAAGAGTACGAAAGTGTCACAAGTGCCAGAAGTGAAAAAGTTGTACCCGCGATAATCCTACTCACTTCCGTGCTTTCTCACTTATGGCACTTTCGTACTTTTATTTCGCTTTCCGAAGCATGTTCACGGTCTTATAAAACCCCGGCGGCTCGGGCGACTCGATGTGCACCGGCTGCTTGGTGACCGGATGCACGAAGTCCACGGACATGGCGTGCAGGAAGAAGCGCTTCATCTTGAGGAACTTGTTGAAGAGCTTGTTGGCGCGCTCGTCGCCGTAGACATCATCCAGGATAAGGGGGCAACCGATCATGGAGAGATGGCGGCGGATCTGGTGCTTCTGTCCGCGTTCGAACTGAGCCTCCACGAGGGAGCAACCGCGGAACGCCTCCAGGAGCTTGTAGTGCGTGAGCGAAGGAACGTTGCCCGTACCGCTGCGTGCGGGAAGTGGGATGTCGATGTCTCCCGATTTCTGACGCGGCACGCCGACGACGATGGCGCGGTACGTCTTCTTCCACCCGGCGAACTTGGTCTCGATGATGGTGGCCAGCACGTTCTTGGATTTGGAGAACACGACGACGCCCGACGTCTCGAAGTCGAGGCGATGGATGGGTACGAGTGTCGGATGTGTCTCACGCAAATAATCGAGCAACGGAAGACGCTGAATCTTGCCGCGGCCCTTCACGACCAGTTCGCCGCTGAGCTTGGTCACGGCAAGAAACCACTGGTCCTCGTACAAAATGCGTGCTTTTGCGATGGGCATGGTATGAGTGTAGCGAACAAATTATTTTCCGCTGAATTCCGCGTGGTAATTGATGGGAACCCCGGCGTCGAAATCCGTGACATCATCTTCATCGACCTGCACAGGAGTGTGAAGTTCTTCCACACAGGCATACCCGCCAAGTGCGAAGACTTCCGTATCGAATCCGAGGTCAATCAGCGGGTTCGTGCGAGTGGCCCAAATGATGCATTCAAGGCGAACTCTCACTGCTTCCGTAAAACCGTTGCACACCTCAAACTGATCACGTGCGATGGCAATGATCTCCGCATCACCGATGTTTTCTGACAGATGCTCGGCCATAGTGAAGATACTATAAACTATTATAAAATAACGTCAAACGAGCAGGACGGTGCGAAAGAAGGAGAAGCAGGTACCATCGGTGCGCTCATGCGACACCTCATCATCAACGCCGACGACCTGGGGCTGAACCAGCAACGGACCCACGGCATTCTGATGTGCCACGAACAGGGCATCGTCACGAGTGCGAGCTTGGTCGTGACGACAAGTGACAGTGAACGTGCCGCGCGCCATGCATCGCACCGCGATCTGCCGACAGGTCTTCACATCAACCTCACGTGGGGGTCTCCCCTAAGCAAGAAATCGGACATCGAAACATTACTCACGACCGACGGATACTTTTTGGGCCGCGATGCACTCACGCGTGCTCTCAATGAAGGAAAGATCGACAAGCTCCATGCCGAGCGCGAGGTGCGCGCCCAGATGGAATGGTTTTTGGAACACCGCGGGTTCCCGACACATGTCGACAGCCACCACCACATGCACGTGCACCCGGTGCTCTCGCAAATGATCGTGAGCGTGCTCGACACGTACGGCGTCGCCTACGTGCGGATCCCGAGCGAGCCCGCGGTGCCGTTCGGTTTCATGATCGACAAGACGCAATCCGAGTACATCGAACACTTGAGTCACCACGCCGAAGAGGCACGGAAGCTCTTCCATGCGCACGGACTCAAAACCTCCGACCATTTCCGCGGCCTCGCACTCGTGGGCAACTCGTCGATGCGCAATATTCGCCACACTCTCTCGCGCCTCGGCGACGGACTCACCGAACTCATGACACATCCCGGAAGCGCGCACCCCGACGGCGAACCCTTTGACCGCGACCCGCAACGTCAGACCGAAATGAACGTGCTCATGAACCCCGAGACCAAGGAAGAAATGGTCGAACGCGAGATCAAGCTCGTGTCGTACGCGGATATGATCTAGATATTGAATGGTGGACGATCTCGGGATCGAACCGAGGACCTTGCGAATGTGAATCGCACGCTCTAACCAGCTGAGCTAATCGTCCGAATGTTGTGGAAGGAACTTTTTGAACGTTGGCGAGCGCACCCTTTCTTTCTTTTGCTCGCTACGCGAGCGGGCCAGCTGAGCTAATCGTCCATCTGCGCTGTCTCCAGCCGCGAGATTGTATAACAAACAACGGCTGCTTGCACCCCTACCTTGAGGCCCGAAATCGGGTACAATTGGCGCATGAAAAGAAGTCTGTCCGTGATCTACGCCACATCGACGGGACACACGGAATTCGTCGTAGATACGCTCATTGCGGCACTGGCAAAGTCGGTGCCGGATTTGCTCATCAAAAAACAGCGTGCCGAGACGGCCAAGGCCGAAGACCTCACCAAGGAAAGCATGCTCCTTTTGGCGTGTGGCAGCTGGAATACGGGCAACGTGGAAGGCCAGCTGCAACCGCAGATGCACGAGCTGCTTATGACGCGCGCCGCAACTTTGGAACTCGAGGGAATGCCCGTCGCGGCCATCGGCTTGGGCGATGAACGCTATTACTTCACGGCCAAAGCAGCCGACAAGCTCACCGATTACCTGAACACGCACGGAGGAAAGATTTTGCTTCCGACACTCAAAGTGGTGAACGAACCGTTCGACCAAGTCTCCAAGATTGAGGCATGGGCCAAGGAACTCGCAGCGGCCATCAAAAAACTTCCCGTCGAAATAAGCGAGTAACTTTCCACTTTCTACTTTCAACTTTTCACTCCTTTGGACCGCATCTCGCTCAAAATTGTCGGCTCATCCGGACAGGGCATCGACTCCGTCGGTGAGATCGTGGCCAAGGCGCTGAAGCGCAGCGGTTACTGCGTCTTCGGCTACCGCGAATACCCATCGCTCATCAAAGGAGGACACGCCAGCTACCAGCTCGATGTCTCCGACGAGAAGGTGGAGAGCACCGAGACCACGGTAAACGCCGTCGTGTCGTTCAACCACCACGGTTTCGAGCACAATATTCCCGAACTCAAGCCGGGCGGCATCTTCATTCACTCCACGCCCAACTGGAAATTCACGGCCGAGGACAAAAAAATCATCGAGAGCCGCCGACTGACGTTCATCGAACTGCCGATCGAGGAGACGCTGAAGAAACTCGGTGCCAAACCGATCCTCGCAAACGTTCTTCTGACGTCGTTTGTGTGGGCGGTGCTCGGACAAGACATCGACGCGCTCAAAAAGATGGTGGGAGAACGCTTCGCGAAGAAAAAAGATCTCTTGGACCTCAACATGCGCTGCATCGACGAAGGTTTTGCGGCGCACAAAGAGAAAGGATCCTTAAGCATCAAGATGCCGAAGCCCAAGAAGCAGTGGCAGAAGCACCTCCTGCTCACGGGCAGCAAAGCAATGGGTCTCGGAGCCGTGCACGCGGGCGTACGGCTCTACGCGGGCTACCCGATGACGCCCAGCTCTCCCCTGCTCAGCTTCATCGCGAGCATCCAAAACGAAACGGGCATGGTCATCAAGCAAGCCGAAGACGAAATCACCGCGGCGCAAATCGTCTCCGGAGCGATGTTCGCAGGCACTCGTGCGCTCACCGCCACCTCGGGCGGCGGATTCGATCTCATGAGCGAGACTGTCTCGCTCAACGCCATCATCGAGAACCCTTCGGTCTTCGTTCTCGCTCAGCGACCGGGTCCCGCCACGGGACTTCCCACGTGGACGGGCCAAACCGACCTGCTCATGGCGGTCGGAACCTCTCACGGTGAGTTCGCTCGCTGCGTGATGTCCGTCTCCGATGCCGAGGATGCGTTTTATCTGATGAATGATGCGTTCAATATCGCCGAGAAGTACCAGATCAGCGTGATCGTCCTCACCGACAAGCAAATCGCCGAGGCGCAGTACACGCAAGAGCCGTACGACCTCAAGAAAATCAAGATCGATCGCGGATTACTCGTGACCGATCCCGCGAAACTCAAGAAATTGAAGAGCTCGGACCGCTATGACCCGAAGGCAAAAAACGGGATCTCTCAGCGCTGGTTGCCGGGGTGCGACGCCGCAACGTACGTGGCGCAAGGCGACGAACACAGTTCCGACGGATCGGTGGACGAAACGGCGGCAAATGCCGTCGCGCAGATCGACAAACGCATGAAAAAACTGACGGCACTCAAGGATGCGCTGCCGGAACCCGAACTCTATGAGGCGGGTAGCGGTGAGCGGATAGCGGATAGCGACTGCGATGTTTTGCTTGTCGGATGGGGAAGCACAAAATCCGTTGTCCTTGATGTACTCAAAGACTACCCGCTACCCGCTACCCGCAAATCGCCCTCTATCGCCTACCTCCACTACACGTACCTCTGGCCGCTGCGTACGGAGAAGCTGGAGGCACTCACCAAGAAGGCCAAGAAGGTCGTGCTCATCGAAGGAAGTCACCAGGGTCAGCTCGGCATGCTGGTTCGCCAAGAGTGCGGACTCCACATTACCGAAAAAATCCTCAAGTACGACGGACGCCCGTTCTTTTTCGATGAACTGAAGACATTGATCGAAGAAAAAATGAAAACTTCCTCCGCAATCCGCTGATCATGGCACCCATCCCTCTCGATCTCGCCACCGGCATGAAGTCGTATCACTCCGAAAACCGCTGCACGTGGTGCGACGGTTGCGGCAACTACGGCATTTGGACCGGAACGAAGATGGCACTGACCGAGATGGGCATTCAGCCGCACCAAGTGCTGCTCTGTTACGACGTGGGATGCCACGGCAACTCCAGCGACAAGCTCCTCGGCTATCGTTTCCACGGCCTCCACGGCCGCGTTCTGCCGTTTGCCGCGGGCGCCAAGCTCGCAAATCCGAATTTGCCCGTCATCGCCTTCGGTGGCGACGGTGCCAGCTTCTCCGAAGGCATCGGACACCTCGTTCATGCCGTGCGCAGCCAGTACCCCATCACGTTCGTGCTCCACAACAACGGCAACTACGGACTCACGACCGGCCAAGCCAGCTCACTCACGCCCCAGAACCAGCCGATGAACACGGCACCCAACGGCATCCCCGAACACACGCTGAATTCCATGGACTTCATCTTCTCGCTCGAGCCCACGTTCGTCGCCCGCGCCTTCTCCGGTGACATCAAGCAGATCGTGTACGTGCTCAAGGAAGCCATGAAACACCGCGGATTCGCGTTCGTGGACATTCTCCAAGCCTGCCCCACGTACAACCACTTCGCCACGCACGACATGCTCATGAGCAAGTACTACAAAGTGGAGGATGAAGGCCACGACACAAGCGATTTCGCCAAAGCGAGGAAGCTCGCCGTGGATACGAGCAAGCGCATCGCGACCGGAGTGCTGTACCGCAACGAAGAGATCCCGAATTTCTACGAGCGCCTGGTACCAAGGCAAGGGAAGAAAACGACGCCCGTGGAAGAAGTGA
>CAZSWJ010000010.1:17859-42668 GCA_964611095.1 uncultured Candidatus Peribacteria bacterium
TACGAGCGCCTGGTACCAAGGCAAGGGAAGAAAACGACGCCCGTGGAAGAAGTGACACCATTCGACGTCACGAAGTTGATGGAGGAGTTTATTTAGCGATCGAGACGGATCGACGGAAGCGACGACGACACCCATCGATCGAAATCGTCCGTTCGTCCGACGAGCATGCCTTTGCGAGGAAACAGTAAAGGTGACAATTCGGTGCTCCAACCGCCTTCAGCCGCCAAAATCACGGTCTGACGAGGCGGTTCACCGTCGATGTCGAACGAAACGGTGGAACCCGCAGGCAAGTATATGCGTGCAGGAGGATGCCCGAGCGTGTAGTCGACCAACGGCGTCACGCGAACCTGAGATTCGGTATTCGGTGCGAAGACGGGCGAACCTTGTCTGGTGCACAAGTCATCGAGAAATAAGCGTTCACTCCGCTCAGGAAGATGATTCTCGTGCAAGCCCCACAACTTCTCCAGAAGCGTGTCGCGAACGGCCACCAATCTGGCATGGACGTGCACATTGGAAGGGTCGTCCCGGAAAGTAATGATGCCAAGCTGGATCTCTATTTTCCTCACGATTTCGGCCATCTCCTCATCCACGGCGCCCGGTACGGAATACAGCATGGCTTCGGACTCGATTTGGGCGATCTCATCCCGAATGAACTGAACCGTGGGAATGCGAATCTCTTCGACCATGTCGTCAGTCTTCAACGAGAACCCATCGAAGTCAAAAAATAGCGATGGATGGACGTTTCGTGGCGTACTTCTGGGTGAAAAGTCCCTATCATCACATTCCCCTGCCGTACGAGTACGGGGTCGCCGTCGAACTCGGCGAGGACTTCCACATGCTTTCCAACACGCGTGATCTTCGGTGCGCGGATAAACGACACGGTCATGGGAGCCTTGATGCCGCGGATCCGAAGAGACGCCTCGAAGCTCTGGAGCTGCGTGCCGTACGCATTGCGATCAACGGTGACATCGATGAGACCGAGTGTCCGCGGAGCATTCTTTCCTGTTGCTTTTTTCGACAACAGTATCGCTCCGGCGCATGTGCCATACAAAAACAGCGTGCCGACCTTCACGCGTTTGATGATCTCCGGACCGACCTTGGTGCTCGTGAGGAACTTGGCGATGACCGTACTCTCTCCTCCCGGAATGATGAGTGCGTTCACTTTGCTGAGATCGGCGACGGTCCGCACCTCCACGGACGGAACATGCATCGCGTGCAGAACATCGATGTGTTCCGCGAAATCGCCTTGGAATGCTAAAACTCCGACAACCATAGGCAGAGCATATCAAAACTAATGGCCTCGTTCTTGCATTTTGACGCTCAGATTGGCGATCTCCAGGCCTGCCATGGCGGGACCGAGGCCTCTGGAGACCTCCATGACCTTCTTTGGGTCTTTGAAGTGCGTGGTGGCCTGCACGATGGCCGAGGCCATGCGGCGCGGATCTTTGGATTTGAAGATGCCGGAACCGACGAACACTCCTTCGGCACCGAGTTCCATGAGCAAAGCCGCGTCGGCGGGAGTGGCGACACCACCGGCAACGAACGTGACGACGGGAAGTCGCTGTAATTTCTTCACCTCGTTGACCAAATCGACCGGAACGCGCTGCTCCTTGGCGTACGTCTTGAGTGCGGCCGGGCTCATGGACTTGAGCGAGGCAATTTCGGACTTGATCAGCTTCAGATGACGTACTGCCTCGACGACGTTTCCCGTTCCCGCCTCGCCTTTCGTGCGAATCATGCACGCACCTTCGTTGATGCGGCGGAGCGCCTCGCCCAAATACGTCGCACCGCAGACAAATGGCACCTGGAAGCCGTTTTTATCGACGTGATCGAAGGGGTCGGCAGGCGTGAGCACCTCGGATTCATCGATGAAATCCACGCCGAGCACCTCGAGAATGCGCGCTTCGGCCGTGTGACCGATGCGGACTTTGGCCATGACCGGAATGGAGACCGCTTTTTGGATCTGTTGAATGAGTTCGGGGTCGCTCATGCGTGCCACTCCCCCCTGCGCACGGATGTCGGACGGCACGCGTTCGAGCGCCATGACGGCACACGCACCCGCGACCTCGGCGATGCGAGCCTGCTTGGCCGTGACGACGTCCATGATGACGCCGCCCTTGAGCATCTTGGCGAGATCTCGGCCGGTGCGGTTGGTCATTTTCGACATGGCGCTTATTTCAGCAGAAAACGAGAGACGAGGAAATGGTCGGACGGAGAAATCGGTCGACATCGGGGATGCGAAGACGCGAAGCGCCTTACTCGGCCTTGGCCGCGGCGACGAATTCCATGTCGATGCTGAGGCGGCTCTCCTCGGGGAGCACCTGACCCTGGTATTTGCTGCCGGGTTTCTTGTTGTACGGCATGTCGGCGGGCGAGGACATCATTTCGAAAGCGAGCTGGCAAATGCGCATGCCGGGGTACAGAGCCACGGGCAGGCGGTTGAGGTTGCTGATCTCGAGCGTGATGGTGCCGCTGAAGCCCGGGTCCACGAATCCTGCGGTGGAGTGGACGATGATGCCCAGGCGTCCGAGCGAGCTGCGGCCTTCCACGCGGACGACGAGGTCATCCGGGACCGTGATGATTTCCTGCGTGACGCCCAAGATGAACTCACCCGGCTGCACGATGAACGGGTCGCCGTCGGCAACCGTGATGATGCGCATGTTCTGGGCGAACGTCTTGGGGTTCTTTGGGTCCAGGAGCGGATATTTGCTGTGTTCGTAGACCTTGAACGTATTGCCCAGGCGCAGGTCCATGCTGCTCGCATGAATGTGCTGGTCGAGCGTCCCACTCGTGGACTCCACCTTCACTCTGCCGGAGGCGATGGCCGCCTTGATGTCGCGATCGGAAAGTATCATCGGAAGCGAAGCGTACCACATGCGTGCTCGGCGAGAGAATAGGAAAATTGCAACGGTCTTCCGAGGCGCAAAGGCTTGCAATCGGCTATACTCCCACCTCCATGGTCTCCATCGAGAAATCATCGGCCTCCGTAGAAAGTTCCGATGGCGTGGATGCCAAAAAAGAAGCGGAACTTGTCACCAGGATGAAGGCCGTCAAAGACAACTATCGAGAGTATTTCAAGATCACGCTGGACGATTTGGGCGTGGCATCCGAAAGCCAAACACGGGCACTCAAAGACTGGGCGCTCAACTTTGATTTGAAAGAGGAGGAAATCGCCGATCGTGAAAAATGGTATGCCGAGGACTACGCCAAAAGAATAGAAAGCGGCAGAGCGCTTCATCGCGAATTCATGACAAAAATCAACGGTGCATATTCCGACCATTTCATCTCACAAGCATCGAGACAAAAATGGATCGATCGTTTCAGGGATCGATCCGTAGGATATAAGGAAAGGGAAATGTGGGTTCAAGTTGAAATGCCAAAGTACATCGAAGGATGGAGACAGGCGGCATCGGAAAGAACGGCATTCCTGCGCGAACCGGGCCTGAAAGACGCCATTCAGTACGATCCTCGTTTCGCAAAAATCATGGACCAGACACAGTTTCTTGCGATGCACTACCGCGAACGCAAAAACCTGCTCGCGGAAGCCAGGTCCACGCTTCTTGCCGGCAACAAGATGCAGCTGGATCTGCACGCCAAGGCCAAATCCAAGCTGGAGAGCGCCGTCACGGCGGGCTTCCTCTCGGCCACCAAGGTGGGAACGTGGCTGGAGCGCACGTTCAAGTCCAACGCCAGCCCCAAGAAGATCGAAGCGTTCGTGAACGGCACGGGTACGAACTCGCTCACCGACCTCATGCTCAGCTGGCGCGCGGTGAAAGGCAGGTACGACACGGTCGCCAAGAAGTTCAACGAACGCGGCAGCGAATCGGGTGTGCGCGGATTCAAACTGGTGTCGCCGACGCAATTCCTCAACATGCACTACACCCAGCGTCTCCGCTACGTGGAGCAAGCCGAAGACCGCATGGACGATGCCAAGAACATCGACAACGAAGCGCCGATTCTGCTGAAGATCCGTCACGCCATGGACATGAAGGACTGGGACGATGCCGCGGACTTCATCACCGAGGCCAAGATGTCCCAGCTCTCCGAGAAGGATTGGAAGCGCCTCAAGTCCATGGAGAGTTACGTCACGCAGTTCGGCAAAAAAGCAGCGGAAGGACCGGGTGCCAGCGTGATGGACGCCAAGAAGCGACTCGACGGACTGGTGGAGAGCATCGGAAGCAGCCACAGCGAACTGCAGCCCATGATCCTGCGCCTGCTCAAAGGTCCCAACGCCAACCGTTCCATCCATCAGTTGCGATGGGTGGTGTACAACAACCTGTGGTGCCGCACCCACGGACCGCCGTATCTGAACGACGACATCGCCCGCAAAGGATCGAGCAAGGACCAGGAGCAGCTCACGAAGTACCGCGCCGAACAGGGACTGGACATCGGCCGCAACGACGTCCTCAGTTACGAGACGGCCGACCGCGCGTACTTCCGCAAAGAAGAGAAGGCGCGGCACAAGGCCACGTACCTGCAGACGAACGTGAAGTCGGGCGGCGTCATGAGCATGGTGGCCGAAAAGATGGAGCGGGAGCAGGACTCCAAGTGGCTCTACTGGACGACGTTCTGTCCGCACTCCGACGGCGACCCCAAGAGCGAAGGCTGGATGCGCGAACTCATGATGCACCTCACCGAGATGCGCTCGCTCACGGCGACCATCAAGAAAGCCGGCTTCGCCTACGGCGGGCCGAACAGCAGACTCATCGGACTGAATTAAGACCCGAACCTTGCCAAACGACGAGCGGATCGTGAGAATGTCACCCTATGCGCAAATCCACTCTCACGGCCGTCCTCGGCCTCTCCCTCGTGCTCGGTTCGTGCGGCATGGCCCCAACGAGCATCGACAAGGAAAATACGAATCCGCTCACGGCATCACGCTACGGCGATGAACTTGCCGACGGGATGGCCGACATCATCATCACGGGTACGGCGATGAAGAAAGACATCGCGAATAAAGACTTCATCGAAGCTGAAATTCTCCGGGGCAAAGAAATCGCCAAGGACGCCCGCGACAAACAGGCCGAAGGCATGATGGGTGCGCTCATCGGCGTGGGTGCCGATGCGAGCGGCTACGCTCTGTATGTCGACGACACGCTGTTCCTCTCGTCCGATTTCTTCGTGACGCCCGGAGCCGACGTGCGCGTGTATCTCACGACGCTCGTTGACCCGCGCGACGGCAGCGGCAGCACGTTCCCCGATGACACCGCGGTGTCCCTGGGTTCGCTCCAAACGACGTACGGCGCACAGCAGTACGACGTCGGCAATCAAAAGGATCCGTCCAAACTCCGCACCCTCGTCATTTGGGACAAGAGACTGGAACGCATCGATGCGTTTGCGCAGCTTTCGAAGCCTCTTTAAAGAGGGACCGAGTTCACCTGCTTGAGCGCGGCATCAATGGCCGCTTTCATTGCTTCGATGGTGTTGGATTGGACGCGGACGCCGTTCACGAAGTACGTGGGCGTGGAATTCACGCCGAGCTTCTCGCCCTGCGCGTACTCGGCGAGGACGGTATCGCCCTTGATGCCGGACTTCACGCAACGATCGAAGAGAGCGGTGTCGAGCTTGAGTTCGGCGGCCCAATCGCGGAGCGCGGCGCTGTTCAGAGCATCCTGCTTCGCGTAGTCGAGATCGACGAATTCCCAGAACTTGCCCTGATCCGCGGCACACTCCGAGGCCTGAGCGGCTTCGTAGGCATACACGTGGATGCTGCGGAGCGGGAAATGCTTGAATTCGAAGCGGATCTTGCCCGCGTACTGGTCCACGATGGGCTTGGTGAGGATCTCGTGGGCGGCTTTGCAAGCCGGGCACTGCAAGTCGGCGTATTCGGTGAGCGTGACGGCTGCCGATGTCGGGCCCTTGGGGGTCTTGGCGGAGGTGGCGCTGAGGCCCGTGGTATCCACGCCGCAGGCGCCGAGGAGCAGCGATGCGCAGATCGTTGCGGAAAGAGTGAGGGTGCGAGTTGTCATAGGAGAGAACTATACCTTTCTTTTCGGGACTTCTCAATTCTTCGACTCCATGCGACAGTGATATACTCCCCTTCCCGATGACGCTGTATCTCACATACCGGCCGCAGACCTTCGCCGACGTGGTGGGCCAAGACCACGTGGTGACGACGCTGGAACAAGCGGCGTCCCAAGGACGTATTTCGCACGCGTACTTGCTGTGCGGCACGCGCGGAACGGGCAAGACGTCCGTGGCGCGCATTTTGGCGAAGACGATTCTCCTCAAAGGAACGGAGGACGAAAAAATCCGCGACAACATGATCAAGGCCGTGGAAGATGGCTCGCTCGTGGACCTCGTGGAAATCGACGCCGCCAGCAACCGGCGCATCGACGACATTCGTGACCTCATCGAGAAGATCAACTTCTCCCCCACCATCTCCAAAGCCAAGGTGTACATCATCGACGAAGTCCACATGCTCACGAAGGAAGCGTTCAACGCGCTCCTGAAAACGCTCGAAGAACCGCCCGACTACGCCTACTTCATTCTGGCCACGACCGAACTCCACAAAGTTCCGGACACGATTCAGTCGCGCTGCCAGAGGTTCCTGTTCCGCAGGGTCAAAGACGAGGACATCATCCGCAGACTCCAGTTCATCGCCGACCAAGAACGCATCACCATCGACCGCGAGGCCCTGCGAGCCATCGCGAGACACGCCAACGGCAGTTTCCGCGACGGCATCTCGCTCCTGGACCAGCTGCGCTCGCTCCCGAAGATCACGCTGCACGATGTCATCGAACGCGTCGGCCACACCGCCGCCGTGTACATCGAGGACATCATCGCCGCACTCGGCGCCAAAGACATGACGAAGCTCACGGAGCTCGTGGCGCAGATGGAGGAAGCCAACATTCCGCTCGATACCGTCGCGACGGACCTGCTCACGTTCGTCAGGACCGAGATGCACGCGGCTCTCGAAAAGAAAAAGTCGCCCGTTCCGTTCGTCCGCATGACGGACGTGCTGCTCGCGGCGGTTCGCGACATGCGCACGTCCCCGATTCCGGGCCTGGTGCTCGAGGGAGCGCTCATGATGCTGTGCTCCGGTGAAAGCCGAGCCGCACCCGTCATCGAGAAAGTCGCGGCTCCAGTCTTCCAAGCCCCCGCTCCCAAGGCATCCGCTCCGACACCAAAACCCGTGACCGCCGAAGCTCCCGTCGCCGAAACGCCGAAGGCAAGCCTCATAGAAGCCGAAGAACTCACGCTCCAGACGCTCAATAAGCACTGGGAGACGATCCTCAAGAGCGTCTCGCCTCCGTCGGTCCGGATGAGCCTCAAGGATGCGACGATCGCTTCCGTGGAAAAAGACACCGTGCACTTGGCGTTCGGATCATCGTTCCACAAAGACAAGATCATGGATACGAAGGCCAGCCGCTCGGTGGAAGACGCGTTGCACGCCGTGTTCAAAATGCACGTCCGCATTCACTGCACCATCGAAAAGAACCCGAGCGCCGCAAAAGCCGGCCCGACGACGGACTTGGTGGAGGCGGCGGCGGAGGTGTTTGGAGGGATGTAGTGAAGAAGGATTGCAAAGACTGCAAAGAATACAAGGAGTGCAAGGAACTTCTGTTTCACGAACAACAGAGTGTCGCATTGGAAAAATGCCGTAACGCTTCACGTGAAACGGAGCGTGAAAAAGTCCACTGTTTGACCCCGCACGCGTCAGCGCTGCGGGGGAGTTTGGACTTTTTAGCGGAGCGAACGTAGAAGCGTAGGTCATTTTTCCACGAGCGACTGTTTTTCTTTGCCACTTTCTTTTGCGTCAAAAGAAAGTGGAAGAAGATTGTGGGTAAAGAAGTAACATTTCGTTTCAAAAGCATGGCAAAATGAACACATGAGCACAAAAGCCGAGCTGCGACTCGCCATCAAAGAACGTCTCACCCGCATGAGCGAGAACGATCGCCGTGTCGAAAGCCAAATCATCGTGCGGGAACTTCGAAAAATGCTGCCGCCCGCTCCGCTCACGATCGCCATCTACTCTCCGTATCTCGACGAACCCGACGTCACGCCGCTCATCACCGAACTCCTGGAGCAAAAAAACGTGATCTGCATGGGCAAAGTCACGGGTAACCACATGGACATGCATCGGATCCGTTCCCTTGCCGACGTTCACCGAAATCCGGTGACGAACATCTTGGAACCGAACGTCGATTCCCCTCTCGATGAGTCGACCATCGACGTGGCCGTGATTCCGGGACGCGCCTTTACGAAAGACGGACATCGGATGGGACGCGGCAACGGCGGTTACGACATCTGGATTCACAAGCAACGCGTCAGAAATCCAAAGTCATACTTCATCGGCGTGTGCTTCGACTGCCAATTGCTTCCGGACGTGCCGATGGATCCTCACGATGAAGTCGTGGATGCCGTAATAACAGGTACGAGAGTGTATAAAAAGCCCGTGTGACAAAAATTGCGTCACGTTTTTTGCCCCGAGCCTGTCCTTCGAGTATGCTCCGGACATGCCCACCTATGACGCTCTCAAGAAGGCCGACCCCCAGGTGTTCGAGGCCCTGTTCGGCGAAATAAAACGCCAGACCGACGGCGTGGAACTCATCGCCTCGGAGAACTACGTTTCCTCCGCGGTGCTCGAGACCATGGGCACGGTGTTCAACAACAAATATTCGGAAGGTTACCCCGGAAAGCGGTACTACGGCGGACAGGAATACACCGATATCGTGGAATCTCTCGCCATCGAACGCGCCAAGAAGCTCTTCGATGCCGGCCATGCCAACGTGCAGCCGCACGCGGGCGCTCCGGCCAACGTCGCCATGTACTTCGCGCTCCTGGAGCCCGGCGACACGGTCATGGGCATGGACCTGAGCCACGGCGGACATCTGACGCACGGTCACCCCGTGACGTACCTCACGAAGATTTTCAAATTCGTACGCTACAAAATGAAAGACGTGGAGACGGGCGAGATCGATTACGACGAAATGCTCGAAGTCGCCAAAAAGGAGAAGCCCAAGATGATCCTCGCCGGCTTCTCGGCGTACCCGCGCGAGCTCAACTACGCCAAGATGAAGGCCATCGCGGACGAAGTGGGCGCCATCACCGTCGCCGACATGGCGCACATCGCCGGACTCATCGCCGGAAAAGCAGCCAGAAACCCGTTCCACGACGGTTTTGACGTCATCACGACAACGACGCACAAAACGCTCCGCGGTCCGCGCGGCGGCATGATCCTCACCAAAGACGCCGAGCTCGGAAAGAAGATCGACAAGTCCGTGTTCCCCGGTTTCCAGGGCGGGCCCATCATGCAGATGGTTGCCGCCAAGGCCGTCGCATTCGGCGAAGCGCTCAAGCCCGAATTCCAGGACTACGCCAAGCAAACCGTGAAGAACAGCAAGCACCTCGCGAAGTTCTTCATGGATAAGGGTGCCAAGCTCGTGACGAACGGCACCGACAACCACCTCATGCTCATCGACTGCGTGAAGTCGTGGAATCTCGGTGGCGGCGACGTGGAGCACGTGCTCGACAGCATCGGCATCACGCTCAACAAGAACATGATCGCCAACGACACGCGCAAGCCCATGGACCCATCGGGCGTTCGTCTCGGCACTCCCGCCATCACGACGCGCGGCATGAAGGAGAAAGACATGGAAATCCTCGGCGGATTCATGCTCAAGGCCATCGAAAAGCGTGCCGATGCCACGGCCATGAAGAAACTGCACGAAGAGGTGAAGACATTCTGCCGCTCATTCCCGGTTCCGGGCATCTCGGCGTAACAACGTATGAAAAAGACCGCCAAAAGCCTCGGCCACTCGCTGGAAGGCCTGTCTCATGCCTGGAAGAACGAAACGAATCTGCGTCGCTTCATCCTGATCCAGGCATTTCTCATCATCATTGCGATAGCGTTGGGTGGTGATATCGGCAGCATCATCATTTTGCTGATCTTCGGCGGCATGTTCGTTGTCGTGGAGCTCCTCAACACCGCGATTGAGCGACTGGCCGACACGTTCGACGATGACGAGAAGAAGAGGCACGGAGGCCACTGGCACCCCGGCATCAAAATGACGAAAGACGTCGCGGCGGCGGCGGCGCTCATCGCGCTCATCATCGATGCCTGCGTGGTCGTTCTCATCTACATCCCGCTCATCGTCTTTACCATGCAGCGCTACGGAGTATGACGCTGCTCCAGGCCGCCGTTCTGGGCATCGTGGAGGGTGTGACGGAGTTCCTGCCGATTTCGTCGACGGGACACCTCATTTTGGCGGAAAAATTTCTCGGCATCGCCCCAACGGAGGCCGTGAAGAGCTTCGACGTCATCATTCAGTCGGGCGCCATCGCCGCGGCCGTGATCATCTACTGGAAGATGCTGATGAAATACAAGCGTCTGTGGGTGACGGTGCTCGCAGCATTCATCCCCACGGGCATCATCGGCCTCGCGCTGCACGAGATCGTCAAAGCATACCTGCTGGCCAGTCCCCCGCTCGTCGTGGGGTCGCTCGCCGTCGGCGGCGTCATTCTCATCGGATTTGAGCTGTGGCATCGCGGCAAAACGTTCACGACGACCGATGCCAAGGATGTGTCCGTCGTTCAGGCCGTCATCATCGGCGTCGCCCAGGCCGTAGCGCTCATTCCGGGCACGTCACGTTCCGCAGCCACCGTCATCGGAGGCATGGCTCTCGGCATCGACAGATCCGCCATCGTGGATTTTTCCTTCATGCTGGCGATTCCCACCATGCTGGCCGCCACGGGCCTGGACCTGGTGAAATCTGCCGGTGCTTTCTCGGCTCATGACACGCTGGCGATCATCATCGGATTCGTCGCCGCATTCATCACGGCGTACGCCAGTATCCGTTGGCTCCTCACGTTCGTGAAGGATCACACGTTCATCTCTTTCGGTGCATACCGCATCGTCCTCGCGGCGGTCTGCTGGATGTATCTGCTCTAAAAAAAGCCGCGATCCCGAGAGACCGCGGCCTTCTTGTTCTTCATGATCAGTTTTGGACCGTGACGACTGCGCTCGACGGAGTGCCGAGAGGCGCACCCGTGGCGCCGGAAATGTAGACGTTGAAGGTCATGCTGTTGGTGATGGAGTGCGAGATGAGCGGAACGGTGAACGTCTTGCTCATTTCACCCGTGGTGAAGTACAGCGTGCCGCTCGTGGACACGTAGTCCGAACCTGCGACGGCCGTGCCGTTGCCCGTGGAGTAACCCACCGAAACGGCTCCAAAACCTCCGCCGACGTGACTGACGGTGATGACCGCCTTACCCGAAGCCATGGTGACGGAGTACGTGGCGGCGCCGAGTTTGATCGTGCCGCTGCCCGTGGGTGCGGACTCGTTGTCGTGGATCATCACGCTTGCCGTCGGCGACTCGATGGAGGCACCGTTCGTCGGGGAGCTCAAGACGACGTTGAACGAGTGATTTCCGTCGACCGTGACGTTGTCCACGACGGGAACGACGAAGGTCTTGCTGGTCTCTCCGGCGGAGAAGCTGAGGGTTCCATTGACCGAGGAGTACTCGGATCCGGAGGAAGCCGACCCGTTGCTCGTGTTGTAGTTCACGTTTGCGGCCGTCGTGGTGACGCCCGTGCGGCTCACCGTGACGGTGACGTTGCCGCCGTTCTCAAAGACGCCGTACTGAGAAGCCGAGAACTGGAAGACGGCTCCCGTGGGTGCGCTGGACGAGTACGACGATGCGGTGGAAGACGTGGACGACGAATACGGATCTTTGATGGTGACGGTGGCCGTATTCGGGTTACCGATGGAAATGGAACCCGTGGGGCTCTTGAGCGTCAGGATCACGGTCTTGTCACCGCTGCTCGACGTATTGTTCTTGATCTGAAGCGTGACTTTCTTGCTCGTTTCCTTCCCTGTGAAGGTCAAGGTGCCGGACGCCGGCGTGTAGTCGCTTCCTGCGACGGCCGTGCCGCCGCTGAACGAGTACTGCACCGTTCCGCTGCCCTGGTTGCCGCCGATGCGGACGATGGCGATGTTGAGCGTTCCCGTGCTGACGTTCTTCTCCACGACGTAACCGAGAGAGTCGAAACGTACGGAACCACCCGGGTTGTAGGACGAACTGGTGGACGACGTTGCGGTGCTGCTCGAAACGCTGCTGGAAGAGCTGCTCATGGACGAAGACGAAGATGAACGGCTGGACGACGCTCCCGTGGACGAGATGCCCTTGATCTCATTGCGGAGACGCTGGAAGAGCAATGCGGCCTGACCGCGCGTGAGGGGCTGGTCGGGACCGAAGTGACTGTCATCGAGTCCCTTGATGATGCCGAGGGAGTACATCTCACCGATGGCGGCATCGGCGTAGTGCGACGACGGCACATCGCTGAAGATGGCGGAGCCGCGAATGGCCGCGCTGATGGACGTAATGCCGACACCGAAGACGGTGCCTGCAATGAAGGCTGCGGGAAGAGCCTTCACGATATATTGCTTGGCGCGCGACATAAGAAAAATAGGGAAAGAAAAGAAGCGGAAATCGCGTGTCATTATGGGAAGTGACGGTTCGTCAAAGCAAGTGACAGCACCACAAACGGAGGTGCTAGTACAATCGGCCGCCGAGCGGGACGTCCTTGCTCGGTTGAATGAGGATAACCTGGCCCGCGGCATCGGGTACTCCGAGCGTGAGAACCTCCGACATGAAGGTACCGATCTGGCGCGGAGGAAAATTGACGACGGCCAGGACCAAGCGACCCGAAAGATCCTCTTTCGTATAATTGGTGACGATCTGGGCCGATGACTTCTTCACGCCGATTTCCGGACCGAAGTCGATCGTCAGTTTGTACGCGGGTTTCCGAGCTTCGGGAAAATCTTGGACGTCGGTAATTTTCCCGACACGGATATCCAGTTTGCCGAAATCGTCGATGGTCGCCATGACCGAAGCCTACGCACTTTTCTTCTGCTTTTCCATCACCTCGAGCATGCCCTTGCTGGGCGGCGGCACTCCCCCGCTCTTGGCGAGCTTATCCTCGAGCTCTTTGAGTTTCGCTTGTTCCTCTGCGGACAGAGCCTCGGTGAGTGCTTTCTTGCGGAGTGCGTTGAAATCGTTCGTCCACATCTCGCGATCTCGCCAGGCGCGGTACTCATCGAGCTTCATGCCTTTCTTGCGGGCCTTTTCCTTCTCCTCGGCCTCCTTCTCCTTGGCCTTCTCGGCTTTGACGGCGGTCTGGCGGCCTTCCTTGGCACTCATGATCCACTTGTTGATTTTGTCTTCCACGACCGCTCGTTTCTCGCAGTACCTCTCGCGCGAGGCGCGGCGGATGACGGATACGCGCTCATCGCTGGATTCCAATTTGGGAGGCGGAAGCGTGGAGACGGAGAACGGCTTGCTGGCCATGCCGCCGACCATCAGGCGCATGTAGGCGTGGTACTTGGGCAAACTCAGAATGTCGTTCGTGGAAACCATTTCCTCGAACTGCATACTGAGAACCTCGGCATCATCGGAGCCCACTTGGAAGCTCGTCATGGAGCCAACGTTGCCGAACACGGCGTCCTGGAGCGTGGTTTTGCCGTCGATGAGGAGCTGTCCGATGTACTGGTGTGCGAGCGTGAGGTTCAAGCGATACTTCCGTGCCTCGGAGAGAATGGTGGCGAACGATTCGGTGGCGAAGTTCTGGAACTCGTCGACGTACAGGTAGAAGTCTTTGCGCTCCTTCTCGGGAATGTCCGTGCGGCTCATGGCATCGAGCTGGAATTTGGTCACGAGCATGGATCCCAGGAACGCCGAGTTGTCTTCTCCGATGTTTCCTTTGCTCAGGTTCACGAGAATGATCTTGCCCGTGTCCATGGCTTCGCGGAGCGACAAGGTGCTGGAGACTTGGCCCACGATATTGCGGATCATCGGGACCGACAGCAGCTGTCCGATCTTGTTCTGGATGGCGGCGATGGCTTCGGTGCGATACTTCTCGGACCAGTTGGCGTACTCGTCTTCCCAGAAGCTGCGGACGTGGTGATCGCTCAGGTGATCCACGATTTTTTTGCGGAACGCGTCGTCGGAGAACATGCGGAGGATGCCGAGCATGGAGTTGGCCTGACCTTCGATGAGCGCGAGGAGCGTATTGCGGAGAATGTGTTCCATGCGTCCGCTCCACACGTCGGGCCAAAGCTTGGTGAACACGCTCATGAGGCCGGAAACGACGAGTGGGAACTGGTCCGGGCTGCGTGCCGTAAGCATGTTGAACGAGAGCGGATATTCCTTGTCGGCGGGATCGAAGAGAACGACGTCGTTCGTGCGCTCGGCGGGAATGAAGCGGAGCACGGCCTCGATGAGGTCACCGTGCGGGTCGATGACGGCGACACCTTTGCCGCTCTGAATGTCCGAGAAGATCATGTTCTCGAGCAGCGTGGACTTACCCATGCCGGTCTTACCGATGATGTACATGTGCCTGCGGCGATCATCGGGCTTGATGCCGAATTTGGTCCTGTGGCCGCGGAAAACAGCCTCTCCGAGCACCGTGATGTCGGGTGACGTTTCGGGCACGGGCAGGTCGACCGGCGGTTCCAACTTCCTGGAGTAGACCCAATCGATGTTCGGCGTTTTCACGAGGGCGTTCGGGAAGTGCCAGAGCGTGGCGAGCTCCTCGACCGAGAGCGTGTACGGGTAATGACGAATGTCGGCGGCAAGTGACGGAACGTTACGGACGTGACCGGCCTTGAATCCGTTGAGCGTCGGCACCGTGAACTGACGGAAGCTGCCGTAGATCTCGGCGATTTTCTGCACGGCATCGTCTCTCTTGCTCTCTTTGGAGATCAGGCTGATGCGAACGTTGGCGACGAACAGCGGGCGGTTCACTTTGTCGGCCACGGCCGAGATGGGATCTTCGCTCTCGTGACTGCGACGTCCGGATTTCATCGTTTCCTCGTTGTACTCGTCGTTGTCGCTCTCGTCCGAGACGGCACCCACGTCCTGAATGGTGGGGATGAACGAAAACCATGCGCGGAATCCGCCCATGAGAATGTTGAGCGGCAGGTATGCCCACCAGCGCCAACCGCGAGCCAAGTGCACCGTGGCAAAGAGCTTGGCATACGACTCAAAGCGCTTGGGGAAGCCCTTCTTGATGAGCGGCAGGAATTTGATGACGCGCTTGCGGTAACGGCTGCCGATGGGAGTGAAGATGATCTGAATGTGCCCGCGCATCGCGGGATCGGCGTAACGCACGAGCGCGGACGTGATGCCCGCCATGGAGTCCACGTTCTGGCGTGCCAGAAGATCATCGAACTGCGGATGACGTTTGATGGGGTAGATCTCGGGCTTGCTCAGGTACAGATCGGTCGATTGGATGATCTCGCCTTCTTTGGGCTCGAGCTCTTTGGGATCCATGAACTCGATGTCGATGTCCGGGTACTGCGCGTAGAGCTGGCTCTCGAGGAGCGGGAGCGCACGCTTCGTGGCACGAACGAAGAAGCAGATCTTTCCTTGGAACGAACCGATCTCGAAGCTGATGAGACCGTCACGACCCTTGAGCGAATGGAGTGCGGCGATGGCCGACTCGATGTGGAGCGGTCCCCTGGCACCGCTTTTATCCTCCGGATCCGGAAGTGCCGGACGGATGCGCAGTAATGCCAGGTCGGACGAGGAAGTTGCTATGGATTGAATCGTAGACGTTAGTCGCGAATGAGTGAAGCGACCATTTCGAGGGCCGCGGTGTTGTAGCCGTAGTCCATGCGCGTCGGTCCCAGGATGCCGATGGCACCCACTTGGTCGCGCACGCGGTACTTGGTCACGAGCATGGAGCAACTCTCGAACTCGGGACACAGGTCTTTGTCGCCGATGTAGTAGCGGACTTGGTCGCTGAGCTCGATGTTGCTCACGAGGTCGGCCAGGCGCTTCTCGAGCACCTCCACGACGCCCGTCACGAGCTTGGCATCGGCCAAGAATTCGGGCTGGCGGACGGCATTGGCGAGTCCGAGGTAGTACACGCGCTCGCGGTGCGGCACGGTGGCGAAGGCGACGTTGGGCATCATGTTGGAGAGCAGGCTCACGGCCTCGTACGCACGCTCGCGGTCTTTGTGCTGGAAGTACTGCTCGCGGAGCGTGTTGAAGCGGAGCCGCACGGCGCGCTCGTGGGCCGACGGATTCATGAACTGCTGCACGTACATGCGGTAACCCTTCACGCTCGGGACGCGCCCCGCGGAGGTGTGCGGCTGTTCGATGAACCCTTCCGAGGAAAGGATCTGCATTTCGTTTCTGATGGTGGCTCCGGAAATGGCAAACAGGCCCGTGTCGGCGATCTGCTTGGAGCCGACGGGAAGCGCTGTTCCGATGAACTCGTCGATGATTGCCGCAAGTAGCTTCGCCTGACGCTGGTCCATACGATTATTCTAACACGGAATGATACGGGAGTGAGACGCCTCCCTTTCTTACAAATAGGCTTTTAATGTGGAAGGATCGGGATCTTGGTATGCATGAAGCAACATGCGAGCCATCGTGGGAGCCACTTCGTATCCCTTGCCTCCGACGGCGTTGCACATGTACTTCAAACGATCGATGAGAACCGCGATCTCTTCCCTCACCTCTTCGGAATCACGATTCGATTCTCTGTTGGAGACGTCGAGAAGCATGGCGAGGCGCGTCACGGGCACGAGCAATCGATCGCTCATCTGCTTCACCGTCGACTTGTCCCCGGCCTTGTGTTTCAGGATCAGCGGATCCAAGAACGCATCGATCACCGTCTTCGTATCATCAGCGATGATATCGAGCTTGTCCTCTTTCTTTGCCGTTCCCGCCGCAAGACGTGGAGCCAATTCCTCTTCTTCCAGCTTCAACAACCATTCGGGGCTGCATTGAATATGGCTTGCAAGCATTTCCAGGATATCTTCGATCGCCTGGCTGCGAGTGTCTCTATCGAAAACGCCGATACCCGCGAGATATTCCTTGAGCTTTGCGCGAGCCTTGTCGTGATAGTGAATGAACTGAAACGTGTGCCGCGTAAACAAATCGGGCATCGCCTTCGCACAGATCTGCGCAATGCGCGTTTCCATGATGTTCGGGACTTGGTCATTGCTGCTGAGATTCGGACCGATGAGATGCTGAACGAGTTTTTGCTCGGTCTTCGTGGCTTCGAACAAACTGACGGGCGTGGGATCTCCCGGCATTGTCTGCACTTTCGTTCTGTTCCACAGAGGATGGAACGGCATATTGACGAAAAGAGGGCGCTTCGTATCGTTCACCGTAAAATTTTGCGAAGCGTAAAACACCGTCTGCCGCACTTCACGTACGGCTGCTTCTTGATCGACGGGCTTGCCGCGGGACAACGAGCCCACTTGGAGCCCGAGTCCCATGCGGGTCAGCTCCGATGCGATGATGCTGGCGAGACGCACCGAGTCGGCAGGAAATACGTCCACAAGTGTACCCTTCGGCTTCGGCTGTCCGGGACGCCCGCCCTTTTGATCAAAAGGTACTTTGAGATCCGCGTCATTCATCATGACCTCGCGGATGCGATTTTCCGTGTGTGCGATGTGCTCGAACCATGTGGCGGCGGGCCTGTTGTCTTTCGTATTGATGAACCACGGAGTCGGGATCGACGTGATGTGCTTCATGACGACATGGTGTCCTTTGCCAATATCCACCTCGTTTTCCTGCGCAACGGTCAAATCATGCTTGTACGCGCGAGCCGCATTCAACAGTGACTGCGAATAGAGATGGGGATTGTCCGGAATGGACTGGGGCACGTTTGGCATAAAAATGGAGTGATATTATGACAAATTTGCAGAAAATGTCAAATAAACCTCACATGCTGAAACAGCCGCATAAGGCTGAAATATCGAACTATTTGGCCTTCTTGATCTTGCTGGGCTTGGCCTTGCGAGCCTCCTCCACAGCTTTGATTTCGGCCTGCTTCTTCTTGGTGGCCTCGGCGACCTTGCGGAAGCGATCGACGCGTCCGGAAGCCATGAGACCGCGGTATTCTCCGGTGTAGACGGGGTGGCAGTTCCTGCAGATTTCGACCTGCTGGGCCTTCACGGTCGTCGGAATGGCGTATACGGCATTGCACGACACGCACGTGGTGACGGCGTCTTTGTGGATCTGTGGGTGAATGCCTTTCTTCATAGCTGGGAGATTTTAGGCGATGCAGAAGGCCAAGACAAGGGGAAGAAAGCACAAAAAAGGCGGGGGTGACCCGCCTCTTTCTTTATCGATGATGGGAACTACTTCTTCTTGGGCTTCTTTTTCTTGGGTTCCTCCGGCTCTTCAATGACCGGCGGTTCCTCGATTTCCATCTGGTCTTCCTCGGCTGCCTCTTCGGCGGCGGCTTCGGCGTTGGGGTCGTGCATGATGACGCTGACGGATGCGACTTTGTCTCCTGCGTCGAGGCGCATGACGATGACACCCTGTGTGGCGCGACCGCGTGACGGAATGTCGGAGAGTTTCATGCGGATGGTCTGGCCCTGCTTGCTGATGCAGATGAGGTCGCCCTGGTCGCCGTCCTGGAGGATGGCGCCGCCGACGATGTCACCGGTCTTCGCCGTGAGCTGTGCGGCCTTCACTCCGCTGCCGCCGCGTCCTTGCAGACGGTAGAGCGTGATGGGTGAAGCCTTGCCGAGACCGTTTTCCATGACGACGAGGAGCTGGCTCTTCTCCGCCGACGCGAATGCGGCGGCCTCCACCACGCGGTCACCCGGACCCACGCGGATACCGCGGACACCGGCTGCGGCGCGTCCCATTTCGCGGACGTCGCCTTCGGTGAAGCGGATGGACTTGCCCTTCTTGGTGAGGATGAAGATCTCGTCCTTTCCGGTCGTTGCGACGACCCACTTGAGCTCGTCCCCGTCCGGAACTTTCTGCGCGATGAGACCGGAGCGGCGGATGTTCTCGAATTCGGAGAGAGCCGTGCGCTTCACGGTTCCCTTGATGGTCGTCATGAAGAGGTGCGTCTTGCCTTCGAGCTTGGCCTTCATGATGGCGGCGACTTTCTCGCCGGGCTGCAGCTGGAGCAAGTTCACGATGGCCTGGCCCTTGGCCGTGCGGCTGGCCTGCGGGAGTTCGTACACCGGCATCTTGAAGACGCGACCGGTGTTCGTGAAGAACAGCATGTCGTCGTGGTTGCTGGCGCTCACGATGCTCATGATTTCGTCCTCGTCTTTGGTCGTCATGCCCTTGATACCCTTGCCGCCGCGATGCTGTGCGCGGAACTGAGCGGGGCTCAGGCGCTTCACGTAACCGTGGGTCGTGAGAGCCACGATCATCGGAGCGTTCGGGATGGTGTCCTTGGCGGAGAACTCACCGACGGCGTGCGGCACCACGACGGTGCGGCGGTCATCGCCGTACTTCGCGGCGATTTCCTTGAGCTCGTCTTTCATGATGGTGTCGACGCGCTTCTTGTCCTTGAGGATGGCCTCGCACTCCTTGATGAACGCGAGCGTCGCCTTGAGTTCGTCCTCGATTTTCTTGCGCTCGAGTCCCGCCAAACGCCTGAGCTGCATCTCGAGAATGGCGCCGGCCTGAATCTCGGAGAGTTTGAACTTTTTGATGAGCGCCTGGCGTGCATCCTCTTGAGAGTCGCTGCTGCGGATCGTCTTGATGACGGCGTCGATATTGTCGAGAGCGATGGAGAGACCTTCCAAAATGTGTGCGCGTTCCTTGGCGCGGTCGCGGTCGAAGGTGACGCGACGCGTGATGACCGTACGACGGTGGTTGATGAAGATCTGAAGGAGTTCTTGGAGGTTGAGGAGCTTGGGCTGAATGCCGTCGGCGAGCGCGATGCAGTTGTAACCGAAGCTCGTCTGGAGATCGGTGTGCTTGTAGAGCTGGTTGAGGATTTTCTGAGGGTAACTGTCCTTCTTGAGTTCGATGATGACGCGGATGCCGTCGCGGTCGGACTCGTCGCGGATGTCGGAGATGCCCTGGATGATCTTGTCCGTCACGAGTTCGGCGACGCGCGTGATGAGCACGGACTTGTTCACCTGGTACGGGAGCTCGCTGATGCGAATGATGTGGCGGTTGCCTGCCTCTTCGATTTCGGCTTTGCCGCGGCATACGACGGATCCGCGACCCGTGAGGTAGGCCTGCTTCAGAACTTCGCGGTCGTAGACGTAACCGGCCGTCGGGAAGTCGGGGCCTTGGACGAATTTGAGGAGATCCTCCACCGTCGCATCCGGGTTGTCCGTGAGATGCAAGATGGCGTCAGAGAGTTCACGGAGGTTGTGAGGCGGGATGTTCGTGGCCATACCGACGGCGATGCCGACGGTGCCGTTGAGGAGCAGGTTCGGGAGGCGCGAGGGAAGAACCGACGGCTCTTTCACCGTACCGTCGTAGTTCGGGCGGAAGTCGACGGTGTTCTTGTCGATGTCGGCGAGCAGTTCGGTGGAGATTTTTTCCAAACGACACTCGGTGTAACGGTAGGCGGCTGCGTTGTCTCCGTCGATGGAACCGAAGTTTCCTTGTCCGTCGATGAGCGGGTACCGCATGGAGAACGTCTGCACGAGACGGACCATGGCTTCGTATACGGGGCTGTCACCGTGGGGGTGGTACTTCTTGAGCACTTCACCCACCACACCGGCGCACTTGGAGTATTTGTGGCTGGGGAGCAAACCTTCCCGGAGCATGGCGTACATAATGCGGCGGTGCACGGGCTTGAGACCGTCACGAGCATCGGGAAGAGCGCGCGAGACGATGACGCTCATGGCGTAGCTTAGGTAGCTCTCTTCCATTTCCGTCACGATGGGACGGGCCGTGATATTGCCCATGTTCTTGATGGGCAAGAGAGGAGCCTGTTCTCCGTCGTTCTGTGGTGCGGGGGTTTTTGCCATACCGAAATCGGGGGTCAGAAAGTCGGAGGAAGACTACCAGAACCGGGTCGAAAGGAAAGCGTGTTGAATACGCGTGTTGTTCAAGTCCCGAAGCCATCTTTTGACATTTTTGGATTTTAGTTTTTGGCACCGTGAAGGAGGGTATGCGGACAAGCCGCACACCCTCACTTCGTTCGCATCGCTCCTCCATCATCCGCGGAGGCCCGTTCAGACCGCCGACTCGGCCGGAGCGTGCGCCGTCGTCTTCTGGTGGAGCAGCCAGTGCGCCGCTTCCACCACATCGAAGAACAGGTTGGCATCGGGAAATTCTTTCCGAAGCAGCGGCACGACTTCGTGAGAGAAGTTGTGGGCCGCCAAGGCGGGCAGGAAGACGATGGCGGTACGCTTCGCATCGAGATGGAGACCGATCAGCGCGTGAGTCAGGCTGACCGGCTCATCGACGAGGTGCACGGTGAACGCCGCGAGGCGGTCACCGGGCGTCGACTCCTCGACGCGGATGATGTCCGTGCCTCCGTCGTACTGCCACTGGTTGTGTGCGCGCTTCGAGATGACAATGATTCGCATGGCTTCTTCGCTCCTGAGCAGGACCTTGAGATGGGACTGAAACACGACCGGCCAACACATCACATGTGCTCGATGGTCGTGTTTCTTTCTGTGAGAGACGATGTGAACGAACAACGCTTCCAATCGAAACTGAAAGCGCGTGTACTCTAAAACTCTTTGAGAATTTGTCAATTATACGGCCAAGGGACGGCAAAAACACGTCGAAGGAGAGTGCGCGGCAAGCCGCACACCCTCCCCCGTTCACGTCGCTTCGTCGTCTCTTCATCGCGTGGAGAACTCGTGCTGCTTGAGCCACATGACTGCGGCCGACACCTTCTCAACGATATTGGCCTCAGGCCAACCTCGCCGAATCTCGGCGTACACACCACGTGCGTTGAACGCCGGTGATTGATGGCCGAACACGATGAGAGTCGTGTCGGGCTGGCTCATGAGGTTCGCGAGCGCAGCGGCCAGCGTGAGTTCGTTCGTGACGACGTAGACTTGGTAGTCCGCGTCGCTCACATCGAGACCGTCGTGAATGACAACCGGAATCTCGGTACCGCCGTTCTGGTACCACAGTAACTGCATGGCGTGATCGAAGATGCTGACCTGCATGACTCTGCTCCCTCAGGACGAAATGGACTGAAACACGACCGGCCAACGCACGCACGTGCGCTCGATGGTCGTGTTTCTAAAAAGCGATGTGAACGAACATCCTTCCAATGAAAACTGGAAGGATTCACTATAAAACTCTTTATATTTTTGTCAATGTTGCTACTCTGTGTCCGTGCTCTCCATCGTTTCCACTCCCATCGGCAACCTCAAGGACATCACGGTGCGGTCGCTGGAGGCCTTAAAGAACTGCAACGGCGTCATCTGCGAAGACACACGCGTCACGGGCCAGCTCTTCAAATTGCTCGATTTACCCAAGAAAGAGTTCATTTCGTTCCATGGTTACACCGACGACGGCAAAGCGGATTGGATTTGTGAACGCCTCAAGAAAGGAGAACATCTCTGCCTCGTCTCGGATGCCGGAACTCCGGGCATCTCCGACCCCGGCTTCGTCGTCGTATCCAAAGCAAGCGCCGCGGGACTCCCCATCGAAGTACTCCCTGGACCTTCGGCATTCCTCGCCGCACTCAGTGCATCGGGGCTCCCCATCAACCAATTCACGTACCTCGGATTCCTTCCGTTAAAGAAGGGAAGGAAAACGCTCATCGAAACATTCAAAACCGAAGAGCGAACGATCGTCTTCTACGAGTCGCCGCATCGCATGGAAAAAACGGCGAGCGAACTGTGTGCCGCACTCGTCGATCAACCCGCACGCGCGATCGTCATCGCCCGCGAACTCACGAAGATGCACGAGGAGGTGTTGCGTACCACGATCGGAGAATTACCGGAGCGAATGAAGACACTGAATATCAAAGGAGAGTTCGTCGTAGTAATAGGAGGAGCTGAATAAACAACGAGCGAGTAAATCCACATCCCAAGGGCGGCGTGCAATGCGCGCGGGGGTCTGCGGGTGGGCGCTCATTGCACACGCGCTTCTTTTGGTTCTTTTCTTGTCGCTCGGACAAGAAAAGAACATCTCTGTTTTGCTACGACAAAGAAGTAACACTCGTTACCGAGCAGGAAGAATCGACAACGGATTGATGTGTTCACCATCCTTCGTCACTTCCAAGTGCACGTGCGCTCCCGTCGTCATGTATCCCGCTCCGTGCGTTCCGGGAGTTCCGCCGGAGAGCGCGATGATCTGCCCCGCCATCACCACGTCGCCCTTGCGAACGAGTGCCGCGGAGACGTGTCCGTAGAGTGACGCGTAACCGTTGCGGTGTCCGATGAGCACGTAGCTGTACCCCGTCGCCCCGCCGTCTTTAATGGCAAGCACGATGCCGTCCGAGATGGCGTGCACGGAGCTGCTTTGAGGTGTGGCGATATCCACCGCACGGTGCGGCACGTGGAACACGGTTTCATAATCGGCATCGAAGAATCCGGCGGTGATGGGTCCGCGGACCGGCCACTGGAAGAGCGGCGGCAGTCCGTCCATGCCCGTGTCGCGTTCCGCGGATTCCACCTCACCGATCTTGGCGCTCACCGCGGTCTGGAGAATGGCGAGCTTGGGAGCGAGTGCTGTGATCTGCGGCTGAAGTTCCGCGCGAACCGGCGCTGCTTCATCGGCTTGGCGCTTGGCGCGAACGTACGCTTCGGCGGGTGCCGTGGGCACGCCGTCTTTCATCAGCTTGATGACGGCCTCGATGTCGGCGATGTCACGCTTCACGGCGAGGAGCGCGGCGGACTGAATGAGCGCACCCGACGCATCCACGGGAAGCGCATCACGCCTCTCGATGAGCTGCGAGCGCACCAGCTCTTTTTCTTCCACATATTTGTAGAGCTTCTTGTCCGTGTTGCGCTGCTGCACCGTCACTTGGAACGCCTTGAGTGCGGCGTCTTGCAACAGTCGCATGGCTTCGTCCTTGCGCACGAGCGTGTCGCGCTGCGTCTCGAGCGTCTTGTACTGCGCCTGCAGGTCACTCAGTTCCGCGTTCAGCTTTTTCAGCTTCGCCTCGCGCAATTCCTGGTTGATGTTCTGAAGATCGGACTGGATCGATGCCATGCGCGCACTCGCCTCTTCGGCTTCTTTGGCGACGGCGATCACTTCTTCCTGCGTCAGTTTTTTCTGGCGCCAACTGTCATCGATGAACGCCGCTTTTTCATCGGCGAGTGACGCGATGTCACTGTGCTTTTTCTCCAGCGCCGTCAGTTGCTTCTGCAAATCTTTGGCGATCTGCGCGAGACGCGTTTCCGCTCGTCCCGACTCGTCGACGAGCACGTTCACTTGTCCGAAGAAGCGCGTCCTGGCTTTGTTTGCGGCCTGACGTGCCAAGTCATCATCGATGCTGTCGCCGAGCGAACCGCGGAGGAGATACCGGAGAATGCCTCCGCCCGCCACGGGGCCCGTGTCGGTGTCGGCCATGTCGCGGCTGGCGAGATAACGAATGAACTCCACGTAGTCGTCGCGCTGGCTGAACGCGAGCGAGGCATAGAACGATTTGCTGTCCTGCGCCGCCTCGAGCTGCGACGTCAGGACCTCGATGAGCTTCCGCTGCTCCGCGATTTGTTCGCGAATCGCTTTGCGCTGCTCGGTCGCTTGGGCCAAGTCGCGTTTGGCATCGGCGACTTTGGAATCGAAGTTCGCCAGAGTCTCCTCCAGCTCGCTGCGCTTCTTCGTCGTCTCCGCGGCGTTGTGCCAGAGTTCGTTGAACTGATCCTTCACTTGCGCCAGGTGTTCCTCGCTTACGGCAGCGAGTGCGGTGATCGGCAGAGCCGTCACGACCAGGAGCATCATCGCCGTCTTTTGTATGTTGGTGTTTCTGCCGAAAGGCATTCCGCTTATTATAGCATAAAACACGTGTTTTCTGAAGCTTGGTTTGAAGCAATGGAAGCCAATAATCGTTGGTTTCCTTGGTTTCTTTGGATTCCCTGGTTTCCCCCAAGAAAATTCTCTCCCTTCACCCGATCCTTTGCTATGATCGCGCCATGATCTACGCGCTCTCCGGAATC
>CAZSWJ010000010.1:42768-46612 GCA_964611095.1 uncultured Candidatus Peribacteria bacterium
CCTTCACCCGATCCTTTGCTATGATCGCGCCATGATCTACGCGCTCTCCGGAATCGTCCGAAAATTACCGCTTCCGCAGATCGCCGTGGACGTTTCGGGTGTGGAATATTTGGCCACGCTCCCCCACCCGCTCTGGGACGAACTCCAGGAAGGAAAGCCCACGCGTCTCATCACGTTCACGTACGTCCGTGAGGACCGTTTGGATCTGTTCGGATTCGCATCGCACATCGAGCGGTCGCTCTTCGTCGAACTTCTCAACATTTCGGGCGTCGGTCCCAAGATGGCGCTCGAGCTCTGCTCCATCCCCCGCCATATGCTCGTGACGGCCGTACAGCACGACGATGCCGCACAGCTCACGCAGATCAAGGGAGTCGGCAAGAAGACCGCAGAGAAACTGCTCGTGGACCTCAAGTCGCTCCTCGAGAAGCACCCCGAGTGGATCACGACCCCGCAAGCCGCACACGAGAAGCCGGCCGCTTTCGATACCGATGCGATCTCGGCACTCACGTCCCTCGGTTACGACCAAGGAACGGTGCTCGCCGCACTCAAGAAAATCCCGGCCAAGCTCAAGCGCACCGAGGACCGCGTGGCCGCCGCACTCCGCTCCCTGTAACTTTTCTTTTTTTACTTTCGCACTTCCGAACTTCTGCACTTTCTCACTTCCCTCCATGCTGACGCTCGACATCAAAGGCACGCTGGCAAAAGTCATCACGCCCAGTCACGGCATTCCGGACAGTGAGTTCGCCACCGTGCGGACGTCGATGCGCAGGTACACCGAAGAATGGCTCTCCGAACGCGAAAAAGGCCAACACGGTTGGTCCATGAATCCGTACGACAAAGACGCCGTGAAGACCGTGCAAGCTCTCGTGGAAGGACTCAAGACCGAGAACATCCAGACCGTCGTGTGGATCGGCATCGGCGGATCGGGCCTGGGACCCAAAGTGCTCCAGGAAATTTTCGAATCTCCCAAGACGCCGGCGTTTTTGGTCATCGATACCATCGACCCCACGAGCCTCGGCATGCAGCTCGATCTCATCGATTGGAAAAACGCGCTCATCGTCGTGGTGAGCAAGTCCGGTTCCACGCTGGAGACGATGTCGGCCTTCTTCGCCTGCTTCGAACGCCTGAAGTCCGAGGTGAAGACGCACCCCGGGAACCGCGTCGTCGCCATCACCGACCCCGAGGGCGGACCGCTGCGCGCCTTCGCCAAGACCAACCGCATTCACTCGCTTGCGATCCCGCCCAATGTCGGCGGACGCTTCTGCATCTTCACGCCCGTCGGACTCCTGGCACTCGGACTCCTCGGTGGCGACATCAACCAGTTCATCCGCGGCGCCAAAGAGATGGATACCTACTGCCAAGAGACGACGCTCGCCAGGAACCCCGCCGCATCACTGGCAGCCGTGCAGTTCCTCTTGGATACGCGCCGCAACTACCCCATCCGCGTCATCATGCCGTACGGCGACAGGCTGATGTCCATGGCACGCTGGGAACAGCAGCTGCTTGCCGAAAGCCTGGGCAAAGGCGAAGGCTTCAACCCGATTCCCGTCGCCGCCATCGGCACCCAAGACCAGCACTCCCTTCTGCAACAGTGGATGGCGGGCCCGCGCAAAAGCTGGCACCTGTTCATCCGCGAAATCGATAAGCCGCGTCTGGAAGTTCCCAAGAATGTTCCCGACAGTTTCGGGTACATCGCGGGCAAGACATTCGGCCAGCTGCTCGACGCCTGCTACGAAGGCACGAGCCAGGCACTCACGTCCGCCAAGCGTCCGCATGCAACCATTGCGCTGCAGAGACTGGATGAATACCACATCGGCCAGCTCTTCTTCCTGTTCATGACCGAGGTCGTGTACTTGGGCAAGCTCTACCGCATCGATATCTACGGACAACCCGCGGTGGAAGTCGGCAAGCAGATTACGAAAGGAATTTTGTCCAAGGGACAATCGTAAAAAGGACAAACGGGAGTATAATGAGGATGATTTTCTTCCCCCGATTCCCATGGCCACCCCCATCACCGACGCCGAATTCCCGACCAAAGTGCTCAAGTCCCCCATCCCCGTTCTTTTGGACTTTTGGGCTCCCTGGTGCGGTCCGTGCAAAGCCATGAACCCCATCGTCGAGGATCTCGCCAAGCAGTACGACGGCAAAGTCGCCTTCTACAAAATCAACGTCGACGAGAACCCGGAAGTCTCCGGACAGTTCGGCGTCATGAGCATCCCCACGTTCATCATCTTCAAGGGCGGCGAAGCCGTGGACACGTTCGTCGGCGTCCAATCCAAGGAAACGGTTTCGGGTAAGCTGGAGGCTCAGCTGAAATAATCTATGCGATATTTTCTCGGACTCCTCGGCATGGTCGGCGGATTCCTGATGGTGAAGTACAGGGAGCGCGTCGGTGACATGTTCGGCGAGCCCGCGTGGGCGTCCAAAGTGG
This sequence comes from uncultured Candidatus Peribacteria bacterium, assembly GCA_964611095.1. Taxonomy (GTDB): domain Bacteria; phylum Patescibacteriota; class Gracilibacteria; order Peribacterales; family Peribacteraceae; genus CAZKJL01. Next base: position 45,200 of record CAZSWJ010000010.1, read on the forward strand.
GCGGTATTTATAACGTCGTGATCTTGGTCGGCGTCATCTTCTTCTTCTGGGGCATCGCGGCGGTCACGCACACCGAAGACGTGCTCTTCGGACCCATCATCAATTTCATTCCGATGCCGGGGAGGGACTCGGGGCCCACGGGCATTCCGGGCGCGGACTTCTAGCGCCTAGAAAATACCCGCGAAGCGCAGCAACATGACGAGTGCGACGACACCGATGATGATGTAGCCGATTCTCTTCAGCTGCCCGTCCATGGGGATGTAGTTGAAGATGAGAGCGACGATGAGCAGAACGATGAAGGGGGTGATGGCACCCATAAGAATATTGGGAAGAGATGGAGATCAAGGGTAAGACGCGGGACATTTGTTTTCCTTACGCAAAAGCGGCGCCTTCAGGATCGGCTTGCCATGAGGAGTGCGAAGCACGACAAATGGTGGAGCTGAGGAGATTCGAACTCCTGACCCGTGGCTACAAACCAGATGCGCTGCGCGCAGACCCTTCTTCCGGCGCCTCGCTTAAACGCTCGGCGGCCAACTGAGCTACAGCCCCTTGGAAGCGACGAGTGATATTGATGTGGTGGAGCTGAGGAGATTCGAACTCCTGACCCTCTGGTTGCAAACCAGATGCTCTACCAACTGAGCTACAGCCCCACATCGGATCGGAAGGATTCTAGACAATAACTCCCACGAATGCGAGCGGCTATTTTGTGGTAAAACCACATCCAAAGGGGTGGAGCGCGCCGCAGCGGGGGTCTGCGGTCTGGTTCGCCGAAGGCGAACCGTGGGTATCGGCGCGCAGCGCTTTCTTGGTTACTTCTTTGGCGCGCCAAAGAAGTAACACTCGTCGTACAAACCTACGTGACGATCTCACCCAGTCTCCCCTCCTTCACCGCCTGCTTGATCTCCATGCCGACGCGTTCACCCACGCTCATCGGTTTGCCGTACAAGTAACCCGAGTACGGAGTGGCGGCCGTTCCGGGTGAACCCGGGATACGGAGCGACACATCGAAGATGACGATGTCCTCTTTCCCCTCTTCGGCGACGACCGCACCCTGGAGCGCGAACGGTCCGATGATGCCTTTGCCGCTCGGATCGAGCTTCTTATCGAGCTTCTGGGTCGCCTTCACGAATTTCTGGCCGAGGGCGAACGCCTTTTCCAGAATCGACTCTTTCACCGTACACGCGATGTGTCCGGTCTCAATCATCTTGAGCGGAACGGACTTGAGTGCCATCGCCTGCTGATCGGCCGTCATGCGCAGGAAGCCGTCCAAATTGGTCTGACGGCGCGTATCGGTGCCGAGGAGCTCCACCTCGCCCGTGAGCGGCGAGTAGAAGAAGTTGAAGTTCACGGGTGCACCCACGACGAACTCTTCGATGGTGGCCTCGCGCCACTTCTTGCTCACTTTGCCGGCTT
>CAZSWJ010000011.1:0-20458 GCA_964611095.1 uncultured Candidatus Peribacteria bacterium
ACATGATCAGCAACATCATGGAGCTCCGCGCACGCGGCGCCATGATCATCGGCATCGCACCGAAGAAACACGACGTGTTCGATCACTGGATCAAGGTCCCCGATGCGGGTTCGGCTCAGCCGATCGTGAACGTCATTCCCATCCAGATTTTGGCGTATCTCCTTGCGATTCTGCGTGGCAGGGATCCGGATATGCCGAGGAACTTGGCAAAATCGGTTACCGTGAAATAAATCGAAGGGATTTTGCCCTGAGCGAACGCAGTGAGTCGAAGGGCGAAGAGCGTGACGGTGAAATAGTTCTTCATTCAGAGTTCAGTGGTACTTCTTCCACTTTCTTTTGACGCAATGCGAGTGTCACTTCTTTGTCGCGACAAAGAAGTAACCAAGAAAACGCTGCGCGCCGATACCCACCCTCACCCCCCGCTGCGGCGCGCTCCACCCCTTTGGATGTGGATTCACACGCTCGTAGTTCCTTGCACTCTTTGCAATCATTGCATCCCTTGCAATCCATAGTCCTCCATTGACGCGCTGAACTACGAGCTTCAAAATCCCGCCCCATGCCGAACCGACTTGTTTCCACTGTCCGCATCGGCGACAAGGATTTCGACTACGGATCGGACATTCATTTCCGGGCCGAAGGTCTCTCTCCGCAAAAAGCCGCGGAAGGACTCGCGTGCAGATTTGCGGAGCATCAGAGTAGCGCAGCATTAATTCTGCCCGGTGACTTGTACCACGCCGAAAGCTCGGCGAACTGGAGAGTGGGCTTGGATACGAGCCGTGCCATCAATTTATTTTTGCATGAGCTTCGGAAAATGTATCAGACGGTGTTGTACGTCCCCGGGAATCATTGCTTGCGTCGCGAGTCCCCCGTCGACGATCCATGGGCCGACATCGATCCGCCCCGTGGCGTCATCATGCCTCGCGGAACAGAGCCGGTCATCGAGACGGTCGGCGGCCGCCGCATTCTGCTCGCGAATCTTTTCTATGACGGCAACTTCATCGAGGGTCATCCGCTCAATGACGAAGATTTTGAGAGGCTCATCGATTCCACGACCGACGGCAACCATTTGCTGCGCGGAGGAAAGTCCGTCGAGTACTACCGCCGCCTCACGCAGGTCGCCGCCCAGGCTTTGACGCCGGACATCGATGCGATGGTGACGCACGTGCCGCCGCATCCTTCCAGTGCGACCTGGCGCGTGAACGGACACGATGATCCGAATCTTCCCGGGAATTTTGAAGGACAAATCGTGAGTTTACCGCAGCAGGATGAGGAAACTGCGGCACTCTGGCGCAGCTCTCCGGACCATGTGCGACATCGGCTCAACGCCAAATCGGCGATGCTCGGCAGCAACATTTTCGATCCGCGACTGGGAGCGCAGCCGCGCGACGGGCTCACCGTGATTTTCGGTCACCATCATCGCGATGAAGATCGCACGCATCGCATCGGCGAACGAGACGTGCGGTTCTTATCGCATCAGAGGGTGCAGAAGGGATAACGTTTTGAATTCGAGTGTCACTTCTTTGTCCGCGACAAAGAAGTGACCAAGAAAGCGCTCTTGGCCGATACCCACCCTCACCCCCCGCTGCGGCGCGCTCCATCCCTTGGGATGTGGATGCATACGCTCGTTGATTTTCGTTACGGCATTTTTCCAAGGCGACACGTTGCAATGTTTGCATTCCTTGCAGTCCTATTTCTTTTCATCAGGTGGAATGCCGTAGTAGTCGAAGAGGAACGCCGCGATGTCTTTGAACAGCGGAGCTGCGGACTTGGATCCGAAGTCGTCTTTGCGCGGACGGTCGAGCTTCACGAGGATGACGAACTTGGGGTGATCCACGGGCGCGTAACCGCCGTACGTGGCGATCGTTGAGCCCGTGCCGCTTTCGTATTTTCCTCCGGGGCCGGCGATCTGTGACGTTCCGGTTTTACCGGCGATGCGGTGGCCGTTCACTTTGCCGGCTTTGGCGAAACCGAATTCGGCGCCGTGGATGAGCATGGACGTGATGGTGTCCGCCGTTTCGGGTTTGATGATTTGCCCGAGCACGACGGGCATCTTGGTATCCACCGTGCCGTCCGAGTGGCGGACTTCGTCCACGATGCTCGGTCGCATCAGTTTGCCGCCGTTCGCGAGTGCCGAGAACGCCGTCACCATTTGCATCGGCGTCACCGTGATGCCTTGTCCGAACGCCATGGTCATGACGAGAGCGGGGTTCCACTCGCGCCACGGCTTCAGGTCGCCGGGAAGCTCGTTGTCGAGCTCGATGCCCGTGATGCGTCCGAACCCGAATTGGTCGAGCGCCGACGAGAACAATTTGCGGCCGAGCTTCCTGCTGACGCTCGTCATGCAGGTGTTGATGGAGAAATCGAGACAATCCACCATCGTCACTTTTCCGTAGTACTTGTTGAGAGCGTTCTTGATGGTGAAGACGTCCACTTTCACGGCGCCCGTGTCGTTGTAGATGTCGAGCGGCGACACTTCGCCCTGGTCGATGGCGATGGCCATGGTGACGGGTTTCATGACGGAGCCCGGCTCGTACACTTCCTGCACCGTGCGGTTGATGTACGAACCCACGCCGATGTTGTTCTTGTACTTCAGCCAAATGCCGCTGCGGCTCGTGGGGAACACTTCTCTGCGGTTGTTGTCGCCGATGTACATGTAGTACCGCGTGATGCTCGGCAAGTCGTACAGCTGTTCCAGTTCGCCGAGTTTCTGCTGCGTTTCTTTGGAGAGCCTCTGGCGTCCTTCGCCGGTGAGGTCGGGCAGGTATGCCTTGAGCACGCGGGCGTTCGTCTGCGGATTGAAGACTTCCACGACGATCAGCTTTTCGCGTTCGGGATCGATGGAGATCGGTTCTTTTTCGTACACCGCGGCGTACGTGTTGTTGTCGAACAGCGGCGCGTTTGCCATGGCGATGATGCGCCCGGTGAACGGATCCATGATGATGACTTGTCCGCTCTGGGCGTCGACTTTCTTCACCATGGCGTCGAGGAGTTCCTCCACTTTCGCCTGCACGAATCGGTCGATGCTGAGCACGATGGTCGAGCCGTCGCGCGGGTCGATGAATTTTTGATCCGACGAAATGATCTGTCCGCCGAACGGGTCGCTCACCGAGGCGATGAGACCTTCTTGCCCGCGGAGCGTGGAGTCGTACGCGCGCTCGATGCCGTACTGCGGTTCCTGCTGCGCGTTGATGAACCCGACGACGTGCGAACCGATGCGCGTATCGGGATAGAAGCGCCAGTGTTGCGGCACGAGGGCCACGGCGCGGAACGGATCGTACAGAATGACGCTTCCCTTTTTCGCACCCGACGCGAGTGCTTGCTGGTAGGTCGTCTGTGCTTCTTCGGCGTGCTTTTCCTTGAGCTCACGGATGCGGCGCGAGAGCTCCGGCGGCAGCTTGGCCATCACCGGAACGTAGCGGAGCGGGCGCTGCAGCATGCGGGTTTTGAGCACTCCGGGGTCTTGCTCCAAAATCGGCGAAAGTTGCCGGGAGATGCTTCCCACATCGGTTTGATCGATGAGATCCGGATTCACGTACACCAGTTTCTGATCGGTGTTGGCGAAGACTCCCGGAATGGCGAGCTTCATGGTGTCGGCGAGTTGCTTCTTGTTCGCGCTGTACAGGAGCGGCATGAACGTCACGGTTCTCTGGCGGATGCGCTCCTCGATGTAGCGGGCGAAGAGTCGGCGAATTTCCACGATGTCGGGCACGGACGACGCGCCGTTCGGCATCACGGCACCGGTGAGGATCGCGATGGTGCGTCCCGAGCCGAACCCGCTCTCCACGAATTGCACTTTGGCCATCGGGTCGAACGCCGCTTTGTAGAATTGGTTCAGCTCCGTGGGACACGACGGATCGCCCTTGCGGCAGAGCGCATCGAACTCGGGCGTCACGAGAATTCCGGCGAGTTCGTCGGCGACTTTGCCGTGGTCACCAGGAATGACGAGCGGATCAACGTAGAGCAGGTCCAGCGTCGTGTTCGTGGCGAGAATGCTCGTGCCGTCCGTCTTGCTGTTGCGGCTCAAAATTTCTCCGCGCTTTGCGGAGAGCACCACGCCGCCGAACTGCTGATCCTGGGCGCGTCGATGGTATTCCTCGCCGCTCACCACCTGCAGTTCGATGAGGCGTCCCACGATGATGAGACAGATGAACAGGAGAATTCCGTGCAGCACGAAGATCCGGCGCTCAAACGAACGACGCTTCTGCGTTTCCGACAGTGCTCCGGACCTTGCGTGCATGGAGTTCAGGGTACCACAAAACAATGTCGTTTCTCATGGTCCGTGACATCTTTGCATCTTGAAAAGATTAAGGATTTCCCAGGGCTTCCACGGGCCGAGGTTCGTTGATCGGTACCACGCCGATGCCGATCAATTGCCGCGGTTCCGTACTGCGCGGAGCCTGCTCGAGGCGTGTGGATGTTCCGGAAAATTCGGAATAGTCGATGGTCGTTCCGGCCTCAAGCGCATTCAAATCGTCCACGAGCACCGAGAGCATGCGAATTTTGAAGTGATCGAGAAGATCGGGGGTCAGATTGCGCAACATGAAGGAAGCGGCGATCATGCTTCGTGCCTGCTCGTCTTCGGGAATGGGTTGCCCCGAAAGTTCTTCGTAGAGGTCGTACATTCTTTGAGTATTCGCTCGCTGTACCGTCATGAAAATGCCGGTGGCGTCCATTTCATTCCGCGTAAAATTGATGACGTTGCGCATCATGACGTTGGCGACCTCGCCACCCCTCGCGGAGAGCAATTGATTGTGCGACTGGCCGGTGTACGGCACGTCTTGCATGGCGATTTCGGAGGTGACGCCGGGAAGCGTGAGAGAAACGGACGTCGGCGCACGCACGCCGCTCGCACGGATTTTTCTCAGAACGGCCATCAACACATCCATCTTTCCGCGAGCGTCGTCGCGGACGATGACGATCCTGTTGTCCGGCGTCAGGTTGAGTGAGTCGATTTTTCCCGGATTCGGAAAGTACTCCGCTCGCAGAATGGGCTTCCCTCGTTCTTTGACGATCTTCTCTTTGCCGAGGATGTGCTCTTCCACGACATGGCCTTCCGATCGCAATCGTTCCACGGATCGTCTGGCCATGATGTCATTCACTTCCACGCCGATGAGCAAAGATTGTCTGCCGCTCTCGCGCAATTTTTGCGACATGTCTCCCAACAAGTGAGCGGGTCCGCTGCCCATGTCCACATGAACCAGCGGTTCATCATTGCCGTGGCCGTTTCGCGCCTGTTGCATGAGCGCCGATCCGGCGACGAACCGACCCATGAGATCGTACAGACCTTCTTGGTTCAAATGCTCGGCACTTTCCGTGAAGGTTCTTGCGTACGACTCTTTGCCGGAACTCGCCATATCCTGCAGCTGTCGATCGAGTGACATAGGTTTGTATTTTTATCATTTATTGTCGATACGTCAATATTATCGCACAATGATCTCTTCGCGTCCCTGACCCGTTCCAATGAGCCGTACGGGCACTTTGGCAACTTTCTCGATGAAGAGCACGTACTCCTGAGCGGCCTTGGGAAGCTTCTTGAACTCCGTGATGCCGCGGGTGGACGTCTTCCAACCTTTCATCGTTTCGTACTTGGCTTTGCCCGCCGTGTCGACGCCGATGCCGACGGGAATCTCCGCTTCGTCGTCGAGTACGTCGAGCTTGGTGAGATTCAAACACGTGAAGCCGTTGATGAACGTGCTGTAGGCGATGTCCGGCATGTGGAGCCAGCCGCAGCGTCGCGGACGTCCCGTGACCGAGCCGTACTCCCCTCCCCGCTCGCGGAGCTTGTCGCCGCGCTCACCCGTTTCCTCGGTGAGGAATTCACCCGAGCCGACGCGCGAGCAGTACGCTTTCACGATGCCGATGCACGACTTCAGCGCGCTCGGTGCCAGGCCCAAGCCTTGGAGCGCACCGGCGGCCGTGGTGTAGCTGCTCGTGACGTACGGATACGTGCCGTGATCGAGATCGAGCAGCGTGGCCTGCGCACCTTCGATGACGACGGTTTTCTCTTCCATCAAATCGCGCATGAAGTGCGGCAGCGACGGAACGATGCGATTGCGGATGACCTTTTTCGCGGCTTCCAGATTCGAAATTTCGACGTCGACGTTCACCGTGACGCCGTAGGCCTGCTTCACCGCTTTGGCGCGTTCGGTGAGATCGGCTTTCAAATTTTCTTTCAAGCGTTCCATGCGGATGCCCGTGCGTCCGGCCTTGTCCATGTACGCGGGACCGATTCCCTTTTTCGTCGTACCGATGGCGTTCGCACGCTTCTCCTCCATCGCTCCGTCGATCTCTTTGTGGAAATCGAAGAGGATATGCGCGGCCGACGAAATGAACAGTCGGTCGACGAGTTCGACGCCGGCCTTCTTGAGCAGTTCGATTTCCTCGAGCAATGTCGGCAAGTGAATCACCATGCCCGAACCGAGCACGACGGGTTTATCGTGCAGACATCCGGCGGGCAGTAAGCGGAATACGTGCTTCTTGCCGCCGACGACGATGGTGTGTCCGGCGTTCGCTCCTCCGCACGCGCGGGCGATGACGTCGAAATGCTCACCGAGAATGTCGGTCACTTTTCCTTTTCCTTCGTCTCCCCACTGGGCTCCCATGATTGCCGTCACGGAGCCGAGGTCGTGGAGGAGCGCTTTCATGGAAGGAGATTAGCAAAGGCAGGCCAATGAAGGAAGGCGGGTAGCGAGTAGCGGGTAGCGGGTGGAAATGTCGGCTACTCGCCTCTTATTTCATCAACAGCGACGCAACATCCTCGATCTGGTCACTCCGGAGTTCCATCACGATCCCCGTACACTTCTTGTTAGCCTTGGCGGCTTCCACGAGCGGAATGATCACGTCGAGTCCGTCGTCGCCCGCAAAGAGCGCTTCGTGCGGTTCGTAGTCCACCACATCGCGTTCCAACTCTTCGCCGTTCGGAATGTACGGCGGATTACTCACCACCAGAAACGGCTCACGCAAATTTTTCACGTGCTCAATGCCGTCGACGAGTGCGAACTCGATTTTGTCATACGCACGCAGCGTCTCGGCATTCTTTTTTGCAATCACGAGCGCTTCTTCCGACGTATCCACGGCGATAATCTTCTGCGTGACACCTTCCAGTGCGAGCGTAATGGCGATGGCGCCCGAACCCGTTCCGACATCAACGATGATCTGCGGCGTTCCCGGGTGCAGCACCGCGGTGAGTACCGAAATGCCGCTGTCCACTTCTTCCTCGCGCGTCTGCGGATTCTTCAGGAAAAACAGGGCCTCACCCACGAGTCCTTCGGTCGCGGGCCTGGGAATCAGCACGCTCGGCGAGACGGTGAATTCGCGGCCGTAGAATTCTTTCTTCTCGGTGATGTACGCGATGGGCTCGCCTTTCATGCGGCGCGCTTCTTCCAGGCGGAAGCGCTGCAATTCTTTCTGGTTCAACCTGTCATCGATGTGCGCCACGACCCACGTTCTGTTGTGCCCAAGCACGTGCGCGATGAGAAGTTCGCTTTCGATCTTCGGGAGTTTGGACGACGAGAGAATGTCACGGATGACCATGGCCGCATGGTACACTCTTCTTCCGGTTCCACGCCTCGCATCATGCACGTTGTCAGTATCGATTGTCGGTTCGGATCCAAACACGCGGGCCTCGGCACCGTCACCCGTTCGCTCGTCACGGAGCTCGTGAAGCGTCGCGACGGCTTTGCGTACGTTCTCTTCGTCCGTTCGCTCGATGAGCCGTGGCTTTCGTCGCTGAAGTCCTTGAACGGCGTGACGCTCAAAGAAGCTCCGTTCGACCATTACTCGCTCTCCGAGCAGACCGATTTTCCGAACTTGCTCCAGGACACCGAGTGCTCGCTTCTGCTGAGTCCGCATTTCAACGTGCCGATCTTTTGCCCGATTCCGTTCGTGTGCATGGTGCACGATCTCATCTTGCACCGTTTCCCGGGGAACACGCCGTGGTACAAGCGCCTCGCCTACAAGTTGGTGCTCAGAAGTGCGATCAAGCGCGCAAAAAAAATTCTCACGGTGAGTGAGTTCACCAAAAAAGATATCGGCCTCCATTATGGCGCATCGGCCGAGGCCAAGACCGCAGTCACCTACCCCGCCGCAGGTTCCGCGTTCCATCCGCGTTTTGCGGGCGAGCAAGATGCCGCGCGAGCCGCGCACCGCTTGGACCGACCGTTCCTCCTCTATGTCGGCAACTGCAAGTCGCACAAGAATGTCACGATGCTTCTCGATGCGTTCGAGAAATCCGCACTGCCGAACGTCGACTTGGCGCTCGTGGTCACGGGACGCGAATGCGCCGCGCTTCGGCGCCGCGAAGGAGTTCGCTTTCTCCAAGACATCGACCCCGACGAACTGGCGGCGCTGTACTCCGGCGCTCTCGGTTGCGTGACGGCCACGCTCGCCGAAGGCTTTTGCATTCCGCTCATCGAGGCCATGGCGTGCGGCTGCCCCGTCCTCGCGACGAACGTCGGCCCCCTTCCCGAGGTCTGCGGCGATCATGCACTGCTCGTCGAACCGTCCGTCGACGCGCTCGCCGAGGGCATGCGCTCACTCGTGACGGACGCGTCGCTCCGCTCATCGACAAAGCGTCGCGCACTGCAGGATCACGCGGCGACATTCTCGTGGACGACGTCAGCCGAGATCACCGCCGATGTGCTCCGTGACACCCTTGCCTCACTCCCCTCCCCTTAAATGGACCGCGCCTTCTCCGTACTTCAAAAAGTGTTGCAGCAAAAAGGCGTGGCGGCGGGAGCCGTCTCGGGCCTGGTTCTCACCAAGGCCAATGAACGCATTCGCGAGCTCCTCCCCTCTCATGCCGCCGAGCTGCGGGCCGCAGCATTCCGGGAAGGAGTCCTGGTGATCGAGGCACAGGGTTCTGCCGCCCGGAACGCCTGCCAAAGCGCTCAGGAAGCCATTCTTTCGGCCCTCAAGGACTTGCCGTGGGATACCGTCATTCAGTCCCTGCGCGTCACCGTCGTTCGTGACTGAGGACGGTTCTTTTTGGCCTTGCACGCCATAGTCGCCTCCTCTACACTCCCCCAGCACATTTCGTATGCTCGTCATTCGTCTTCAGAGAACCGGCCGCGAGAACACCCCCACGTACCGCATCGTCGTGTCCGAAAAGACGCGCTCCGCGAAGAAGGGTGCCAACGAGATCATCGGTTACTATCTCCCCAGCCAGCAGAAGCCGGTCTTTCAGTGCGACGTCGAGCGCGTGAAGTACTGGGTCAGCAAGGGCGCACAGCCCAGCGATACCATGGCTCGCTTGCTCAAGAAGAACGGAACCGAAGGAATGGACAAGTTCATCGTTCGCTACGCCAAGCAGAAGTCCAAGAGCGCACCCGCCGAAGTAGCTGCTGCTCCCGCAGCCGCACCGGCCCCAGCCGCAGCTCCCGCCGCCGAGGCACCGAAGGCCGAAGAGAAGCCCGCCGCCTAACTCCGCCGAAAAGGATCCGCGTGACAACCGCTCTCATTTCTCGTACCCTCAGGACCGTATGACAGACCCCGCACAGACAGCACTTCCCGGACAGGAATTCATCGAGACCGTTCTCGCCATGCTCGTCGAGGACAAAGACCAGCTCATCGTCGAAGCCAAGGCCGACGAGATGGGCATCCTCATCACCGTGCGTGTCAGCGAGCGCGACATGGGCAAGCTCATCGGAAAGAGCGGCCAGACCATCAAGTCCGTCCGAACGCTTCTGCGTGTCATCGGCGGAGCCAGCAACCAGCGAGTAAACCTGAAAGTACTCGAACCCGAGCAAGTCTCCGCTTAATCATTCTCTGTCCACTTCCCTCTTCCCATCATGATTCGCGATCTCATCGAGAACGGTTCGGTCATTCAGATCCTTGCGACGGTCATCGCCTTCGGTCTGATCATCGCGTCCATCCTCAGCTTGATCTACATCATCGTCGGCGGCATCACCTTCATCCTCTCCGCCGGCAACGAGGAGAAGATCAAGAAAGCCGTTCACACGGTGCGTTACTCCATCATCGGTCTGTTCGTCAGCTTCTTGGCTTTCTTCCTGGTCTCCTGGATCGCGAAGCTCCTCGACATTCCGTTCGATCTTTCGTTCGGCACCATCCTCGATCTCATGAACGAGCTCTTCAACTCGCTCAAGTAATCGGTATACCCTTGAACATAAAGCCCGCGAAAGCGGGTTTTTTATTGCACGAAAAAGCGGGTAGCAGCTGGCGAGTAGCGGGTAGATCTTGGGAACAATAATCCTACCCGCTCGCCGCTACTCGCTACCCGCCATATTTCGACGATGAATGTGCTTGAGGTTGCTCATAGGAAAAGCCCCACACATTGCGGGGCTTTTCTTTTGATGGCGTAGAAATTACAGACCGAGGAACATCTTGCCGAAGGCGAGCTTGCGCTGCGCTCCGGAGGTGACGACGGCTGCTGCTGCGAGGACGAGTGCGAGGATGGCGTCCATGCCTGCACCGGTCTCCGGGAAGTCGCGGATCACGCCGGACTTGTTCGTGCGGACGCGCTCGGTGAGCGAGAGGCCGCTGACGTCGGAACCGCGGAGCGATGCGACGTTGTCGAGCTCAAGGGCGCTCGGGGCGTCGGCGGACACGGAGAGGACGTAGGTTGCTGTCCACGTTTCACCCGGCTTGAGCACGGGTACCGTCCAGATGAGGTTGCCTTCCGACTGCTGCTTGATGTTCTGCGGGCGATCGGTGGAAACGAACGAGAGGTAGCGGCTGTCGAAACGGTCTACGATCGATGCGTCGGAGATGACGTGGTCAAGCGTGTTCTTGATGTAGAGCGTGTAGCGGATGCTGCCACCCGGGACCGCCTCGGAGCGGTCTGCCGACTTGCGGAAGATGACGGAAGGTTCGGCGAGATCGTTCTCGTTGCTCTGCTCCACAACCTTCGTGGAGTCGCGAGTGATCGTTCCATTGGCACCGTCGGCGACGGCGCTGGCCATGAGAACGCTGCCCATGGGGGCGTCAGCGCGGACGCGGACGCTGAAACGGAGGGTGCGGACTTCGTGCGGAGCCATCTGAACGATGATCCAGCGGACGTTGTTGCCGTCTGAAATGCCGCCGTCGGAAGCCGATTGGAACTGTCCGTAGACCGGGAATCCGGCGTCGACCGCGACGTTGGTGCCGACGACATCGGAGTTGTTCGTCACTTTGACGACGTAGTTGAGGATCTGACCGATTTCGGCCGTATTGCGGTTGTCGCTGAGGCTCGTGCTGATGGCGTCGTACGGAAGACCGATGCGGACGACCGTCTGGTCGAGCGCGCTCACCGTTCCCGCGTAGGCGCGAGAGCGGATGACGTACTTATCCCTCGTGCGGTAGTCGAGGAGCGCGGAGACCTTATACGTCTTCTGCTCACCCGGGGCGAACGTGACGTTCTTCCACGTGACGTTGTAGCTGTCGTTCGTGCCCCCCTCGGACATGGACTGGAAGGTGACGTCGTACGGAAGAGCAACGCGAACGTCGTTCGTGCGCGTCTGGGTGGAAATGTTCTTCACGCGGACGGTGTACTCGAGCGTGTTGCCCGGAAGAGCGTACTCACGACCGTCGGAGATGGAAACGTCGTACTGATCTCCCTGCGGAGCGACGTAGTTCTCCACGAGCGTGGTGTCGGTGGCTTCCGCACCTTCCACGAGAGCGCGAGCGACCAAGTACTGGCCGGCGGGCACATCGGGAGAAACGTTGGCATGGACCTGCAGGGTGCGGGTGACGTTCTTGTAGACGGATACGTTGGTCCAGCGCACTTGGTTCGGACTGACCGCACCGCCGTCGGAAGCCGAGACGATGTTGGATTGGTACGGCAAGTGCAGAGAAAGGTTCACGACGCGAGCGTCCGTGCGCTGCTGCTTGAGCGTGATCACGTAGACCACGGCGCCCCCCGGCTGTACGGACTCTTTGCCGTCCGTGAGCGTGACGAAGTTTCCGCTGATGCCGAGACCCTCGAAATCATCATCGAGGTTTTCACAGTCATCGTCCTGCGGATAGTCCACTTTGCCGTCACGGTCGTTGTCGAGACCGTCGGAACACTGCGAGTGATTCGCGAGCGTCGCTTCGGAGCTCAGACCCATGAGGCCGGAGAAACCGATGCTGAGTGCCAGAACCAGGAGCAGCGCGGAGGCTACCTTTTTGGACTCGGGCAGGCGGATAAAAGAGAGAGGAGTCTTAACCACGGGGGGTGGGGGTAAGAGACAATAAAGGGGATAGTTATACATTCATTTGGATGGTTTGTCAAATGTAACCTATGACCATTTTACAGGGCTTAAAGTGCAAAATATGGATCCTAGGACTTCTTCTTGCGGCTTCTTGACGGTTTGCCGTCATTTTGTCCTGATTTCTTTAGGAGATACTTGGGCAAAATGAGCGGAGCCTTCACATCCTCGATTTTCCGCACGATGGGCAGGTCTTCGATGGCTATTTTGCCGATGTAGAGCATCTTGAGGTCCCCTCCTTCGCGGACATACTGCTCAATGGCCCTATAACCACGGAAATACGACAAAGCCTTGGTAAATGCACCGGGCTCCTCGGTTCGGCCCATGCCGCGCTTCAAGTCGATCGTTTTCATCAATGCTTTGCCGGGTTTCAGCCCCAACTCCTCCAAAAGATATTTCCGGGTGTCGGCAAACGAATGCTCCATGGCGTAGGCCACGGCAAGCACGCCCTTGGCATGCAGGTAGCGCTTCTCGTGGTGCGGCGTGAGCACGCGGAGCTGGTTAAAAATGGCGAGTCCTTCCTGGGTGTCCAGGTAGTTGGCGAAACCGCGCCGGAAGATTTCGTGCGGTTGCATGGCGCCGTTCTCGGCCGTGAGCACGTGTGTCTCGATCTCGTGAGCCACGAGTGAATCGATGTGTTCTTGGCTGAAGGACGCGCCGTCACGAATGAAGATGCGCTGCTCCCCCACCGCGCAGTCCGCAACCATCGCCTCCTTGATGGTCACCTGCCAGTCGTGGAGTCCGTATGACATGAGCACTTCCTCGAACTTGGCTTTGGTTTCCTCGTCGGTCAGCAGATCTTTTTCCTTTACGGGCAAATCGCAGGCGGTGCGGGATTGCAAAAGCGCATTCGCGAATCCGATGAGCGCGGGACTCGGTTTGCCGAACAGCGCCATGCTCGCGGCGCTGAATTTCTCGGCGTTGCCGCGGGCACGGAGCAGCTCCACCTTCAGGAGCAACTCGCGCTGTTTCTTCTTGAGCAGGATGCCGAGCGGCGTTTCGTCGCCCTCGATGACACGGAGCGACTTCTCCACTTCGTCCAGATCCACGGTTGGTTCGCGCTGCAGGAACACGGGGTTGTAGCGGTCATCATCGCGCAGGCGTGCCAGCTCTTCCTCCAAGTTCACGGGACGCAGGTTTTTGAGGAGCTGCAGATCGCGGTCGATGGAACACAGCATGTGGTCCGCGGCGCGCAGATCTTTCTTGATCGTCGTCGCCTGAATATGCGTCGCCGATTTTTTGGACGGGTCGATGAGGAACCCCGCAAGGTCGCGGCGGCCGATGACGGCGCGCACGCCGGCGAGCGGTGTGGTCGCGGGCCGCACGAGCGTTTGGATCTTCTTGCCGGCCAGCGAGAACTTTACGCGGTACAGCGCCTCGGATTTCTTCACCGCTTCGATGGCGCCGCGTTGCTGCAACTCGTGGAGGAAGTCGGCGGAGAACACGGTGTCTTCCTTATCGGGAGCGATGGCGCACGGCTCCTCGATGGTGATGCCGCCGCCGGTGATTTCGAGCGTCTCGCGCGGCGCAAGAACGGGCTTGTCGATATCGTCGTCGCCGCGACGACGGTCGATCTTATCGCCGAAGAGTTCCTGCGCCAGGCGCACGCCTTTCTCCGGAGTGCTCACTTTCACGCCTCCCACGCGTTCCAGGCGAGCCCTGAGGGGAGCCAAATTCGCCACTTGCACCATGAGTCCGGCGCGGGCGTTCACTTCCAGCAGAACCGGCCCCAAATCCTTGTCGATGGTGAGGTCGACGGCCAGGTAACCGATGTTCGTGATGTACTGGATGCGCGAGGCGATGAGGAGCATTTCGTCCCAGTACGGAATCTGCACGCCGGCCACGGCAGTTCCGTGCTCCATTTCCCGGAGCATGTGATGGTACTGCGCCGCGTGCGTCGTCACTCCCCTTGCGAGGTCGATGCCGATGCCGATGCCGCCCAAGTGCACGTTGGCTTTTCCTTCGCTCCTGGACGTCGGCACGCGGAGCATCGCCATGACGGGCACGAGGTTGAAGACGACCAGACGAATGTCCGGAAGTCCCGCAGGACGGAACGGCGCGAACGATTCGTGCGATTCCAAAATCTGTTCGAAGAACGCGGTGTCGGGCAAATCGTTCACCGAGAATTTTCCATCCAAAATATCCTCGATGTGTTCGCGGAGTTCCTGTTCGGAGATCGGCGTTTTTCCTTGGGCTAAAAACTGTCCGTTCTTTCGTCCTTTCAAAATGATGATGCCTTCGCCGCCGTAGCCGTAGTTGGGCTTGAGGACGCAGCGATCGGGCAGCGACGAGAAATCGAATTGCTTCAGTTGCCTGCGCGTTTCGATGCGCGCGTAGAGCTTGGCCGTCGGAATGCCGCGCGCGGACAAGTACGCCTTCGTCTTCATTTTGTCGTCCGCGAAGGCCACCGCTTTGCGCGGGTTGAACGGTTTGATGTAGAGCAGATTGCGGGCATTGAGCCCGAGAACGCCGTGATTCTGAAAAAACGGGAAGAGCATGATTATTCCTCCTCCTGGAGGTGCTTGAAGACCTCGCGGAAGCGGAAATATTCCACGAGCCGAAGTCCCGTCCAGCGCCCCAAGAAAATGTTGATGATGATGGTGATGAGGACGAGTTCTGGGTACGCCAGGATGACGGACTGGAGCGTCTGCGATTGTGCGATGAAGACGCAGATGAGCGAGCCCAAGACCGTCTCGCCGATGGCGAGGCTGGCGGCGAAGAGTCCTTCGCCCGTTTTGAGCGTGAGGAAGTTTTCGGCCAGCGTGGACATGATGAGCAGGATGAAGACGGTGTCCCGGGAGAACGTCAGTCCGAACGCCGTGCCGATCGCAACGAGCGCGAGCAGGCTCAAGCTCACGACCGTGAGAATGATGGCGACTTTGGGGATGTAGAGGAGTCTCCACCTTCGCATGAGCGAACGGGCCATGTAGCCCACAAAAATGATCGAGATCAAGAAGAGGAAGCCGATCCACCAGCCGAGTGCGAGGAAGCTGAGAGCGATGATGGAGGGCGTATACAAGCCGAATGTCGTGATACCCACGACCTGCTTGAGGAACGCGAAGATCGTGGCGAACACGGGCAGGAGCAGCAGCAGAATGACGGCCTGGCCCGAGACTCCGTGCGACAGGAGGTAATTCACGAGGATGGAGAGCACGTCCCACGGCCGGATGCCGACCGAGGAGGCGTCGAGCGTCAGCGTACCGATGTCACGCGACTCGATGATCTGACGGAAGTCGTCGACGTTCGGAGCCGTGATGAGCGGACTCACGGCTTCTTTGCGCGTGATGATGATGCGAGCGGGCTGGAGCAGGCTCACCGCGCCGCGTGCGGTGCGTCCGGCGATGGCGAGGCTGCGATCCGTGATGAGGATGATGGATTGGTTGTGGATGGCAGCCGTGCGGTCGCTGCTGTCCTGGATGCTGCGCATGAGGGCCTGGAGTCCGGCGATACCGTCGGTCCACAGCACGATGGAATCGGCGCCGCTGAGTGCGTCTTTATCATCGGTGAGCTTCTTGTGAAGCGTGTCTTCCACCGCAAGCAGCTGCGTCGAGGGATCGGTCTGTACGACTTTCACATAGATGCCGACCTTGAGCGCTTCGGCGGCGTGGTCGGCCAGTTTTTCGCCGTCGACGGAACCGTCGGCGATGATGACGATCTTGCGTTTGTACGCCACCACTTCGTGCGTGGTTTCGCTCTGCTGGACCGTGCCGTCGAGTCCCGTGGAACGAATGGAGAGCCTGAACGTCAGTTTGCCCGGCTTCTCGGGAGTGAAGATGGCTTCCACCGTGCGGCTGACGGTCTGTTTGGTTTCGTCGATGGTCCAGCGGTACTCCGTGCGCTCGCCGCTGATGTGGCTGGAGGACGCATCGAGAATCACCGTGCGGCCGATGGCACTGTCACCGGGACCGGTGATGATGGCCTGGGTGTCGGTGGGTGCGGCCGGCGCCGTTTGCGCCATCGCAAAAAACGGACTGAGCAGAAGCACACCCGTGAACATGGCGGAGGACAGACGTCGCATGACCGTCAGTATATCACTATTTTTGCCGGACGGTCGTGCTAGGATTGACGTATGCAGCCCCTGGTTGCCACACCGCTGGAGCTTCTCGCCACGACCCTCGTGATCGTTCTGCAGGTCGTATCGATCCTCGTGCTCATCGTGACCGTATTGCAGTTCCGTCGAGTCGCATCATCGCGTTCCGCCTTTTATGGAACCATGGAGTACGGCGGCATGGAGAAAGGCAAGCATTCCCAAAAAATACTCGTGGTCGCGTATATTTTGTTCATCGTGGGAATCACCATCGGTCTCGATCTCCTGTACGTTTTTCAGCCGCATATCCTATGAGCCCCGAAGCAAAAGCCGGCGAGAAACTCGTGCGCGTCATCGACGAGCACTGGATGGTCTACGTCGTGCCCATGATTCTCTGCGTGCTCCTGCTCCTCAGCGGAATTCTGCTCCTCCTTGTCTCCCAATATGCCGTGCATCACTCCGAATGGTTGTGGCTCACATCGTTCGTCGGGGGTTTCACGTTGGTCCTTGGATCCATTCACGGAATCTTCTGGGTCATTCTTGGCGAAGCCATCAGCCAAATCGTCATCACGAGCAGGCGCGTCGTCCGCTTTCATGACGTCATTCTTCTTCGTGAAGACATGATGGAAGTGTCGTTTGAAAAAATGAAAACCGTGGAGGCAAGCAAGCGCGGACTCCTGCAATCCGTGCTGAATTACGGAACGCTTCATTTTGAGAATGCCGCTCACATCGAGTACGTGCCGCATCCGAACAGCGCCGTTCGCGACATTCAGCAAGCCATGGGCATGCGCTAGGGGTTCCGGCGTTGTTCCAATCGTTCTTGGCGGCGCTCTTCGGCGGTCGGAACGGCGGTTTTCACGGCCTCTTTTTCCGCGCTGCTTTCGATGAACGCCTTGAGTCGCACGGCGGTCTGATTGTCGGGTTCCAGCGCGAGCGTGTGGTCGATGACGCGCAGCGCTTCCGAGGTTCGGCCCCGTTCGCTGAGTCGATAGGCGTACGCGATGGAAATTTCGGCGATGTCTCGGTTCAGTTCGTATGCCGTTTCCAAATACGGAAACGCTTCATCGGCCTTGTCTTGCATCTCCAGGACTTGGAACAAATTGTAATTTCCTTCCAAGAAATTCGGATTCCACGTCACCGCTTTTTGAAATTGCGCTTGTGCCTCGGGCAACTTGTTCTCATCCAAGTAGATCGCACCCGCGTTGTTGTACGCCGCCACGTAGCTGGGGTCGAGTTCGCTTGCCTTCACATATTTTTCCAATGCTCCTTCGACATCCCCGTTCTGTTCATTGAGAGAGCCCATGAAGAAATACGGTTCGGGATTTTTCGGGTCGAGCGCCATCGCTTTTTCATAGAAAACCCGGGCTTCATCGAGCTTTCCTTCGCGAACGGCCACGGAACCGAGCGCCGTGAGGATGGAAACGTTGTCCCCGTACTTTTGCCCTTCCATTAGGGCTCGCTTCTCTTCATCGTATTTGCCGTTTTCACGGAAATTGGCCGCGAGACTCATCCGCGCCGACACGGATTCGGGGTAGAGCGCGAGTGCGTGCGTGAAGAGCGTTTCATCATCGCGCCAATACGTCGTTTGGGTCATGGACATTCTCGCCAGCATCGCCACGCCCACCGCAACCACCACGGCCGTCACCCGTGTTGCCGTGACTCCCCTCCCCCGCTTCGCCAGAACGCCGAGACCAATGCCGAGCCCGAGGAGGAGCCACAGCGACGGCAGGTACATGTAACGATCGACGGCGAAAAATACGGACGCTCCTTTGTGGAAATTCAGAAACGACGGCGCGAGCGTCAGCATGAAGATGGCGCCGATGACGAGGGGCCACCGGCTCCATCGAAGCGAGACGATGAGTGCCGCGGCCATGACGACGATGATCAGCAGCGGAATGTAAAAATCGGGTGACGAGATCGTGATCGCCTTCACGTACGGATAGATGGGCGTGAGATCCGTCGGAACGAAAAATTTCTGCAGGTAGAATACCGTGCTCTTGCATGCCATGAGCATCGTTTCCACGAACGTGCCCGACTGAATCACGCGCGCTTTGGCGAAGGCTGCGATGACGGCGAATACGACGGACAGCGAGAAGAGCGGGCTCAGTGCGAGCAGTCGCTTCTTCCATCCATCGGTTCCTTTCGCAAACGAAAGAATGAAGAGCGACACCGGCAGCGTGAGTACGGATACCTTGGACAGCAGCGCCAGGATGAACAGCGCGATGCCGATGCCGTACGTGCGAGGATTCCGGTCATCGTCGTACCGCAGGAACGCGATGAGCGTTCCAAGGTAGAAGAGCGTGGAGAGCAAATCTTTGCGTGCCGCAAGCCACACGGCGGCTTCGGTGTTCAGCGGATGCACGGCGAATATCGCGCCCGCAAGCAACGCGATGCGCTTGTTCTTCGTGATGAGTGAGACGGCCCAAAACGTCAGCGTCGCGTTGACGGTGTGCAGTATGAGGTTGGTGAAGTGGTAGAACCCGCCGCTCAGACCCGCAAGCAGATAATCGAACTGATAACTGAGCAGCGTCAGCGGGATGTAGAGCTCCGGATCGAACGTCGTGAACGCCTTCCACACGTGCGACGGCGTGGGTCCGTGCGCCGCGAGGTTGTTGTAGATCAGGTAGGAATCGTCGAAGGACAAGAATCCGTAGCGCAACGCCGCCCCGTAGGTTACGAATACGGCGAAGCAGAACACGGCGAACGCTCCGAGGAGCAACCACGGAGACACGGTGTCATTCGATGTCGGGAGATCATGATCGTGCATGATCACAGTCTATCGCAGTTTCGCTATCTGCGGAGCTGCGGTCGTCCCCTGCGGAAGCTGCGGCCTCCACCTCCACCGCCTCTGGGGCGGTAACCGCCGCGGCTTGGGCCGGAGCGTTCGGGGCGTGCCATGTCGCTTGCGGCGGACGGAAGCACGCTCACGGGCAGAACGGCACGGATGAGACGTTCGATGGTTTTGATGTCGCCGCGCTGGTCGCTCGTCGCGAGAGAAATGGCCTGGCCCGTTTTGCCGGCGCGTCCCGTGCGGCCGATGCGGTGCACGTACTCTTCGGGATTGTCGGGAAGATCGAAGTTCACCACGAGCTCGATGTCTTTCACGTCGATGCCGCGGGCGGCGATGTCGGTGGCGACCAGGATGCGGTACTTGCCCTTCTTGAATCCCTCGAGCGCTTCACGGCGTTGCGCCAGCGAGCGGTTGGAGTGGATTTCGGCGGAGAAATGGCCCGAACGGTTGAGTTGCTCGGTGAGCTTCTTGGCGCCGTGCTTGGTGCGGACGAAGACGAGAACGGTTCCCTTGTAGTCGCCGAGGAGCTTGAGGAGCACCGGGAACTTGTCGTCCTTGCTCATGATGAGAGCGGCTTGCTCCACGCGTTCGGCGGTGGAACCGGCGGGAGCGACTTCGATGCGGACCGGGAGACGCGTGTACTGCGTGGCAAGCTTGAGAACGCTGTGCGGCATGGTCGCCGAGAACAGGAGCGTCTGGCGCTCGGCCGGAACGCACTTCACGATTTTGGCCAACTGCGGCGCGAATCCCATGTCCAGCATGCGGTCGGCTTCGTCGAGGACGAGGACGGCGACTTCGCGAAGCGTGACGGTGCGCTGTTCCAGGTGGTCGATGAGACGGCCCGGCGTGGCGATGAGAATGCGCGGGTTCCTGCGGATGGCTTGGCGCTGCAGATGCATGGATGCTCCGCCGATGAACACGGCGATGCCGATCTTGAGCATGTTGGCGATGGGCCTGAGAGACTCTTCCACTTGTCCGGCGAGCTCACGCGTGGGCACCAAGATGAGGGCGCGACCGCCGAATTTGGTGAGGCGCTGCAGCATCGGGATGCTGTAGGCGAACGTCTTGCCGGTACCCGTCTGGGCGATGCCGAGCATGTCTTTGCCCTCCAGGGCCACGGGGATCGCGGCATGTTGGATGGGGGTCGGCACGGTGATCTTCATCGTCTCCAGCACGGCTAAAATGTTCTCTGCCGTACCAAGCTCGGCGAAGGTCTTGGTTGTTTCGGGGGTATTCACGGACGCACGATACTTCACTTTCGGCTTATGCACCAGCGAAAACCAGCATTTTGTGGTACCGCAAAGCCGGGACGACCCATGTGGGGCCGCCCCGGAGCGCACACTCAAGATCTCTACCTCTGCACTTGTCCTCGGATTTCTCCATCCGGGTGCGCTTGAGTGTGCACGTTCACGTAGATATTCCCGTTCAACAGGTCATTGCGGTCTTGTTCGCTGA
>CAZSWJ010000011.1:20558-43704 GCA_964611095.1 uncultured Candidatus Peribacteria bacterium
TGCACGTTCACGTAGATATTCCCGTTCAACAGGTCATTGCGGTCTTGTTCGCTGAGGCTGGCCCACGTTCCGATTGCACGGTTGTTGGTGAACGTGATTGCCTGGAGAACCGGACCGTTTACACCGGTCGCTCCCCTGTGGAAGTGGGCGCCGGTGATGACGGAGCCGCTGGTCGACTTCAGCGAGATGTCATAATCGAGTCCGCCGGACCTGAGCGTGAAGGCGCCGGTACCGGACATGGACGTGCTCACGGGCGGCACTTCGCGCGCGCCGATGAGCGATGCACTCAGAGAAATGTTGCCTCCCACGTAGACGAGCGTGCCCGTGTCCGAGAACTGCATGCCTCCGGAAGTTTTCAAGTTCGTAAGCGCGATGGCGTACTGCCTCTGGCTTTCGAGCGATTCACCGAGCACCAATTCGATGGTGCGGTTGTCCGTGAGACGAGCGGTGCTGAGCGCGAGATCGCGGTTGTTGCCCGTGACGCGGTAGTGGGACACGCTCTGCGCCGTCAGGCTGTCGAGGTCGGTCGAGAAGCCCAGTCGCAGCGTCGTGGGAGACGTCGCGGTGACGGACGTGAGGTCCGCCGTGGACTCGTTGAAGATGAACGTCGCGTCGTCATCGAACTGCGTGCCCGTCGTCGTGGTGATGTCCTGTGCGGTCACGGAGTACAGAATCTGAGAGCGAACGCCCGAGCTCAACGTGAGATCGACGGTTCGTGCGTCCACGACGACGGCCGATTGAACGGCGATCGTGCTGTTGCTGCTCACTTCGCGAACCGTGTAGCGGAACGCGTCATTGGCGACGCTGCCTTCCAAGTCCATGTTGAATTGAACGCGGACGCGGTTGGCGGCGAGAGCCGTCGCACTCGTGATGGCGGGAGTGGCCGACGGAACGGAGAACGTCGTGGTGCCCGTGAAGGTCACGTTGCCGGTCGTACGAAGATCGGTGGCGAGCACGCGATAGCTGTAGCGAGCATCCAAGTCGCCGCCGAGCGTCAGCTCAACGGTTCGGTCGCCCGTCACCGTTGCATCGGCAACGACGATGGACGGTCCGCCGATGGCCGTGACGGTGTAGCGATATTCGTCATCGGCGTAGGACGTGGCGAGGTCCGCCGTGAAGTTCAAGCGGATTTTGCGAGACGTGATGACCTGAGCGCTGCTCAAGTCGCCGCCCGTGACTGGTCCGCTGCAATCCGTGCTGTATTTTTGATTGAGGTACGCGCGGTGGAACATCGTCACCATTTCGGCGCGATTCATGGCCGACGCGGGGCGAACCATGTTGCTGCCCTCGTCACCCTGCAGGATGCAGTGGTCGGCGGCCGTCTGGATGTACCGGAAGTACCACTTCGAGCTGTCGCCGTTGTCGTAGAAGATGGGCGCTTCCTCCGTGGAGGTGAGTGCGAAGGCGCGGACCAAAAGTGCGGCGGCTTCGGCGCGGTTGAGGTTACGGGCGGGACGTGCGTAGCACGGAAGCGTGCCGTAACAGTTGTTGTCGCCTTTCACCCAACCGAGGCGGGCGGAGGTTTCGACGTACGGGTAGTACCATGCCGTTTTCGTCACATCGGTGAAGCTTTGACGTGCGGGATACGACAATTGCTCATCGTTCACGCGAACCATGAGTTTCATCATTTCCGCGCGCGTCGCGAGATCGTTCGGACGGAGTTTCGCCTCCGTGGGGTCGAGTGCACCGATGTCGAGGAGCGCGCTGGCGGACTGTTCATACCAGGCGCCTGCCGAAACGTCGGTGTAGTTCGTCTGTTTCTCTTGGGCGTGGAGAGGAGCTCCTGCGAGGAGAAGGCTCGACACCGCCGACGCCAAGAGCGCCGTTCGTGTGTAGCTGAGTTTCATCATACAAGGGAGTGGAAGGAAGTAAGGGGAGAGTAGAAAAGTGCCGCGTGCACAAGTCATGACGAGCGGGACGCCAAACTCTTACACCCCGAAAAAACGGCGAAATATTTTTTGCATCGAGTCCAGTGACCTTCGTCATTCTTCTTCGAGCATGACGTCACAGCTTGCGGACCGCTCTGCGTCCATTTCTTATTTCCTTACTTCACCTTTTCCATGCCCACCATGTTGCAACGCGAACATCATCGGCCGTCCAAGCTCGGCAAGAGCCTCGGCAAGACTGCGGACACCTGGCAAGCCAGGGGTACGTGGAACGAATTCGTCGGCAAGGCTCGCAGACTCTGGGGCCACATGACCGACGACGAAATGAACGTCGCCGAGGGAAACTACCAGGAAATCCTGGGTCGCATTCAGCGCAAGACCGGCGAGTCGCTCGCCGACATCCGCAAGAAATTGTTTCACGATTGATCCCTTCACCACTCCCCTTCCATCATGAACCGTCTTCCCGCCATCTCTCACATCGGCTCCATGATCGCCGTCGGCATGCTCGTCGCGTGCAACACACAGCCGTCGGCCATGACGCTTTCCAGTGAAGATTTCGCAAGCAACGGCATGATTCCCTCCGTTCACACCTGCGACGGCACGAGTTTGCGTCCGTCTCTCACGGTGCACGGTGTCCCGAGCGGCACCAAGAGTCTCGCCGTCATCATCGAAGACCCCGATGTTCCGACCGGAACGTTCGTCCATTGGACGGCCTGGAACATCGATCCCGGCGTGTCGACCATCGATGTGACGCTGCCGAACGGATCGGTGGAAGGCTTCACCGACCGCGGGCAACCCGGTTACGTGGGGTTGTGTCCGCCGACCGGAACCCACCACTACGTGTTCCGCGTGTACGCGATGAATACGATGCTCACGCTCCCCGCGGACTCCACCCCCGATGCCTTGAAGAGCAGGCTCTCGCTGGGAGTCTTGGCGCAGGCCGAGTACGTCGGTCTGTATGCCAGAGCGGATACCGCTGCGTCGGCGTCCGGTGCCACGAAAACGCTACCCGGCTCAACCGTCGTGGAATAAGGCATATTGCAAGTCACATTGCGCAAGAAGTGCGGGGGTCATGCGTCACAATGCATGTACTCCCGCATTCACAATGATCCTGCTTTCTCCATCCCTCCTCGAGCCGCGCACGAGGCGTGCCATGGGAGTTCTGGCTGCGCTCGTGATCGTCGGGACGGTTCTGGCGATTGCAGGGTGCTCCGCTTTGGCGCAATCGAGTTTTGCATGGCCGCTCACGGGAGGCGCGTTTCGTCCGACACCGCTGCACTTCGGTCTGTATGTCACTCCCGATCCCGCCCACAACCCCATCTCTCCACCCGAGCGCTTCATCGGATACCACGCAGCGACCGATTTCGAGGTGTATCCCGATGAGGAGAACATCAATGTTCCCGTGTACGCGGTGTGCAGCGGTACGATCGCCTACAGCTCGTTCGCCGAAGGCTACGGCGGACTCATCGCCGAGCACTGCGTCCTCGGCAAAGAAAAAGTGACGGTGCTCTACGGACACCTGCTCCTCTCATCGCTTCCCAAGGTCGGCGACCAAGTGACGCAGAGTCAGACCATCGCACTCCTGGCGCCCGCACGCTCGCACGACAGCGATGGCAACCGCAAACACTTGCACCTCGGCATTCACCGCGGATGGGATATGACGTTCCTCGGCTACGTCCAAACGGAAGCCGAGCTCTCGCAGTTCATCGACCCCCAGACGGTTCTCGGCAAGTGATCACTTCGCCGCTTTTACGAGCGGCGTGAACGCATAATCTTTACCGAGCATGATGCGAATGCCCGCTCCGGTGCCGGTCGTCTCTTGGACGAGCGGAACGCCGATGAGCGACGAGAGAAATTCTCCGTCCTGCGATGCGACGGCCGTCATCGTCGTACCGGTTCCCGTGACCTCGCCTTTTTGTTGCACCGCGTCGAATCCGTAGCGCACCAGTTCGTTGCGGAGTCGGTGAGCGTCGCGAACGGGGGCGTCGCCTTGCACGATGACGATGTGCGGTTTCCGCACGTACACGTCGCGGTGTCCGAAGATGAGTTCCGCGAAGAATCGAATCATGCTCCAGTCGGCGACTTTGTCCGTCGGCGATAAGGGCAGCAGGATGGCGCCCGTGAATGTTCCTTCCGGCGGAACGCGAATGAATCCGCCCGTTTCGGCATCGGTGTAGTCCCCGCCGGAAGAGTAATTCAAGTTCATGCTGACGATCCCGGCGCGGGGAATCGATACCAGCGTGGTGCCGAGTGCGAAGAGCTCCGTGGCGCCGAGCGTCGTTTCGAAGTGATCGCGGATGGCCACCTGCACCGCGTGCACGGCATCCATGTTCGAGATGAACTTCGTACTCTTCACCTTGTCGCCGATGGCGGCGAGGATTTGCTGTTGTCTGGCGGAGCGACTGAAGTCGCTCGTGGAGTGACGGCTGCGCGCGTACTTGAGCGCGGTTTCGCCGTCGAGGTGTTGCGGACCCGCATCGATCTCGAATGTGCCGATGACTCCTTCTTGTACCGGATATGAGTAATCGACGAGGCGCTGCGGCACATCGATATCCACGCCGCCCACGGCATCCACGATGTTCGTGAATCCGATGAAGTCCATTTTCATCACCCCGTGAATGTTCATGCCGAGGCGCGTGCCGATGTCGCCCGCGACGCTCTGCATGGCGAGGAGCGACGCGCCGGATTCGGTCATCCCCTCTTCCTTCTTGTATTGCGAGCGGTAGGTCACGTACATCGCATTGATGCGACCGGCTCCGATGCCATCGGCATCTTCCACGTACAAGTCGCGCGGAATGGAGAGGAGGACCACGCTCTGTGCATCGGGATCGATGCTCGCCACGATCATGGAGTCGGTGAGCCCGGCGGCGGCGTGTGATTTGTCTCCGACGCCGAGAAGCAGAATGTTCGTGTGTCCGTTTTCATCGTGCGGAAGCAGACCGTTCGTCGCTTCGGCGAGAACGCGGACCGCGGTGGTCCCGATGGAATCGGTTTCTTGGAATGCACCGAAGATGATGGCAAGCGAGAGCGCTCCCGCGATGCCGCAGGTCAAAAGATGCTTGGGGAACCGTTTCCCCGTGCCGGTGCTTTGGGCGGCCTGGAACAGAAGCATGAGGGTCTGTCAGATGTAACGTTTCAGAGCGATTTTCCTTACCATGCGAAAGTGTCAGACGATACGCCCGTGGGCTGAAATGTCAATCTTTCTTGTCTTTTCCCACTACGAAAAAGGCCGCTTGGGGCGGCCCTTTTCTTCATGTTGCGTATCGATTAATCGCCGAAGTTGACCGGTGCGTTCTCCGGGTCGAACGGAGGCTTGCAGATGGCAGTCTTGCCGTCCTTGCGGAACGTGACCGTGGCGGTCTCACCTTTGAAGAGGAACGTCCACATATCGTTCTCGTACTTCTTACCCGACGTCGAAGCGACGTGGTTGAACACGTTGTCCTCGCCCTCGGAGGAAATCGTCACTTTGTCCATCGCCGCAGTGAACGTGGCGATGAAGCTCGAATTGTCGTCGCAGCGGAACGAGGCGACGATGTCGTCTTCTTGGCCGTCCTGCATCTCCCGGCCCGTTGTCATTTTGCCGAAGCGCAGTCCCCCGCCCTTCGTCATGTTGATGAGGCCGAGCTCGGTGGGCGTGACGCTGTCGATGCGGAAGTACGTGACGGCTCCGCTTTTCTCCACCTGCTTTACGTACACGTCTTTGTTGTTGAGCTGGAACTGCACCTCATCGGCGTTGTCCGACGTGAAGAGCGACCAGTCGGCATCGGTCTTGGCTTCGCCCGTGGCGGACGCGTAGCTGTCGGTGAGCGTGCCGTCGTTCTTGTACTCGCGGATGAAGTTGCGGTCATCTTCGCTGCTCCAGGTTCCGATCATCATGTCCCACGCGGCGGTGATGCGCGGATCGGCGGGTTTCTTGGAATTCGTGGCATCGTCGTTCATCGAGCCTTGGTAGCCGACGTATGCCGCGGCTCCCGCAACAACGATGAAGCCGATGACGAGAATCAATTTCTTCATAGAGTGAGGAGGTGAAGGAAGAAAGGACCCCATTTTTGCGGAAACTCGATGAATAACAAAGATGACTTCTTTCAAAGCCGCAACGCGAAGAATTTCGTGGAATTGGGTATGATGGCCGCGTCCACTCCCCTCTTGCATGGCCACATCGCCCACAGGTTCACAGAAAGACATCGTCCGATCGTTCCTCGATCTCGTCGTCGCGGGAAAAGTCGACGAAGGCTACGAAAAGTTCGTTCACCCAGAGTTCAAACATCACAACGTGTGGTTCAAGGGCGACAGGCAAACGCTGCTCGACGGCATGAAGGAAAGTCACACGCGTTTTCCCACGAAAAAGTTTGAAGTGCGAAAAATCATGGAAGAGGGCGATACGGTCGTGACGTACTCGTACATTTCTTTGGATGGCATGCAGGCCATGTCCGTCGTGCACATTTGCCGTCTCAAAGACGGAAAGATCATCGAGATGTGGGACTTGGGACAAGAGATTCCCGCCGATTCGCCCAATAAGAACGGGGCGTTTTAATCTTTTGCAGCTTCTTAAGTTGCTTTTCGATTTTATTGAGAGGTTTAATAAAATCTTTGTAAATCAGCCAGCCAATGTAGGTGAAAAAAACAGGAGATACAAAGAGAATCGCAAGGCGGTATATTTCATAGTCCATACCGCCTTTCTCTTTGATGATTTCATGAATTACCGTGATGAATTCGGAAAGAAACGCACTAGCGATCAATCCTAAAATAAACATGAGAAATGGCAGAGCTTCAGCGTGAGCTTTTTGTAACTTAGCCGTAAGTGCTTTTGATTCGCCGGCCATTTGGAATTTACAGAGTGGCGTACAGCACAGCAGCAATCGCGAGCATGGAGCACAGGTTGTATGCCGCGTCGTAGCACGTGTGAGCGAACGACTTTCCTGCCCATGTGTGTTCGTTGAGGATGACGAGTGCGACGAAGGGCAGCCACAGAATGACGGCGATGATGAGCGCTTGTCCGACGTTCGCAAGGCTTACGATCTGGAGAGTGCGTCCGATGACCGCCGATTGCACGAACGCCATAAGGAGACTGGCACCGATGCCGGGCAGCATCATCGAAAACTTGATGTCTTCTTTCTTGGGCTCCGGGATGTTGTTGAACTTCATCCACTGCTTGCCGAAGAGCGGACCGTGCCACAGAAAGCCGATGAGGAACGATGCACCGATGGCGAGAACGACGCCGAGAACGTGCGTCTGCACGTACTGTGCGACGGCGATGAGGTGAATCATGAGGAAAGAGGGGAAATTACCGAACAGTGTACTACGTTTCCCCTACGCCTCGCACGTGAAGCCGAACCACCGTCGCAAACGTTCGTTGAGGCGGTCGACCATCGAAAAATTCCCACCAAACCACTTTCCGACACGTTTGCATGTTCGCGCCTGAAACGGCGTTCGGGTCGGTGCGGAGGACGATGAAGAGGAGGAGGAAACGGAGGATGACGATGCGGCCACGATCGGCGTGGGAATCTCCGCGGCGACCGAGCTTGAGCTGCTGCTGCTCGTCGACGAGGATGCGGCTTCGCCCCGGAACGTCAGGTTGTTTCGTGCGCGCAGATTGAGCAGCCACACGGGCATGCTCGCTCCGCCTCCGTTTGCCGAGGACGAGGAAGCGGCAGGGGCGCTGTCGGGGTTGTCCGAACCGGCGACGATGTTGTCGACCTGCGTCGGCGTGAGGGCGTAGTCGTAGACGCGGAAGTCGTCGATGAGACCGTTGATGCCTTCGTCGCCCGTATGCCTCGTGCCGATGTACATCGTGCCGCTGAGCGCACGACCGCCCGAGGTTCCGGAAAACTTTTCAACGCCGGACACGTACAGCTTCACGTTGGTGCCGTCGTACGTGAATGCGATGTTGTACCACGTGCCGACGGTCATATCGAAACCCGTATCGCGCCACGATCCGTCGTAGAAAGCCAAACGATGCACCGCGACGTTGCCGTACGTACCCGCGATTTCAAAGCCGTCGCCGCTCCAGCTGAGAATACGGTCGAAATTTCCCGATGCGGTTTCACCGTCCATCGTCGGCTTGTACCAAAAGGAGAATGTGCGCGCCGCGTTCGAACTGAAGTTCAGGCCCGACGGCCACGTTACTTGGACGCCGTCGCCGGTGCCCTCGAAGTTCAGGGCATAGGGGTTCGTGAATGACACGGGAGCAACCGTCGTCGTCCAGGTGGGATTCGGTGTTCTGAATGCCGCAGTGACGGCATTCGCGCTGCTGTCGGCGGGTGCGGTCCCCGTTCCCGCATCGAATCTCCAGTGCGCGATGGGGTCGGCTGCGGCGTGTGCCGTTTGCGCGAAAAGAAAAAGTACGGACATGCCAACCGTCACCGTCGCAACCGTGAACAAGGCGATGAAATCATGTTTTCGTACCGTCATCGTTCCCCAGCATACCAAATGGTTTCGTCAAAAATAATTGCTTTGAAAATTCCGTCAATGTTCGCATGGTGGGACGCCGGAGACATGGTTCAGGTCGGCAACGTCCCCTTTACCGAGACTCCGCAGCCCTCAGGTACGACCTGATGAACTCTTTGCACTCCGTGTCGCTCTCCGTCGTCGTACCGTGTCCACAAGCATTGGAAGCCGGATCGGGTCTGCCGCAGAGGATTCCATGGCAATGGTAGTAACCGCACTCATCGGGTTTCGAAAGATGAACGGCGGTCGGGAAATTTCTCTGCCGAGCTTGGTTCTCCTTCTGAATCTGGCTCAAGCGTGCCGCGATTTTTGCCTGAACGTCGGTAAGCTCCCGCTGGAGCTCGACCTTCTCCGCCTCTCTACGGCTCAGGAGGTTTCGGTAGAAATCGAGTGAGGATTCGATGGATACTTTTCTTTCGGCACGAAGCGCATTGAGCGCACCTTCGAACTGCGTCTTCGTAGCCTCGGGCGGGATGTAGGTGTCGACATCCCGAAGGTTGCGCTCCAGGGGGCTCATACGTTTGCGTACATTGTCGATGCTGTCTTGGACGGCCTGAATTTCCCCAGGCAGAGCCGCGGCTCTGCCGCGAAGCGCGATGATTTCCGCATCGAGGTTGGGGTCGAGCATCCGGCAGTTGAGGATCTCAACCGGAACGCTTCCGCCCGTCTCGCCACCGCCTCCCGTGGTCGCAAGATCGGTGAATTGCTTATCCCCCGTCGGAGGATTGCATGCCTTTTCACGCGCGGCGAGTGCGTCCATCGCGGCCTTGAGAGCGGCCTTGAGCGCCTGCGTGTTTTTTCCAAACGTATCGCGGATGCTCAGGACGGAGGCATCGTACGCATCGAAACATGCTTTGGTATCGGATTTCTCGTATGGCACGTCGGGCTTCGGGGGGTTGGCGGCACGACACTGGTCGAGAGCATCTTTGGATTTCTTGTACGTATTGTAGGCATCGTCACGCTTTGCGAAATAGCTTTGGAACTCGGCGTACGGAGCGTCGTCCGGAGGAGAGGAAATCCCGTTGAAACCGGCAACCGCAGCATCGCGCGTTTTTTGCGCATCGTCACACGGGTCGACGGGTTCGGCGTTCAAGCAACGGCTGAGCGTTTCGTCCGCATCGGCTTTTTCTCCCGCATACACTTGGACGCTCGCATTCACTCCGGCGTCGTACGTCGCCTGAAGACCGGCGCGAGCCGCATCGATGTCTTTGCATGCGACGCTCTCCGCATCAAAACTCTGCAGCGCAAAGAGAGCGGCTGCAACGATTGCTGCGGCAATCGCGGTGCCGCCGATTAAGGTGGATGTACGCATATGAAGACAAGGCTACCTCATCGAAGTCTCGTCAATCAACCGATCATATCGTCAGCATTGATCTTGCGACCGCGACAAAATTTCTTCGGCGTATCATTTATTTTTCGAAACGAAAACCGACGTTCCGCTTTTGTCAGAAACGAAAAATCGTCCCGAACACAAGATCTGGTATGTCGATTTGCATCGGTACACCACAGGGAGCATAGTTTCGCTCACAGCGGTACAAGCTAAGAGGGTGCAATTCCCCACTGTCGCGCAACTGTTATAGCCAGACAGCTTGTAACCGGAGACTCGTCTCCCCGCCTCGCTCGCACGAAGCATCTCGCCCTCACGATATCGAAACGACGTGACGACAGGTGCCCTTCCCCCCTCACCTGTGTCTCTTTCTTCAGCATCATCGATCAATGACCTCGCGGTGATTCTCGCCGCGCTCCGCACCGGAACGAGCATCAAGAAGCGCGACGGAACGCTCGTAAAGTTCGATGAGAAGCGCATCGCCGACGCCATCGAAGGCGCGTTCCGCGAAGTGCTCGCCATTCCCGCAAACGAAATTCTTCCGTCATCCGTGGCGCACGACAGGGACGCAGTCATGCGTTCAGTTCTCGTTTCGTTCCTTCGCCGAACGTCGAATGAACCGCTCGAGGTGGAGGCGATTCAAGACACCGTGGAACAGGCACTCATGAGCGGAGGTTTCCACGACGTCGCCAAGGCGTTCATCGTGTACCGTGCCGAGCGCGCCAAGGAGCGGAAGCGCGATCTCTTCAAAAAGCGCATCACGCTGAAGCCGTACGAATATCCAGAGCTCATCGAGTACGTCGATGCCATTCGTCACTCGTACTGGATTCACACGGAGTTCAACTTCACGAGCGACATTCAGGATTTCAAAGTCGGCATCAGCGACGTCGAACGGAGCGCGATCAAAAATACGCTCCTCGCCATCTCGCAGATCGAAGTCGCCGTGAAAACCTTTTGGGGAAACATGCACGAGAAAATCCCCAAGCCCGAGATCGGCGCCATCGGCGCGACGTTCGCCGAAAGCGAAGTGCGTCATCACGACGCGTACTCGCACTTGCTCGAAATTCTCGGGCTCAACGAACAATTCAAAACGCTCTCCCAAAACCCCGTCATCATGGAACGGGTGAACTACTTGGAAACGGCTTTGCGCAATGGACGAAGCGAGGACCGCAAGGATTACACGCAATCGGTGCTTCTGTTCTCGCTCTTCATCGAGCACGTGTCACTCTTCTCGCAGTTTCTCATCATCATGGCGTTCAATAAGCACCGTGACAGGCTCAAGGGCATCTCCAACGTCGTGGAGGCCACGTCCAAGGAAGAGCAGATTCACGGCAACTTCGGCATCGACCTCATTCGCATCATTCAAAAAGAGCATCCCGAATGGTTCGGTCCGTCGCAGAAGCATGTCGTTCGCGCACTGTGCATGAAGGCGTTCCAGGCCGAGAGCAAAATCGTCGATTGGATTTTTGAAGCCGGTGAATTGGATTTTCTTCCCAAGGCGGTCATCAACGAATTCGTCAAACATCGTTTGAATAGTTCGCTGAGGAGCATCGGCATCGATCCGGTGTTCGACACGGACGCTGCGCTCCTGAAGCAGTCGGAATGGTTCAACGATGAAATCATCGGCACGAAGCACGGTGACTTCTTCAACAAGCGCTCGATCAACTACAACAAACGTAGCAAGAGCATCACGAGCAACGATCTTTTCTAATCCCCTTTTCCCGCGCATTCATGGACTGGCTCAATGACAATTCTCGTAAATTCCTGCAGTCGGGTTACCTGGTCGGCAGCATGACGCCCGAGGAACGAATTCGTCAGATTGCGAATCGCGCGGAAGAGATCAACGGTACGAAGGGCTTTGCCGATAAGTTCTACGGCTACATGGAGCGCGGGTTCTTTTCGCTCGCGTCGCCCGTCTGGTCGAACTTCGGCATGAAGCGTGGGCTGCCTATCAGTTGTTTCGGCTCCTACATCGCCGACGACATGGGCGAAATTCTGTATACCCAAGCCGAAATCGGCATGATGTCCAAAATGGGTGGAGGAACGTCGGGCTATTTCGGAGCGCTCCGTCACCGCGGTGCGCCCATCAAAGACAACGGCACGTCGGCGGGCTCGGTTCACTTCATGCAGCTCTTCGACAAAATGACGGACATCGTGAGCCAGGGCTCCACGCGCCGCGGACAATTCGCACCGTACCTGCCGCTCGAGCATCCCGATGCCGATGAATTCCTCGATATCGGCACCGAAGGCAACCCGATTCAAAAGCTCACGCACGGCGTGACCGTCGGCGATGAGTGGATGAACCAGATGATCGCCGGAGATGAGAAGAAGCGTGCGCTGTGGGCGAAAGTGATCCAGACGCGCAACGAAATCGGCTATCCGTACATCTTCTTCACGGACAACGTGAACAAGCAGACCGTCGACGTGTACAAGGACAAAGGCATGAAGATTTGGGCGAGCAATCTCTGCACGGAAATCATGCTCCCGAGCACCATCGACGAATCGTTCGTGTGCGTGCTCTCCTCCATCAACGTGCTGCACTACGACGCATGGAAGGACACCGATGCGGTGGAAACGCTCGTCGCGTTCCTCGATACGATTGTGACTGAATTCATCGAGAAGCTGGAGGCGTACCGCGATTCGGAGCGCGAGGAGGACAGAAAGACGTTTCTCTTCATGCGCCGCGCGTACACGTTCGCAAAGAGGCACCGCGCACTGGGCTTAGGCGTTCTCGGCTGGCACTCCTATCTGCAATCCAAAATGCTCGCATTCGAGAGCAAAGATGCCGCGAAATTGAACTACGAAATCTTTAAACTGATTCAGGAGCGCTCGTACAAAGCATCCAAAGAACTTGCCGCAAAATTCGGTGAGCCGGAGGTCCTTAAGGGCTACGGGCGCCGCAACACGACACTCATGGCCGTTGCACCCACGACCAGCTCAGCGTTCATTCTCGGCCAGGTGTCGCAGGGCATCGAGCCCGTGTGGTCCAACTGTTACGTGAAGGACATTCAGAAAATCAAAACGACGATCAAGAATCCTTTCCTCACGAAACTGCTGGAGAAAAAGGGCAAGAACGACGATGCGACGTGGCACGACATCCGCAACCACGACGGATCGGTGCAGCATCTCGACTTCCTCACGGCCGAAGAAAAAGAGGTGTTCCTCACGTACCCCGAGATCGACCAGATGGCGATCATCAACCAGGCTGCGGTCCGTCAGGAATTCATCGATCAGGGACAGTCGCTCAACTTGCTCATTCACCCCGATACTCCGGTGAAGACGATCAACGAGTTTTACATCGCCGCGTGGAAGCTGGGTATCAAAACGCTCTACTACCAGCACAGCATGAATGCCGCGCAGCAGCTCAACCTCAAGAAAGTCTGCAAGGCGTGTGAGGCGTAGGTGTGAATACTCAGCCCTTCTTTATCGCACCTTGGAACGCTGCAATAAGTGACTCAAGAGCGAGAATCGAAATTGCAAGCGAGAGTGCAAATATCGAAGTGCTGAAGATTACGCCACCAATTGCTGCCATGCCTTCACTTACCATCCAGAACATCTCTGCTATGCCAAATCCTACTGGCAGGCCCGTACCCGCAAGCACGGCTGCACCAACTACGATCGGAAGCTTTGGTTTGAGGTTCTCAAATGGAAGTGCTGATGCGGCTGCAGCAAGTGCAAAACAGAAGAAAACAAGCTGCAGAGTTACGTCTGCACCATTTTCACTGTTAAGTGGATTATACTGCGAAAGGATTCCAATAAATCCCATCCACAGCACAAGTGTAAGTGCGAAAGCGAAGAGAAAATATGGGACTGGCAACATGAAAAGCCAATCCATAAATTTCACAAATCTAACATATCGATTGATAGACATAAGCAAAGTATACATCGCCAAGAGACGGACAAACCAAAACAAGTCATCATTTAGATTAGCGCTATAATCCACGCACTATGCGTCTTTATGCAGAGCGACCGGGTAATAGGGACAGTAATGGAAACCTAAATCGTTCAATTTTTTACTTTCCTAGTGCAGAAGTACTTCCAGATCTGGAAGAAGGATCGATGTTTATGTTTCTTTTTTCCGAAAATGATTTAAGAGTTAATTCTCATATTTTGACAACCAAGCTTCCATTTCTTAACGCGAATGCTGGATCTTTTTTTAGCAAAGTGCTGGTGCATTCTGTCCCAGAAGGGTGGACGGTAACGGAAATTGAAATCCCCGATATAAATTCGGACAGCAAGTTTTGGATTTTTCGAAGTGTAAGGCGCCACGAACAAATAGTCGTTCTCTCAGAATCAATCGACGTTATTCTTTCTGAAGAAAAAATATTCGAGCAAGGCTGGACGGTAAGCACGATCGATACAAAATTCCATACCGGCCTCGGTGTCTTTATTGAAAAGCTTATTGAAAGACTATTGCGATATGAACCGAGCAGCAGAGAGTCAGCACTTGCATTTAAAAGAAAGGCAGATAGATTTTTTGTGAACTGGAAGCTTCTCGAGGTACCTCTAATGGGCCATATAAGGGCATGGCAATTTATTTTCGAACAAATCAAAGCGCTCAAGCAGCGCGCACAGGAGCACATGGAATACTTCCCATCACAAACTCCTGTTACTCAGAACATTGCAGGTAGAGATTTCTTTCAGGAATTAAATGCGTCAGTTAATAATTCATCATCTGAAAGACAGTTTGGGGCAGCCTCTCAATTTTTTGCATGGCTTGGAAATCATTTCTTCAGTGCAATTTTAGGTGCAATTGTTTCGATTCTCGCCACAGCCTTGATTGCCTACGCAGGTTGGAGCCACTTTTCTGCTCAGTCTTTTCAAGTTGATCCCCCTAAGCCCTCTGCAGCCGTGTCTACTGTTTCTGATTTTTATCGCTACTGGAATCTTCATCGTTTTGAAGACGCTAGAAATCTGCTTACTACTCAATATGCAAAAAATGAAGAAAATTTTTCGTTAGAGAAAATGCAGGAATTTGCTTTAAAAATTAATGGGGGAATTACAATTTTAAATCTCAAGTTGCTCGAAAATGAAAGCAAGGAGAACGTAAAAGTTTATGATTATACGACGCGTTACACCCTTAAGAGCGACGGAAATGGACACGGAGAACAACTTCGAGCATACGTCGTATTTCGAAATGAGGCTTGGACTATAGATACGATCCAAGTTCAAAGTTTGTACTAGATAGTGGTAATTGGCTGGGGAGGATGGATTCGAACCATCGAATGGCGGCTTCAAAGGCCGCTGCCTTACCGCTTGGCGACTCCCCAAGAGCGAGACGAGTCTACAGGAAAGGAGAGGTAGGTAAAAACAGCTTAGACACTCGCTTTTAGCACGGTCCTAGCAGATTCAAGGCTCGCCTCGAGTGCCGGTTTCATCGCTTTGATGTCTGCATCACTCATCTTGGAGAGCACCCACGCGGCGAGGTCCATTTGTTCCGGCTGCGTGCCGAGACCGATGCGATGGCGCGGAAAGTCACCACCGAACGAATCGACGATGGACTTGAGCCCGTTGTGCGTGCCCGGGCCACCGTTCATGCGGAGCCTGTGCGTGCCGAGCGGCAGGTCGATGTCGTCGCAGAGAATCAGAACTTGCTTGGCGGCATCGAGCTTGAAGAAGTCTACGAGCTTACGCATGCATTCGCCGGAGCGGTTCATGAACGTCGTCGGCTTCACGAGGAGCACGGGCTTTCCATCCAGTTTTCCTTCGGCCATGTGACACAGAAACTTCTGTTTGTCCTCGTACTCCCCTGCTTCCGTTTCTTTGGCCAAAAAATCGAGCGCCATCCAACCTGCGTTGTGACGCGTGAGCTCGTACTGTTTGCCCGGGTTGCCCAGACCGATGATGAGGAGTTCAGGTTTCATTGGCGTGAGTATAGCGGGAGTTTTTATGGAACGGAGAGGCGGGTAGCGGATAGCGTGTAGCGGGTAGAAATTTTCTTCGATCTCCCTACCCGCCAACCGCTACTCGCTACCCGCCATTTAGAGTCTGGCGCCAAGATCCGTCAGCGCTTTGTGGTAAATCCGAATGGCGCGATCCACTTCGGCGTCTTCCATTTTGTGGCTCAGCTCATGCACGGCCTTGTTCCTGAGCTTGTGCGCCCACCAGAGATCGTTGAGGTTCGAAAATCGAGGCCCGGCTTTCTTCAGCTTGTCGCCGAGCGTTCCTTTATATCCGAGCAGACGAAGCGCTTCGTCCAAAATTTTGTCGGCTTCCACGATTTTGAGCGAGCCGTGCTCGTGCGCATGAACGCGCTTCCACGCTTGTTCGATGGCGATGCGTGCACCCGCACGAAGCGCACGTCGCATCAGCTTGATGATCATGTACTGCACGATGATCGCCGCTACGAGGAGTGCCGCAAGGAAAATAAAAATCGCGGTACTCATCTCTTCACGGGAGGCTTCTTCGGTGCGATTTTCTGCACGCTCTTTTCCGCGGCTTGTTTCTGCATCGTCGATGCCACGAATTCGGCGAGGATGTTCTGCACCGTCGTCGCATCCTTCATGTTCTTCTTGAGCATGTACGCTTCCATGGCTCCCAAGATCACCGCTTCCACGCGGCGCGGCTTTTTGACGTACGGCATGCTGATGGTTCCGCCCGTGGACACTTTCTCCAGCGTCATCTCGCCGTAGCCGAAGAGCGTTCCCACGATTCCTTTGGTTTCGTACTCCACTCCTTCCAAGTCGCTGTAGAGGATGCGTGCCGATTTGCGGTGGAACATGCCGTGCCATTCCAGGTCCACGATTCCTTTATTCGTGATGACCCACGCGTCCAAGAAATAATCCATGAAATTCCTGATCCACCAAATGCCGACGCTCACGGCGGCGAGGGATACTCCGTAGACGACGTATTTGGTGTGCACGAAATAGAGAACGCTCCACACCGCGGCGAAGACGATGCTCGGAAGCCAGAGCGCCTTGATGCCCATCAACCAATGCTTGTGCACGACGAGGAGGATTTTCTCCTCATCATCGAGGTGCTGGTCGAAGAAGAATTTGTTGAGCACGGGAGGATTGTAGCACTCCCGAGAATGGCGGAAGAGGGCCATCCTTGATTGATGGGCGGATAGCGGTGAGCGGGTAGCGGGTAGAAATATCCTATTCGCCAACCGCTACCCGCTACTCGCCCGCACATTAAGACCTTCTCATTCTCACCCTCTCCGCGGTCTGCTATACTGTCTCCGATGTCCCCAAAACTCACCAAGCGAAGCATTTTGTTCCACGTCTTCGACGTGACGCTCAACATCGTGATCATCGTGGCGATCGTCGCCATCATCCGCACGTTCGTCGTGTCTCCGTTCCAGATCGAAGGCAATTCCATGACCGCGACGCTCGAAGACAAGGAATATATCGTCATCAACAAATTTCGCTACATCGTCGGTTCTCCGCAACGCGGCGACATCGTCGTGTTCCGTCCGCCGACCGACCTCGGCAAGTACTACGTGAAGCGCGTCATCGGCATGCCCGGCGAAACGATCGTCATTCGTGATGGCAACGTGTACCTCCGCGACGAGACCAAGGGCGACATCAAGTTCGAGGAGCCGTACCTCAACGCCGTAAACAGCGGCAAGACGTACCGCTACCCCGTTCCGAGCGGCGATACGACCGAGGAAGTCTTCGTAGTGCCGGAGGATCAGTACTTCGTCCTCGGCGACAACCGCCAAGGAAGCTTGGACTCGCGCAGCTTCGCGCACCTCGGTACGCACCAGACGGCGTTCGTTCCCCAGCACAACATCAAGGGAAGCGTGTGGTTCGTGGCGCTCCCGATCACCAAGATTCATGCGTTTGATGTGCCGACGTACGAACTGTAGGGCGGGTAGCGGTTAGCGTGTAGCGGGTAGGTTTTTTGGCATAAACGAAGAGCGGCGATCTGCTCGCCGGCCGCCTCGCGCCACCCGCCTTGGGCGGATCCGGCACTTGCGGTTTCCCGGCTCATTCTGTATGATGTTTCCAGTCGACAGCCCTTTTTACCGTATCTACCGAAATTATGATCACCTACTTCCGTGAAAGTCTCGAGGAACTGCGCCAGGTCCGTTGGCCCACGCAGCAGCAGTCCGTTCGCCTCACCGTCATCGTCATCGGTTTTCTTGCCGTTTCCTCCATCTTCTTCGGATTGGTGGACTCGCTGTTCTCCGAAATCATCCGCCTTACCGTCAAAATTTAAACCTCACTCCCCTCTCCCATGGTCAAGCAAGACCCATCAGCAGGCCGTAACTGGTATGTCGTGCACACGTATTCGGGTTACGAGGACAGCGTGAAGAAGTCCATCGAACAGCGCACGGAGACCTTCGGCATGAAGGACTACGTGTTCACCGTCGTGGTTCCCAAGGAAAAGCAGATCGTCTTTAAGAAAGGAGAACCCATGGAGGAAGAGAAGAAACTGTTCCCGGGTTACGTGCTCGTGGACATGATCGTCACCGACGAAAGCTGGTACATGGTGCGCAACACCCCCAACGTCACCGGTTTCGTGGGCTCCGGCAACATTCCGGTTCCCGTCACTCCGGAAGAATTCGGAGTCGTGGAGCGCCGCATGGGCGAGGAGACCGCAAAGTTCAAGAGCGACTTCCAGGTCGGCGAACTCGTCGTCATCATCGACGGTCCGTTCAAGAACTATGAAGGCACCATCGATGCCGTGGACGTGGACAAAGGCAAGCTCACCGTCCTCGTTCTCATCTTCGACCGCGACACGCCGGTCGAGCTCGACTTCACGCAGGTTCGCAAGAAATAGTCGCATCAAGGTGATGTGGCCGAATCGGCTTACTCGTTTTCTGGTAACAGAATCCTTAATCACGGAATTCGGATTTGTCGTGTAAGATTTTCGGCGTCATACGTCACATACGTATCTTTCCCAATCCTCTCATGCGTCTCCCACTCATCGCGTCCGGCCTTATCGCCCTCACACTTCCTCTTTCCGCACTCGCGCTCGAAGGCATCGGCCCGCGCGTCACCATTACCGGTACCGTGGACTCCGTGTCCATTTCCGAGAAGCAGGCGTTCTCCGAGGAGGGCGGCCAGTACGTCGTCACCGCAAGCAACGGCCAAAAAGTGACCGTCGTGCTCCAGGACACCGCGAGCATCATTTCCGAGGGGCGCCTGAGCCGCAAGTCGCTTCTGCCCGTGAACATCATGCAGGGCATGCAGGTCCGCGTCCGCGGTTGGAGAGTGGACGGCAACACCATTTCGGCGTCGCTCGTCATCATCATGAACATCGAGCTGAACCCCGTGCTCTCGCTCAATGGAACGCTTCAGGCCATCGACGGCGCGAAGATCACGGTGCTGACGCAAGACGGCGTGACGCGCGTCTTTTCCATCACGAATGAAACGGAAGTGAACCTGACGTACACCGCTCGCGGACTTCAGGGGCTCACGCTCGTCGGAAAGCCGATTCTTCTCACGCTGAACCCTCTCGACCAGAATCAAGTTCGTATCATCCGTATCAACGGTGATGACAGCTCGCTCCGCACGCAGAAGCCTACGACCGTGCAGCTGAAAGGCCGCGAGTAGAACCGGAAGCTCGCCGAATGGCGATCGCCAGGAATGATCCGAGGAATATCGTCTGACAGATTTGCGCCGTGACGTACGCGACCGCGAGAGCGTACACGCCGAGGGAATCGAGGAAATACGTTCCCGTTGTCACCGCAACGACACAGCTCATGACGCTGCTGAGCGCCGGCCACCCGGTGTTCTTCAGCGAATAGAACGAACGGAGCATGATGTGGTTGGTGCTCTCGAAGGGAACGGCGAGCGCGTAGATCAAAAGCGATGCGATGAAGATCGGCGTGGTGAACGCCTCGAGATGCATGAGCGATGCGGCGATGCTCGCGCAGAGTGCCAGAACCGCGGCACCCGGAATCGCAAGACCGAAGTTCACCCAGAGTGCATGACGAATGTGTCCCTTCAACTTCGTCATGTCGCCGCGCGCGGCAGATTGGCTCATGAGCGAAAACGACGATTGTGCGAGCGCGATGCCGACGATGCCGGGAATGACGGACTCGAAGTTGCTGGCAAACTGGTTGAGGGCGACCATTTCTTTGCCGAGACCCGAGGCCAAGCGATCCAGAAGCAGGAGTTGGAGCTGGAGCGCGCTCAGTGCCGCCATGCGCGGGATGAGCAGAAGCCCCATGTGCTTGAGTTCGTCGTGCAGAATACCGCCGTTGTCGA
Source organism: uncultured Candidatus Peribacteria bacterium (assembly GCA_964611095.1). Classification (GTDB taxonomy): domain Bacteria; phylum Patescibacteriota; class Gracilibacteria; order Peribacterales; family Peribacteraceae; genus CAZKJL01. The sequence goes on from CAZSWJ010000011.1 coordinate 40,379, forward strand.
ACCTTGCACGGAAGCCTGCGCGGTATGCGTCGATGCCGCGTAGAAGCACGTAGACGATCGTTCCGATGACCGTGCCGAGCATGGGTCCGAGCGGACCGACGATCGGGGTGAGGAGATACGTGCCGGCGATGGTGCCGAGTGCCCAGATGATCGGCGTGAGTCCGTACATCCAGTAGCGCTGGACGCTCACCAAGTACTGGCCGAGCGCGTTGCCGAAGACGAAGAGAAAATTCGTGAAGAGTGCGATGCGGCCGAAGCGAATGTAGAGATCCAGCGTCGCGCCCTCGAACTTCACGAGGTGCGGTGCGATCCACGGAAAGAAGATCGCCATGATGAGTGCGAGGATTCCGAACGCGAATCCGAAAACGACCATCGTGCTCGTCATGAGCTTGTCCATTTCATGCCTTCTGTCGTGTGCCAGGTGCCCCGCCAAAAACGGTACGACCACCACGCTGAGGCAGGACATCACGAGAACCTGGAACAGCAGGTCGCTCGGACGGAACGCGGCGATGTACACCGATGCAACGCCGATGGGGTCGGACTTGAGCGGGAACATGATGGAAAACGCCTGGTCACGCAAAAATCCGCAGACCGATGACGCGAGTGATGTGATCGCCAAAATCGCCGCACCGCCGGCGATGCGTTTTTCCGAGAGGAGGGAGAGGAGGAGTTTCTTCATGAAGTGCGAAATATGCGATGTTTAGCCTACAGCCAAGAGGCGGTCAGCGGGTAGCGATTAGCATGTAGGATTACTTTGTTCTAACCGCCAACCGCCAACCGCTCCAATCCGTGTGACTTTTTTCCGCCAAACCCTTAGGATCCGCACATGCCAGGAGACACGCTCGCTTTTTCCACAATGACCGATGCCGAGGTCAAGGCGTGCCTGACGAAACATAAAATCGGACTCACCGTGGAGGAAGGCCGCAAAATCGAGGAAATGCTCGGCAGGCCCCCCAGCATCACCGAGGCCACCATTTGGGGAATTCAAGGAAGCGAGCACTGCAGCTACAAATCCAGCCGTAGGTTCCTCAAGGCTTTCCCGACCACGGGCAAGCACGTCATTCTCGGTCCTAAAGAAGACAGCGGCATCGTCGCCGTGACCGACGGGCCCAAAGGAAAACGCTGGGGCATCGTCATCAGCCATGAGTCGCACAACCATCCGTCGCAGGTCGTGCCGTACGAAGGTGCGGCGACCGGTGTGGGCGGTTGTGTCCGCGACGTTCTGTGCATGGGCGCGCGCGTCATCGGGGCCATGGACTCGCTTCGCCTCGGTGACCTGAAGTCCGATGAAACCCGCTCGATTGCGAGCGAAGTGATCCGCGGCGTCGCAGGCTACGGCAACGCGCTCGGCATCCCCAACTTGGGTGGCGACACGGTGTTCGATGACGGTTACAACAAAAGCTGCCTCGTGAACGTCGTCTCGGTCGGTCTCATCCGCGAGGACGAGATCATCCACAGTTACGTCGTCAAAGAAGCCGGCAAAGTCGGCTACGACATCATCATCGTGGGCAAGCCCACGGACAAGAGCGGCTTCGGCGGCGCATCGTTCGCATCCGTCACCATGGAAGAAGACGATAAAGAGGCAAACTCGGGAGCCGTGCAGGAACCCAACCCGTTTTTGGAGCGTCACCTCCTCGCATCCACGTACGCACTGTTCGACTGGCTCGTGCGGGAGAAGAAGATGGACAAAGTGAGCTTCAAAGATCTGGGAGCGGGCGGCAACGTCTGCGCATCGGTGGAGCAAGTCGCTCCCATGGGCATGGGTGCCGTGGTCGATTTGGACAAAATTCACGTCGCGATCCAGGGCCTGCCGCCGCAAGTCATCGCGTGTGCCGAAACGCAGGAGCGCTTCTGCTGGATCTGTCACCCGTCGCTCACGAAGCACATCCTGAAGCACTACAACGAGACGTGGGATCTGCCCGCCGTCGCCGAAGGAGCGCGCGCCAGCGTCGTCGGCAAAGTCACCGAGGACGACACGTACGTTCTCAAGCACAAGGGAAAAGTCGTCTGCAGCGCCAAGTCCGAAGACATCACATCGGGTTTGCAGTACGTGCGTCCCACCAAGGCTCCCGTCACGGACTTCAAAGAGCCTGTCATCACGTGCAAAGGCGATGCCGTGAAAGTGGGTACGAAGAGCTTCACGCTTTCCGATATTTTCCGCGCACTCGTCACCCACCCGTCGCACGCCAGCAAGTCGCGCGTGTTCCGTCACTACGACAAGAACATTCTCGGCAATACCGTCATCGAACCGGGTGAAGCCGACGCGTCGGTCATCATGCCGCTGTCGGACATTCAGTCATACGAAATCGACGGGGCGCATCCCGGCTGGGAGGAATCTTTGTCCGAAAAGGACAAATACACGGGCGTGGCTTTGGCATGTGGAGGAAACGGTCGGTACGGCCGCATTTCTCCGTACTTGCAGGGCGTCAACGCCGTCATCGAGAACGTCCGCAACATCGCCGCCGTCGGTGCGCTTCCCCGTGCCATTTCCGATTGTCTGAACTACGGCAATCCCGAAATCCCCGAGCAGCTCTGGGCACTCGAGCAAGGCATCAAAGGAATTTCCGATGCTGCACGCGGCATCGAGATCGGAGGCGACGCCATTCCGGTCATCAGCGGCAACGTCAGTCTGTACAACGCAACGAAAGAGGGGCCCATCGATCCCACCGCCAACGTCTGCATCATCGGCGCCATGCCCGATGCTCGCAACGCCATCGACATGCGCCTCAAGTCCGCCGGTTCCAAGCTGTACCTGCTCGGTGAGAGAAAAGACGAATGCGGGGGCAGCGCCTACTACCAAGTGCTCGAGATGCTGTCCGGTTCCAAGCGCAACGCACTGCTCGGAGCCAACGTTCCCTCGCCCGATTTCGCCGATGTTCTCAAAGAAATTTCATTCGTGACCCAAGCCGTGTCGTCCTCGATGATTCTCTCGAGTCACGACATCAGCGAAGGCGGACTTGTTCTCGCATTGTTTGAAATGACGACGAAGCAGCGCGGTCGCGGCGGAGCACTCGGTATCTCGGTCGACGTGGCCGGGGTCTCGCACGCCCTGCGTCCGGACACCGTTCTCTTCAGTGAAACCGGCGGATTCGTCCTGGAAGTCGCCGCAGACAAAGCCGATGCGTTCGAGAAGTCGGCGAAAAAGAGCGGCTGTACGGTCGTCGAGATCGGCACTGTCGTTGCGGGAAGCGATTTCACATTAAGAAAGGGCGGAGCGACATTGATTTCTCTTAATCTCGATTCTCTGCACCGGGAGTGGGCAGAGTCGCTTGAACGCGCTTTAGGATCACTGTAACGGGAACAGTCCAGACGATTTGCTTTACGCG
>CAZSWJ010000011.1:43804-46035 GCA_964611095.1 uncultured Candidatus Peribacteria bacterium
GAACGCGCTTTAGGATCACTGTAACGGGAACAGTCCAGACGATTTGCTTTACGCGTTCTTTTGGCTTTGTTTACATGTTCGCATGCATATCACTCGCTCCACCCTTTCCGCGTTCTTCATTGCGTCGATTCTTTCCGCCTCGCTCCCCGTCGGTGTTCTCGCCGGCAACCAAGCGTCCGTCAAGGTGGAGCAGCTGTCCGCATCGTCGTACGGCAAATGGACGCTCCTTGCCGCCGACGGATCGGCCATTACGAGCGATGACAAAGGCATCGATAAGCAGAACTATTCGTTCGGCGTTTCCCAGTTCGGACCTACGACGTTCAGCGTCACGCCGCCTCCCGGCATGTCGGCCAAAATCACGGTGTATCGCGGCGGGGACATCATCGAGGTGAATACGTCCCAGCAGTACTCCTTCAATTTGTATCCCAACGACAACTACCGCCTGCTCGTGCAGTACGCGCTCACCAAGCTCGGTTCACTCGGCATCACGAGCGAGCCTTCGGGCGTTCGGTTCCGCATGAAAGGTCCCACGGGTCGTACTCTCACGGGCATCACCCCGAAAACGTTCAAGAACATTCCCGTCGGCAACTACGCCGTGTACGTCGGCAAGAGCGGCGATTGCTTGCAGCCGCCGGTACATAGCATCAAGGTGGAGGGTGAGCAGCGCAATACTCTGGAGGTGACGCTTCGTTGCGACACCGCCGAGGAGGACAACGTCGATCGTACGCGACCGAGCCGCAGATCCATCCGGGATTACGCAACGGAGCGCGAGACGAACCCGCGCGGAACCAGAAAGTAATCGCGATGCCTAGAGCATCATCGCATCCGCGAGTTTTGTGCTGTTGCCCGCTCCCATGATGAGCAGGACATCGCCCTCGTGCTGCAACGTTTCGAGTGCGACTTTCGTTTTTTCAAGCGAGCCCGTCGGCCGGCACGCCACTTTGCTCGTGCGTCCGATCTCAGCGGCGAACTTGGCGACGTCGGCCTGCTCGGCGTCTTTGTCCGGGCGCGCGTCGAAGACTTTCGTCACGAGCAGTAAGTCCGCCTGCGTAAACGACGTCATGAAGTCCTTCCAGAGCTTGAGCACCCGATCGTTCGTGTGCGGCTCGAAGACGCACACCAGACGTTTCTTCGGATATTCTTTTTTGATGGCGGCGATCGTGGCGCGGATTTCGATGGGGTGGTGCGCGTAGTCGTCGATGACCGTAATGCCGTGAGCGTTCACGCCTTTCACCTCCATGCGTCGCCACGTTCCCTCGAAGCCCGCGAGCTCGGCCTGCGCTTTGGCGATGTCCACTCCCCTCTCCCCCGCCAAGGCGAGCACGAGTTGCGCATTCTGCTGCATGTGGAGGCCCGGAGTTTTGAGCGCGGTGAGCGGCTGCGTATCGGCATTGATGAAATCTTTTTTGGCTGCTTCGAAAATGCGCTTCACGATGGCGTCCGCTCCGTGACCGATGACTTTTCCTCCGGAGGGAAGTTTGGATGCGAATTCCACGAACGCGGATTCGTAGTCGGCCTTGTCTTTGAATGCATCGAAGTGGTCGCCGTCCGCGTTGGTGATGATGAGCGTCTTTGGTGTGATGTGGAGAAATGATCTGCGGTACTCGCATGCTTCCACGATCCACAGGTTTCCCGCGCCTTTGCGCCAGTTGCGCCCGCCGAGTTCTTTCATCTTGGTTCCAACGACGACGTTGGGATCCAGTCCCAGATTGATGAACACGCGAGCGGCCATGGCCGTCGTGGATGACTTTCCGTGCGTGCCGCAGATGGCGACAACGTCGCCGTCGCCACACAGCTCGCCGAGTGCTTGGAAGTACGACATCTGTTTCACCTTCATGAGCGTCGCTTTCATCCGCTCGGGTGCGGTCTCCGGAATGGCTTCGGAGTACACGAACAGGTCCAGCTCGCCCGGCATCGCGGAGCCGTCTTGCTTCAGGGCTACTGAAATTCCCTGCGTCGCCAAATCTTCCGTGACGGCCGAAGCCGCTTTGTCGCTGCCCGTCACCTCGTGCCCGCGGGCTTTCATGTGTGCCGCATACGCCGAAAGGCCGATTCCTCCGATGCCGCTGCAATAAATGTTCATGGGCTGAGGATAGCACGCCGCGACGATCTTTGCTTTTTGGCTGGCCTAACGGCATACTGCAGTCCCTACCGCGGGGTGGAGCAGCCCGGTAGCTCGCCAGGCTCATAACCTGGAGGCCGCAGGTTCAAATCCTGCCCCCGCAACCAAT
>CAZSWJ010000012.1:0-38072 GCA_964611095.1 uncultured Candidatus Peribacteria bacterium
GAAAAATGCCGTAACGCTTCACGTGAAGCGGAGCGTGAAAAAGTCCACTGTTTGACCCCGCACGCGTCAGCGCTGCGGGGGAGTTTGGACTTTTTAGCGGAGCGAACGTAGAAGCGTAGGTCATTTTTCCACGAGCGACTGTTTTTCTTTGCCACTTTCTTTTGCGTCAAAAGAAAGTGGGATTGTAAGCGCGCCAAAGAAGTAACACTCGTCTGCAAGAATATTAATCCCCCATGAGCGTCACATCCTCATCCACGAGTCCTGCACTCACAAAATGACCTCTCGTCATGGCACCGCCTTCCACGAGAATCGACGCAATGCCATGGAAATCGTCGACGGGTGTCATCAGATTTTTCCAGAGCGTGTCCCACGCAAACGTTCCGCCCTTCATCGGGATTTCAAGCAGCCTCACTCCCCTGCCCGCAAGCACGCGCTTCTTTTCGGTGGCATCGTCCGTCGTGAGCGCCGGTCCGTGCACGACGATCGTCCGCTTTGCCGCAGCATCTCCCACGACCGTAGCCGACAGCGGAATCCGCAGGCTACCGTCGAGAACGATGCGCCAGAGTTGCGGCGGATTCTCCGCGAGGCGAATATCGAGGCGGGGATTGTCGCTGAGGATCGTACCGACTCCGACCAGGATGGCATCGTGCTTCGCGCGAAGAAACGCATGCGACCAGGCGTCTTGCTGCTGCGTCGTGATCTTGAGCGGCGATCCGTCGGGCTTGGCAAAGCATCCTTCCGAGGTGCACGCCTTCTTGTGCGTGAGCCACGGACGATGCTTCATCTGCACGGAGACGAATCCCCTGTTCAATCTCAAGCAGTCTGCGGGCAGTACGGACGTCATGACATTCACGCCGCTTTTCCGAAGCAGCTCGATGCCTTTCCCCGCAACCGCGGGGTTCGGGTCGGCCATGCCGATGACGACGTTTTTGATTCCTCTTTCGATGAGAAACTGCGCGCACGGAGGTGTCTTTTTATCGGTGTGGCAGCACGGTTCAAGATTCACGTAGAGTAAATCTGATGAATCAATTTTTTGATCAAACTTTTCCAGTAACTGACGCTCGGCGTGCGCTTTCCCGAATGCTTCATGGAACCCTTCGGCAACGACGTTCCCACCACGCACAAGCACGGCACCAACCATCGGGTTGATGCCGGTCTTGCCTCTGCCTCGCTCGGCGAGTTGCAGTACCCGGTGCATGAACGTATCGTGATTCATCGGGCTAAGACTAACACAGACAACTACTTCTTCGGTCCGCGCTCTTTCTCCATGACTTCCTTGAGCGTCACTTCACGTTCGATGAGCTGCAGGAGCATCTCAAAACTTTTGGCGGCTTGCGCGACTGCGGCTTCGCCTTTCGTCTTCCGAAGTGCCGTGGAGAACTCGGTCGACTGTTCGGCATATGCCACCGAGGAATCCGCATCCTCGATGCCGTAGACATCGGACAAACTCTCGCGAGATTTGCGAATGGCGCCGTAGATGTATGACCCGATATCGGAATCGACATCGACGCCGAACTCCGCCATGCGCTTCACGACGTCCTCGAACGATACACCGCCTGATTTGAGGGCAACGAGGAACCAGTACACGCACTGACCCGCTTCGGCGACGATGTCATCGCGCGTACCGGAGCGGACGGCCTTCGAAAGCTCGATCGTTTCGCCGACGTAGCGTGCGGCGCAGAATTCGGCACCCATGTTCAAGGCTCTGCCCGTACCGCTCTTGCCTTCCGTGTCACCGGCACGCTCATCGACCATGACGGAAAGCGACGCGAGCCACCCGGCAATGTTTTCATCGTCATCCTGTTCTTCCAAACGCGCATCGATGCGAGAGGGAGCCTCCTTTTGAAAAAACGGCAAACCGCGAAGGACTTCGGACGTCGATGCGTCGACTTCGACGTGCAGCACCATGCTGCTCAAATCCTTGGCTCCGCGATCCATGAGCGTGGACCGCATGCGGTTTTGCTCGGGTTCCGGCACGTACACTTCCATGCTGCGCCACTCTTGTCCGTCCCTCGAAAGAACGGGTGAGATCGTGGGGCCCTTCATGCCCAAATCGCGGAAGTTCTTGACGTCATCGATCGGCACGTTGAACTTGAACGCGACGTAGCGGTGCGATGTCAAAGCGGCCTCCAGAGCCAAGCCCAGGTCACGAATGGCTCCCCTGGATTGCAAGGAAAGGTTGCGTGCATCGGAAACGAAAAGATCCGTGGCGATATTGTTGAAATCGAAATACTCAAGGCCCATGGACCTGCCCTCGGGATACATGATCGTCTGCCCGTCCACGATCTGCAATTTGTTGGCGCGCGCGGTATCGCCGCTGCCCACGATTTCGAGCGCCGCGATGTCGGTATCGTCGGTGCGCCATTCGTTGACGCGCGTGTCGGCACCTTCGGTACGACGGACCTTGGCGCGCACGTCCATGGCGCCGAGTGCCTTGGAGAGAATGGCGGGATACTTGGAGAATATGTGCCTGCCTTCCAAGTCTGCTTCGGATGTCACCGGGTTTTCCTCGGGTGCCAAGAACCGCAAGGTGCAGGGGCCTGCGCCGATGGTGAGCAAGCGTTGAATGCGTGAAGAAACACCGCGTCTCCTGGCCGTAAGATCGGCTTCGGCGAGAACGTCGGACCCCATGAGAAGCGCGTACGGCTTATCGTTGAGGCGTTCAAGTTGCGCGGCGAGCGCATCGGCTCCTTTAATGGCAAGGAACCGCAGATCGCCCTGTTGAGCTTGGTCATTGCGACCGAATTTTTCACGGACATCGTAGCCCGCGGAGGCGAGAAGATCGCCGATATTATTGCGCCCTTTGCCGGACTCCATGCCCGACTTGGGGACGATGATGGTGGCAAGTGATTCAGACATAAAGAAAAAGAAATGGGAACTAGAATAGATCCATCGGGGTTCCGTTCCTACTGGTTTTTACTCCTATCCAAGTACTTCTGCAGTACGGACGCGCCCGTGGGTGGCGGCTGGGCCTCGGTATGCACGGAATGTTCGTCCTTCGTCGCATCCGAGACCATGCGATGGTGCCGATGGGCATTGAGAACTTTGCGGTAACCGCCTTCGCCGTTCTCGAGGAATTTAGCGACGCGCGTGACGGTCGTGGTGCTGGCACCCGTGTTTTTGGCGATGTCGCGGTACGTCTTGCCCTGCGCCAATTGCTTGGCGACCTCGAAGCGCTCTGCCCATGACTGGAGCTCGGACAGAGTGCCGATATCGCGCAGGAAATTGGCCATGTCTTCCTCGGTGTTGAGCGTGGACATGGCGGAGGCCAAGGACTTGAACCAGGGCTCTTTTCGCCAGCTGTCTTCGATGAAACGTCGCTTTCCCATGACCGTATTTTAGCCATCAGATTCAATATGTCAATGTGTTATCTCAATGATACAACGACGTGCCGGAACCACAAAAAAGGACGGCCCACGCCGTCCTTTTGAATGCGAGAGAAACGGACTACTTGCCTCCGGCACGAGCGGCGATGACTTCATCGGCGGCGTTCTTGGGCACCTTGGCGTAGTGACTGGGCTCCATGGAGTAGCTTGCGCGACCCTGGGTCATGGAACGGAGCTCCGTGGCGTAACCGAACATGGATGCGAGCGGGACTTCGCAGAGGACCGTCTTGGCCATACCGCGTGAGCCGGTGTCTTTGATGAGACCGCGGCGGGACGATACGTCACCCATGACGTCTCCGAAGTACTCTTCGGGACAGACGACTTCCACTTTCATGATGGGCTCCAGGATGACGGGGTCGGCCTTCTTGGCGGCGGCCTGAACTCCGATGGATGCACAGATTTTGAAGGCCATTTCGGACGAGTCGACGTCGTGGTACGAACCGTCGGTGAGTTCCACTTTGACATCCACCATCGGGAATCCGGCGAGGACTCCGCGGGAAAGACCTTCCTGGAAACCCTTGTCGCACGGGGTGATGTATTCGCGGGGAATGCGTCCACCGACGACGGAGTTCTCGAACAGGTAACCCTTGCCATGCTCCTGCGGGGAGATGGTGAAGAGCACGTGGCCGTACTGACCGCGTCCACCCGTCTGCTTGATGTACTTCTCTTCGTGCTCGACGGTCTTCTGGATCGTTTCGCGGTAGGCGACCTGGGGCTTGCCCGAGTTGCTCTCCACTTTGAATTCGCGTTTCATGCGATCCATGATGATGTCGAGGTGGAGTTCTCCCATTCCGGCGAGGATGGTCTGACCCGTCTCTTCGTCCGAACGGACGCGGAGCGTGGGATCTTCTTCGGCGAGTTTCTGGAGGGCGATACCCATTTTTTCCTGGTCGGCCTTCGTCTTGGGCTCGATAGCGAGCGAGATGACGGGCTCGGCGAACGTAATGCTTTCGAGCTGGATGGGCTTCGATTCGTCGCAGAGCGTGTCACCCGTGCGGGTGTCCTTAAGACCGATGGCTGCACCGATGTCACCGGCTTCGATCTGGTCGATTTCGGTGCGGTTGTTGGCGTGCAAGCGGACCAAGCGTCCGATGCGTTCCTTGGCTCCGTTGCGGGAGTTGTGGCAGTACGTACCGGTCTTGAGGATGCCCGAGTACACGCGGATGAAGGTGAGGCGACCGACGAACGGGTCGGTGGCGATTTTGAACGCGAGACAGGAAAGGGGCTCGGAGTTCTCCGGCTTGCGGAATTCCTCGGCGCCCGTCTCCGGGTTCGTGCCCTTGGAAGGCGGAACGTCGAGCGGGTTCGGGAGGTAGTTCACGACGGCATCGAGCACGAGCTGCACGCCCATGTTCTTGAGCGACGATCCGCAGAGAACGGGGAAGGTCTTGCCGGACACGGTGCCCTGGCGAAGTGCTGCTTTGATTTCGTCTTTCGTGAGCGTTCCGTTCGTGAGGAACTTGTCCATGAGCTCTTCACCGGCGCCTTCGGCGGCCTTCTCCATCATGATCTGGCGGTACTTGGCGACATCGGCCTTCATGTCCTCGGGGACCGGCTGGTGGATGTGCTTCTCGCCGTGCTCACCTTCGAAGGTGACCATTTCTTCCTCGACCAAGTCGATGATGCCCGAGAAATCACTCTCGGCTCCCACGGGGATTTGAATGGCGACGGCGCTCTTGCTCAAGCGATCGTGGATGCTCTGGAGCGACATGTAGAAGTCGCCTCCGATCTTGTCCATTTTGTTGACGAATGCGAGGCGCGGAACGTGGTACTTGTCGGCCTGGCGCCACACGGTCTCGGACTGCGGTTCCACACCCTGCGATCCGTCGAAGACGGCGACTCCTCCGTCCAGAACGCGGAGCGAGCGCTCCACTTCGGCCGTGAAGTCCACGTGTCCCGGGGTGTCGATGAGGTTGATGGTCGTGACGGTGTCGACGTTCTGGAACTTGCTCTTCCACATGCACTGCGTGGCAGCGGACGTGATGGTGATGCCGCGTTCCTGCTCCTGTTCCATCCAGTCCATGGTGGCCTCGCCTTCGTGCACTTCACCGATTTTGTAGTTCTTACCGGTGTAAAACAGAATGCGCTCGGACGTCGTGGTCTTACCCGCGTCGATGTGAGCGATGATTCCGATATTGCGAACGTTCTTTAAGTCCATACTACGGAGAGAAAAAAATGAGAATGCGATCGACGGGCTTCGCCGCTATCAATCTAGCCGGGGCAGTGTAAGGAAAAAAAGACCTGAAAGAAAGGGATTCTGCGCGGCAGGGAGCCCTGGAATGGCCCTGCCTCATTATTGATTTTATTGCATAAATATTGTATAATAATAGTTGGTCCAAACCCTCGGTTTGGGCCTGATCCTTCACATCGAGAGTACGCAGAGAGGACATCAGGCACTTTTGGAATGCAAGAGTGTCCCATGTCCTCCCTGCACGCAGTAGGGGCGATGAGTTTCGAGTCTCCAAGGCTAAGGAGTGAGACAATGAGTTTACTGATTCTGGCGCACGAAGGAACGGGATGCAGTGGTTTGGAGTGGCTCGACGGGCCATCGGATGTGACCGTGATGGCTACATTCAATTTGGACGGCAGCTACGCCGAACCGGTGCTCACCGACGGTGGTGAACCCGAGGTTCTCCATTCCATCGAGCTGAAAAAGTGGAATGATTCCACTCGCAACAATGACGTCATCGGCCACGCGAAGCTCATACGCTTCAAGGGAGTTCGGTACGTCATCACCAGAAAGATCATGCGCATCGACCGTAATCTGAAGGTCGTCGATGTGCTGGACAATTGGATGAAGCTCCAAGGGTCCGCGCCGGCGCCCGAAGCGCCGCCCGCGGAATAGGCGACGACCCCCGCTCAACTCTCGTTGTGAAGGAATGTCGGCCTCGTACACTTGTGTACGAGGCCGGCTTCCTTGTAGAAAAAAACCCCGCGGATGCGAGGCTTTTAAAATCATCGTGAGAAAATCTACATCTTTGCAAAATGCGCGTAGGCCTTATTGGCCTGCGCCATCTTGTAGACGTCTTCCTTCTTTTTGACGGCGGAACCTTGCTCGGTGCTGGCCTCGAGGAGCTCAAGAGCGAGCTTCTCAGCCATACCCACACCCTTGCGGTCGCGCGATGCGTTGAGGATCCAGCGGATGCTCAGAGACTGCTGACGCTTGGCGGGCACTTCGGTGGGAACCTGGTACACGGCTCCGGCGATACGCTTGGGGCGAACTTCGACGAGCGGCGTGGTGTTGAGGAGAGCCTTGGCGAACACCTCCATCGGAGCGTCCTTCGTGCGGGTCTTGATGATCTCGAGCGCATCGGCGAACAAACGACGAGCGGTCGATTTCTTACCCTGCTTCATGAGACAGTTGATGAACTTCTCGACGAGCGGGTCGGAACCGACGGGGATGTAAGGCTTGGGGAGGGTGGACATGATCTAGCGGGTTGCGGATAGCGGGTAGCGAGTAGATTACTTTTTGGGCTTCTTGGCTCCGTAGAGCGAGCGGCCCTGCTTGCGGTCGCGAACGCCTTCGGTGTCGAGCACGCCGCGAACGATGTGGTAACGGACACCGGGAAGGTCTTTCACGCGGCCTCCGCGGACGAGAACGACGGAGTGTTCCTGGAGGTTGTGTCCTTCTCCTCCGATGTACGCCGTGACTTCTTCACCGTTGGTGAGACGTACACGAGCGATTTTGCGGAGAGCGGAGTTCGGCTTCTTGGGCGTCATGGTCGTGACTTTCAGACATACGCCACGCTTCACCGGAGCACCCTTGCGGAGCTTGACGCGCTTCATGGTGAGCGCATTCCAGGTGTACTGGAGGTTGGGGGCCTTCGTACGGCGGCGCTGAGTCTTGCGGCCGTGACGGATGAGCTGGTTGATTGTCGGCATGTGGCGAGGAATGGTAGCTGGTAAGTCCGGGGGAGTAAAGGGGAGGGTCGGGAGCGAGTAGCGGTTGGCGGGCAGCGGGTGGAAATGCGGCTATCCGCCACCGCAGATGCTTATTTCTTGTTGTTCTCGGCGTCTTCTTTGGCCTTCTCGAAGCGCTTTCGGTACGTTTCACCGGCAGGGATAAGGCGTCCGATGATGACGTTTTCCTTGAGACCCTTGAGGTAGTCGACGTTACCGGTCGTTGCGGCTTCGACGAGGACGCGGATGGTTTCCTGGAAGGAAGCACCGGCGAGCCACGATTCGGTGGCGAGAGAGACGCGCGTGAGACCGAGGAGCAACTGCTCGAAGGTGGCGTCTTTCTTCTCTTTCTTCTTGGACTTGGAGAGAGCGAGGTTGGCGCGCTTGAGGTCGGCGATGTCCACCACTTCTCCGGAGAGGAGCTCGGTGTCTCCGCCGTCGACGATGCGGACCTTGCTGAACATTTTGCGTCCGATGATTTCCAAGTGCTTGTCGTTGATGGTCTGACCCTGAGAAGCGTAGATGTGCTGCACTTCCTGCACGATGTAGTTCTGCACGGCGTAGGAGCCCTGCTTCTCGAGAAGCTCCTGGAGGTTGTAGTGACCGGCGTTGAGGGCCTGACCGGCCTTCACGTTGTCGCCGTTCTTGATGAGCAGCACTTCGCGGCCCATGAACTCGTACGTGCGCTCCTGAATTTCGGTGTGCTTCACGACGACCTTGCTCTTGTCGATCTCCACGACTTTTCCGGAGATCGTGGCCTTCACGGTGGACTTGTCGGTGACGGCCTTGGCGAGCACGGTGCGCTCTTTCACTTCGTCACCCTTCTTCACGGCGAGCTGGTAGCCCGTCGGGATGAAGTACGTGTCCTGCTCCAGAGCCTCGCCCATCACGTGGACGGTGGCCTGGCCGCTCTTGTGCGTGACTTTCACACGGCCCGAGATGTCGGAGAGCGTGGCGGGAGTGCGAGGCGGGCGTGCTTCCAAAATTTCTTCGACGCGGGTGAGACCCTGCGTAATGTCGGAGCCTTCGGCGACGCCTCCCATGTGGAAGGTTCTCATGGTGAGCTGCGTTCCTGGTTCACCGATGGACTGGGCGGCGATGATGCCGACCGGCGTACCGATCTTCACCGGCTTGTTGTCGGAGAGGTCGCGACCGTAGCACTTCTGACAGATGCCTCCGTCCGTCTCACAGGTGATGACGGAACGTACGAGCACCTCGTCCACTTTGTACTTGTTGAGCTTGGCGATGAGGTCGGCGTCGATGTCGTCGTTGCGCTTGGCGATGGTCTCTTTGCCGACGACGATGTCCACGTTGAGCGTGCGACCGAAGATGCGGTTCTCGAATTTCTCACCGATGCGCTCGGAGTCGGCGCGGGTGATACTGTGGCCGAACGTCGATTCGCAGTCGAAGTCCTTGATGACGATGTCCTGCACGGCGTCGACGAGACGGCGCGTGAGGTAACCGGCTTCGGCGGTCTTGAGAGCGGTGTCGGACTTTCCTTTGCGTCCACCGTGCGTGGCGATGAAGTATTCCAAGATGGTGAAACCGTCGCGGAGGTTGCTCTGGATCGGAAGTTCGATGGTGCGTCCGGACGGGTTTGCGACGAGACCCTTCATACCGGCGAGCTGGGTGATTTGTCCCCAGTTACCACGAGCACCTGAGTCGATCATGTACGTGATGCTGTTGCGGCCTTCGGCGGTGTACGTCTTGATCATCGCGGAGGACACGTCTCCCTTTGCCTTGCTCCAGATGCGGATGGCGTGCTGGTAGCGTTCGTCGGCGGTGATCCAACCCTTCCAGTACTGGTTGTTGATCTTGCGGACTTTTTCGTTGGCTTCCTCGACGATCTGCACGCGCTCCTTCGGAACGAGAATGTCGGACAGTGCGATGGAAACTCCGGACTGGGTGGCGTAGCGGAAACCGATGTTCTTGATGTCGTCGGCGAGCTTGGCCGTACGGTCGGTGCCCACGACTTCGAGAGCACGAGCGATGAGCTTGCTGAGGATGCCCTTCTTGAGCGTCTCGTTGATGCGGCCGAGTTCGGGCGGAACGATTTCCTGGAAGAACAAGCGGCCGACGGACGTCTCGATGATTTCGGTTTCACCCTCGGTGGAACCTTCTTTCGGCATGCGCACTTTGATCTTGGCCTGGAGTGCGACTGCGCGGTGTTCGTAGGCGAGGATGGCTTCGTTCGGGGAACCGAACGTCATGCCGTGACCCTTCTCGTCGTCGTGGACGACGGTGAGGAAGTAGCAGCCGAGCACCATGTCCTGGACCGGCGTGATGATCGGTTCACCGGCGGACGGCTTGAGAACGTTCTTGGCGGCGCTCATCATTTCGCGAGCTTCGCGCTGTGCCTGCTCGGAGAGCGGCACGTGCACAGCCATCTGGTCACCGTCGAAGTCGGCGTTGAAGGCCGTACAAACGAGCGGGTGGAGCTGGATGGCGAGACCTTCGATGAGACGCGGGCGGAATGCCTGGATACCGAGGCGGTGCAGCGTGGGAGCGCGGTTGAGGAGCACGTGCTTGTCGGCGATGACTTCTTCGAGGATGTCCCACACCTTCTTGCTGCCCTCGATGACCATGCGCTCGGCGGACTTCACGTTGTGAGCGAGCTCATCGCGGATGAGACGACCGATGACGAACGGCTTGAAGAGTTTCATGGCCATTTCTTTCGGAAGACCGCATTCGTCGATCTTGAGATCGGGACCGACGACGATGACGGAACGACCGGAGTAGTCGACGCGCTTACCGAGGAGGTTCTGGCGGAAGCGACCCTGCTTACCCTTCAACATGTCGGAGAGGGAGCGGAGCTTGCGGCGATCACCGGCGGTGAAGAGAGCCTTTCCTGCACGTGCGGAGTTGTTGAGGAGCGTGTCGACGGCCTCCTGCAACATGCGCTTCTCGTTGCGGTTGATGACTTCGGGAGCACCGATGCTCATGAGTTTCTTCAAGCGGTTGTTGCGGTTGATGACACGGCGGTAGAGGTCGTTGAGGTCGGATGCGGCGAAGCGTCCGCCGTCGAGCTGCACCATCGGACGGAGGTCCGGAGGCAGAACGGGGAGGCGGGCCATGATCATCCACTCGGGCTTGATGCCGGCCTGACGAAGCGACTGAATGAGCTTGAGGCGCTTCATGACTTTCTTGAGGCGCTGGCCGCTGCTCTGCTGGCGCTCATCCTGGAGAGCCTGCACCATTTTGTCGTAGTCGAGCGACGCGATGATTTCGCGGAGCGATTCGGCTCCGGTTCCGGCGCGGAACAGGTGTCCGAATTTCATGTTCATTTCGCGGAATTTGAGCTCGGAGAGAACGGAACCGACGTGGAGGTTCGTGAGGTCCTCGAGAGCGTCTTTGTGGTTGAGCTTGAGAGCTTCGAGCTTCTCGGCCGTGACTTTGTCCAAGGCATCGAGCTGGTCGCGCGTGGGCTTACCGGCCTTCAGGCTCTTGAGTGCTTCGTCGTGCTCGCGCTTGATGTTGTTCTTACGTGCTTCGTGTTCGCCCTTCAGTTCTTTCTCGACCTGGTCGCGACCGGCGTCATCGACGGTGACGACGATGTATGCCGAGAAGTAGACGATCTGCTCGAGCGTCTTGATGGAGAGATCCAAGAGGAGACCCAAGCGTGACGGCGAGGAGCGGAGGAACCAGATGTGCGTGACGGGCACGGCCAGGTTGATGTGGCCCATGCGCTCGCGACGAACGATGGAGCGGGTGACTTCCACGCCGCATTTCTCACAGACGACTCCGTTGTAGCGGATGCCCTTGTACTTGCCGCAGAAACACTGGAAGTTCTTCGTGGGACCGAAGATGCGCTCGCAGAAGAGTCCATCGGGTTCGGCGCGCTGGGTGCGGTAGTTCACCGTCTCGGGTTTGGTGACTTCACCACGGGACCAGGCAAGGATGTCTTCGGGGCTGGCCACACTGAGTGCGACGGCATCGAAGGAATCGGACGTGCGGGGCGTGAACGCCATACGGAGGAGAGGAAAAAACTGAGGGTCATACGCGGATATTTCCGCATACGAACGAGCGAAGCGCCGTCCGGTGCGATCGTCTGAATCGCTGGTGGCACTCCGATGATGGGCGAAGTATAGCCAAAATTTGGGTGCCTGCAAGAAGATTTTTAAAAGGCGAGTAGCGGTTGGCGGTTAGCGGGTAGAAATCTCGCCATTACCCGCCACTCGCTACCCGCTACCCGCCGGTTCCTGTAAGAATGCGACCAATACCCATGCGTTTCCTCTCCCGCCGCCACACCTCCGGCCCGTATCAACAATTCTCCAAAGGTCTGCGAGCGATACTCGGTGCACGGGTCTACGAATACTTGAAGCCTGAACAAAAATTTGATTCAAAGCCGTTCATCAGGACGATGGATCTTCCGAAGGGAATCACGCTCGTCGGGAACGCCGGTGCCGAGAGCGGCGTCGGAACGGGGCTGCGATCATTGAAGGTGGTGACCCAAGAAGCAGGAATTCCCTGCTCCATCATCGATCTGAAGATTGCGCACGGCCGACAATCCGCGACGGATGGAATCGGCGAATGCTTGAGCACCGCAGTCTTTGTGGGTGGACTCGATGAGCTGCCGCGACTGATGGAGCAAGCCAAGCTCAAAAAAATACGTGCGACGAAGTTCGTTGCGTATGTGTCGTGGGAATTATCGACAGTCCCCGACTGCTACAAACAGATCCTCGAACGTTTCGATGAACTGTGGGTTCCGAGTGAATTCATCGCACGGGCCATGAAATCATCGGTGAAAATTCCCGTGCGTGTGATTCCACATGTCATCGACATTTCATCGAACATGCCGCGGAAAAAAGATGACGATGCATTTCTCTTCTTCACGAGCTTCGATCATTACAGTTACGCCGAGAGAAAAAATCCGGCCGCCGTCATCCGCGCTTTCATCAATGCGTTCGGAAACGACGAAACCAAACGACTGCTCGTCCGATCGTCGCACGCATCGGCATTCAAGAAGGAGCACGCTCAAATTTTGAGTCTGGTAAAGGGCTATTCGAACATCCGTGTCATCGATGAATACACGTCACGTGAGCAACTGCTCGGACTTCTCGCAACGTGCGACTGCTTCGTCTCGCTCCACAGGTCCGAAGGCTTCGGGCTCATGATCGCCGAGGCGCTCGCACTCGGCGTTCCGGTGATCGCAACGGACTATGGAGGCAGCACGGAATTTCTGAACGCAATGAATGGATTTCCGATTCCGTGGGAGCCGATCACCATCAAGCACAATATCGGACCGTACGACGCGGGAAGCGTGTGGGCCGAACCGAGTCATGACGCGGCAGTCGCGGCGATGAAAAAAGTCGCGACGACGAAGAGCCCGCGAATCCCCCTCGACATCTTCTCATCGAAAAATATCGGCGCGCTCGTCAAAAAAGCGTTCACCGAACTCAACTAATCCTTCTTGCTCTCTTCCTCTTTGAAGGTGGCGAAGAGTTTCTCGAACGAACCGCCCGAGCTCTTGAGAGCGGCACGGAGCGTCTCCATTTCGTCTTCGCTGAGCGACAGCGTGGACGATGCGTTGAGCATCGCGTCCTTGGCGTCGCGCTGATCCACTGCCGCAGCCGTTTCGTTGAGATTCACGTGCAGCACGATGAATGCGGCGCAGCTCTCGCACTTGAGCTGGAGAAGCATGAACTGATCCCCCGCCAACTTGATGGACGGGAAATCCACCGGCACGCGCGTGCCGCACTGCGGACAGCGCATTTGCTCGCGGATGCGGGTGAGAATTTGGTGCAGTGAATGCGGATTGAACTCCATTGATGACAGTATACCCGAAAACGGTTTTTCGGTCTGTAGCCAGGACACCACTTTTTCCTTCCATCAATCCATACTTGTGACGCATCGGTGGCAAGCACTTTTGGATGACTCCGAGCAAATTGGCGCTAGGATGCGTCTTAATGCCGACGAAGAAAAAAGCACCGGTGAAGAAAGTCGCCGCCAAAAAAGCGGTCGCTCCTCAGCTCCGGATTCCGGCAATGCGCAAGGTGACGACGACGGTTGCTCTGAAGAAAGCCGCTCCCAAGGCTCGCAGCCTGCATCTCGGCATGCACCTCATCATCGCGGGTTCGGCCATCGCCGTGCTGCTTCTGCTCGGCATCATCGAACGAAACACGTTCGCGACGCGCGGCACGAACGCCGAGGTCGTCCCGTCGACCATCGGCCTGGAGCACAGCGCTCCCCTCTCACTCTCGATGCTCTTCGCCAAGAAAGATCACGCCGGATATGTCTCCATCACGAACGAGTCCAACGAGACGATTCACCTGAGCGTTCCGTCGGATTGGACGCGCACCGAAGTCACGGGCGCCGACATCAAGGATGTGACGCACGAAATCCCCGTCTTCGGATTCACGCGCTGGACGCTCCCCGGCAAGGCCGGCATCAAGATGCTGCAGCCCGAGTCCCCCGCCGCCATCTTCTTCGATTCACAGTCGCAAGCCACCGCCGCCGTGGACGTGAAGTCCATCGACCTCACGACGATGTCGGTCTCGAACAAAGTCGTTCTGGTGCAGAAACAGACGCTGGTGCCGCTCTGGGGCCAGGAGTAAAAGTATCGGGGAGCTGGGGTGTGGAATGATTTTTTCATGTGGCGGGTAGCGAGTAGCGGGTAGAACATGGATTGTTACTACCAGCTAACCGCCAACCGCTACCCGCCCATATCGGATCGACCGCTATACTGCATTCGTGATCATTCTTCCCGTACCCACTCGGCTTCTTGAGAACGGCGATGATCTTGCCGCAGTCATTTCGAAAGCCATCGCGCTGCAGCAAGGCGACATCGTCGTGATTTCATCGAAGGCGGTGGCGAGGACCGAAGGCCGCATGTTCGATCTCGCAACGATCGTCCCGACGGCGAAGGCCAAGCATCTTTCGAGTGAGTGCACACAAGATCCGAGACTGAATCAACTGGTGATCGATGAAGCCAAGCGGATGAACGGCGAGGTCGCTGGCGTGTCCCCTTTCGTACTTCTCACATCGCTTCGCCCCAAAGGAATGACGGGGCGAATCTTGTGTCCCAATGCGGGCATCGATCAATCGAATGTGGAGAAAGATGCGGCGATCGGCTGGCCCCTCGACCCCGTGGCATCGGCGAAAAAACTCTCAGCGGCCCTGAGAGTCCCGGTCATCATCTCCGATTCGTGCTGCGTTCCGGGACGACTCGGCGTCACGGCCTTCGCACTCACGTGCTGCGGCCTCGAGCCTCTCAAGAGCGAAGTGGGCGAAGCCGACTTGTTCGGAAAAAAACTGCGCGTGACGCACGAAGCCGTAGCCGACCAACTGGCGACGGCGGCAAACGCCGTCATGGGGAATGCGGCGCAGTCCGTACCTGCGGCGGTCATCCGTGAGAGCGGACTCCCCTCTTCCGATTTTTGCGGATGGGTACCCGGCATCGAACCCGAGGAGGACTTGTTCCGCGGGATGATCTAAACTTCTCGTATGACCTTCGTCGTTCTGTCGTCTTCCAAAGGCACGGTGCTCCAAGCGGTCTTAGACTCGCTCAAAAACGGAACGCTCACGGCGAAGTGCGCGGGCCTGATTTCGGACAGCGAAGACCACGGCTGCGTGGCTAAGGCCAGGGCTCATGGGCTCCCGGTGACGATTGTTCCCATGACCAAAGGTGAACCGCGTGAAGCGTTCGACAAGCGCGTGGATGCAGCGATCCGCACACTCACGAATGACGAACCGATCATCGCCTGCATGGGCTGGATGTGGATGCTCTCGCCGTGGTTCGTCAAAACATGGCAGAGCAAGATCGTGAACGTCCACCCCGCGCTGCTTCCCAAATACCCGGGCACACACGCGCATGATTTGGTCCTCAAGGCGAAAGACAAAGAATCGGGCATGAGCATTCACCTCATCGACGAAGGAATGGATACGGGGAAAATTTTGCTGCAGAAAAAATGTCCCGTGCTTCCGGATGACACGGTGGAGTCACTCAAGGCCCGCGTGCAGAAACTGGAATGTGAGTGGTACCCCAAGGCACTGCAGATGATGCAGACGGGAGAGATGAAGCACATCTAGAAGAGGAAATATTCGTACAATAAATGTATTCATGCCGACACCCTCGCACATCATCACCTGCACCAAGAAGACGCTCCTCGCGCCGGGCGTCTATGAACTCGTGTTCGGTAAACCTGCGGGGTTTTCGTTCAAGGCGGGGCAGTTCCTCTTGTTCGATGTTCCGCTCAAAGAAAATCCGTCGGACATTCAACCGCGCGCGTTCTCCATCGGATCGATGCCGTCGGAAGATGATTTGCTCTTCGTCGTGAAAATGAAAGAGGGCGGCCGCGCGAGCATCTGGATCGAAGAGACGGTCGACGTGGGCACGCAGGTCCGTGTGCAAGGTCCGTTCGGATTGTTCCTCGTGAAAGACGCGACGAAGGAAGAAAACCTCGTGTTCGTGGCCACGGGTGCGGGCATTGCGCCGTTTCGGAGCCAAATCATGTCGGCACTCCGAGAGCACGGCGACAAGCGCACGATGGATTTATTTTTCGGCGTCCGTCACACCGAAGATTTCTTCTGGCTCGAGACATTTCAAAAGCTCGCCGAAGATTTTCCGCAGTTCACGTTTCACCCCGTGCTGAGCGGCAACCGCGACGAATGGTCGGGCAAGAAGGGCCGCGTGCAGCTGCACCTCAAGGACGTGGTGACGCCGAAGTCCGGCATCTACATCTGCGGCGCACCCGAGATGGTGAAAGACGTAAAAACGATGTGCCTGGAACAGCTCCTGTGCCCCAAGGCTCAGGTGCACGCCGAAGGATACATTTAGGCCTTGAGGACCTTGAGATATTCGTCGAACAGATAGTTCGCGTCCTCGGGACCGGGTGTTGCTTCCGGGTGGAACTGCACGGAGAAGAACTTGCCCGACTCGTGACGAATGCCTTCCACCGAACCGTCGTTGGCGTTCGTGAACCACACCTGCCAACCCGCGGGAAGCTTTTTGGCATCCACGGCGAACCCGTGATTCTGCGACGTGATGATGCAGCGCTTCGTCTGCTTGCCGTCTTTCCACTCGACGCACGGCTGGTTGGCGCCGCGGTGACCGTACTTCAGCTTGAACGTGTCGCCGCCGACGGCGAGTGCCAGGAGCTGGTTCCCCAGACAAATGCCGAACGTCGGGATTTTTTTCTCGAGAGCGAATTTGATCTGCTCGATGGTGTCCGTGCAACGCTTCGGGTCGCCGGGGCCGTTGCTGAGGAAAAGGCCGTCGTACTTGAGCGGACTCGTCTTGAGGTTGTAGTTCCACGGCACGCGATGCACCTGCACTCCCCTCTTGAGCCACGAGCGAATGATGTTCCTTTTGATACCGCAGTCGTACGCGACGATGCTCGCCACGGGTCCATCGGGGAAATCTTCTTTTTTGGGATCGTACGTCACGACGTCGCGCGAGCAGACCTCGGCGACAAGATTGTCTTCGTTCGGATCTTTGATGCTACCCGCTACCCGCTCACCGCTACCCGCGTCATCTTGAATGATCCTGCCCAACATCACACCCGTCTCTCTCAATTTTTTGGTGAGCGCGCGCGTATCGATGCCCGAGATGCCCGGAATACCGTGGTGCACCATCCACTCGTGCAAGGAGCTGACGGCATTGAAGTGGCTGAAGTCGCGGCTCTCGGTGCTCACGATGATGGCACGAACGTGAATGTTCTCGGATTCGTAGAACTTGCTGAAGCCCCACTCGTTCTTCACTTCGCTCGGAACGCCGTAGTTGCCGATGAGCGGGTAGGTGAAGGTGAGAATCTGTCCTTTGTAGCTGGGGTCCGTCATGGACTCCGGGTAGCCGACCATGCCCGTGTTGAAGACCACCTCGCCGTCGGTATCGGTCTTCGCACCGAAAGACTGGCCACGGAATTCCGTGCCGTCTGCGAGAATCAAGGTAGCCATATCGCGACGAAGTGTAATGATGTTCCTGCCATGATGCGAGTGATTTGTGGAAAATAATTGACGAGGCCTTCTTTTAGGCATTCCATAGGCTCATGCCAACCCTTCTGAAATCGGATTTTCTGACCGAATTCACGATGACGGGGTTGCCCGACGGAACAAGAATCATTGAGCAGGATTTGCCGGACGGCAGACGAAAGCTTTATATGGAAAGCCCCTCGACTCAAGCACTTCTTTCGACAGTGAATAAGCTGAACATGCGAAAGTACCTTGCGGCTGTGTTGGAGTACTTGCCCGAAGAAATCAGCGACCTTGATGAACTTGGTATGGCGGTGGACGATGGAGTGTCTGGCTACTACGACCGATGCCTGGAGAGCGCGAGTCCCGAGACCTGTGAGCCCCTGATGCAAGAACGAACGATGATGCGACAGTGGCTTGGAACCTTGTTTAAAGCTAAGAAACGAGGTTTGTAGTATTTATTGACTAAATCACATTAATATTATAAAATACTCTACTTTCGCGAGCTCATTCACATCTCGCCTTTCTCCCTACGCACCCACTTTTAGTGGTTGTAGCACGGCGCTCTGCCGT
The DNA here is from genome assembly GCA_964611095.1 of uncultured Candidatus Peribacteria bacterium. Classification (GTDB taxonomy): domain Bacteria; phylum Patescibacteriota; class Gracilibacteria; order Peribacterales; family Peribacteraceae; genus CAZKJL01. The sequence goes on from CAZSWJ010000012.1 coordinate 17,769, forward strand.
GCTGTCCCGTTCGTGCCCCGCGGCGCCACAATCTTTTTGTCCGCTCGGGAGCGCGGATGAACTTGAAAGTGGATGTCGTGGGGAGCGCAAAGTTCCATCAATTTCGAACCGTCTGTCTCAAACAGGAACCAGTCCAATGCGAAATCTGTTGCTGGGCCTCACGGCCCTCGTCTGTCTGTCCATGGCCACCCTGGCCGACGCCTGCGACAATTGCGGCCGGCCCGCGTGTCGCTCGGTCACCACCTGTTACCGCACCGTGGTGCGGGTGATCGAGGTCGAGGAAGAGTGTGACCTCCCGTTCGGCAGCTGCGTCGAGTGGATCCGCTGCCCGACGAGCTGTGAGATCATCGGCTTCTACGAGGTCCGGCGCCTCCCCTGCGGGGAGCGCGTCCGCGTCGCTCGTTGGTCGCTGATCGACGGCACCGTCAAGCGTACGCCCGCGTACGTCAGCGGGATCACGTGGATCACGGAAGATCCCTCGTATCGGGGCAAACGCGCCCTCAAGACCCACAGCACCAGCTGTGGATGTGGTTGTTACACGGTGTTCGTGCGGACCTGCGTCTACCGACGCTGATCCGCGGTCGCCCAAGCGACGTTAAACCCTTGGGAAGGAACTGCGCGCTCCCCGCGGTTCTTTGTCATGAAAGGAGCTTCGCTCCTCTCATGAGCTCTCCTCGAAGCGGTGCGGCTGCAGGCAGGCGGAGCCTGCCTTCGCCGATTTTTTTAAAACAACGTGGGATTGAATCCACATCCAAAGGGATGGAGCGCGCCGCAGCGGGGGGTGAGGGTGGGTATCGGCGCGCAGCGTTTTCTTGGTTACTTCTTTGTCGCGGACAAAGAAGTGACATTCGCAGTGCGTCAAAAGAAAGTGGAAGAAGATCGTGGACAAAGAAGTAACACCCGCCTACTTCCTCATGAAATACTTGTAGTAATTCTCCGCCACACTGCCACTGAGCGGAATGATGCCTTCTTCGGTATCACTATCCACACGCTTCGTGGGCATTTCAAGTACGTGCACTCCATCGGAAGCAACGCTGCCAATGGCAAGAGACTTTGCGGCCTCGGGAAGACTCGTGAATGTTTGCGTCGAGCGCTTGAATCCCGAGAGGCCCAAGTTGCAGACATGAAATTGTTTCTGCCCGCGTTCATCGACTCCCGCAGGTTCAAAGTACACCGCTTCGTAGTGAGCGATGCTGACCTTCATGCAGAACGCTTTGATGCCGGCTCGCTCCAACAGTTCCTGAGCCAAAAGTGCGTAATCTTCGCAATCGCCGGAGCCTTTGATGAGCGTGTCGTCCCAACGCTGTACCTCCTGAACATTGGGCGCTTCGCCCTTGTAGGCAACCGGATTTGCGTCATTCTTCTGAATCTCGCGAAGCCACTGAGCGTTATCGGGAGATGTCTTGTATTCATGCGACAAGTAAAACTGCGAGACGAACGCGGCGATTGCCTCGGGTGTCTTCAGCTTTTTTACGAGATCATCGGCATAGCGTTTCGCTTCGGGCACCGTGGTGGGACGACGAGTCGCATTCACCTTGTCACCATCGGGCCCGAAAACATTCACGCCCGTTGACGTTTTTTCCATCACCGGCTGTTTGTTCGACCCATCGAAGAACTGACGAGCACCCTTGCTCGTCTCGCGGTACTGAATGCCGTCGGTGCGGTGAAACTCACGCGTTCCGTCGGAATATTTGTACTCCGTACCCGTGCTCCTCGCGATCCGGGAGAGCGTGTGACCGGTCACCAAACTCGTTTCGACGTTGGTCATCGCATCGGTCTCGAACACGTCCGTCGCCGTGGTGGTAATGACAGGGTACCGCTCGGCCTTGGCTTCGAAGTGATCGCCTCTCCATTCCACGGCGTACTTTCTACTCTTACCTGACAGTGCTTTTTCGAGCAGATTTTTCTGATCGTTCATGGAGCGAAGATACGACTCGTAGCGTGCGATGGGCACGCCGTTTTTCCGCAGGTAACTTGCGATTCCCATCGGAGTGCTGAAGCGCACATCGAGAGCCACGCGAATGTTTTCGCCGTTCACGGAGAGCGACAGATTTTTGAATTCATTGAACATTTCCTCGATGGATCCGGCGGTCGGAGCCACTTCTCTGCGTTCTTCCTGAGCACGAGCGGGCGCCCGGGCAGGTGCTTCGCGCTTTGCTCTGGGAGCGGCTGCAGGCGTACGAGACGGTGCAGTGCGGGAACGCGGTGCGTCGAGTGACGGTGACGTGGCGTCGGTACCGCGCATCGCATGAATTTTTTCCACGGCCACGGAAACGATCGCCGGCTGAACATTGGTACTCGTCGACATTCTTCCTTCGTCATCGATATGCAACATCTCCATCTCGCGTCCGTCTCTGCTCAAGATGAAATGATCATTGCCGAGTTTGATGATGTGGTTCAGGTCCCACTTTCCGGCATTGAGTTCGGGAACGTCGTTCTGAGGTTCGATCGGATCGGAGCGTTCCATGCCAGCGATGAGGCTCTCGATGCGATCGACACGCTTTCGGGTTTCCCTGGAAACATCGATGTCACTCGGGGGCCGTTCGCGTGATTCAATGGGTGGCATGCGTGGTGTGGATATCAAGAGAGGAAGCGGCGGATGGATCCCGAGCGCTTCCTCTCATGTATTTGAATGGCGAAAGAATTACTGGAGGTTGCCCGTGGGGCCCGCCTTCTTCTTCGTCACGATGATGGGTCGAGCGGTGGCCTCTTCTTTGACGGACGGAGCGGGAGTCGGAGGAACGACTTCCTTTTTGATGACAGGAGTAGCCTCGCGCTGAACCGGAGCCTCGGGAGTCTTGCCACCCTGGATCTGAACACCGTCACGTCCGTTGATCTGGTTCTGGACGTTGCCGGAGTTGTTCGGCATGTAGTTGATGATGAACGTGTTGCCGCTGACCGTTACACGGTTGGCACCGAGTTCCTGTTGGAATTCACCGGCGAACGAACGAAGCGTGTTCGGGTTCACTCCACCCTTCGGCCTGATGACGACACCGCGCTTTTCGGGAGTGGTCTCGACATCGGCCTGAACGCCGCGGCGCTTGGCCTCCTCCTGAATTTTGCGAGCGGTCTTGTCGCATTCTTTGTCCTTGTTGACTGCCTTATCGGCCTCTTCCTCAAGTCTCTGAGCGTTGCGGAGCTGCCTGTCGGCCTTCTCCTGGAACTGCTTCCGCTCACCCTCGGCCTTGATGCTTGCGGGAGAGCCCTTCGGAGCGGCCTTGGCGCGAGCGGCGGCCTCTTCGGCGAGCTTCTTGTTCTGCTCGGCATTCTTGGTCTCGGCTTCCGCAGCGGTCTGGAGAGCCTTGGTCGGAGCATTCTTGGAGTTGAGCTTGGCGGGATCGGCAACACCGGTGATGAGTTCACGCGGCGACATACCGAGCTTGGCTGCGAGTTCCGTGATGAAGTCGAGGATGGCCTTGAAGAACGATTTGAGGTCCTTCGTCTCCTTGCTGTCCTCCGGCTTGGCTTCGAAAGCGCTTCCCTTGGAAGCAGCCTCTTTGGCAACGACGGATTCATCCTTGGTGACGAGCTTGTTCTCCTTCACCTCGACGCGCTTCTTCGAGCCGACGGCTTCGAGCTTCTTGTTGAGAGCATCGACGACGACTTTAGAATCGGCGGGGTTCTTGAGAGCGGCTTCGACTTTCACATCCTTGTTGAGATCTTCGAGAGCCTTACCCGTGGCGGCGTCATCCTTGGCGCCGGTGAGAGCGGCGATTTTCGCGGCATCCACACCCTTCTCGGCGAGAGCCTTGTCGGCCTCGGGAGTCGGAAGTTCGGCGGTTGCCGGAGACTCGGGGGCCTTGGCACCGGGAGTCTTGGCAATGGTTGCGATGGGAGCGGCGGGAGCCGTTCCTTCGACCTTATCGACGGCAGCCTTCTTGGCGCCGACGACTTCCTTGATGAGGTCCGTGTACGCCTTGGCGATCTCTTCGGCATTGACGAACGGAACGCCGCGGATACCCGCGACATCCGTACCCATTTTCTGCCAAAGATCTTCCTTTTCGGAATTCACGACGTCATCGAGCTTCTTGCGTGCCTCTTCCTTGGCGGGAGCGCTCTTGGCATCTTCGGTGTATGCCTTGATGGCCTTCTCCAAGACGCCGTCGGCCTTGAAGACCGTGGCGCGAAGAGCTTTCACCTCGGCAAGCTTTTTGTCATCCTCCGCACCGCCGACACCCTCGACGAACTGAACGGTGTTCTTCGGGTCGAGAGCCTGGATGTCGAGAATCACTTTGTTGAGAGCCTCGACCTGCGCGATGGCGTTCTTCGGGCGAGTGTCCCCTGCTACTCCGATTTCCACGATTTTTGTGCGTGCGTTCATGATCGCCGCCTTGGCGAGCTTGAGAGCTTCGGCATCCACCTTCGGAGGCTTGATGCCGTCGATGATCTTTTTCCAATCGGCATTCTTCTCAGGATTGGTGAGATCTTTGGCATCCTGCAAATCCTTTTCGTCCTTCTTGCGGGCATCGAGGAGCTTCTGGAGCTTCTCGGATGCATGCTTCTGGTGCTCGGGAGATTTGGAACCGAACTGGAGGATCTCCTGCTGGAGAGCATCCGTGTTTTCGGTGGGGTTCTGAATCTTGGCCTCAAGAGGCTTACTTGCCTCTTCGGGCTTTTCACCGGCGAAGCCGATGAGGCGCGACTCGCGGAGCGAGACGAGGGAAGAGAACAGAAGGGTGTGGATATTCTTCTCCATAGGAGAGTGGGGAAAAGGATGCCTCTAGTTGAAGGCTGAGGCGATGGAATGAAGTGTGTTTGCTTCCGAGAGTTGTGCCTCCGCCTCTTTCGCCTTGAGTGTCTGACGTTTGCTCTTGCGGACACTCGTGTCGATCTCCGAGGTGAACTTTCCGAGTTCGATATCGAACTTTTTGTAGGCGGTGGCGTAGCGTTGCATGCGAGCTTCTTTTTGCTCCGGCGTCTGACCCGCGTATTTGGCGTCCAGAAGCGGAATGTTCTCGCGGAGCAACTCGGGCTCGATCTCACCCATGATCATGTCGTACACCTCTTCGGCGAGGACACGATTATCGGCCGTTGAGTCGGTTTGTACGGACGGCATGTGTGATGAATTTTTATTTTTTCTGCGATCATTATACCAAATTTGACAAGATTTTACAAGGGCGTGAAATAATAGAAAATCACACCGAGAATTTCGATGGAAATTCACTGTGAATACTCGAATGAACAAAGCCCTCTCCCCCATCCCCTCTCCACGCTGTGGAGAGGGGTGGCCTGAGCTTCGCGAAGGCCGGGGTGAGGGCGTCCGCAACACATCATTTGCGAGGATTTCGATTTTCCGCTATAATAGGATGATTTATTTACACCAAAACTCACTCACACAAACATGACGTCTGGTTCAGGTGCACCATCGGGCGCTCCCTCGGGAGCTCCGGCCGCCACGCCTAAAAACGCGACGGAAGATTTTGTGACGAAGGCCGTGGAGAAGCTGGGCAAAGACATCACGGACAAGCTCAAGCCCATCACGGATGCGGTGGCGGCACTCAAACCCGCCGCACCTGCAGCCGCAGCAACGACTCCGGGAACGACTCCCGCAGCGGCACCCGCCGCAGCCGGCTCTGCAACCGAGCCTCGGGTACTGAATGCTGATGCTCCCGCTTTGCGCCGTCTCCGTGAGAACAGCTGGATTCGCCGTCCGCTCGCCGCACTCGGCATCGGCACGGGCACGGCCCTCTCCGCACCGACCGCCGGTCTTGGCGCGCTCGCCGCAGGACCCGCACTGTGGGCCGCCGGCAAAGTGAAGAGCTGGTTCACTCGCGAAGAATACAAAGGCATCACTCGTCCGATGTACGAAGCGATGATTACGCCGGTGCAACTTGCCGCAGCGCCGTTCAAAATCACTCACAATGTGATGATGAAAGGCCCCGGTTACGTCGGAGGAAAAATCAAAGGCGCGTTCAACTGGCTCAAAGACAATCCGTACAAGCACATGAAGAACGCGGCAGCCGGTGTTTGGAACGGCGCCGTGGGACCGATGGTTATTCCGACACTCCCCGGAACGTCACTCGGCTTCCTCGGAGCATCCGGAGCACTGATGGCCACGGGCTCGCTCATGACGGGCGGTGTCGCCGGAGTCGGAGCCTACGCGCTCATCAACTACCTGAAACACAAAGGCCGCTTGAACACTAGCGGAGCCAAGACTGCTCCTGGTGCCGCCTAAACATTCATGCGTACGCACTTCACCCATTTCCGGCTGAACGACCAAGAAGCACGCCTGCTGCAGCGCGGCGACGGTGCCGACCGCCGCACGTTCATGCAGAAGCTGTTCGACAACGGTGAGAAGCGTCTCCGGAACACCATCAGCGACGTCTCGAACCCCGATGCCGCACGCGAACGTGCGATGCTCTCCAAGCCCGCAAAATTCGCCGCGTTCTTGCAGCCGAACATCTTCACCGACCGCGTCGATCCCGCAGGCATTAATAAAGGTACGGTCGTCGACAGGCTCAAAAGCCTCAGTCCCGAGCGCCGTCTGCAGGAATTCGAAGAGTTCGTGCGTGAAGAGATTCCCGATTCGGTCCGCGCCGCATACCCGGACCTGTTCGAGAGTCCCTTGAACGACAACGACATTCAGGACTACTCCTTTAATAACAGGGAGGGTCGCATCGGCACCATGCTCGCGATCATGACGGTGCTCTCGGGCGAAGGAATGCCCGCGAACGCCGATCCCGTTGCCGAAGAAATCGCTCAGGCCGCACTCGTGGAACGCAACAATTCCGCAGAAGCACCGAAGCGCCTCTACAACCTCTTCGAGGAATGGATGGACGCGACGAAGCCCAGCGAGACGGAGGCCACCACGCCCGAGTTCGTGCTCCGCCGCGACAGCGGCATTCAAGGAGAGCTCCGCGCCGCACTCACGAACGCCGTCGAGCCTCTTGCCCAGCAGGAGCTGCTGCGCCGCATGCTGGACCTGTACCGGAAGCGCACGACCGACGTGCAGCTGGAAAAGGCGCAGAACCGCGTGGACCACCTCAAGCTCACCGAGAGCGTGCAGAAAGCGCAGGTGGAAAAAGACACGAGCAACTTCATCGACAATTTCCGCAATGCCGACCCCAAACTCCAGATGGTGGCCATCGGTGCGGGACTCTTCCTCGGATACAAAATGCTCAAGGCCGACAGTTCCTTGGGCCGCATCGCCATGGCGGGCGGACTGGGCTACTTCGCCTACGACCGCTTCGTGAACGGCAACGAGAACGCACTGAACGATATGGCCGCGGGCCTCAAGACCTTCGTGAAGTTCAACGGCAACCTGCTCAAGAACGTCGCGCGCGAAGCCGGCCTCAGGCTCCCGCGCAACGAACAGGACAAGCTGGAACTGATGGAAGACTTCTTGCTGAAGAACCGCATGCGTATGGGTCCCGCCGCAACGGCGATGTCCATGCTCTCGTCGGTGAAACTCAAGCACGTCGCCGACGCCTTCATTCCCGATCTTTCGAGCGGTGAACTGGGCGGCGAAGTCCGCGTGACGAACAAGACCGTGCAAGGCCGCCTCCTTCTCAAGTCTCTTAAGGCGCAGATGGAAGCCGCCGGCATGAAGTCCAGCGAACAGAAAGCGACCATCGATTACATCTGCGAGCACAACGTGGCAACAGGCCAGGGTGTCGCGCAGATCTTCTACCTCTTGGCCGGAAGCGAATCGCAGAACATCGCCCGCGCCACGAAGATCGAAGAAGCGCTGACGCAGTACGGCAGCTACAACGCCATGCCCGCCGACCTCAAGGAGGACTACATGCGCCTCGTGTTGGAAGGAAAGCAAATCGCCGCCACGCGCTACGGCGACCAGCGTTTCATGGACGTGGTCTCCGACCTCAACCTCCGCAAAGAGAATGAGAAGAAGATCAAAGTGGATACGGCCATGGATATCCAAAACCCGCGCATCCCCTCTCGTGCACGCGAGTTCGATGCGATGGATGAAGTGAACCAAGCCCCCGCACTCACGACCGCACCGTCCGACGTGCTCCGCGACGGCGGCAGCGTGGACCAAGATTGCACGGAGTTCATCGAAAACTGTCAGATTTCGGAAGTGCTCGACCCCTCGGCCTGCGACACGCTCAAGGCCAAGTTCGACGTCATCCGCGAAACGTCGACGGATCTGGAGGAAGCTCTGCAAGTCATCGAACAGCTCAAGTACGCCGTGCTCATCGAAAGCACCCGTCACGAAGTCCCGCTCAGCGACGCCGACATCATCTTGCTCACGGGACCGAACGACCTCACGGCAACGGCGATCCTCAACAGCGTCACCGGATTCTTGGCCAGGTTCAGCCTCTCGCTCCCCGGCCGCGGATTCGGACGCATCGGCTCGCTCGCCGACGTTCGCTCACTCCTCAATCAACCCATCGTGGGTGCGGGTCCGCTCAACACGGATTCCGCAGTTCTCACGAAATTGCAAGAACGCATGAACGTGTACGACAAACAGATGGCCGACCTCCGCAACGTCGACCTCATGGCGCAGCGCATGGTGAGCAAGCTCCCGTCGTCCGTCATCGACTCGTTCGGCGGCGACAAAAAGAAGGTGGCCGAATTCGTTCGCCCGCTCCTCAACGAAACCAATTACTCCGTGCTTCTCGGCCGCGCCGAAGCGCAGCTCGGTCAGCGGATGGCAAACGCCCTCGTGCGCGCCACGCGCCTGAACGCATCGCTCGACGGTTTCGGCCGCTTCGCCGAGCAGGGCATCACGCCCATCGAGGCCGGCAACCTGTCACGCGAATTCGACACGCTCTTCCAAACGATCATCGGCGATCCGTCCAAAGGATTCGCCGGCATGTGGCAGAACGTCGAGAGCATCAAACTCCTCCGTGAATTCGATGACGGTGCTCTCGCAGCCGTCGATTACACCAAGGAAAACGAGCGCCTGAAAGTCCGTAACCACGTGCGTGACCTCGGCACGCTCCACCTCATCATGAGGCTGTCAGGCAAGGACGATCCCGCCGTGACGGAAGCGATCAAGAATCGAGCCGAAGCCGTTTACTTGGCTCTGGTGGAAAGCAAAACAAGAATGTACGACGTCGTCAAACCCGTCACTCCCACCATGACGGCGGATCAGCAGAAGGAACAGAAGCTCCGCAACTTGTACGAAGTACAGCAAATCGAAGTGATTCCGTCTCTGAGCGAAAACTCACTCAAGGAAATGGAGAACATTCTCCGTATGCTTGAAATTTCGGCACCGGAGAAGACACTGACCTACGAAACGTTCTTCGAAAGAAACATCGACATGTATTTCCCCGCCGATCACAAAACGAAAAAGATGATCACGAGCTCGCTCTCGATTCCGACGTTCGATGACTTCAAGAACTTGTACAACTCCGCTGTGACGTCCGTGTTCGGAGGTCCGACGGCGGCTCCGAGCGTACTCCCCGCAGGATTCGTTTCCGTCAGCGTCTTGCCCGCCGGATCAACGGTGCCCGCGAGCGTTCTCCCCGCAGGCATCTCGGTTCCCGCAAGCGTTTTGCCGGGCACGACTCCGATTCCCGTCAGCGTTCTCCCCGCAGGAACTTTCGGACCAAGCGTGCTGCCTGCCGGTGCAACGGTACCCGCAAGTTCGTTGCCCGCCGGAACGATGGTGCCCGCCAGCGTACTCCCCGGAACCACTCCGATCCCGACAAGCGTACTGCCCGCCACGACGATCGTGCCGAGTGCGAGCGTGCTCCCCGCAGCACCCGCCGCAAGCGTTTTGCCGGCCTCACCCGCAGCCAGCGTATTGCCCGCATCACCTACCGCGAGTGTTCTTCCCGCGTCACCTGCCGCGGCCGCCGCAGGAGCCACTCCCGGTGCGAGCGTCTTGCCCGCCTCTCCCGCTGCTCCGGCTCCGACCCCCGGCGCAGGCGGCATGCCGAGCGTCCTTCCGGCATCTCCCACGGGACCCGGCACGAGCGTTCTCCCAAGTGGAGTCGGAAGTCCGGTCGGCCCCTCCGTCGCACCGACGCTCACCGGTAGCCCGTTTGAAACCGAAGCCACGCTCACCACGTTCATGGCGGACGTTCAGAAAGAGCTGAACCTGCTCACACCGAACGTCGTGCTCCTCCGAAAGTCCACCGACCTCAGCCGCCCGGGCACCGTCGATTATTGTTTCCTGGCCGAGAACTTCTCGAACCCGGGCAACATCGCCACGTCCCATGCCGATCAACTGAACAAGCTCGGAACGACTCCCAAAGCCATCGCGGACGAAATGCAAAAGGCATACCTCAAGTGGCAGGCGACGATCTCGTTCGCCGCTCGCACCAAAGCACGAACGGAGAATGATCTCACGAGGATCGACCCGATGCTGACGAGAAGCCTGCCGCCCGCGGGAGCACCGACCGCACCGGAGCTTCCTTAAAAATCAAAGCACAATAAAAACCCGGGGCAGCTCTTTCAGGGAAGCCTCCGGGTTTTGTGTGTCAGTATTTCGCTACTGACGGGGCGCCATCCTTAGAACAGGAGGTACGACACGTACTTACTTCTTCGTGATCTTGACGGCCTTGCTGGCATTCGCATTGCTGCGGTGCCGGAAGACCTCCCCGCGATCGGGGACGCCGTGCTTGGCGGTCATCGCGTCCAGCATTTCGCGGGCGAAGTCGGACGACTTCTTGGGAGTCCAGGTGACCTCGGAGAGGTAGACCATGACACCGGTTTCGTAGTCCTTGTTCGTCACGGAGTCTTTGCCGGCGAGCGGCTTGCCGTCGGGGTCGGTCCCCTCCGCGTAGACGAAAACGCTGTCGAGGCGTTCGCGGTCTTCGCTGAGGTAGATCTGCACCCGGGTGACGGCGGTGAGCGCGTACTTCCGAGAACCGTTCGGTCGGGACATCTCTTCCTGGGCATCCTTCATCAGGACATCCAGGTAGTCCTTCGCGAGGTGTTCGGCGGCGAGCTCCGCGACGTACGGCGGCCGACGGGTGTCGACCGAGATCCCTTTGATTCCTTCAGCCTGGTAATACCCGAGGGTATCGAACCAGACCAAGAGGGTGTTCGCGGGGGTCGCGGACGTCGTAGCGGGCGTCGGGTCCGAGGCGGGCGGCACGGAAGCCGCCGGCGTCTCGATTTTGGACTTCAGCTTCGACTGGATCCACGGGGAGATCTCTCCCCAATTGGTCCAGGTCCAGCCGACGCCGAGTCCGACGAGGAGGACGGCGACGATCAACGCAACGATCTTGAGAGTTTTGGCCATGGGCGTTCGGTCCTGTTCTTGAGGGCGGTGGGTTGAAAGAGCTAATTGGAATTTTAACATAAAATTGACTTTTGTCCAGTATTTAGGGATAATGCCCTCAGCCAAGTTACGCCTGCTTTTGGGCGGGTTTGGCCCGTTCATTCGCAGCAGCGCTTCCAAAACCACTTCTTTGTTCAAGGAGACTGTCCATGTCCACCGCTACCGCCACCCCGGCCGCAGCACCCGTCGCAACAAAGCCCGAGAAGGTCGTGTTCATCGAATGGTCAGACTTTGTGCTGACCTGGCCGCTGATCCCGGTCGGTTTCCTGATGGGGCTCCTCATGCCCTACATCGGCAGCAACACTGCGACGCTCGTATGGGTCTCGGTCGCCATCTACATCACCCTCGCGGTGTGTTTCGATGTCGACCTCCGGGGACTCATCATCCTCGTAGCCTTTACGGTCGTTCTCGGCCTGCTGATCGTGATGGCGAAAAACGAGTGGCATATTCCCGTCATCAAGCCCGTCCTTCAGATGCTCCAGGTGGAACACTGGAAGATGACGAGCGCACTGATGCTGGGCTTGTGCTTTCTGCACACCATCGCGTTCCTCGTGATGGCAATCCATCGGCGGTTGTACTACCGATGGATCGTCACCGATGGGGAAATGCTCAGGCGAGAACCGGGGTACGGCAAAACGGAAATTCCGTTGGACCAGAACCACCGGTGTGTCGCCAAGTTCCGGTGCCAGCTCGATCGGCTGCTTCTGTGGAACGGAGGGGACCTCCAAATCCACGTGAAGACCGATGACGGCATGATGGTGATGCACACCATTCGCAATGTCTTCGGACCCCTGGACGACCTCGACGATTTGATCGACGAATTCGAAGCGGTCGTCACGACGAAGTGACGAAGCACGGAAGCAACGCTGCGAGAGAACAAGCCGGGCAGGGTGCCTAAAAACACCTTGCCTGGTCTCTCGTACCTTGGCGCTTACTTGAGGGGTACTTTGACGAAGCTGCCCTGTTCCCAGGTGCCGGCAGTACCGTCGGCCACATCGATGGCGACGGCCAAGTACTTGGCATCCGCGGCATCGGCGGGAATGCTGATTTCCTGCGTGCCTCCGTCCGTGAAGAGATGCGTATGAATCGGTTTCTTGGGAGCGCCGAAACGAATTTGCGTGAGGTTTTTCGGGAGCGTCAGAATCAGTTTCCCGCCGTCGGGCTTCACGACGATGTTGTGCTTGAGGTTCAGGATGACTTCACGTGCGGCGAGCGGACGTTCTGCAGACTTTTTTGCAGGAGCAGGAGCTTCGGCGGGAAGCGTCGAAGGTCTGACGGAAGGCTTGGCCTTGTCGGTCTTAGGACCGACAGACTCTTCCTTTTCTGCTTTTTTGCCCGGCTCTTCTTTGGCACCGGCTGCCGGCTTCTTATCGAAGTCCGGGTCCTCCGTTTCCGGGTTGTACCTGGCAAGTTTGGCGACGCCGGCAACGGCGAGCACGCCGGCAAGACCGACGACACCCAACGTGCGAAGGCGGCTCTGAAAAACGCCGCGAATTCCACCGACACGAGCACGTGTCGTACGCTGGTTGGGCGGAGGCGGAGGTACGTTATTCGGCGGGGGTGGGACGACGGCCGTGGGTGCGAGAGGGGCAGTCGTAGTGGGAGCGACGGGTTGTGTCGCAGGGACGACCGGTGCGGGAGCAGCAGCTGAAGGAACGGGAGCCGGAGCAGGCTGTGCCACGGGAGCAGCAACCGGCGCATTCGTAAATTCACCGTGATCGATGCGAATCTGCATCGCACCGGTTTGAGCGATCATCATTGCGTGGAGAGCGTTCAAACGAGTGAGCACATCAGGCATGACTGACACATCGATGGCACCGTTGGGGAGACCGCGACGAGGACCGACGTCTTGCAAGTACTGCAAAATTTCGACGGCCTCCGAGTAGACATCGACACCGCGAAGCGCGTAGCCGGGTTGATTCCAAAATTCTTCTCCCGCGATGTTGCCGATGAGTGCGGTGAGGCGCTGCACGGAGGTCGTGTAGCGAGCTGCGAGCACTCCTTCGACATACGGACTGAGAATGACGGGTGCGACGGGAACGACTGCGGGTGCGGCCTGAGGAGCGGCGGCACGAGGATTCACCGAACGGATTTCCTGCTGCATTCGCGACAGAAGAGCCTCGGCTGCCTGCACCAGTCTGTCGATGGCGGGATGATCCCCCGGGAAATCTCCGTGAGGATCAATCGTCATATTCACTTGGGACAGAAGTGCGCGCATCTCATCGGGAATGGCCGTGCCTTGTGTGGACACCTGCCAGATGGGGTGACCAAGAGCTTTGTTGAGAGCGTCATTGATCGACTTCCTGCATTCCACGTAGCGCTGCTTGCCGGGAACGACGCCGCGGTCCGGGTTACCGACCTCAAACCACGGACCCGAACTGTTCTCGGGACGCCTGTGTTCGTTGGCAAGCGTTTGCAAACCGTCGAATGCGGCGGTGATGCGCCGTACGTCTTTGCTTCCTTTGTTCGCAAGCTCACTCTCGGCATCCAGCACTCGTGCTTGGCGCTGACTGTCCGCGGCCGAAACCGGCGCGACAGGTGCTTGCTGCACCGTACCCAGATCATCGGCGATGATCGCCGTCAGGTCCGTGCGCTCTCGGTCGACATTCGTCATCTGCTGACGTGCGGCGGCGAGTCTCGTCTGAACACGATCCAAGCTCGGGCGAACCGGAACCGACTGCGGAACATTGGGACCTCTCTGCGGATTATTGGGTGTTGCTGAGCCTGTAGACATATGAATATTATACCATATTTTGGCCTATTTTTTCAAGAGGCACGTCCAAGGACCGAACAGCTTGCGCCGCTCGGTCCCGGGTCAATTCGTGCCTCATCGGTGGTGGCGATACGACACAAACTGAATTACGGAGCGGGGCGGAGTGTAACCGGCACGGGCACGGTACCGGGGATTCCCCACGAAGGATCGGGGTCGAAGTAGACCCTGTACTCTTCGGGGAGAACGGTGATCGGTCCGATGACGCGTTGCCGGCTGTCGACCTTCGCGGCATCGACGGGGATGACCGTCACGGTCCAACCGTTCAGCGGGGCTGCCCCCGCTTTGGGCTGAACGTGAAGATTGTCCGTCCAGTCGATGTAGTCGTTCGGGCTTCCTGCCGGAACGGGGGTGGCGGCGCTTGTGGCACCGCCGGTCGTACCTGTCGTTGGCGAAGGAGCGAAGAAGTGGTTGACGGCACTTCCCACGATCCCTCGGGCCCACGACATCATCGCAGGCGGAGCCTTCACCAGGAGTGGCAGCTCCGTCCAGTAGACGACCGTCACGATCGCCAACACGGCCGTCCAAGCGTAGATCGTTCCGAATTCACCCTTCTTGGGCTCGAACTCGAGCGACCGCTTGTAACAGAACCACGTGACGACCGCGAGGACGACTCCGATGACAAACATTGCGAAGTTGACGGCGGTTTCGTTCGGCATGACTGACGCTTCCTCTCAAATCTAGAGTGTGTGTAGCACCTACCGATGGTGCGTAAGAACTGACCTCTATTATTATACCATTTTTCAATTGTATTGTAAATGATCACGAATTTTGGTATAATAGTGACGAACATGAATATAAACACCTTCAACGTCCACGGCTTTGCCGAGCAGCGTCTTCTCCGTAAGACGCCCGATAACGATAAGGACAACGATCCGGATGCCGCGGACATCGCGCTCTTGCAGAAGCTGAAGGGCGAAGAAGGCATGACGAACCGCGAGAGGATCGAAGCCAAGTTCCGTGCCGAGCCCACCACGACCATCGGCAAGATCAAAGGGATCGAACAGAAGTGGTGGAAAGCAGGCATGCTCGACGAGCGTTCGACGAGCAAGCTCATCACCGACGAAGCCAAGCGCCGTGTGATGGCGACGGGCACGTCCATTCTGAGACACGGACAAGAAGCCGAGCAGAAACTGTTCAAGGTCAGCGCCGCGGCGAAGGATTCGAAAGCGGTGCTTGAGATGCGCAGGACCGTGTGCCAAGAAGTCATCAAACATTTGAAGGATGAAATCGAAGCGAAAGAAGGCCTGCGCACGCGCTACTTCGACGCCGCCAAACGCATCGGCCAATTGAAGCAAGACGCCGACCCGAAAACCTTCGACGTGCCGGAGCTCAAGAACACGCGCTATCAACTCGAACTCGCGCAAAAAATGGAGAAAAAGACGGAAGACGAACTCGACGCACATGCCAAAGACCCGGTCCGTGAAGACGTGCGAAAAACGTTCGACGACTTGCTGACGCTGGCTCAGGAAGCGAGCCCCGAACTCTCGGCGAATATGGAGCGCCTCATGCTCAATAACGCCACGGGTGTCGATGGCAAGAACGTACTCATCAAAGAGATCAACGGATTTAAAAATATCAGCAAGACCGAAAGGCAGACGCTCGCAACACTCGCCAAGCACTTGCAGCTCGGCACCTTCAATACCAAGCGCAACCGCGCCGTGCGTGAGTATTTCCAAGCTCGCGTTCTCGATTCCACGAAGAACAATCCTCCGACGCTCAAGCAGCGCCTTGCTCGTCTCAAAGAAGCGAATATCGGTCAGAGCGTTGCGCTCTACGACGGCACTGCCTGGCTGAACTTCAGCGTGCTTCGCAAAGAAGAAGGAAAAGGCGGACAGATCGCGCTGGTCTCCGAGCGCGGCCGCAAGCATGCGGTCATCAACATCACGAGTGGCAAAGTCACCATGCAGGAAGGAGGCGGTACTGCGAGTGCCGAACTGGATGTGTACAACGTGGGTCCCGACGTGGACCCCACGAAGATGTATTTCGTCGGCAGAAACAAAAAGACATCCCTCCGCCAAGCCGTTTAATCCCCTCTCACGATGACGACCGCAACCACATCACTGTACGACGAAGTCCTGCTGCTCA
The DNA here is from genome assembly GCA_964611095.1 of uncultured Candidatus Peribacteria bacterium. GTDB lineage: Bacteria > Patescibacteriota > Gracilibacteria > Peribacterales > Peribacteraceae > CAZKJL01. The sequence continues at coordinate 33,821 of CAZSWJ010000012.1, forward strand.
TCGGAGTGGCGGAGACCATCGACGATGCGGCAAAGAAAAAGATGATCGAGGACGTTCAGAAAAACGGACTCTCTCCCATTATGCAAAAGGCGCTCCAGGAACTCTTCCATGCCGAGGCCGGCAGACTCACGACCGAGATCAACGAGGCGCAGAACGCAGTACAGGCCATCACGGACTTGGATGAAGAAACCGAACTGGAACTGGACGGCGGCTACGAGTGGCTCGGCGAAGAGTACGACAAGGCCGCCGAGGAGATCAGCATGGAACATAACGCCGCGTGTTCCGCCGAGATCAACGCCTTGGAAAAAGGACTCGAAGGCGACAAGCAGGTCGCCGAGAACGATGAAATGGCGAATATCCGCTCCATGCTCAAACAAGACGATACGAAATAATACTCATACCCATATCACCCCCTTTCCCATGACGAACGCACACTACACCGCAGGCGGATACGAGTGGATCGCCGAAGACCGCGACTGAGCGAGGACTGAGGACATCGATCCGAAGCTTCTCTTTCTGAGTACCAAAAACGTTCCGAGTGCCGAGAACCCACAACCGAAGATGAAGGCGACGGCCAATAGACCGACGACGCTTTGAGGTGCCGCAGCATCTTCGAAGACAATATCGGAAATGGAGCTCTCCTCGTCTTCCTCGGAGACGACTTGAGCCCTGTAGCTTCCGGCATACGCCTTGACCTGGGCGCTGACTTTCTTGGTGTTGGCCGCAGGTTTTTTTGCGCCAACCGTCTTCTTTTGATTGGTCATGGTCATGCATTGGTTCGTGCCTCCGGGCGTCGGCGAAGCAGTGACACAGAATGATTCCTCTAAGGAAACCGCTGCATACGAGTGCCCATTTTTAATCTCCGGATAGGTGATCTCGGAAATGACGGAGCCCTTGGCATCGAGAAGGGCGACGGATCCGCCGGTATTTTTCAGTCGGCCTCCAAGATCGGCGATACGGAAAACGACCATCGACCCCGACAACACTGTCGGTGCATTTTTGAATACTTTTTTTGTTCCGTCTATACGTATGAACAGAGCCGAAAGATCGACGGAATGCTGTGAGTAATTTCGGATCTCGATCCACTCGGATTTGAGCAAGCCCTCATGACTCGTATCCGATGGCGGATAGGGTGACGGAAAGACCTCGGAAATACTGAGCCCCGACACATCGGCGCGCGCGGCTTGCATGGCTTTTTCTTGGGCTTTTTTTTGAGCGGATGGGAGAAGGGCAGCTACGCTCACATGCGCATCGGAGGTCTTGTTCTGCAGATCCTGAAAACGTTTCTTCAATAAGAATGCCTCGTCTGTATCGGTCGCCCATCTCCCGGTGGAGAGGAGATATTCTTGAACGGACAGGGATCCGTCGCCGTAGACATAGGCCAGAAGACTGCCTCGGTCGTCCCACACTATCGAATCAAATTCTAGTTCAACTTTTTTGTTTTTTATCAGGGCTTCCACGTATTTTTGATCCTCCGATTCATCGGAGGATTTTGACGTACGCTCGTCACTCGTGGCGCTCCTGATCCCGAGCATTGTGACGATGACACGATCTTTATCGAGAACGCGTGCCGCCTCCGCATCGAGCTGCAGCTCGAACGACGTCCTGCCGAGGAGCCTGAGCACCGTACCCGAGACCTGGACGTCGCGAATGTCATCGGCGTAGTACGTGCGTCCTTCATCGGTGGATTTCCACACGACCGTGGACAGCGCGATACCGGCCGGAGAGATGAGCTGAAGTTTGGACGCCGTATTCGCCAACTTGAATTTCATCTCCGCATCGAAGATGCGCAGATTTTCCCCGGGCGGCAGTGAGCCTTTGAGCGCGTAGGACTGAATGGACGTTTCGCCGACGGCAAGCTTCCAACCCGAGAGATCCACTCCGTGATCTTCCGGATTGTGAAGTTCGATCCATTCTTTGCCCGTATCCGCACCCTCGGGGTTGGGAAGTGCGCCCGAGAAAATCAGGCGAGATCCGTCGTAGAAGGAACTCGGGGCGCTCGACGACGTTCCATCGGGAAACACCTCGATCTTTTGCTCTTGTACCAATGTGTCACCACATTGGTTTTTGGCTTCCAGATGAACCATGTACGTACCGGGATTCGTGAAGGAGTGCGTCGACGGATTGCAGCTGGTGCTCGTGAATCGGTCGCCGAAATTCCAGCTGCACGCCGATGACGAAAGCGACCCTGCGGTGGCGACGGCCTGCATGTTCACGGTGACTTTCCCCACGCCCGAGACGGGGCCCGACTGAATGCTGATGGCAACCTGCAGAGGGTCGGTGCACGGAGCGGACGATGACGATGATGAGGATGACGACTGAACAATTTCTGTGATCAGTTCTTGCGGCTCAAGATCGGGCACAGTTCCCGGTGTGCCGAGCACTCGAGCACCGTCGTCGAAGCCGAGTGACTGCGTGGATGTCCGCCAGTTTTCCTTGAGCGTTCCCGCAACGTGAAGATCGATGCGCTCCATGCTCGCCTTGGCTCCCGTACCCGAGGGGTTCGCTCCGGCGAACGGTACGCCGACGCCGTCATCCACCTCGTCGATGACTCCTCCGTCCGCATCGTGCAGACGGAGTAGCAACTTGGTATTGGGAAGCGTGAGGGACGACGCCACGAATGCTGGCTCGGCGAAAAGCCTGGATGATGACTCCGTATGACCGGAGACGATGAGTGATTCCCCGGGACCAATATGACTTCCCGTCGCAAAGGTAAGGGCAATAAAATGTTCTCCTTTTGTATTCAACGATGTGAGTGTCCACCCCGAGAGATCGGTGTCGACGTCGACGATCGACGTGATCTCGAGCCATTCATCCGCGGTGGAAAGATCGGAACCCGGCCACAGCACTTCACCGATGACGACCTGGGCACAGGCGTGGCTCGGCACGGTGCAGGCCAGAAGAACGATGGCGAACAAGAATGTGTGGCGCATGCACCCATCTCACCCGACCTTCCTCACGCCCACATGGGCAGACGGGACACCATGAAGGGTGACGATGAAAATCGGCTCAAACTCTAGGCAAAAGGCACGTACCGAGCCTGGAGCGAACATCAAAAATCAAAAAACAATATTCCTTGCATTGAAGCAATGTGTGTTTTTGGCTTCGGACTTCCATTATCCCTTCCGCAAGCCAAAAGATGGCACTCGCATCCTTCGAGATGATGCAGTAGACTCCACGTAGATCACCGACATCCCTGTCGCAAAGATTCCACTCCCCATGCTTTCATCCGCACAACGCATCGACGTACGCAGCTTACGAGCTCTCAAGGCTTTGGCCTTGGCTCCAAGCGTGAAAGCTTCACGAGCGGCATAGCGACCTCAGGGCGCGGTGGCATTTGCATTTACTGCCTCCCCTCCTCTCATGGATTACTCCATCGTATTCCTCGCACTGCTCGCGGGACTGCTGCTCGGCTTGCTCGCTGGCTGGTTCTGGTTCAGTTCGGGAAAGAAAATCAGCGGCGCGCTCCAAGCGCAGATCGATCAGAAAGAACGTGAGCTCCAGAGCGTGAACGTCAAAATCGTCGAAGCTCGCAGCTCCATCAAGACGCAAGAAGCCGAGGCCAAGGCCATGGCCAAAGAAATCGTGACACAGGGCAAGCTCCAGGCCCAGGAAATGACGAACAAACTGGAGCGCGAAGTCGCCCGCATCGAAGAGAAGGAGAAGAACCTCGATAAGAAGGTGGCCGAAGTGGAAGCGCAGAGGGCACGCCTCGAGAAACAGCAAGAAGAGAACAAAGAGATGCAGGAAGAACTGAAGGCATCGACGCTGAAGCACCGCGAAGCTCTCGAGAAAGTCGCGGGCCTCAACACCGAGGAAGCCAAGAAGCAACTCTGGTCCGAACTCGAACGCGACTTCTCTTCGTTCTTCGCCGGCCAAGTGAAGGAGCTCAAGAAGCACGCCGAGGAAGACGTGGAAGCCGTGAGCAAGAACTTGCTCGCCGAAGCCATCCACCGTTACGCATCCGAAGTCGCCACCGAATCCACCACGACCGTGGTGCAGCTTCCGTCGGACGACGTGAAGGGACGCATCATCGGTAAGGAAGGGCGCAACATCGTCGCCTTCGAACAGGCCACGGGCATCGACGTCATCATCGACGACACGCCGGGAGCCGTCGTCATTTCCGGTTACGACCTCGTGCGCCGCTACGTCGCCAAACTCGCCCTGGAGAAACTCGTCGAAGACGGACGCATCCAACCCGCGAAGATCGAAGAGATCGTGAACAAGGTGAAGGAGGACGTCGCGAAGATGA
>CAZSWJ010000012.1:38172-40999 GCA_964611095.1 uncultured Candidatus Peribacteria bacterium
CCCGCGAAGATCGAAGAGATCGTGAACAAGGTGAAGGAGGACGTCGCGAAGATGATGCTCGAATTCGGCAAGCGCGCCGTGGAAGAACTCGGCATCACCGGTTACCCGAACGATCTCCTCAAGATCATCGGACGCCTGCGCTTCCGCACGAGCTACGGTCAGAACATTCTCAAGCACTCCGTCGAAATGGCGCACATGGGCCGCATGATGGCCGAGGAAATCGGCGCCGACGTCGGCATCGTCGTGGAAGGATGTCTGCTCCACGACATCGGCAAAGCGCTCGACCACGAAGTCGCCGGCACGCACGTGCAGATCGGTGTGGAAATCGCCAAGCGTTTCAAAGTCCGCCCCGAAGTGGTGCACTGCATCGCGGCTCACCACCAGGACATTCCCATCGCCAGCGCCGAAGCGTTCATCGTCGCCGCCGCCGACGCCATCTCGGGCTCACGCCCCGGTGCTCGCCGCGAAAGCATGGAGGCGTACATCAAGCGTCTCACCGAACTCGAGAACACCGCGAAGAGTTTCGAAGGCATCAGCAAAGCGTATGCCATCTCGGCCGGTCGTGAGATCCGCGTCTTCGTCGACGCCGGAAAAGTGGACGACCTCAAGCAACAGCAACTCGCCAAAGACATCGCCAAGAAAATCGAGAGCGAACTCACCTACCCCGGCGTCATCAAAGTGAACGTGATCCGCGAGCGCCGCGTGGAGGAGACGGCCAAGTAAAAAAGCGATGTGCGAGTGGCGGGTAGCGGTTGGAATTCCTTCCGCTCTACCCGCTATTCGCCAACCGCCACCCGCCCGTTCGATCGATTGTTTCCATGGTTTCACCCATGAAAAAGAGCGCAACCTTATGTTGACCTTGCCCTCTGCGTCCCCTAGACTAGCCCGGCTTTAGACGATACGATCCCTCCGAATAGAGGGGTGTCACGTCCCTCTACCCATCATTTTCCCTAACCTCTTATGGCTGAACAGAAGAAATTTGACCGCTCCAAGCCGCACTTGAACGTCGGCACCATCGGTCACGTCGACCACGGTAAGACCACTCTCACCGCCGCTCTGTCCATGAACTTCTCTCCGGAAGGCGAGAAGAAAGCATACGACCAGATCGACAACGCTCCGGAAGAGAAGGCACGCGGTATCACGATCAACACCGCTCACGTCGAATACGAGTCCGCGAAGCGTCACTACGCTCACGTCGACTGTCCGGGTCACGCCGACTACGTCAAGAACATGATCACCGGTGCCGCCCAGATGGACGCCGCCATTCTCGTGGTCTCCGCCGCAGACGGTCCGATGCCCCAGACTCGTGAGCACATCCTGCTCGCTCGTCAGGTGAACGTTCCGTACATCGTCGTCTTCATGAACAAGATCGACATGGTGAAGGACCCCGAGCTCGTCGACCTCGTCGAAATGGAAATCCGCGAACTTCTCACGAAGTACGGCTTCCCCGGCGACAAGACCCCGATCATCAAGGGCTCCGCTCTCAAGGCCGTTGAAGGCGATGCCGACAATGTCCAGAAGCTCAAGGATCTCCTCGAGACGCTCGACACCTACGTGCCCGAGCCGAAGCGCGAACTCGACAAGCCGTTCCTCATGTCCGTCGAAGACGTGTTCTCCATCAAGGGACGCGGCACCGTTGCCACCGGTCGTATCGACCAGGGCAAGATCAACATCAACGATGAAGTTGAAATCGTCGGTATCCGCGACACCAAGAAGACCGTCGTCACGGGCGTGGAAATGTTCCACAAGCTCCTCGACTCCGGTATGGCAGGCGACAACGTCGGTCTGCTCCTCCGCGGTATCGAGCGCACGGACATCGAGCGCGGTCAGGTTCTGGCCAAGCCCGGTTCCATCAAGCCTCACACGGACTTCGAGGCCGAGGTGTACATCCTCACGAAAGAGGAAGGTGGACGCCACACTCCGTTCTTCAAGGGATACAAGCCCCAGTTCTACATCCGCACGACTGACGTGACGGGTGCAGTGGAGCTCCCCGCAGGTGTCGAAATGGTCATGCCCGGTGACAACGTGAAATTCACGGTGACGCTCGGCTCCCCCATCGCCATCGATGTCGGAACGCGCTTCGCCATCCGTGAAGGCGGCCGCACCGTCGGTGCAGGCGTCGTCACGAAGATCTCCAAATAGTCTTTAAAGGACGAGGAGGCGGGCTCATCCCCGCCTCCCTCGCTCCCTTTTATCTCCCCGTTCTTTCCCATCACCTCCCATGACTCCCACGAAAAAGCCGTCCGATGAAAAGAAAGTCGCCAAGCCCAAGGCCGCTCCCGCCGCCAAGAAAGCTCCGGCTGCCAAGAAGGCTCCCGTGGAGAAGAAGGAGGTGAAGACCGAGAAGCAGTCTGCTCAGCAGTCCCTGCCTCTTTCGACGAAGAAAGAAGCTCCCGCCGCACCGAAGATCAAAGGCATTCGTATCCGTCTCTCCGCCTTCGACCACACGGTTCTCGACGAGACGTCGCTCAAGATCATCGACACGGCCACCCGCACGGGCGCCGTCGTTCACGGTCCCATTCCGCTGCCCACCAAGATCAAGAAGTTCACGGTCAACCGCTCCACGTTCGTCCACAAGGACGCACGCGATCAGTTCGAGATGCGCACGCACCGCCGCCTCATCGATCTCTCCGAGACCACCTTCAAGACCGTCGACGCCCTCCAGAGCCTCAGCCTCCCGAGCGGTGTCGATATCGAGATCAAGATGGGCTAAAGCAGGAGTACAAAGAGTACAAGGAATACAACGAGTTCAACGAACCCTTTGCCTTGAGGAAAACAGAGTGTCGCCTTGGAAAAATGCCGTAACGCTTCACGTGAAGCGGAGCGT
>CAZSWJ010000013.1:0-39169 GCA_964611095.1 uncultured Candidatus Peribacteria bacterium
CGAGGGTTCGAATCCCTCCCTCTCCGCCACGAGCTTTGCGGAAGAACCGCCTCGAGCCGAGACGGTCGTTCAAATGTACGAAATGAGCTGCATTCGTTTTCATGTGCGCCACGTGCGGGAGAGAATTCCCCCGCACGTGGCATCGTCAGTCAACTCTCACTCGAGCTTCACGACGCGACGCGGTTCGCGCGACGATTGAATCCGGCAGCCGCACAAATGCGGCTCGCCTTCTTCCGCTTCGCATCGAGAACATGAGCCGGGAGCTTGGGCCCCCGACGCTGGTCAATGCTGGCGATCTCGTCGCTGAGTTCGTGTGCCGCGGCGCGGAGACGGGCTCGCGCCCGCTTTGCGCCTTCACGGCTGTTCTGCTTTGAGGGCCTGGGGAACAGCGGTTGAGTGCTGAGCCCGAGGTCTCCCACGTCGTCCGTCGCCACGTCGCTCGACTCGAGTTCGAGCAGGTCCAAGAGTTGCATCGTCGACTCCATGAACAGGAAACTGACAGTTTGCCGTCTTCCACCGTTTACGGTCCCCAATCCAAGGGGAACATACGCTTTTGAGGCGCGAGAACGGTCCCCAGAAAGGGGTTGCTGATAGGAAGGCAGCTCACTTCGTACTGCACGCTGGTTTCAAAGACCGAAAATTGGGATGGAGAGATTCTAGGAACATTCGTAGGCATGTCCAGTATCTCATTCATGAGACGGCCTGTTTTGGCCAGTTCAAGCCAACTTTTGTGATATTATACAATATTTACTTGTTTTGACAATAGTATGCTCTATACTGCGTCTCATGGGTAAGTTGTTCGTACCCGGCCAACCGAATCCTTTCGTCCCTCAAAAGCCGAAATCTCTCATCGTATCCGTGTGCAAACATGGCGTGAGTGACAGTTGGGCGACCAAAGGAATCTTGGAAGATCTGAGCCAATCCGAACCGTTCGAGATCATCGCGCGCGGCGTGGACCCCAACGGCAAAGTTCAGGAAACGCCGGAGGGCACGCGAGGAGTGGAGCTCACCATCGATGACATGCGAAAGGCCGTGTTGGTCCTGATTCACAGCAGCAACCGCTACGTCTTCCGCGAGCGATTCGGTCATGCATTCGACAGCGCGCTGGAGACCGCGGGCATTCTGTACGAGCGCGACGGACGCGAGTGTCAGCACTTGCACAAGAATACGGATGCGGCGAAAAAACACATCGTCGATTGCTGCAAAACGTACATCGACTTACTGAACGCCAGTCTCCATCGAAACCCCGCGGGAGAAGTGCTTCTCCCCAGAGCGTTCGACCTTGCGACGGAAGCGGACGCCGAGTGGCATCTGAAAAAAGACAAAAAAATCGAGCGCAAACATTTGCGCGGCAAGCACAGGAAAAACGGCAGTCGTCGAAACGGACAGTAAACGGAGGTTTTAGGTGCCCTCCTGCCAGCTCGAGAGATACTTTTTTTGCTCGGCGGTGAGTTCGTCGATGGAAAGACCCATGGCGAGCAGCTGCAAGCGCGAGATGTAGTCGTCGATTTCGGGCGGCAGCGTGATGACGCCGGGCTTCATTTTTCCTTTGTTATCGACCAAGTACTTGCAGGCGAGAGCCTGTCCGCAAAACGACAAACTCATCACTTCGCTCGGGTGACCTTCGGCCGAAGCCAAGTTCACGAGGCGTCCTTCGCCCGCGACGTACACGACGCGACCGTTCTTCAGGAGATACTCATCGAGGTAGTGACGAACCCTTCGCTTGCGCTTGGCGGTCTTGTCGAGCGTGGCGAGATCGATTTCGTTGTCGAAGTGTCCGGAGTTTGCGAGCACGGAACCGTCTTTCATTTTCTCCATGTGTTCCATGCGGATGACGTGGAGGTTTCCGGTGACGGTGACGAAGAGATCGCCGATGGCGGCGGCATCGGACATTTTCATGACGCGGTGTCCGTCCATGGAAGCCTGGAGTGCACAGAACGCATCGACTTCGGTGACGATGACCTGGGCACCCAGTCCCTGAGCGCGCATCGCGACGCCCTTTCCGCAGCTGCCGTAACCAAGAACGACGACTGTCTTGCCGGCGATGAGCATGTTCGTGGAACGCAGAATGCCGTCGAACGTGCTCTGGCCCGTTCCGTAGAAGTTGTCCATGAGGTGCTTCGTCTTGTTATCGTTCACGGCGATCATCGGACACTTCAGGACTCCGTCACGGACCATCGATTCCAAACGGATGATGCCCGTCGTCGTTTCTTCGCATCCGCCGATCATCTTGGCGAGAAGCTCGGGGTGCTTGGTATGAATCTCGGTGACGAGATCGCAACCGTCGTCGATGGTGATGTCGGGCTTGGTCTCGATGACCGCGGCGATGAACTTGTAGTAGTCCTCGCGGCTCTCTCCTTTGTATGCCCACACCATGACGTCTTTCTCCTCGGCGAGTGCGGCGGCGATGTCATCCTGCGTGGACAGCGGGTTGCATCCGGTGATGGCGACCTTGGCTCCGCCCGCGACGAGGGTGCGGACGAGGATCCCCGTCTCTTTCGTGACGTGCAGCGCCATGCCGATCGTGAGGCCTGCAAACGGCTTGGTTTTGATGAACTCATCGCGAACGGCGAGCAGAGCGCCCATGCGCTTCTCGGCGATCTCAAGATTGAGACGTCCTTGCTCGGCCAATGAAGGGTCTTTCACGTACGACATCGGGTGGAGGTTACAGGACAAAATAAAGAGAGGCTAGTCGTCTAAAAAAGGGCGGTTGGCGGGTAGCGAGTAGAAACAATGCGATTCCAAAAACAAATCTACCCGCTAACCGCTACTCGCTACTCGCCCGTGCTATCCGCCAATTCGTTGTCCATAGTTCTGCTCTGCTCGCTCTTGAACGATATCCCAATCAAGTTTATCAAGCAGCGTTCCTTCTTGTTCCACGACGAGGCAGCCCAAGATGGCGGCGAGGCGGCCTGTCTGCACGAGGGGCCACTTCGACGCGAGTCCGATGAGGAGCCCCGCGCGGACGGCATCGCCGGCGCCGGTGGGGTTGACGAATTTCCTGGCTTTTGAAGCCGGAACGGTGAGGTCTTCCGTACGCGTGACGATGCGCAGTCCTTTCTCGCCGAGCGTGATGACGAGCATGCCGCACGATTTCACGACCGCCTTTTCATCCCATCCCAATTTCTTGGATGCGAGTTGCCACTCGTACTCGTTCACGATGAGCCCCGCGCTTGTACTCACCACATGACGAAGTTCGTCATCGCCGAACGCATGGACGACTTGGCCGGGATCGAAGAGATACGGAATTTTGAGCGCGCTGCAGGCTTCGGCACATTGAAGCATGAGCACCGGATTTCTGGGGCTCATGATGGCGTACGTGATCTCGCGAGCGGCTTTGAGATCGGGCATCGAGCCGAGTGCATCGGCACCGGGATGAAAGAAGCTGATCTGACGTTCGGAGGTATCCGTAGCGATGACGGCCGTTGCCGTGAACGCATCCGTGCGACGGTCGACGAACGACGTATCGGCTCCCCTCTTTTCAAGTAACTCCAAATATTCGTTGCCGTCGTGACCGACCGCACCCATCAGGAGAGGCGTGTGACCGAGGCTCGCCAAATTCCAACCGATGTTCGCCGCGGTGCCGCCGTGATGACGCACGAAACCCTGCGCCATGTAGTTCACGGAGAGAGACTCCAAATGTTTGGGGTCGATGCCGCTCAGAAACGAACCGTCGTGGCTGAGGAGCAAGTCGTAGGCAATGGAACCGTTGACGAGAAAGCGCATGAGAAACGGGTAGCGAATGGCGGCTGGCGGGTAGACTATACCTTTCCGGCCGCTCTAACCGCCACCCGCTAGCCGCCACCCGCCTCCTGACAGTTCCCTTAACTTCCACTAAACTCTCCCCATGAAGATCGCCATTGTGGGTACCGGCTACGTCGGCCTCGTTTCTGCGGCATGTTTTGCCGAGCTCGGTCATGACGTCATCGGTGTCGATATCGACGTCAAGAAGGTGAAAATGCTCGAAGAAGGAAAGAGCCCCATCTACGAACCGGGACTGGAGGAACTCCTCCGAAGCGGACTGAAGAACAAGCGCCTCAGCTTCACGACGAAACTGGAGGAAGCATTGCCGCACGTGAAGATCGTATTCTCGGCGGTCGCAACACCTCCGGGCGAAGGATTCAAAGCGGACCTACGCGCGGTCTTCACCGTCGCCGAGACCGTCGCCAAGCACATCGACCACGACGTGGTGTTCGTAAACAAGTCGACCGTGCCCGTCGGTACCGGCGCGGAATGCGAGGCACGCATCAAAAAAATTCTGAACCAGAGGAAGATGAACGTGCGCGTGCCCGTCGTGAGCAACCCCGAGTTCCTCCGCGAAGGCATGGCCGTACCGGATACCATGATGCCCGACCGCATCATCGTGGGACTCAATGGTGATGCCGACGCCAAGGGATTCAGCGCTCTGGAACTCATGGAAGACCTGTACCGCCCCATCACGCGCGTCGGAAAGCCGCTCGTCTTCATGGACCGCGAGAGCGCCGAGATCGTGAAGTATGCATCGAATGCGTTCCTCGCGACGAAGATCAGCTTCATCAACATGCTCACCGAACTCACGGAGGCGACGGGCGGCAACATCCGCCACGTTGCCAAAGGCATGGGCCTCGACAACCGCATCGGACCCAAGTTCCTGCACGCGGGCATCGGTTACGGCGGCAGCTGCTTCCCGAAAGACGTGAAGGCCCTGCTCGCCACCGGAAAAGACTTGGGTATCTCCATGCCCATCATCGAAGCGACGGACAGCGTGAACCAGCGTCAGCGCGCGCGTTTCATCAAACACATTCTGAAGACGCTCCCCAAGAAAGCGCATGTGGGCGTGTGGGGACTCTCCTTCAAACCCAAGACCGATGACATGCGCGAGGCGCCGAGCATCGACATTCTGGAGGCTCTCGTGAAAGACGGTCACACCGTCACGGCCTTCGATCCCGTGGCCGAAGAGAAGGCCAAGCCGCTGCTCCCCAAGTCCGTGAAGTACGTCAATGCTTCCATGAAAGCCGCCAAAGACGCCGACGCACTGCTCGTGCTCACCGAGTGGGACGAATTCCGCGGCGCGGACCTGAAAGCACTCAAGACCGTGATGAAGGGACATCTGCTCTTCGACGGACGCAACGTCTACGAACCGCGTGAAGTCGCCGACGCGGGCCTCGCCTATCACGGCATCGGTGTACGATCCTAAGCATATGAAAATCTTGCTGACCGGCTGCGCCGGATTCATCGGCTACCACACGACGCTCAAGCTGCTTGAGCGCGGCGATGAAGTGGTGGGGCTCGACAACATCAGCCCGTACTACGACCCCAAGCTCAAGCAGGACCGCCTCAAGACACTCACGGGCAGGAAGGGATTTACGTTCACCAAGGGCGACATCTTGGATCGCAAGGCCGTCGCGAAATGCATGGAAGGCGTCGACCGCGTGGTGCACCTGGCCGCACTCGCCGGCGTGCGCTACTCGTTCGAGCATCCCGAGGAATACATCGATATCAACATCACCGGTTTCTTCAACGTCCTCGACGAAGTCCGCAAACAGAAAATCGGCGGATTGGTGTATGCCTCAAGCAGCTCGGTCTACGGCGGCAATGCCAAGCTCCCCGCCGAGGAGAGCGACAGGACGGACAACCAACTCTCGCTCTACGGTCAGAACAAGAAGGACAACGAGCTCATGGCCCACACGTACCACCACTTGTACGGCATTCCCGTCACGGGACTGCGGTTCTTCACGGTCTACGGTCCGTGGGGCAGGCCCGACATGGCACTGTTCCTCTTTACGGACGCGATTTTGCGCGGCCACGAGATGAACATCTACGGCCAGGGAAAAATGCAGCGCGACTTCACGTACGTCGATGACATCGTCTCGGGCATCATCGCCTCCGTCGATAAAAATTATCCCGAGGAAGTGTTCAACCTCGGCTGCGGCCGCCAAGAGGAACTCATGGACTTCATTTCCATGATCGAGAAAGAATGCGGCAAAGAAGGAAAGAAGAACTACATGGACATGCAACCCGGTGATGTGAAGGCGAGCCTTGCGAGCATCGAAAAGGCCAAGAAGATGCTCGGCTACGCACCGAAGACGATGATCAAAGACGGCATCCCGAAGTTCGTGGCGTGGTACAGGGAGTACTACGGATTGTAGAAAGCGGCTAGCGGGTAGAGAACCCTGTTGTACAAATAACAAAAAATTCTACCCGCTACCCGCCAACCGCTACTCGTCTTTATCGTCTCACCCACACCGGAACCGACGTCCCGGAAATTCTCACCCACTGGTCCAAACTCACGTCGTCATCACACTCCCCGCTCGCGCAAACGAATGCGTCGGCCTCGCGTTCCACCTTAGTGGAGAGCGCCTGGCTGAATTTGATGAGCGGCACGGTGCTCTCGTACTGCCACTCGTGTCCGAACGCGCCGTCCATGACGATGCTGCCCGTGAGGTTCTGTGCGCGGAGCACGTTCATGACCGATCGTGCGGGCGTCGTGTTCATCGGAGGGGCACAGAACACGGCGATGGTGAGACCGATGACCGCTTCGGCGGCGAGGAACAGCCCCGGCTGTACGCGACGCTTGCAGAGAAGAAGGAACAGTCCGCCGATGAGGAGCGGGAGCAGCAAAATTGCGTAGTACTGCTGGCTGCTGAGGACGATGAATCCGAAGACGAGACCGAACGCGGCGACCAAGTCCCAGCGACTGGACGTGAGAATGCCCGCGGTCCCCACGATGCTGAGGATGCCGCTGCCCGCGACGATCCATACCCAGACGATCTGCGTGAATCGCGCCATCAAGGGAACCGGCGCATCTTGGCCCGACACGTGCACCATGCTGAGGAGCGCATGCGGGTTCGTGAGTGAATAGAGTGCGAGCAAGAGCAGCGGAATACCGACGTACAGCGCCGTCTTGCGCTTGGATGCGTGCGAACGGAGGAGTGCCGCAACGACGAGCGGGAGATACAGCACCGACTGGTACGCGATGAAGAGTGACGCGAGCCACAAACACGCGACGGCCGTCGCGCGCTTGGGGGGCTCGGGGTGCATGGCAAACCACACGAACAGAAGTCCGCACACGCCGACGGCCACGGCCATGACAACGGTACCTGCTTGCAAGATGAGAGCGCTGGAGAGAAGCCAGGCCAGACATAAACACAATCGCCGATTCCGCGTGAGCACGGCGCCGAGGTCGGCGACGACCCAGACCGCTTGCACCAAAACGGTGGCAAACACCAAACGCCAGAACAGTTCTTGTCCGGGGAGCTCGGCCGTCCAGGAGAGAATGGTGCGGAGGAGCGGCGGATGCGGGTACGGAATATTCAGAAGATACTTGGCCTCATCCGTGCGCACGCCGCCCGGCATCTGCAGAAGCGCCAGCGTCACCGCGTATGCTTCCAGCAGCCAGAGAACGGTGACTATTTTGACGCGTCGCATGATGGGATGGGAGATCCGTAGTTGAGTGCGCAACGTTGTGCCGTGCGGTGACCGCGGCTGCGTTCGTGATGGAGAACGCTCATCGACGTGGGACCGACGCTGAGGAACTCGATGTCCGAGAGCAGCCACCCTTCCTTTTCTGCAACGACACGGACCTCTTTCTCGGCGGCGGTGCGGACGTTCTTGTCGGTGTACAGAAGACGGAGCGCCCACGCGCGCGGAATGAACAGAGCGGCCATGACGATGCACGCCGTCCAGAAGACAAGTCCGCACGCACCGCATGCTCCGGCGAACAGATCGCGGAACGACAAACGCAGCACCTGCGAAAGGAACGCGATGTGGACCTTGAGAGACAGCTTGCTGTGACCGTGAAGCCGCATGCGAAAGACGAGCGGCACCTCGGTGACCTTGGATTCGTGCGGCACCGCGGCGAGGATTTCCAGAAGGATCTTGAATCCCGCGGGACGGAGGAGCGGACGCACTTTCTTGTAGAGTTGGTTGCGAATGGCGAAGAACCCGCCGAGCGGATCGCTGACCTTCACGTGCGAGAGGCGCTTGGCGAGCATCGTACCCGCGGAACTGATGATGCGGCGATCGGTGACCCAGTCGCCCACGCTGCCACCCTCGACGTAGCGCGAACCGATGGCGATGTCGGCGCCGTTCTTGATGGCGGCGAGCATCGTAAGAATGAGCGTCGCATCGTGCTGACCGTCGGCATCCATGACCGCGAGCACGTCGCCCGCCGCCATGTCGAAACCTTCCATCACCGCCGAGCTCAAGCCTTTTCGTCCGACGCGACGAAGAACGCGGAGTGCGGGATGCGTGCGACGCAAACCTTCGGCGACTTTCCACGTGCCGTCCGGAGAATCGTCGTCGACGACGATGATTTCGTGTTCGGTGTGTTGAAGCACGCCGTCCACCACGTCGATGAGGGACGTGATGTTGGCGGCCTCGTTGTATGTCGGCAGAACCAAGGAAATCATCGCAGATAGCTTAGAGGCGAACTCTTACGGCTGGAAGCGCATCCTGCTACACTCCCCCGGCATGAAGATCCTGGTCACCGGTTCCTCCGGCACCATCGGCACGAGACTGTGCGAAACCCTGCTGGGACAGGGCCACACGGTCGTGGGAGCCGATTGGGAGCCCTGTCAGTGGCAGAAGAAGGTGGAAGCGCTCCGCATCGACATCGATCTCCGCGATAAGACCCAATACGGCAAACTCCCCACGGACGTGGACCTCATCGTGCATTTGGCCGCCAACGCCCGCGTGTACGAGCTCGTGGAAAACCCGGACCGCGCGCTCGACAACTGCATCGATACGTTCAACATGCTCGAGTTTGCTCGCAAGAACGGCATCAAGAGAATGATGTTCGCTTCGTCGCGCGAAACGTACGGCAACATTCATCTGCCCGACGGACAGAAGTACGATGAATCGAAGGCGCACTTCATGACGTGCGAGAGCCCGTACACCGCAAGCAAGATCGCGGGTGAGGCGCTCTTCGAGGCGTACAAGCGTTGTTACAAGATCGAGACCGTCATCATTCGCTTCAGCAACGTGTACGGCATGTACGACAACTCCATCCGCGTCGTTCCTCTTTTCTACCGCGAGGCGAAAGCAGGCAACACGCTCAAGGTCTTCGGCAAAGACAAGTGCCTGGACTTCACGTACATCGATGACGCCGTGCAGGGTGTCACAAAGATCATCGCGAACTGGGACAAGGCGAAGAACGACACGTACAACTTGGCCTACGGCGAAGGCACGACGATCCTGCACTTGGCCGAGGAAATGAAGCGACTCCTGGGCAGCAACTCAAAGATTGAACTCGGAAATGCACGCACCGGTGAAGTGACGCACTACATCGCCGATATCTCCAAGGCCCGGAAGACTTTCGGATATGACCCAAAAACTCCCTTCAGCGAGGGCGTAAAGAAGTCCGTGGAGTGGTATAAGGCCAATACTTGATAAAATCACATAATATAGTATAATACTATAAGCTCCTTGGAACCCCTGCGAGCCCTCGTTCCCCTGTTTTCGAATATGAAAACAGCGGGTCGCGGGGCTCATGACGAGCACCGGACACAAGACCTCGTTCTCGAAGGATCGACTATGAAGGTTTTCGCATCGATGGCTTTGGCCATCACCGTCTGTTTCTCTTCCGGTTGCGCCGCCGTCGCCGTGCATGAAGCACGCGTGTGCCAAGCGGTGCAGCAGATGATGCTTGCGGACCAGGAGCAAAAGAAGCTGCTCCCGACTCCGCACTCGTACCCGGCACCGATTCGTGTCGTCCTCAAAAACGACTGATCGGCACCTCCGCCTCGCGATACCGTCGCCTGCCCCTGCATTCGTGCGGGGACAGGCGGCTTCTTCGATGTACGAATAAATTGACACTGAAAAAACGCGGCGCATACTTCCTCCATGATCAGCGCCCTCCCCACCGCAGACTCAAGGCTCACGGAAAAATTGCAACCGGAAGCCGTATCCGGACCGGAAGCAACGCTCGGCGCCATCCTCGCATTGCAAGCGGATCAGACGGCTGCAATCGCGGAGTTCCGCACGCACCTCACCCAAGCTCAAGCCGAAATACGGTCTGCAAAAACCGCACAAACGCGGATTGAATCGAATCAAGCCCGAATTCGACTGCTGCTCAAATACCTGGATGAAACGTTGAAAAATCCGCCGCCTCCCGCGAACGGTCGTCATACACCAAGCGAGGAGGAACCGTCGATTGAAGCAATCGAAGTAGAGACCGATCCCGTGCGAGCCGTGTCCAAACCCATGGTGGAACGCCAGGAACGCCCCGACGGTGTGGATACATTGGGCCTGGAACCCGACACCGTGGCCTGGCTTCGGAAAATGTCGATCCGCAGAGCGGATCACCTGCAAAGCCTTCGCGCCGAAACGCTGAAAGAAAAAGGTAAAATTCCTCCGACAGTGCTGAGAGACATCGAGGCAAAGGTAAACCTCCGTCAGGATTAGTCGATCACTACTTCGCCTCGGCCTTCTTCTCTTCGTGGTACACCATGTCCAGGTTCACGTCCCACAAGTTGTCTTTGTCGGTGCGGCCCGAAAGGATGTTGTCCACCGCGAGCATGGCCGTGAGCATGCTGTGATCTTGGTTGTTGTACCTGTGCATGCCGTTTCTTCCGATGAGGTACAGGTTCGGGATGCCTTCGACGAATTCGCGAACGACCGGGAGCTGCGTGTAGCTGCCGATGTACGCGGGATAGGCCTTGGGCATGCGGAGCACGCAGCCATCGAGAACGTCGGATGACTGAATCATGCCGATTTTTTCCATCTCGGAAATGCCGAGTGCGATGAGGTCTTTGTCGTCCATCACCCAGAGGTCGCCGCCTTCGTTCACGAAGTACTCAAGCCCGATCCACATGGTGTTCTTGCGATCGGCGACCATGTACGGACTCCAGTTGTTGAAGATCTGTACGCGGCCGACGCGCACACCACCTTCCTGCACGTAGATCCAGTTATCGGGCACATCGGTCTGCGGCACTTTGCCCTTCTCTTGGACGTGGAGCTTTTTGAGAAGTAGTCCTACGGTAAGGAAGTCGCGGTAGTGCAGCCCCTCGGCGACTTCGACGACTCTGGCCGGCGGGTGCGGCGTCATCATGCCCGCGAGGTGCTTGATGGGCATCGTGGAGAAGAAGTAGTCGCACGCGGTCCGCTCGGTCTTTCCGGTCTCCATGTCCTCGATGGTGACCGCCACCACCTTGCCGCCTTCGACGTGCACGCCCGAGACGCGGTGACGCATGCGAATTTCTCCGCCGCAGGCCGCGACCTGCTTGGCGACGATCTCCCACATTTGGCCCGGACCGTACTTGGGGTAGAAGAACCGCGTGATGAGACTGGTCTCGCGCTCTTCCTGCTGCTTCTTGAAGTCGCTGCTCAGGAGATCTTTCACGGCATGCACGAGCGCGCGCTTGAGCGAGAGTCCTTTCACGCGCTGTGCTCCCCAGTCGCTGCGGATTTGGCTGCACGGCACGCCCCACACTTTCTCGGTGTACGCCTCGAAGAACGTTTTGTAGAGACGGTCACCGAAGCGGTTGCGGTAAAAGGAATCGAGATACGTTTCGTCTTTAATGGGGAACGTTTGGCGCCAGATGTAACTCATGCCGATCATGAAGGTGTTGAAGAAGCCGAGGCGCTTCGCGACCATGAGCGTGATGCCGATGGGATACGGGAAGAAATTCTTGCGATAAAAAATTCTGCTGACGCGCGGGCGCTGGAGCATGACGTCGTCCTCTTTCTCCGGATCGGGCGCGACGCGTTTCACGGCAACAATGGCGCTACCCGCTACTCGCTCGCCGCTACTCGCCCCATGAGGCGCGCAATCCCCGCACAGGTACTCGATGATGGACTCGGCGACGTATTCGATCTCGTGCTTCTTTTCGACGGTATCGGCCGAGGGCTTGCCCTGACGCGGCATGATCTTGAACCACCAGTCCATGACGCGCTTCTCCTTGCTGAAAAAACGGTGTCCGCCGATGTCGATGCGGTTGCCTTTGTAGTTGTAGGTCTGGGCGATGCCGCCGATGGCATCGGTCATTTCGAGCACGAGCGGCTTGATATCGGTGCGCTTCAAAAGTTCGTACGCGGCCGTTAAGCCCGCGGGTCCGGCGCCTGCGATGACGGCGATTTTTGTCATGCGACGACGACTTCATCTTCCGCACCCTTCTTGAAGACGAAAGAATTCAGGGAGAAATAATTGAAGAACATGACGCAGCCGATGGCGAGCGCTTTGGCGACGATGTAGTGAACGCCGACGGCGATGAGCCCGAGCGAGATGCCGTAGTTGAGGCCCGCGGCCGTGAGATACACAATGAGGAACTTGGCAGCCTGCGCTCCCCCCTTCTTCGTGCTTTTGACTTTGAATGTGAAAAATCGATTCGCGAAGAATACGAAGATCATCGCGAGCCCCGTGGAGACGAGGAGCGCGTATTTTTCTTCCCATGAGTAAAAGTGCACGAGGAGGTAGAGCGTCCCGAAGTCGATGCATGCGCCCAAGCCTCCGCACACGAGGAAACGCATGAATTTGGGGCCGTGAGAACGTACGAAGGGATGGAAAAGAAGGCGTTTCATCCTCGGGATTGTAGCGATGGGGATAGGACGCGGATAGCCACGTTTTGCAACTTTCGCACGTACGAACTTTCGCACTTTTCTATTTCCCCTTGGCCTTCCATCCTTCGTACGTGCGGCGCAATCCTTCGGCGAGCGGCGTCCACGGAAAGCCTTTGAGCGACGCGTGCAGCGGAAGCATGGCCAGGCTGCGTTTACCTTCGGGCTTGGACGTATCGAACTTGAGCGTGAGCGAGGGGTTCACAAGATCGCGGATCATGCCCGCGACCTCGGCGACGCTCACGGGCTTCGGCGGCGTGATGTACTGAATGCCGTCTGCTCCGGCATCGAGGAGCTGGAACAACGCGTTGATGAGATCGTGGACGTATAGAAACACGCGCTCCTGATTCCCCGTTCCCCACACGTCGAGCGAGTCCTTGGACTCCGAAGCCTTGACCATGAGAGCCGGGATCATATTGCTCTCCGAGGTGAACGTATCGCGCTCGCCGTAGACTCCGACGGGGCGAACGATGAGGAGCGGGAACTTGTACTGCTTGGCAGCCGTGATCCAGCACGCCTCGCACATGGCTTTCCCGAGGACGTAACCGTCGGTGGTATCTTGCTGAGCCAAGCGGATGACGTCGATTTCCGGGGGCACGTTGGCCGACGAAAAGAAGGTGACGCCGGCGTGCTTGTTTTCTTTGATGGCACGCATGAGCGCCACGGTCATCTCCACGTTGCCGACGAGAACATCGGCGGCATGCTTGCGGTGGAAGTCGACGTTTCTGCGGTGCGAAGCGAGGTGAAACACGTGGTTCACGCCGCTCACGAGCGAGGCGCAGTATTCGGCGCTGCGGAGATCACCGTCGACCCATTCGATCTGGGCACGGAGCTTGCTGAGTGCACGATAATTCTCGGCACGAATGGGTACGCGCACACGGGCTCCCCTGCCGAGGAGTTCCTCCACGAGGACGCTCCCGATGAAGCCTGTGCCGCCCGTCACGAGGACGTATTTTCCTTTCCAGTCGATCATGGTTTCCAGGGTAGAGAAAACATGAGCGATTGGGAATAAGGAGGACTGGCGACAAGCAGGCGGTTAGCGGCTGGCGTGGTGCGGGTGAGAAAAAGGGGCTCTAACCGCTACCCGCTACCCGCCCAAAAGATCATCGACATGCTACAATCCGCTCGTGCCAAAAACTCCCGTCATCTGCATCGTCGGCTTGGGTTACGTGGGTCTTCCGCTCGCCGCGGCCTTCGGGCGCACGGGCTGGAAGACGTACGGTTACGACATCAACGCCGAGCGCATCAAAACGCTCAAAGCCGGACACGATTGGACGAACGAACTCACCGAGAAGCAACTCAAGGAAACGTCGATCGACTATTCCACCGATCCCGCATCGATCTCCCAAGCGAACACGATCATCGTGGCGGTACCGACTCCCGTGACGGACAAGAACGAGCCCGATCTTTCGCCGCTCGTATCCTCCAGCACCGCCATCGGCAAACATCTCTCCAAAGGTTCCGTCGTCGTGTACGAGGCCACGGTATACCCGGGTGTGACGGAAGAAGTGTGTGTACCGATCTTGGAAAAAGAGTCGGGGCTTAAATGCGGCACGGACTTCACCGTCGGATACTCGCCCGAACGCATCAACCCGGGAGACAAAGAGCACACCATCGATAAAATCGTAAAGGTGGTGGCGGGCCAAGACGCCGCAACGACCGAGTGGCTCGCGATGGTCTACGGCAAAATCGTGACCGCGGGCATCTACAAGGCCGCCAGCATCAAAGCCGCGGAACTGGCCAAGGCACTCGAGAACACGCAGCGCGACATCAACATCGCCCTCATCAACGAAGTCGCTCTCTTCTGCGACAGGCTCGGCATCCGCACGAAAGACGTGCTTGCAGCCGCCGGAACCAAGTGGAACTTCCTCAAATTCCAACCCGGACTCGTGGGCGGCCACTGCATCGGTGTCGACCCCTACTACTTGGTGGATAAAGCCAAGAAACTGGGCCTGCCGACGGAAGTGATCTCCGCAGGACGCAAGATCAATGACGGCATGGCCGACTTCGTGGCGACGTCCGTTGTGAAAAAGTTGAAAAACCCCAAGGGCGCCAAGGTTCTCGTCCTCGGTCTCACCTTCAAGGAAAATATTCCGGACACCCGCAACGCCAAAGTGCACGACGTCATCAAAAAAATGGAATCACTCGGTTGCATCGTGAGTGCCGATGATCCGGAACTGACGAAAGAGCGCGTGAAAGAAATCGGATTCACGCACGGCACGCTGAAGGACGGCCCCTTCGATGCCGTCGTCGTGGCGGTGCCACACCGTTCGTACGCCAAACTGACGGCGAAGGACATCGCCGCATCGATCAAGAAGGGCGGCGTCGTGTACGACCTGAAGGCGCTCTGGGAGCCGAAAGAGTTCGAATCGCTCGGCATCGTCTACATGTCGCTATGAAGACGTACGTGAAACAAGCGTGGCCCGTGCTCGCGCTGCTTGGAGCACTCATCATCGTCCTGCTTCTCAACATCCGTCCGTACGGTTACAACGTCACGGCGATCTTCCACATGGATGCACGCACTGCGGAGGGCAACGTGATGCCGAAAAATTTCGTGATCTTGAACGCCCCGAGCTACGACGGCGCACAGTACTACCAAGTGGCGAGAAATATTCCGACGATCGCAAGCCCCAAAACGTGGGACACTCTCAAAAAAAATCCCGGATCGTACGCATACCAGCGTTTCTTACTCCCGCTCACCGCGTACCTGCTCTCGTTCGGCAGTGTCGCACTGCTGCCGTGGGCGTTTCTCATCATCAACGTCACGGCACTGCTGCTCGCCGCATTTTTGATCGTCGAGAGGAAGCCGCACTTGGGTCTGTACGCACTGGCGCTGACGCTCTCGCCCGCGGCGATGGTAGCCATGCACTTCACGCTCGCCGAACCGCTCACGATCGTGCTCATCACCGCGTTTTTGCTGCGCTACACGAAGCATGCGCGCATCGAATGGATCGATCTCCTGCTGCTTTCGGGGCTTGTGCTGGCCCGAGAAGTGAACATCCTCTTCATCGCGTTCGTCATCGGCTTTTCGGTCTTGAAGATGCGATGGAAGGACGTACTGCTTCTCCTCATCCCGGTGCTCGTCTTTGTGGGCTGGCACTCGGTGATCTATGGAATGTTCGGTGACGTGCCGTTCCTCATCAGCGCCGAAGCCAAGCAATTCCCGGGTTCGGCGGCCATGAAAGTGGTGCTCGGACTGCGCGGTTACGACCGGTACACGCTCTCGGCAGCGGCGCTCTTCCTCGGCTTCGTCGTACCCGGTGTCGTCTACGTCGTCTGTGATATCGCCAAGAGAAAGCGCATCGAGATTCTGTCGCTCGGCGCTCTCGCCTTCTTCGGCGTCATGCTCCTGATGCCGGACTACATCTGGGGTTCCGTCACGAGCATCGGCCGCGTCATCACGCCGGTGTATCCGCTCTTTCTGCTCCTCCTGGCCGAAAGAAACACGACGACAAGCAAGATCTTGGCGGCAGTCATTCTGCTTCTGGGGATCGCCACGGCCCTTGGACTGGCTTTTTCAGCACACCCATACGGTCTGACAATCTGAAGAAATACCGATAGAATCCATCGGCTGAGAACAGCACTTCCACACTTTCCACCTTCGCACTTCCGAACTTCCGCACTTCTTGCTCCTCCGTGCCTACTCTCACTGTCCTCGTCCCGGCCTACAACGAAGAGCGCACCATCAAACGTGTGATGGAAGCGTTGGGCACCGCTCTGCCGCAGAGCCAGATCGTCTACATCGATGACGGATCCAAAGACGGAACGCTCGCATTACTCCGCGCGAGCGCGAGGCCGAACGACATCGTGCTCACCAAAGAGAATGGGGGGAAAGGCTCGGCCATTCGCATGGGGCTCGAGCAAGCGACCGGCGACTACTGCGTCATTCAGGACGCCGACTTGGAGTATGACCCGGCCGAAATCAACATGCTCTTGAAGGAAGCCGAGAAGCACCCCGGCGACGTGGTGTTCGGTTCCAGGTTCCTCAAGCCCAATCCGAACATTTATCCACTGTACTTGCTCGGCAACAAAACGTTGACGTTCATCCTCAACCTCCTCTTCTGCGGCACGCTGACGGACAGCTACACGTGCTACAAGCTGCTGCCCACGGCCCTGTTCCGCGCACTTCCGCTGCGCGCACGCGGATTTGAGCTGGAGGCCGAACTTGCCGCCTGGCCGCTCAAGATGGGCAAGAAGATCGTGGAGTGCCCCGTGAGCTACCACCCGCGCACGTTCGCCGAAGGAAAGAAAATCAACTGGCGCGACGCCGTGAAAGGAATTCTCACGATGGTGAAGATTCGCTTCGGACGCACGCCTCAGAACGCGCAGTCGTAGATCGCGTACGCACCGACGTCACCGCTTTTTTTGCATGCTCTCTTCAGAACCGAGGGCGGCGCTGCATCGGACATGACGGTCGTGACACCGTATTGTTTCAGAAGCATCGGAACATCGATCGTACCCGCCTCGACGAAGCTTCGGACATCCTGATGGAAAATGAAATCCGACAAGTTGTTGCCGCAACCTTCGCGGTGAAAACCGAGTCCGTTCCAAAGCGCGCACACCGTCTTGGCTTTGGCGTACATGTTGCCGCCGTACAGACCGAAAACGAGCGGATGCCCTTCTTGGACAAGATCCGAGCGCAGCGGGAACACGGCTTGCTGCAGCAGATAACGCTCGGCGAGCTCTTGGTCCGATGCGACATCGTATCTCGCGTACTGCGTGAAGAGCGCGCCGTGCTTCGTGAGAAGGGGCACCATGTTTTCCATCTCGATGGGCGCCAGAACGACGAGTGCTCCCGTGTGCGAGCGAAGGGATGCGACTGCGGCGGGAATATCGGAGTCGGCGAATACACGGGCCTCATGCTCGGCGCGGGGGACGACGAGCAGAAGCGTGGCGAGGAACGAGAAAAGATAGGCACCGGCGTAGATCGCAAGAACGGGTCGCGCCCATTTCTTGAGACCCGTCTCCAGAAGAATACAGACGAGCGCCAAGGCGATCACGAGCATGAGCGGCACGCGGTAGTAGAGCCCGAAGATCGCGTCATGACCGTGTAGGACGGCCTGACTCAGCACGACGACTCCCGCGAGCAGCATGCACGACACGGCGTGACGCGGCGCGCGGTGCTTCGTGAACATCGTCGCAAGGCGGTGGACGGGAAGAAGCAGAAGGAGCGCCAACAGAAGCGTGGGCGCCGCGGGCAAGTGACTGAGAATGAGACCTCTGCGCCGATACGTATCGGCGATGGCAACGGAATCGGTACCGCCGATCGCCGTCAGCGAGACAAGTCCGTACGCGACGACACCGATCGCGAGAGGGAGGCGATGCTTCACCACGGTACGGAACGGTGCGAACCACCACGCGGTGAGTGCATCGAACATTTCGAGCACGACGAGGTACGTGCCGAAGAGCGGCTGGAAGAGAAATGTCAGAAAAAGGAGCACACCCCGGAGCCACGCGTAGCGGCACTCCCTGTCTTTGATAAAGAAGAGAAGCGAGAACAAAAACGGCAGCATCGTGACCTGCGGACTGACGCTGCGCAGCAGCCCCACGTCCCACCAACCCATGAATGCGGCGGCGGCAAGAAGTGCGAGTCCCGCCGTCTGCATGAAGTGGAAGAAAATCAAGAAGATGAGACCGGCGATGAGGGCGGGGAACACGAAATCTCCCGCGATGACGACGGGCAAAAGATCGAGGCCGACGATGCGCATCGCAAAACCCTGGACCCACGCCCCGTATCCGCCCACGGCGGGAACATCGCGGTGCTCAACGAACGATGCATTGCCGCCATGCCCGAGCGACGCCTGGCGCATCGCGGCGAAATAGTACGTTTCATCGGCCGAACCGACCGCTACGCCGACGGTACCGAGGTTCGCGGTGCCGCGGACGAGTGCGCGAATGGTTCCCGCGTTCAAAACGAGGGAAAACAGCACTCCGAACACCGTGGCGATGAGAACGGGAGGCAGGCGCTTGAGAGACATATCGCCCACAGTATGCAGGGAAGTGGCCACCGCGAGTAGCGGTGAATAAACGGATGCGTTAGGCTCTCCTGCGATGCCGATCTCCTACGTCCATCCCAAGACCCGTGAAGCGCTCACTCGCGTCGAGGGCGGCTACAAAGCCGCTTCGGGCGAATTCTTTCCCGATCAGCACGGCATCCCCTCCTTTGTCCCCGCCGCGCTCGCGGAACACATGGATGAAGAAAGGAGCGGACTTGTGAACCGGGTGAAGACGCTGCTCCGCAAGTCTCCCAAGCTCTACCTCTTCCTGATCTTTTTGATCAGCCCGGTGTGCTTCAGCGGCGTATCGGCAAAAAAGTTCCTGAAGCGATACCCGAAAGGCTCTCTGATTCTGAACATCGGTTCGGGAGTGCATCGTCCGCGTGAGGATGTAGTGAACACGGACATCTTCTACTACGAAGGTGTGGACTTGGTCGCCAACGCCGAGGAATTGCCGCTCGCCACGGGCTCCGTGGACGCCATCGTCTGCGAAAGTTTGCTCGAGCATGTCCCACATCCCGAGAAAATCGTCGCCGATATGTACCGCGTGCTCAAACCCGGAGGAGAAATGTACATCGTGATCCCGTTCGTCTATCCGTTCCACGCATCGCCGAACGATTTCCAGCGCTGGTCCACCACGGGGCTCAGGCACTTGCTCCGCGAAGGGCAGTCGGTGGAGATCGGCACGCGCGCAGGGCCCACGTCGGCGCTCACGGGGCAGCTCGGCACGTGGCTCGCCATCGTGTTCTCGTTCGGATACGAACCTCTGTACAACCTGCTCTCGCTTTTGACGCTGCTCGTGACATTTCCGCTCAAGTTCCTGGATCTGCTCTTCGGATGGTATCCGACAGCCATTCACGGCGCGGGGCAGTTCTACGCCATCGCCAAGAAATAGGAGATTTACCCGTAAATCGCTACCCGTCACCCGCCTTTTTGCTGGTACACTCTGCCACTGATGAGCGATCAATCCGTCATCCACAGGCTCTCCGTCGTCATTCCCGTCTACCAAGGCGAAAAAACGCTGCCGGCACTCCTGAAAGAAATCGAACCGCTGACGCGTGAACAGTCGACTCCGGGCGGCAACCGTTTTGCGGTGACCGAGGTGATCTTGGCGCACGACTGCGGACCGGACGGATCGGATAACACCATCGAGACGCTCGCCAAGCAGTACCCATTCGTGAAAGCCGTGTGGCTCACGCGCAATTACGGCCAACACCCCGCAACGCTCGCCGGTATGGCCGGAAGCACCGGTGACTTCGTGGTGACGATGGACGAAGACGGACAGCAAGATCCCAAAGACATCGTACTCATGCTCGATACGGCGATGACCGAACGCGCGCAACTGGTGTACGCCAAGCCGACCAACTTGCCGCCGCACGGAATTTTCCGAAACATCTTGAGTTCGGGCGCCAAAAAAATCGCGATGCTCGTCGTGGGCAACCGCACGATCACGCAGTTCAACAGCTTCCGGCTCATCGACGGTGAAATCGCTCGCAGTCTTGCCGCGTACTGCGGCAGCGGCGTGTTCCTGGACATCGCACTGCTGTGGATCACGGCGCACACGGCGCAGTGCCCGCTCAAACTGCGCCGCGAGATGGACCGTCCGTCGGGATACTCGCTCCTCAAGCTCCTCAAGCACTTCTGGCAGCTGATGCTGACCTCGGGCACCAGGCCGCTGCGGCTCATCACGGTCCTCGGATTCGGCTCGCTCGTCCTGGCCGTCGCCATCGCGGCATACGCACTCTGGGTGAAGTTCCACTTGGAAGTCCCGGTGCAGGGCTGGGCATCCATCGTCATCGTCGTGTCGTTCTTCTCGGGCTGCATCCTCATGGCGCTCGGCGTCATCGCCGAATACTTGGCGGTCACGATGACCATCGTCATGGGCCGTCCGCTCTACGTCGTCGGTACCAAGCCGATTCGTTCACGCTCCAAGCGATGAAGGTCTGGGTCGTCGGTTGCGGCGGCTTGCTCGGCTCCGCGCTCACGGAACGTTTCGTCGAAAACGGCGTGAAACCGTTTCGACCGTCGCACGCATTGTCGTGGAACGATGCGGAAAAACTGGCACGCGAGTTCGGCGTTGCGGCGCATGAATTCGGCAGGGCATCCGACGACGCCTGCACCGTATGCTACGCCGCCGGCCGCGGCATCATGACAAGCACGCCCGAAGAGCTGGCACAGGAAACGAAAGCTCTGCGCGCGCTGCTCACGGCGCTCTCCGATGAACCGCTGCTTCAAGGAAAGCCTCTCACGTTCATGTTCGCGAGTTCCGCGGGCGCCATCTACGCCGAGTCGACGGACGAAACGATCACCGAAGCCTCGATGCCCAAGACGAGGTCGGCCTACGGCATTACGAAACTGGAACAAGAGACGGTCGTGACGGACTGGGCCAAGACGCGCCCCAAGACATCGGTGCTGATCGCCAGGCTCTCCACGCTCTACGGGCCCGCCCAGGCTCTCGGCAAACGCCAAGGGCTGATCTCGCACATCGCGCGTTCGGCTCTCGCTCGCAAACCCATCGAGATCTTCGTGCCGCTCGATACCATGCGCGACTACCTGCACGTACGCGACGCCGCGGGAGACATCGTGCGGACGCTCCGCGAACTCAAGGAAACCGTGACGATGAAAATCATTGCGTCCGAGGAACCGACGACCGTGGCGGAGATCATCGGACTGTTCCGAAAAATTCTCAAAACCCCGCCCAAGATCGGCACCGCGACGCGTGCCGAGACGGCCCGCTATCCGCACCGCATGAAATTCCGCTCCACGGTGCTGGCGCACGCCGATAAAAAGCGAACGAGTCTGCTGCTCGGCGTTTCCGAAGTGGTGGCGGCCGAAAAGATGGCCCTGGCTCGCGGCGGGCGCAAAGCCTAGATGCAGCTGCCGCGCTGACCCGCGGGAATGAGGGCGCGGAGTTCGTAGCCTTGTTCGGCGAACGTCGTGCGCGTGCACTTGAGGAACGTCTTCCAGGCGGGACTCTGGACGTCGCGCGGCGTCGTGACGACGACATGAAGCGGATACTTCGTGAGCTTGTCGCGGAGCGTGAGTTTCATGTACTCGCGATACGCCTCGGCCGCGGCTTCGACCTCGGCATCGGGGATGGCGCGGAAGTCTCCGGCACTCTCGCGGTAGTAAATGTCATGGAGACGGCTGCTGAGCTCGAACCTGCGCGTCGTCGGAAATTCTTTGGCGGCCTGGTCGGCGCGAACGCCGCGGAGCCACAGATCGAAGAAGTAGGTGTCGCGGGCGCGTTCGGTGGAACCGAGTGCGAGTCCCGCGTTGCCGGCGAAGTACATGTCCACGGCGGAAAGAGTCGGAAGAATGTTCAAGATGTCGATGTCCTGCGAGTACGCCACTTGGCCGGGGCGCAGTTCCAGACGAGCGGCCTCGAGCACCGGTCCCGCCTGCTGCAATTGGCCCCACATGGTCTCCAAACCTCTGTAGGCACTCCACTGCTGAATCGTGGCACAGAGCACCGCACCGGCGATGAGAAGCCCGCCGAGCACCGTCTTCACGCTGTCATTCAGGAAATATGACGAACCCAAGCTGAGGACGAGCGCGACCGCGAACGCCGATGCGAGGGGCTGAATGAAATACCAGTGGTAGTGCTGCGGCACGATGTACTGTCCGGTGATGACGTGCTGGTTGAGAGCCACGAAACCGGCGAGACCCACCGCGAGCACGAGCGGCCAGGACGTGGGCCACACGTTCTTGCTGAGGAAACCGACGGCGATGAGCACCGCGAGCCACACGCCGGCGATGACGGGTCCGTGACGCAACACGAGTCCGAGACGCTGTGCGCTTTCGGGATAGAGCGGGTTTTGGGTCACCACGAGCATGTGCAGCACGTACGGTACGGCGATGACGGCGACGATGCCCATGCACAGAGCGATGCCGGCGAGATGTTTCCAGTCACGCTTGCAGGCGTACCACAGACCGAGGAGTCCCAGCGTCGCGGCAAGGAACGACCAAGCGTACACGTAGGAGTAGATGAGAATGCCCGTGCACACGGCCGAGGCGACAAGGTGCGTTTTCTTCTGATGCTTGATCCACTCCGAGAGGGCGTAGAGCGCCAAAAAGAACCACGTTCCCGACCACTGCGGATTCACGGCGCGCGCGAAGCGGAGGAACTCGAAGTCGTACGACTTGGGCATGAGGAAGTGCGTGATGTCCCACGGTGCGGACAGCAGTGCACCTGCCATCATCACGGCCGTGGCGGAGAGCACCGAGACCCACGGACGACCGGTGACGGAGTACAAGAATGCGGCGAGCGCCAAAAAGACCGTCACGGCGAGAACGAACTTGGAGAGGAAGAACGCCGTAATGGCACGTACGTGAAGAATGCGACCGACGCTTGCGATGACGTATTCGGGAAGCGGCGGCTGAAGGTACGGCTGATCTTTGGGAGCGCTGTAGAACGTGTTGCCGAGGGAACCGAATCCGTCATAGACCTCCTGCACGCGGGCGGCGTAGTACACCTCGGCATCGGGCCCGAGCATGGGGACGCCTTGGTACGGGTGGGCCTTGTCCATGCGCTGCAGAAGCGACGGCAGCATCACCACAACGGCAAACAAAACCGCCAAACCGACGGCAGCGCGCCGTGGGGCGCGAAGTTCCGCAGGAATCTGAGTGAGCCTTGAAAGCACCCCCTTACTATAGACGAACGATGGACTGAGACAACACCTCGTATCGATGAAGCGTATACGACCCCGGAAAGACAAAGGCTTGCCCCGCAAAGTCCGCCGCAGGCGTGACGAAGTGGGGTAGAATCCCGGCATGGCCGAGACGCCCAAAAACGGCATCGTACTCGTCACCGGAGCCGGAGGATTCCTCGGCACGGCGGTCGTGCGCTTGCTGACATCGAAAGGCTACCGCGTCCGAGCGATGGTGAGAGATGCTTCGGGAAAGGGAACCGAGTACATGCGCGGCGACATGACCGATGCCGCAAGCGTGGATGCGTGCGTGAAGGGAGTGGACGCGATCATTCACTTGGCCGCACGCAAATCCGATGAAGCCGACAGCGTGCATGTGAATGTCGATGGCGCAAAAAACCTGATCGCCGCCGCAAAAAAACACGGCGTGAAGCGCATCGTGAACATCGGCACGCAATCATCGAGACTGAAGAAGCGCGGAACGTACGGCGAAACGAAACTCCGGGCCGATGCGCTGTTCATGGCCTCGGGACTGAATATCGTGACCCTGCGGCCCAGCGTGGTCTACGACAAAACGGGCGGCGGGATCATCGCGACGGTGATACAAATGACGAATGTGCCCGTGGTGCCGATGATCGGCAGCGGCAACGTGCACTTCTCGCCGATTCACGCCGACGATCTGGCACTCGTCATCGAAGCCGCGCTCCGGAGTGACGCGGCGCTCGGGAAAACGTACGACGTCGGAGGTCCGGACTCCGTGACGCTCAAGGAACTCACGCAAAACATCATGGCAAGGAGAAGCATGAAGAAGCCGATGGTCACACTTCCTCTGTTTGTGGCGATGATCATCGCAAGGTGCACGAGTTTTTTGCCGAAACCCCCGATCACGGTGAGCAATGTGCTCGGTGCCGGCGAAGACATGACGATGGATATCGTGCCGATGCTTCGTGATTTCGGGGTCGTACCCCGTTCACTGGAATCGGGACTGAAGGAAATGTCGTTTCCGATGGAAAAATCCGCCGACGAAGCGACGGCACTGCTCTCCTACGTCCTCTCGTCATGGAACGACTGGAAACCGACCGACCGCATGATGCGAAACTACCGCGAAGCGCTCGAGAAACACGGCGTCTCCAAGACGCACGTCATCGACGCATCGGTACGTCGAAAAAAATGGCTTCTGCAAGCCATCGATGGAGCTGCCGCATTCACCAAAAAACCGTCGATCCTGCGCACGAAACTGCTCATCGCTGCGGCCATCGCCGAGTCGTCGCCGGAGTCCGCCGCATTGTTGCTGCCCAAAGACCGCTCGGTGGTCTCGGTTCTGGCGCAATCCGTGATCGCGACGATATCCGCCGTTTTTTCGATGTGCATCGGACTCCTGATTCGCCTTCTTCGACCCTCATTCTTCCGTCGCAATGCCGGAATCTGACGTCATCGTCATCGGCTCGGGCATGAGCGGCGTCCACGCGGCACAGACGCTGCTCGAACACGGACTTTCGGTGACGATGATCGACGGCGGCAAGCGTCCGACGACGAATCCCGATGAAGCGACGACGGAAAATTTCGAAGACGTGCGCAAAAACGACGAACGTCAGGAGCGACTCTTCTTGGGCCACGATCTCTCGGGCATTCCGGTCGACGGACTCACGGGCGGACTCGGCGGCGGACAGGTGGGAGGCAACCGCGCATACGTCGTCGAGGACGCCGACAAGCTTCTGCCGATGAAACTCACGAACGCCCTCGTCATTCAGTCGCTCGCCGAAGGGGGCCTGGGAGCCGCTTGGGGAGCCGCTTGCGCGCTTCTGACGCCCTCCGAACTGAGCGCGATGGGATTGCCGAAGAATATGGACGATCACTACGCGAGAATCATCGATCGCATCGGTGTGTCGGGGCCCGAACAAAGGCTCGGCATCGACTCTCCCCTGCCTCCCGATCTTCATGCGGAGAATGCGCTGAAAACATATGCACGGAATCGCAAAACGTTCGACCGAAACGGAGTCTCGGTGACGCAACCTCTCTCGGCAATTCTCACGAAAGACAAGGCGGAGAGAAAAGCGAGCGCTCTCACCGACATGGACTACTGGTCCGATCCGAAAAAATCGGTCTATCGACCGCAGTACACGCTCTCCGAGCTCAAGAAACATCCGTCGTTCCGCTACGAAGCGAATTGGATCGTGGAAAATATCGAAGGAAGCGACATAAAAACAGTGAATGCTGTCTCACTCGACGGAAAGCACGGGTCGACGTGGTCGGGGAAGGCCGTCGTACTCGCCGCAGGAGCGGTAGGCTCGGCGCGCATTGCCCTCCGAAGCTTGGATCTTCTCGGTACGCCCGTTCCGTTCGTCGGAAAACCGCACGTGTTCTCGGCCTGTCTCGATACGGGCAGCATCGGCAGAGCAGGCTCAAAGCACCGAATAAGCCTCTGCCAGCTGCTCGTGACCGATGAGCGTGACGTAAGGGGCATGGCCGCGGGTGTGGCACAGCTCTACAGTTATAGATCACTGCTTCTCTTCCGTTTACTGGAGTCACTGCCGCTCCCGGTACCCGTTGCGATGAAACTGCTGTCGCTCTGGACACCGTCGCTGGTCATCGCCGACATTCGCTTCCCGGGTACCGAAGGCGGCGGAACGCTGACGTTGCGACGTGACGGCGTTCACATCGAAGCAAGCGTGACGAGAGAGGCAAAAGAGGAGCGCAATCGCAGTTGGAAAAAGATTCGCGGCGCACTCCGCATGCTCGGACTGCTGCCGCTCAAGAACATGGAGTTGCCCGAAGCGTCGTCCTCGCACTATGCGGGAACTCTGCCGATGGCTCCCGCAGGAGCTGCTCCCATTACGGCCGACGAAAGCGGCGAACTGCGTGAGCTTCGCGGCGTGTTCGTGGCCGATGCCGCTGCACTCCGAAGACTTCCGGCCAAACCGCACAGCCTGACGCTCATGGCGCACGCCGACAGAGTCGCCATGCTGCTCGCGAGAAAGCTCAAAGCCTAACGCTTGCTTTCAACCGACTTCGGATGAGCCAAAAGCCCCATCCCGAATGTCGTGAAGGCTCCCACCAGAAGTACGCTGCCGAGGAGTACGAAGAACAGATCGTGCAGAATGAAGGCTTCGACGACGCTCACCACCGCTCCGAGCGCCAGAATGCCTGACATCAAGATGAAAAGCTTGAGCGGATTGTACGTGGCGATGGTTTCGGTGATGTACTGGAGCGTGCGGAGCGTGTCGCGGACGATGTGGACTTTGGAAACGCCCGTGCGTGCCCCGTAATCGACGGGCACGTACGAAACGAACTTGCCCGTGAGGAGGTAGATGAGCGTGCTCGTCGTGGTGAAGCTGAATCCGTTGCAGAGGTCGCTCTCGAATTTCTGCATCTCGGATTTACGGAACGTGCGGAGCCCCGAGTTGATGTCCGGAATGTGACGGCCCGTGGTGAATTCGACGAGAAATTTGAAGACGATGCGTGCCGGCATCTTGAAGAACGATCCGCGGTAGTGCTTGCCGTGCCTGGCGCCCACGACCATGTCGTGCCCCTCTTCGATCATCTTTACCATCTCGGGGAAACGCTCCACCGGGTACGTACCGTCGGCATCGGTGATGGCGATGATGTCCGTGGATGCGGCACGAATGCCGTCTTTGATGCTGCGTCCGTAACCGCCGGGAATCGGGTGACGGAGAACCGTGGCGCCCGCGGCCTTGGCCACCTCTCCCGTTTTGTCGGTGGACCCGTCATCGATGACGATGATGGCGGGCGTGGGCTGAAGATTTTTTACGCGCTTGATGACATCGACGATGCCTTCTTCTTCATTCAATGCCGGAATCAAAACGGTGTAGGAGGCGCTCATGGGTGCTTTTGTAGCCTTGTAAGTCCCGCATTGTAGCCGACTCCGGCGAGTGCCGCATAGCAGAAAATCACGGGCAGCAGGTACCTGGGCGTGGCGTCCGTCAGCGTAAAGACCGCCGTGTTATAGGCAATGACAACGAAGAAAATGGCGAGTGATGTTCGGCGCACAAAGAAGATGCCGATGAAGAAACCGATGTACATCACGGCGGCACTGAGTGCGGCGTAGATGTTATACGCCCCGCTCCATCCCCCGCCGAGGTACGGAATGTGGAGCTCCAAGATTTCGAAGACGGAGAAGGACAAGTACGACGGGAAATTCGCGAAGATCTTGGCCTTGCCCGCACCCGCCACGTCGCCGTAGTCGGCCTGAAGATCGAATCCGTCGGGCCAGCGGGTATGCATGAGCCCGTTGTAGCTGCAAGCCTGTGACCTGCCGGTCCAATCGCGACTGACGTACTCGGACCAGAGGCACCGAAGCGGCTCGAGACCGTGGACTTGCTCGGCTTGTTCGCCGCGAACGTACCACATGACGGCCGAACGGCGATTATCGATGACGCGGAATTTTCCGTCGTAGGAATGGTTGCGCAGAGCCCACGGCACGAGCGTGAGGTAGCTCACGAGAATGACGAGCAAGCATTCTTTCATCCTGCCGCGTTCGATGAACCACAGCGGAATGAGGAACAGCGGCAGGAAAATGAACGAGTAGTACGACCACATGATGAGGCCCATCAGCATTCCCATGAGAATTGTCTTCCACAGGGCGGGCATATGCCGCGATGAGAAGTACGTGGCGACGAAACACAGGAAGAAGGAGAGCACGAGACACTCGCGGTACGCCGAGAACACCGTGTGCATCACGGAACCCGACGTCAGGAGCAGCACGAACGCGATGCCCGCCGCACGCTCACCCGCCACACGCGTGAATTCTTTGGCAAACCACCACGCGCAGAGGAAGAGCATGACGGACTGAACGACGTAGAGACCGATCGGCTGCTCGACGCCGAACAAAAAATAGATCGGCACCAGGAAAAAACTCATGACGGGCTCGCGGTCCATGAACGCATGCACGCCGTCGAACGTGTAGAAGCCCGATTTCAAAAGATTGATGGCTCCGACGCTGTACCCCACGGCATCGCTGCCGAACGTGAACGCCGTCGGCACTCCGATGACGTACGGAAAAACGACGAGAAGCAACAGAAGGTACAAACCCAGCCCCGTGAAGAACCACGAACGTGACATCGAACTAAGTGTACTGGCGCATCCACTCATCGAGCCATAGCAAGGCCCACACATGGTCGCTCATATCGATGCGACTCGCGTAGTAATCGGCCAAGAATGCTTCGACGGCCTCGCGGCTGTACATCGTCCAGAGCGGCGAGGACTGCGAGAGCAGCCTATCGAGCACGAACGGCTTCAAATCATGACGGAACCAGTGATCGAGCGGCAGACGGAAGCCCGTTTTGCGGCGATCCAAGATGATGTCCGGCACCAGGCCTCTGAGCATCTGCTTGAAGATCCACTTGGTGGAGAACCCTTTGAGCTTGAGATCGGCCGGCATGGTGGCCGTGAGTTCCAGGAGCACGTGATCGAGGAGCGGTGACCGCGTTTCGAGTGCGTGCGCCATGCTTCCCATGTCCACTTTGGGCAGAAGATCGTCGGCCAAGTATGTGCTGATGTCCGCCGAGAGTGCGCCGTGCAACCGATTGTCGCCGCGACCCCGCGCTTCTTTGGTGAGTTTCTCGTACCACGCGAACGTATCCGAGAACGACATGCCGGGTTTGAGGATGCGATGCTTTTCTTGCTCCGTGAAGAAGCTGAGGTACTGAAGCTGGCGACGCGCTTCGCTGTCACTGATGGATTCCTGGAACCGAAGGCAGCGGTAACTGAACGTGTCGTGCTTGATGGCATGCAGAACACCCATGAGGAGCGTGACGCCCTGGCGCAGCGGCGGCGGAATAAGCTTCCAGAGTCGCGAAAACTTGAGAATGGGGTACCTGGCGTATCCGGCGAAGTTCTCATCGCCGCCGTCGCCGTTGAGGGCCACCGTCACGACTTTCCGCGTCTCGCGTGCGACCAAGTACGTGGGGATCACTGACGGATCGGCGAACGGTTCCTCGTACGTGCGCACGAGTTCGGGGAGCAGGTGCACGATGTCCGGTTCCACCGTGATGGGATGATGATTCGTGCCGAAACGTTCGGCGATGAGTGCCGCGAGCGGGAGTTCGTTGTGCGTTTCTTGGTTGGAGCCGATGGTGAACGTCTCCACGGGCTTGGAACTGAGCTGCGCCATCGTCGCGACGACCGCCGCCGAGTCGATGCCGCCCGAGAGGAACGCGCCGACGGGAACGTCGGCGATCATGCGGAGCCGAACGCTCTCGGTGAAGACGTCTCTGACATCGCTCTGCCAACCTTTGAGACTGCGGGTCTTGTTCGTGGCGTAGCGGAGCGCCCAATACGGACGAACATCTCCCTTGCCCGTCTTCAAATCGATCAAGACCACATGTCCTGCAGGCAGCTTTTTGATGCCTTTGATACCGGTTCCCGGCGACGGCACGTACATCATCGTCAGGAAGTGATGGATCGCTTCAGTGTCCGCTCCGCCGGGACACTGCGGAAGCGTGCGAAGTGCCTTCAGCTCCGACGCGAACGCAAACGTGTTGCCCGAATGAAAATACTTGAGCGGCTTCTTGCCGACTCTGTCACGAGCGAGGAGCACCGTTCGTTTTTTCTTGTCGTAAATCGCAAGTGCGAACATGCCGCGCAGTTTCTGCAAAAAATCTTCGCCGTATTCTTCGTATGCCTGCAGCAACACTTCGGTGTCTCCGGTGGATGTGAACTTCCTGCCGCGTGACTTCAGCTCTTCTCGCAGTTCTTGAAAGTTGTAGATCTCGCCGTTGAACGTCACGACGACATTTCCCGACGTCGACCGCATCGGCTGAGCGGCGGCAGTCGTGAGATCGAGAATGCTGAGACGCCGATGTCCGAAACCCACTCCTCCGTCGATGAACGTGCCGCGGCCGTCCGGCCCTCGGTGTGCGAGCGCATCGGTGAGCCTGTCGAGTGACTTCGGATCAACCGCCGCGCCGTCCAAATGAATGATGCCAGCAATGCCGCACATGCCCCTACTATAGCTCTATTTGAGCCTTGCAGGGGCCAATTCGTAGATCCGAGGATAGGCCGGTCCCCCCTTATATCGTACGGCCCAATCCGATACTCGACACTTGGACGTGAACCATGCGGCACGTTCGGCATTTTCGACGAGAAGAAATTTCACGTGCAGGCGCCGCATGATCGCCGCATCGCACGTTTGTTCGACGCGAACCGTGTCATCCACCCACTCCTGAGAGTAGTCCCAGAAAATAATCGGGCCGATGGTGTAGCGCCCCGTGTACGTCATGAAGAGAATGCGTTCTTTGAGCTGCGCCTCTTCCTCCGAGTACAGCGCCTCGAACGGAACCGTGAGGTTGCGGATGTAGAAGAAATCGGAGAGCGACGTGTTGTGCTTCACCCATTCGTAGGTCTCGCGTTGCTCCTCGGTGATGGTCGGCAACGGAGCAAAGAGCGGCTCGGGCTGCCAACGCATCTGCGGCATGAAACCGCGCAGCACGATGTACAGAGTCGATGAGAACAGCATGGCAGCGATAAGCCCGATACCGGCAATGCGTAACGCACGGCGGGATGACGTGAGGAATCGATCAAAAACATATGCTCCGGCGAGGAGCGAGAAGACGCTGGTCGAGACATAGAAGGAGCGACGCATTTCTCCGCGGATCAGCTGGTACTCCAGGATGAACGGCAGGAGGAAATGCACGAGGCCGAGCCCCAGAAGCACGAGCCAGAACGGCTGAGTGTGCCTGCGGCGCCACGCGA
Organism: uncultured Candidatus Peribacteria bacterium; assembly: GCA_964611095.1. GTDB lineage: Bacteria > Patescibacteriota > Gracilibacteria > Peribacterales > Peribacteraceae > CAZKJL01. The sequence continues at coordinate 30,890 of CAZSWJ010000013.1, forward strand.
AGACCGATGCAAGCGGCAGGAGCAGGAGCGGCAAACCGAAGTCGCGCAGGAACTGCAGACTGTAGAAAGCGACGGTGCTGCCGTACGAGTTGTAGATGAGGCGCGAACTGATGTGCACGACGAACGAGTGCGTGCCGCCCGCAAGAAGTCCCGTGAGGACGCCGCCGTGGAAAAGACCGATGAGAAGTGCGGGCACGAGAGCCGCAAGACCGAACGTGATGATACGAAGAGCGAGAGCACGAGACTGCGGGACGATGAAAAAGAGTGCGGCTGCGGCAACAAGCGTGCACGAGATTGTGACGAAAGCCAGTTCCATCGTGAGCGTGAGTGCGAGCGCGAAGACGAATCCCGGGATGAGCATCTTTTTCGACGGGCGAACATCGAGACACTGCAGCAGAGTCCAAAGCAAACCGTAGAGAAGCGGAAGCCCCATCGACGTGGAACGGTGACCGAGGAAGATGAGCGGAGAAACGGTGATGGGACTCGCGACGAGCGTACCGAGTCCGCTGATGGCGCGCAGATTCCGGAAGCCCGACGTGAACATGGCGACGATATCGAACATTTCGGGACCGCTGAGCCACTGCAGGCCCGATCCCGCAAGGGCGAGAACGGCGCAGAGAACCGCGGCTCGCGCCGAACGCGTGAGCTCGCGCACGAACGCCGCGACGAAGAACAGAATCCCGGCGGCTCCCACCAGCGGCTGAAACGCGAACCCGACGGTAAGCGGAAGTCCGGTGAGCAGCGTGAAGCCCGCGGCGGTGAATGCCGGCGCGTAGTGGTAGTACAAGTGCTGCAGCGGATTGATGGGTGTCATCACCGGGAAGTTCCCCGCCACGATGGTGGAAGCGAGCGGAAAATGCTGCCACGACCACGGGTCGCTGCCGATGAAACGCGCATGCACGAAGCCGATGACGACCGTCAGCGCGACGAGAAACCATGTCGCGGCCTTGTCGCTCTTTTCGAGTCGCAGTGCACGGAATGATCGGAGCTGAACGAGATCGAAGACGACGATGAGGAACAGCGCCGAAGCAAATGCCATGCGCAGTGATACGAGATACGCCAAACCGTTCGCGAGAAGCAGCCACACGGCGGGTCCGAACGTGAACGTCAGTCCGAGCACGGCATACGGACTCTTGGCCCGAACGACGGACGTCGCGAACAAGTATCCGCACGCCGCGATGACCGCGATAAGAACGATGGCGGAGAGAATGCCAAGCACAAGCCAAGCCTAGGGGTCCGCACACCCTCCTGGCAACCGACGCGCTCGGCACCTATACTCGAGTCAATCCTCCTTTCTCTCCGTGCAACAGAAGCAAGATCAATGGGCCTGGCAGTGGGAACGCTTGTACGACGACAACAAGTGGCTCTTCACCGAATGGATTTGGCCGAACACGCTGGAGGACTTCCGCGGCAAGACCGTTCTTGACTGCGGCTGCGGCGGAGGCCAACACATTCAGTTCGTGGCACCGTACGCCAAAGAGATTCTGGGCATCGACCTGAATGCACTCGGGAGCGCGGCTCGCAACACCGCCGGCCTCACGAACGTGCGACTCAAGGAAGCCGACATCGCCCAGATGGAACTCGGCGAGACGTTCGACGTCGTCTACTCCATCGGCGTGCTGCATCACACGGATCAACCGATCGCGTCGTTCCGAAACATCGCTCGCCACTGCAAACCGGGGGGCCGCACGATCGTGTGGGTCTACAGCGCCGAAGGAAACGGCCTCAACCGCTGGATGGTGGAACCGATCAAAACGCTGCTGATCCGTTTCCTGCCGCGCGGCATCGTGCTGTTTCTGGCCCGCGTGCTCACGGCCCTCCTCTATATACCCATCTATACGGTGTACCTGCTCCCGCTCCGGTTCCTCCCCTTCTATCAGTACTTCCAGAACTGGCGCAGGCTGACGTTCGAACGCAACGTCCTCAACGTCTTCGACAAGCTGAACGCTCCGCAGACGTGGTTCATTTCGCGCGCCGAGATCGAACGCTGGTTCGACCCAAAGGATTTCTCAGACGTCCACATCTCCCCCTATAAAGGAGTGAGCTGGAGAGGCTCGGGAACCAGGCGCTAGCAGTGGTACGCAGGGTGCAGACCGATCTATACTCCGTCCGATGAAAAAGACGCTGATCGCCATTCCCACGTTCAACGAAGCCGAGAACATCGGCAAGTTGTGTGAGCGCCTGCTCACGGAATATCCGGGCGTGCACGTCATCGTCGTGGACGACGGATCGCCGGACGGAACGGCGGAGATCGTGAAGAATCTGCAACCGCAGTTCCAAGGACGCCTGCATCTCATCAGACGCGCGGGCAAAGGCGGACGCGGATCCGCGGTACTCGAAGGATTTCGCTTCGGACTCAAGAGCGACTACGAACTCTTCTTCGAAATGGACGCCGACTTCTCACACAACCCGGAAGAGTTGCCGCGCTTTTTGCAGAAGATCGACGAAGGCTACGACATGGTCCTGGGCTCACGGTATCTGCCGGACAGCCGCATTTACGAGTGGGGCTGGAAACGCACGTTTTTCAGCAAGTGGGCCAACCGCTACGCACGGCTCATTTTGGGCATCCCGATGAGCGATTACACGAACGGCTACCGTTGCTACACGCGCCGCGCCATCGAGTCGCTCCAGATGAACGTCATCGATGCGAAAGGCTACGTCGTTCTGTCCGAAGTGGCGTACCAACTGCATCTGAAGGGATCGAAGATCGGTGAAGTGCCGACGATTTTCGTGAATCGCAGACGCGGCATCAGCAACCTGAGCTGGCACGAGATCAAAGAAGCGTTCATGTCCGTCATCCGCATTCGCACGAAGAAAGAATATCGTTCGATGCGCCTCTCCCCCGCATGAAGCACGCAACACGCATCGCGCAAGCGCACGGCGTGGCCATCGTCACGGCAGCTTTGTACGTGATCATCGCTCTCATACTGGTGCCGCACTACGCGTATCTGCTGCAAAACGACACGACGTCCTATCTCTCCATCGCCGCAAAATATGCGCGCGGCGACTTTGCCGGAGCGATCAATGCATACTGGGGACCGATGTACTCGTGGCTCATCGCGGTGTTGATGCGGGTGCGGGTCGACCCGCTTGTCGCCGTACGACTCATCAACATTGCGGCAGGTCTCGGCGTCATTCTGGTCATCGAAAGTTTCCGAAATGTGTTGAGCATGCGCAAGGACGTATGGAACACGGTGCTCGTAACCTCGGCACTGCTCGTCCTGATGTACGCACTCGACATGGCGACGCCGGATCTCCTGCTCACACTCCTGCTCCTCGGCTACGTCCGCATCACGCTACACCCAGCAACCATGAAGCCCAAAGGCGCACTCGTCGCCGGCGCCATTGCGGGCGTCGCGTATCTCACGAAATCGGTCGCACTGCCGTTTTTCCTGGTTCATTGGACGGGTCTTTGCGTCGTTCGATGCTTCCGAAATCGATCGATGATGCGAAGCGCGCTCGCAAGCTACGTCCTCGGCATCGCGGCATGCGTCGTCATCGCCGCTCCCTGGATGTATGCCATCAGTCAAAAACACGGTGTGCCCACCTTCGGCGAAAGCGCGCACTTCATCCATGCAACGATGAACCCGCTCAAGGAAAACGAGGTCCCGATGAACGTGCGCGGACTTCTGCCTCCCCCGAACGAGACTGCGGTGAGCGTGTGGGAAGACCCCACGACGATGGCATATGTCGATTGGTCGCCGCTGTCATCGGCGAGTGCGCTTGCCGATCAGGCAAAGATCATCGTGCTGAACCTGGTGCACTTGGGCAAAACATTGGCGACATCCGTATGGCTGCTCTGGGCCGTGTTCATCGCGGCAATCGTCATCGCATTCCGTAAGTCCGCCAACTCCGGACTCAAGCGACTCTCGCAGGAATACCTGTGGGTCTGGCTGCTCTTCCTCGGCGCGTATTCACCCATCATCGCCGATGAAAGATACGTCTGGCTCGGCATCGTGCTGGCGATTCTCATCGGTGGCGGAGCACTCTCGCGTGTGCTTGAAAAAATCCCGATGAATCGCACGCTGCGCTTGGGGATGCTTGCGATCTTCGCACTCTCATTCCTTCTGTACCCCGCTTGGAAGTTCGTCGATCATCGCAACGACGGCAAAGCCGCGTACCTGAGTGCCGTGGAAGCGGGCAAGCTCCACGATCTCGCCGGCGCACGGACGGCATCGGACAACTGGAAGATTGGCCTGCGATTCTCGTACGCCACGGACGCTCGTTTCTACGGAAGGCCGATCGCGGTGGACGATGACGCCGCACTGGAGAAAGAGCTGCTGGCGAGCGACATCGACGTGTACGTCGCCGTCGGTCGCACGCCGAAGTTCCGCAGCTATAACTCAATCCCGAGCACGGACCCGACGACCAAGCTTTTTCAGAAGGTGAAACTGCGTTGAGTCGGTGTAGAATGCCGTCACTATGCATGCATCTTCCTTCTTTCGACGTTCCGGAGTTCGCCTCGTCATTCTTGTCGCGGCACTCGTGCTCCTGGCCAAAGCGATCTTCCTGATCGCCGCCCCCATACGCGGTCTTGGGATGACCACCTGGATCTTGGATGATGCATTCAGTGAGATGAGTGTCGCCAAAAACTTTGCCATCGGTCACAAGTTCTCGTACGACTGGGTGCACACGACGGGTGGACAGCCGCTCCTGTGGGTACTCGGCATTTCGCTCTACTTCTGGCTGCTGCCGATGGCACTCGCCATCAAGGCGACGTTCATTTCTTCCGCGATTCTCGGTGCCTGCGCCACGGTTGCGGTGTACCTGCTCGCCTTCAGACTGACGGAGAGCAAGCTGACGAGCTGGGTCGCGTTCCTCCTCATCACGCTCCAAGCCAACGCGTTCTTCCAAGCGATGAACGGCATGGACACGGCGATCTTCACGTTGCTGACCATCGTGACGCTCGCGCTCTACGTCTGGCCCGAGAAAGGCGAAGGCCGCTCGTTCAAGCGCGGCATCCTCGTGGGAATCCCCGCGGGCCTCGCCATCATGACGCGCGGTGACGGCATTTTCCTCGCGGGTGCCGTGGGACTCTGCGAATGCGTTCGATGGTTCTTGGAAAAAGATGCAAAGAGCCGCAAGCAAACACTGTCCTTCATTCTCGGCTTCGGCATCACCGCCGCGGTGTGTCTCGGCATCTTCATGGTGTGGCAGTACGCGCTCTCGGGTGCGTTCGTTCCCGCCAACCAAGTCGGTCGCCGCGAACTGGCGCTCTCGCTCCACAACTTCTCGTTCGAACATTTCTCACTCAGTCGTTACCTGACGATCGTCGGCTGGAATGTGTTCCAATTCGAGCACGTCATCGCCGTCGCTGCGGGCTCATCGCTGCTGCTCATCGTCGCACTGGTGCGCAGTTTGGCCGATACGCGCCAAAGGCCGCTTGTGACCGTGCTCACGGTCTACATGGCGTTCTACTTCGGGGTCCTCATCGGCTACCAGTGGTACTTCGCCGATCTCCACGGGCTTCGGTACGTGAACCCGGCGATGCATCTTCTCATGATCCCGCTCGCGAGCTTGCTCGTTGCGGCGGCACCCGCTGGCATGCGTTTCAGGAAAACATTCCTGACGCTGATGATCGCCGCAATTCTGGCGCTCAGCTTCTGGTACTTCCGCGACGATCTCCACACGACGAAGTGGACCAAGGGTCTCACGTTCACGGGCTTCCCGACGGCAGAGCAAGAAAAGGCGTGGTGGGGTCCCATCGATTGGATTCACGACAACATGGAACCCGGCGCCATCATCGGCGTGCGCGATAACGGACGCTTCGCGATGTTCTCGGGTCATCCGATTCAGGACTTGGCCGGAAACATCGACCCGAACGTCCCGAGACTCGTGAAAGAAGGCGGCAACGCGCTTCGCGATTACCTCAGGAGCCGCAACGTGTCCTACGTCTACATCCCGACGCTCGAAGTCCGCTCGGACCACGTCTACCGATTGATCTACGAAACGCTTCCTCTCAAAGAGATCAAAGACGTGCCCGGAACCGAGGTGAAGCTGTACCGCATCGAGTGGCAAAAAATCGGGAAGTAGACGCCTAAAAACCGCTATACTGAGCCCGTATGTGCGGCATTGCCGGATTCATCGGCGAAGATCGGTCGCGGATCGACCGCATGACCGAAGCCTTGGTCCACCGTGGCCCGGACGGCAACGCCGTGTTCGTGGGTAACGAAATTTCCCTCGGCCACGCGCGCCTCGCGATCTTGGATCCCACGCCACAGGGAGATCAGCCGATGTGGAACGACAAGAAAACCGTCGTGATGATTTATAACGGCGAGGTGTACAACTACCGTCGCCTGCGCGATGCGGAAAAGATGACGTGCAGAACCGGAACGGACACCGAAGTGCTGCTCAAGCTCTACGAAAAGTACGGCATCGACTTCGTATCGAAACTTTCGGGCATGTTTGCGTTCGCGCTCTACGACACCGTGACGAAAACTCTGCACCTCGTCCGCGACACGAGCGGCATCAAGCCTCTGTATCTCACGACAATCGACGGAAAGCCGCATTTTGCATCCGAAATGCGGGCACTCATGCGCTCGATGCCCCGGAAACCGAAGATCGATGAAACGTCGCTCTCGGCTTTCATGCGCCTGCAGTACGTACCGGGTCCCAGGACCCTTTGTGAGGGAATTGAAGCCGTACAACCCGGAACGATTATTTCGTGGCAGCATGGAAAAGAGACACGAAAAACGTTCACGGCAATGACGGAGACCGTGGAAAAAAGGTCCAAAGCTGAATTCATGCACGGATTCCCGAGCGTGATGCAACAAGCGGTGGAAGATCACATGATCGCCGATCGTCCCATCGGCATTTTCCTGAGCGGCGGCATGGATTCATCGATCGCACTCCATCACATGGCGACTGCGAGCAAGACTCCGGTGAAAACATTCACCGTTCGGTTCGATGCGACGGAGCAGGAAGACGCCGCACGCTTCAACCGTGACGCCGACTTGGCACAACTCACCGCCGCGCACTACAAAACGGATCACGAGGAGCTGCTTCTCACCGCCGCGGACTACAGAACGATGTACAGAGACACAACACGCGCACTCGACCTGCCGAATGCCGACTCGGTGTCGGTGGCGCAGTACGCACTCGCCCGCATGGCCAAGAAAAAAGTGGATGTGGTGCTCTCGGGCGCCGGCGGCGACGAACTGTTCGGCGGATATCCGCGCTACCGCATCGCGCGCATCATGGCGATGATCTCGTGGATCCCGGTTCCGCTCCGGAAGCTGATCGCAAAGCTCTTCAGCTACCCGAGCGACGTCCTTTCGATGTCTCCCGGGGCTGAACTCGCCGAACGATTGCTTGCACGGCCCATTGATGAAGTAGGATCAATCGCTAAAGGAAGCTGGTTCCAAGGCTCTGCGGCCACGAACGTCTTTCGTGCTCACTTTGCCGCGATCCCGAAGACGGATCCCGTCCGCACGTTCATGGAAGTGGATCGCCACATGTGGCTCGTCGATGAATCGCTCAAGCTCTGCGATGCCGTGACCATGGCGAGCGGCCTCGAGTGCCGCGTTCCGTTCCTCGATCCACGCGTCATCGCGTGGTCGCATGCAACGAAGAGCAATGTGCACGTCAAACCGACGAAGACGAAGGCGCTGCTGAAGGAAACGTACCGAAACATTCTCCCCTCTCACCTGTTTACGCTTCCCAAGTCTTCGTTTTACCCGCCGCTCGCCAAGTGGATTCGTCGCGAGTGCGCGCCGCTCGTGGAAGAAGCGCTCTCCGGTAAGCGCATCAACGAATATTTCGATACGGAGAAGCTTCGCTCGATCTTCGCCGACCATCAATCGAGAAAAAAGTACGGACTCCATCAGCTCAGCAACATCATGCAGCTCCACTATTGGTTCGAAACGGTCTACGACGTTCCATGAAAGGCAAATCTGCGGTTTTCCTTTCATGAACTATCCTTTCCCTAAAAGGTGCGGCTCCAGCGCGGGAGACCCGCGCTTCGCCGGTTTTTCGAATCGCTTCGCGTCGCCTTGGAAAAATGCCGTAACGCTTCACGTGAAGCGGAGCGTGAAAAAGTCCACTGTTTGAGGCCCGCAGGCCGAGTTTGGACTTTTTAGCGGAGCGAACGTAGAAGCGTAGGTCATTTTTCCACGAGCGACTGTTTTCTTTGCCACTTTCTTTTGCGTCAAAAGAAAGTGGAGGAATATCAAGTAACATGTCGTTACCGCACGAAAAGGGCTACCATCTCCCCTCGAAGATGAACATCTTCACCTCTCTCTTCGGCCTCAAGCGCATTCCGTTCGTGCGCGACGTCCTCAC
>CAZSWJ010000014.1:0-30372 GCA_964611095.1 uncultured Candidatus Peribacteria bacterium
TTTCCACGAGCGACTGCTTTTCTTTGCCACTTTCTTTTGTGTCAAAAGAAAGTGGAGGAAGACTGCGCGCCAAAGAAATAACACTCGTAAAAAAGAATAGACCTACGGATCAAAGTGCCCTAGCCTGTGCCTCCTATGGCCCCTTTCCGAAGGCTCAGAACGGCCGCAATCACTGGGTGAAGCACTCGCTTTGCTTGGTATAAAAGAGCAGGAATTCCGGCGCTTCATCGCTCAATTCCCAACTCCTCCGCAAGAGGGTTGGGAAGAATTTCTGACCCACATGATCGTCAATGATTTCGACGGTCTGTCTGCGAATAGAAACAATCCGACGCAGATAGGTTTGGCGCTCTATGGAATGTCAACGGTTCCCGAAGGTGACCGGCCCGATGTCCTCCTTTTTCCCGAGCGCCTTGCAGCCATCCGTACGAATCTGCGGGAAAGCGGAATATCGAATGCAACGATCGTACGATTGGAACAATCCCTCGGTCTTGCCATGGGCAGCAACAGCCTCAGGCCGACGAAGTATTTGCTTGGCCACTTTCTGAATCTCAACAGAGATGCCGTGCGTCAACGTGTTGCAAACGACGGCAATGAAAACGGTGTATTCGCGGAACTGATGACGGAAACGCACCGCCGCATACGGGAAACGATCAATCAGAGAAACTAGCTACTTCCAGCCCTTGGCCTTGAGGCCCTCTCTCGCCGCATCCTGCTCGGCCTTCTGCTTCGTGTTGCCCGTTCCGAGAGCGACTTTCTCATCGCCGATGTAGACGGCGCACGTGAAGAGCTTTTTGTGATCGGGTCCGGTTTCATCGAGCGTTTGATACGTGGGCGTAATGCCGGTTTTCTCCTGCGCGATTTCCTGGAATTTGCTCTTTTGATCTTTGTGCTTGCCCTTGGCGATGAGCTGCTTGAGGTGCGTGAGAATGAAGGTGTGGACAAACACGCGCGCGGCGTCCAAGCCCTGGTCGAGGTACAGAGCACCGATGAACGCCTCGATGGCGTTGGCGAGCGTCGACGGCTTGTCTCGGCCCTCGCTGGCCTCTTCGCCCTTGCTCAAAAACAGGTATTTTCCGATGCCGAGCTGCTTCGCCACTTCACTCAAGTGATCGCCCTGCACGAGAGCCGAACGCCAGCCGGTGAGCTCACCTTCGGGCTTGTCCGTGAGCTGGTACAAGTACTCCGTGGAGATAAGCTGCAGCACGGCGTCACCGAGGAACTCCAATCGTTCGTTGTGTCCGTTCTTGGCGCGCTCGTGAACGGCCGAGCGGTGCGTGAGCGCTTGGTACAGTAGGTCTTTGTTTTTGAAGCGCACGCCGGCGACCTGTTCCAAACCGGCGAGAGACGTGGGGTTAGACATGTGTACGATGAACTGAGGACATTGTAGGGAATGACCGGAAAGTGGGAAGTCTAAAAAGATGCTATTTCACGTCTTTATGTGCGAGTGCGTTGAGGACACCGTTCACGAACTTGGCGCTCTCGGCCGTGCCGTACTCTTTGGAGATGTCGATGGCCTCGTTCATGACGACCGCGGGCGGTACATCTTTGCAGTACAGAAGCTCGTAGGCGCCGATGAGCAGGATGGAACGCGTGATAGCATCCATGCGCTCCCACGACCATTGCGGAGCATACGTCTGCACGGACTCTTTGATGGCCTCCCATTGCTTGCGAACTCCCTGAACGAGCGTCACGCTGAACTCGGCGTCCACGGCGGCAACTCCGCCGATGCCTTCGATGTTTCTCTTGATGGATGCCTCGGCATCCACCTCGCGTGCCTGCAACTCAAACACCGTCTGCATGGCGGCGATACGGGCAAGGCGGCGGCGAGACGGCATAGGAGTACGTAAGTGAAGAAGTGTGCAAGTGCGTAAGTAACGAAGGCGCTACGGTAAGGTACTGCTTGTACTTTCGCACTTATTCCACTTACGAACTTTCGCACTTATTTAGGCCTTGATTCTCGTGATCTTCTTGAGAGCCTTGCCACCGCGATCCTTGGGCGTAGCCGGGCCGGAGAACGGCGAAGCGGCCATGTTTTTGAGGCGTACGACTTCCCTTCCGAGGTACACGGAGTGCCTACGGCGACCGCGGTCCTTACTTAATCTCTTCTTTGGTGTAGGTCTCTTGGCCATAGGTTCTAAAAAGGGGTAGCCGGGGCATTGTCGTGGAATCCACGGACCTTGTCAATGCGAGTATGGGGGCGAAAAAAGGCTTACTGACGCCTTCCGCTCATGGCCATCATGAACCTCAGGACGTACAGAAACAGGTTGAAAACGTCCAAATACAGCGAGATGGCGAGCAGGAAGGGCGAATCCAGGTCTGAGCGACGCGAAAGCCTCTGGATGTCGTAGGCCAAAAAGAGCGAGAACGTGACGATGCCGATGCCCGAGACGATCATCTCGAATCCCGGTCCGCGGAGTGCAGGGAAAAAGAGCTGCAGAATGCCGAAGACGATGAGACCGAGGAGCGACTGCAGAAGGAAGCGTCCGAACATGCCGCCGAAGTCGCTCTTCGTCATTGCGGCAAGAACGGCGGCCGACGCCGTCATGAGTGCCGTGGCGATGAGCGCGTTGAGCAGAATGACCGCTCCGTTCGCATAACCCGTGAGCAAAATGAAGATGATGGGTGCCAGAGTAAGACCCGAGATGAACGGGAATGCGACAAAGAGAACGTAGTTGAGAGGCGTGGAACGGGACCAGGAACGAGCCGTCCAAATGATGGCGAGTTCGGCGATGAGAAGAACGAAGATCCAGCTCGACGCGACGATGGACGACGCAAACGTGAGTCCGGCGAAAGCGCCGACGACCGTGACCGCGAGCGCGAGGAACAGAAGGCCGTACACTTTGGCGGCACCGGAGCCGACCAGAGGACGTGAAGAAACCGACGATGTGGAGTAGGCGTTGAGCATGACCGGATTCTACTCCTTTTTGAGAACGTAGACGATGGAGCTCGCGGAGAGCGGACGGAGCCATCCGTAGAAAAAACTCGTGAGCCCGCGCACGAACGCCGTGAGCAGTGAACCGCCTCGGGCGCGCTCGGAGAGAATGCAGAAGTAGAACGCATCGAGCGGAAGAGCCAGCGACTTCACGACGCGCAGGTCGTGCATGCCGGCAAGTCGCCCGAGCGTGACGGGAGAAAAGTGGGACGGATGCCGCGGCACTTCGTAGATGCTCCACTCGGAACCGTACGACGCGGCCTCGGGGCTGTCTTCATTCGGAACGGCGACGAATGCGGTGCCGCCCTCCTTGAGCAGCCCGTGAATCGTTTCCATGGTGCCGTGAATATCGTACACATGCTCCAGAACGTGCCACAGCGTCACCACGTCGAACGAGGCGGGCGGGAGCTTGGTGAGCAATTCGTTGCCGCCGACGTTGAGCGTGAAATGATCGCGGCAGTGATCCCTCACTTTTTCATTCGGCTCGGTGCACGTCACCGCCCATCCGTGGCGCTGCATGAATGCCGGGAACTCGCCCGTGCCGCAGCCGATGTCGAGGAGCATTCCCGTACGCAGACCGGTGAACCTGCGAATGCACCGCAGCTTCGCCGGCTCACGGATGAACCGACGGACGAACGTCACGCACCGCATCATCCACCCGCGCGACTCGGTGCTGTGCGGCGTGTAGTCGGGCGAATCGTAGTACTTCTGCGCGTCGGATTCCTGCGGCAAACGGTACGTGTACAAAAAACCGCAATCGACGCAGCGATGGAGCGGGAATACCTCGCCGGAGACGAGAAAATCTTTGCACTCACGCTCGAGAGCGGCGCGTCCGGAGCCGCACAACGGACACTCTTTTCGTTCGATGTATCGCACGCCTTCCATGGCCGAACTATACGGGAATCACGCGAGGGACGCATGCGTATACCAATCTTCGTATGCGACTTCTTTGGCAAGAACGTAACCGTTCGCCGTGAGAAGCGCACGGACCTTGTCGCGCTTGTCTTTTTGATTCCAGTGCTCGACGGTGAGCGCTCGAACGCGATGTGCATCGAACGGAAATGCCTGCAGAATTTCACACTCGGATCCCTGCGTATCGATGCTGAGGTAGTCGATGCATGCCGGCACGTCGTATCGACGCAACAGATCGGCGACCGTGCACGTGCGACGCTTCATGAGCGGACGCGATGAGCGCGGAACGCCGAGACATTTTTCGAGCAAGCGCAGGTACGACTCGGAGAGTTCCGACGCGACGCCGCCGTATTCCCCGGCATCGATGAAATCGACGTCGGTCGCTTCGTTCCAGAGCAGCGAGTGATCGCAGATGCACGTTCGGTTTTCTTGGAGGCGACGAAACGAATCATCGGATGGCTCCACGCAGATCCCCTTCCAGCCGAACTTCTTTTCCAGGAGATACGTGTTGCTGAAACTCTTCCCGTCGAACGCACCGATATCCAGGAAGAATCCGTCGCGTTTTCCGTCCAGTACCGAGAGCACCCATCGATCTTGGCCGCATTGGGAGTACGAGCCTCGTACGGCGCCCCATGCGTGCAGGAACGCGTGCTTCAGGCGAACGGCCACAGGAACGACGTGCCGGAATGCGGATGGAATCGACATGGGAAACTCGGCCAGTATAAGCCCCGAACAGGCCTTCCGTCAGGGGTGATTCGGCAATTGAATGACGCTCGATTTTGTGCTATACTATTGAGATTTATGCGCTTCCAGCAGCGATCCGTCGGCATCGGCATGGGGACCGCCCTGGGCATCCTGATCCCCGCGACGTGCTCGGCCGCAGCCGGAGCTCAGGCTCTGGCGGGTTTCATCGAACTGCATTTGGTGCAGCAGGCGCTCTTCGCATTCTGGGGAATTTCGGCCGCGGCGATCTTTTACTACGCCGTACGCATGGTGCTCGAGGCGTACAAAGACGAGTCGTACACGAACCTCAGCAACGCCTTCATCAACGTGCTCACCGGCTTCGCGGTCATCGCGTGTGCCAGCGCATTCGCAGCCGCCTTCTACACGCCGGGCCTCAGCGCCGACAATGCCGCCGACATTTCACCCTCCATCCTCGGCATCGGCGTGCAGAGCGTCGCCGACTTCATCATCACCATGTCCGCGGGGATTTTCGTGCTCATGGTGGTCATCGCCGGCATCGGCATGGTGACGTCGCGCGGCGACAGCGGTGCTTTTGAAAAGTGGCGGAAGATTCTCATCGCCAACATCGTCGGCGTCATCGTCATGTTCGTGGCGTTCTACATCGTGCACGCGGTCTCGGACATCAATTCCGGCCTGCTCATCGAGGAAATGCGCGGCTTGGCCCTGTTCCTGCTCACGCTCCTCGGATTCATGTGTGTCGTCGCGCTCATCGTGGCGGGCGTGCTGCTCATCGTCTCCATCGACGAATCGCTCCGCGACAAAGCCAAGAACATCATCATCGGAACGCTCATCACCCTGGCGCTCGTCGTGCTGTGTTACACGCTCATCGTCACGTTCGTCCGCACCACCGCCCCGTAATGCGTCGCCTCCTCACCCTCGCCCGGCTGCTCCTCGGCATGACGCTCGTCGCCACGCCGAATGTCGCATTCGCGAGCGGCGCGGACATCAGCGACATGTTCCTGAACCTCATTTTCGCCTTCGCTCCGCTGTGGATCGTGGTGGCCATTCTCGTGATCGTCATCGCCGGATTCTCACTGATGGTGTCGAATGACGAAGGTCGTTTGGAAAAGACGAGAAAGACCATCGTCGCCGTCATCATCGGCGGCATCGTCATCACCATCATCCTGGTACTGGGCCCGCTGGCCGCCATCGGCATTCTGTACAACGGCATTCCGGGCATGGCGCTCATCAATACGGGTGACGCTCTCGGCAACGAAGCCATCGGTATCGCCGAGTGGATCACCGCCATGGCCGCCATGCTCGGCGTGCTCATCATCATCATTTCGGCGCTCCAAGCCATCTTCACGTTCGGCGACGAAGAGGCTTACCAAAAGGTCCGCGCGTCGATCCGCCACGTCATTCTGGGGCTCATCATCATCGCCGCCGCATTCATCTTCCGACAAGTGTTCTTCGTCGACAAGACGCCGAACGCGCTCATCGCGCTCATCGCCAGCAAAATTCTCATCGTGCTCGCCGTCATGACCATCATCGCCGTGGCGATCCTCATTTACGCAGGCGTTCGCATGATCATCGCCTTCGGCCGCGAGGAAGATTACACCAACGCGAAAACACTGGTCTTCCGCGTCATCATCGGACTCGTCGTCATCCTCGTCAGCTACGTCCTCGTCCTGGCGGTGGCGACGCTCTTTAACGGAACGGGAACGGGGGTGGTGTAACGATTCCTTTCTCGAGTGCCATGAGCACATCGCGCGTGGCTTTCACGTCGTGCGTGCGAATGAGCCGTGCACCCGATTGCACCGCCAAAACGGCGGCGGCGAGGGTTGCGGGCAAGCGCTCCGACGCGGGAAGTTTTTCGGGTCCGGCCAAAAACGATTTGCGCGACGGACTCACCATGACGGAGCCGAGGCTCGTGAATTCGCCGAGTCGGCGCAGAAGCTCGAATGAATACGCCGGATCGGACGAGACGAAGTGCCCCAGTCCCGGATCCACGACAATCGATCCTTGAATGCCCGCCGCTTTCGCCGCGGCGATACGCTCGAGGAAAAACTTTTTCACGTCCGCAACGACGTCTCGGTACCGAACGTCGGCGACCGTCGTCCGCGGACCCGCGTCTTTGCTGAACATGAGAACGCACGGGGCGTGCGCCTCGGCGATGACGGAAAGGATGTCGGGGTCGGCGCGGCCGGCGGTGATGTCGTTGATGAGGTCCGCTCCCGCTGCGAGTGCTTGGCGCGCCACCTCGGCCTTCCAGGTATCGACGGCGATCCACGCATCGGGAAATGCCGCTCGCACGGCTTTCACAGCGGGAAGGACGCGCTCGAGTTCCTCGGCGAGTGAAACATCCGCGGATCCCGGGCCCGTGGATTCCCCGCCGATCTCGACGATGTCGGCGCCTTCGGCCATGAATCGCATTGCATGGTCCACCGCCGCGTGAGCGGAAGCGGCTCGGCTCGGCGCATGGTACGAATCGGGCGTGGCGTTGATGACGCCCGTGACGGCGACGCGCGCGGAGAGATCCAATGATTTGTTTCCCGAGCGAAGATGCATGCTTGCAGCATCCTTCAAATGACCGCATGGATGCAATCGGACCTGGTATAATGACGTCGTATGTGGCCTTTTCGACGGAAGAAGAAAGAACCGAAGCCCCGAAAGATGATGCGTCGCGTGATCGTGGGTTTCATCATCGGCGGAGCCATCAGTTCCATCGTGGGACATTCATTGCTCAAAGAGAGGCGCAAGGAGCACCTGGGCGAGGACAAAGCCGAGTAACTACGCCGCGATGGCTCGCTCGACGGTCGCGATGGTTTCTTGCAATTTTCCTTCGGGATTTTTGATTTGAACGTCGGTGAGTTTCGCCGCGGCGAGTTCGGTCCGCATGCTCTCGATGCGGCGTGCCAGCTCGTCTTTGGCGATGGGTGCGCGGTTGACGATGCGTTGCGTCAGCTGCTCCTCGCTCTCGGGGAGAATGAAAATGGTCTGCAAGCGGTAGGTTCCGCCGTCTTTGTTGAACAGCGGATGTTTTCGGATGCTCTCGAAACCTTGTACATCCACTTCTCTCACGACGATTTTTCCCTGTTCAATGGCGGGAATGATTTCGGAAATGAGCGTCCCGTAGCGGGCGCCTTTGTGCACCTGAGCCCATTCCAAAAATTTCTGATCCTTGAGCCACGCGGAAAAGTCATCATCGGAGACGAAGTGGTACAGCTCATCGCCTTCGCGGGGGCGCCTCTCGCGCGTCGTTGCCGAACGCGGGAAGACGTACTCCTTGTGACGCTCGCGGAGCGAACGGAGAATGACGCTTTTACCCACGCCGCTGGGACCGATGAGGAGGACGAGTTTCCCGGACGACATGTGCGCATGGTAGTCGAAGTGCGCGCCGCACGCATCTGTGATTAGATACGGATCATGCGCTTCCCTCGGGGCTTCATGGCGTGGTTGCGACGTCCGAGCGACGTCCTGTCGCTCATCGTACCGCTGAGCCTGAGCGCGGCGATGATGCTGTGGATCGCATCGAAGGGTTACGCGAACTTCGATTCCGATCAGTCTCTGGCGGGCCTGATGGCGCTCCATATGAAGCGGGGTGAATTCGCCGCCTATGCGTGGGGACAATCGTATTTCGGGATGATCTTTCTCCCGTTGACGCTGCTCTCCATGCACATCTTCGGCGAAACGAGCGTGCTGGCGCTGCGACTTCCGATGATCCTGCTTTCACTGATGTTTGAAGTGGGATTCTATGTCGCGATTCGGCATGTATGGGGAGCGAGAACCGCAGGCGTCAGCTTGCTCTTCATCGCCGTACCGGGCATCCACATGCTGCGCTGGTTCAGCTTCCACGTGTACCCGATCTACGCACTCGCGGCTCTCGTGTTGCTTTGGATCGCCATGACGCCGGAGAAGTCGACCCCGATGCGGAGCGCGGTGGCGGGCGTGCTCGCGGGCTTCGGAGCCTGGACGTCGCCCGTGTTCGCGCCGTACATCTTCGCTTCGATTCTTCTCGCCGTTCGTGGCATGCCCGAGTGGCCGACTTTTTTTGAAGCGGTGAAGAAAAAGAAGTGGCTGCTGCTCGCACTGCTCGCCGGCATCGGACTTGTTCTGTGGCCCGCGATGAAGAGTAATCCGCATCAGTTCTGGACCCCTCTGCTCCGAGGCGGCATCGCGATCGCGGCCCTGGGCTTTGCGCTTCTTTTTTTCATCAGCAAGCGCAAAGAGCAAATCGCCGTTCATGTGGGATGCATCACCGGAGGAGTGCTGCTCGGTGCTTTGCCGATGATTCAGTACGCCATCGATACCGGAGCAACGGCAAGCCTGGGGATGCACGCCGTTCTCCCGACGTGGGCGCAGACGGGTGAATTCTTCCGCGTCATCGTCCCGACGACACTCGGTATCCCGGCACTCTCGCACGCCGAATCCCTCCCGGAGACCGCCGCGTTTGCCGCAGGAACTCTCATCGCGGTCACGTTCCTGCTTATTGGGCTTAAACAAGCGATTCCTTCCGTACAAAAACTGTGTTCAATGAGTCGAATGACCCTGCGCGAGATGACGCTCCTCACCGCACTCATCATGTTTGCACTCACGTACGTCGCCGGATTTTTGCGCGGATCGCACGTGGAAGGCCAGACGCGTTTCTTCATCGATGTTCTCGCAGTGAACGCGCTGTTCATGGCGTTGGGCTGGGAGAAGCTTCGGACATATGCGTGGCGCACGGCAACGACGCTGCTCCTGGTCCTTCTTTGCACGACGGCGTACGCCGATCATAAACTCGGCCAAGGCCCGGGCGACCAAACGATGAAACCCGCGCACGTGCGGGAAATTCGCGATTATTTCGCGGAGCACGAGGTGACGGGCGGATACGGCAACTACTGGACGACGTTCGTGCTGACGTACTTCTTGAACGAAGAAACCGTCTTGGCTCCGTACAACGGCAACAACCGTTATCCCCCGTACGCGGAGACGGCAGGCCGCAGCAACCCATATGCCGTGGTCTTGAACGGATCGTTTGACCCCCGCATTCCGGAAGACAAGAGCAAGCTCGCCGACCTGCTCGGCGCACTCGACAAAGCGACGGTGATGCAGCTCCCCGATTTCGCTTTCGCGCGGGAACGACTGGCGCGCGGATCGGTCGTCGACAGAAAGAGTATCGGTGAGTGGGACGTGTGGATCTTGGTCGATAAGACTCCTCCCGCCGTGCAATGAGAAGCTCTCCCACAGTCACGATCATCACACTCAACTGGAACGGGCTGAGTGACACGGAGAACTGTTTGCGTTCCGTGTTCGAGCACACGAAGGAAAACATCGACGTGATCGTGTGGGACAACGGATCGAGGGACGACGAAGCATCGGCGATCGAAAAGACATTCGGGAATCGCGTGCACGTTCACCGAAGTCCGACGAACGTCGGCATCACCGGCGGTTACAACGGGGCCGCAAAGCTCGCACAGGGCGAGTACTTGGTATTCTTGAACAACGACGCCGAAGTCACCGCAGGCTGGCTCGGCCCCCTCCTTCAAAGAATGGAAAGCGATGCCACGGTCGGCGCATGCCAACCGAAAATCCGTTCGTGGTACACGCGCGACCGGTTCGACTACAGCGGCGCGTGCGGCGGTTTCCTCGACAGGTTCGGCTACCCGTTCACGCGCGGAAGAATTTTTTCGGCGATGGAAGAAGATCGTGGTCAGTACGACGAGCCGATGGACATTCACTGGGCATCGGCGGCGTGCATGATGGTCCGCAAAACATCGTGGGACGAACTCGGCGGCGTCGATGACGGATTCTTCGTCTACATGGATGAGATCGACCTGTGCTGGCGACTTCGCCTGCGCGGACACCGCATCGTCTGCCTGCCGCAGTCCACCGCGTATCACAAAGGTGCCGCGACGATGAAAAAATTCCCCGCTCGCAAACGATTCTTCGAACACAGAAACAACCTTCTGATGCTCCTCAAAAATCTTCCGACCGCCGATCTTTTCTGGCGACTGCCGATCCGTCTCGGACTCGAATGGGTATCGATCGCGCACTACTGCGGTACGGGTGAATGGGCGGCCGCACGAGGTGCGCTCCGGGCATTCTTTTCATTCCTGTTTTTGGTCCCCCGATATGCCCTCAAAAGGACCTCGGTGACGACGCGGGCTCCCCTGGCACCCGTCTCGATCGTAGGGTCCTATTTCCTGAAGAATAAGCGGAAATTCAGCGATTTGGGACTGCCGAGATCCTAGGCAAAAGGACCCCCAAACACTTGCATAAAATCCAAAAAAGAGTTATACTGATGGGATTTGCTCTTTCAAATCCTCCCACACCTTTTTTGGTCAAAAAGACGCAGGGAGCGAGATGGAATAGGTACCGAGGGAAGCCTCGACGATTCCATCTCCCTCCCTGCTCTTCGACCCCGACATGGACGCAGCGACGGTCAAAAAAGAACGCCGATGCGAACATGTCTTCGACCGAAGAGTTCCCTCCACAAAACTTGGAGGGATTCTCCTACACAAACACACACATACGGCACATCCGGGGCCGACACGGATCGCGACTCCCGACGCATCGGGATATCACACAAACACATACGGCGGCGCGACACCGCTTCAACAAGTCGCTGAGGTGTAGGGAGCATTCACCGCGCCGGGTCGACGTCGGTGGACGCCCTCAGTTCCTCGTGAATTGAGTGCGCTACGGGCCTCCGGAACGGGAGCTTCTAAGAACCGTCTTAGAACGCCCGCTCCGGAGGCCCGTTTTTTTGTGATCATGAAAGGAGCTTCGCTCCTCTCGTAAGCTCTCCTCGAAGAGGTGCGGCTCGCACGAAGCATCGTGCTCTTGGCGCGCAGGTGTGTATTTATGGTATAATATAACTTATATGAACGAAGGAACCTCTACACCACAGCCTGAACCTACTCCTGAGATCCACATCTCTCGAGGAGACGCGCTGGTGCTTCGAGAATCTATGTCAATAACTGAGCCTGCATACTCGTATCTCGCAGGTCATGCACTCAGAGTCACGGACATTCTCGGGGATTCAATCAATGTTGAGAGCGCGCTTCGAAGAACACGTGTTTCAAATTCGTGTTTCGAAAAAGCAGAATACTTTCAGAAAATCCATGGTTCCCATTTTGGCATTCAGAAGGGCGATGTTTTTAAGAGAACAGCGATTCGGAGCGGCGACCCCCTTCTTGATCAAAACACCGGAGTGGAAATGACAATAGTCGAACTCCACCCTGATTATATCGAGATGGAGATTCTTCCAGTAGAAGTCACGATCTCGCGGGATGATATTCGCAGAGGCCTATTTGATGTTTTCAAAGCAGAAGAAAGCAAATAGCTTTATTCAAATCAGAGCGGAATACTTGTCACAGGAGCTTCGCCGGTTTTTTGAGTCCTCACCCCCATCCCCTCTCCGCATTGTGGAGAGGGGTGACGTAGGTTTGATAAAAAAAAAGAAAGTGTCGCCTTGGAAAAATGCCGTTACAAAAAACATCGATCTAATCTCTGCCCGAATTCACCCACTCAAATGAACTCGGATCCAGTGCCGGAACAAACGTTCCCAGCTTGATCGGTGCGCAGGTCGCACACGGTGCCTGCATCCACGTCGCCCACACCACGGGCACCACATAGATCGGCCTGTCGGGCAAAAGCATGTATGCCGTCTCCAATTTGGAATACACCACGGCCGCGGCCTTGCCCTTGAGTCCCGTCGCGATGGGTAAGAGTCCCCCGCTCTGGAGTCCCGCGACGATCGCGGGACGAGGTGCGGTGGGATAATCGGAGTGCGAAAGTCTCTCGGCATCGACGAGCGTGAACACGGCGCTTCCGACGGTACGATCCGAACGTTTCATGTCCACGCTGAGTGCCGCGACCGAGCGGCCCGCGGTATCCACGACCGGAATGCCCGAAAGAGAGAGCGGCCATGCGGCGTACGCTTTGCCGCCGGCATCGAAGACCTGCGGATCGCCGTACGGAGCGGGATCGATGCCGAACGATGAGAGCATGGACCGAGCGCCGATCTTCACTTCATTGTCCGTGAGCGATCCGCTGCCCACCACTTTCATGCCCGGACGCGTGAGCGTGAGCATGAGGCGGTCGATGTCCACGACGACCTGCGCGCCGTCCGACGTGCGCCAACGCTGCACCGCGGGCGAGAGCTTGTCACCGGACAGTCCCGCGGGAGCACCGATTTTTTTGAGGATGTCCGCGGCGGTTCCTTCGGGCAGTGCGATGCCTTGGTCCCGGTACAAGGCCAACGTCGGCGGCAAATCGTACAGAACGGCGGACGGCACGGTGTAGGAGCTCACGGGCAGAAGGGCCTGCGTACCGCTCATGCGCTGCGACGTCACGACGAACCCGCGACGAACATCGCCGAACGCACGCGGCGGAAGCTGCGACGATGCCACGATCTCGGACGCCGGAGGCGGAGGTCCCTTGCGCGTCGCGACGAAGAACGCGTTGAGGCCGAGTGACAGCAAGGCGACCAGGAGGCCGAGCGAAAAGAGCGTGCGACGGAGAAACAGGGAGCGCTCACTCATGGGAATCGTTGGAAGTGCGGTAGGGAACGACGAAATCTTTGCGGCGTTGGTAGAGCGTGATCTGCTCGGCGATTTGTCCGACGATCTCATCGGCTTTGGGCATGAACCTGAGCACGACCTCGGGCCCGTGGCCTTCTTTCAACGAAAAACGGATGATGCCGAAATCGAACAAGTTGAGCCACTGCGTGACGGCCACCACGTCGCCCAGGTTCTCCAGGCTGATGGGCGTGATGGATTTCCTAAACAGAGACATCTGGTCGACGATGATGAGCTTGTCCGTCGTCAGGAAGATGAAATCGTATTTCCAATCGATGTACGCCTCGATGAGCCCGAAGAGGACGAACACCGTCCAGCCGATGGCGAAGATGAACACCGCGGACGAGAAATCCAGAACACCCATTTCATACGAGTAACTGAGGACCGCAAGCAAAAAAATCGTGACGAAGATCTCCCACAAAATATGCCAAATGAACGAGATCACGTGCGGATGAACCGTGAAGATCTCATTCTCGCCCCTGGCCAAAAATCGTTCCTTCACCTTTCCGAGATCGGTTTCCAGCGCGAAAATCTGCATGGTCCTATTGTATAGTAGAGGCATGGTTCGTTCTATGCGGATCGGCATCGGCGTCTTTGTCTGTCTCCTGACGGTGGGAGCGGTGTCCGCGGCAAACTTCATCGACATCGAAGCCTCGGCGTACGGCAACGCCATCGTGGACTTGGCCGATCGCGGCGTGGTGCAGGGATATTCTGATGGAACTTTCCGACCGAACGCGCCCATCAACCGCGCCGAATTCCTGAAGATTCTGATGGAGAGCCGCTTCCCGGGCAGGACGCCCGTGGACTTGATGTGCTTCCGCGACTTGGAAGTGAAAATTCCGCAGTGGTACGCCCGCACCACGTGCGCCGCCGAAGAACTCGGCATCGTGCAGGGCTACCACGACGGCACATTCCAGCCCGAGAGAAAAGTCCTGCTGGTGGAAGCGCTCAAAATGGCGCTGCGCACGTACGGATTTTCGCCCACCGCTTCGGTGACGGGCGAATGGTACGAGCCGTATCTCCAGGAAGCGCGCAACAGAGACATTCTCATCCCCCTCCTCAAGTCCCCCGCTCACGTCGTGACGCGCGGAGAGATGGCGGTCATCGCCGACATCCTCATCACGGAACGTGAACAAGCGTTGGAGGATGAAACGCACACCCTTCCCGTGTGCGGCAACGGCGTCACCGAATACCCGGAACAGTGCGACGACGGCAACGTGCAAGACAGCGACGGTTGCAGCTCCATTTGTCTCGTGGTCCCGGAGCCGATCCGCCGTGCCATTCTGCGCATCGATCAGGAAACCTCGGGAACGCTCACGGCCATCGCGCAGGGGCAGAAGAAATTGGCGCTCCTGAAGTTCACCGCGACCTCGGGCAGACAGGACTCCAAGCTCACGGCACTCATCTTCAAGCCGTCGGTGGGCTCGCTCCTCTACGCATCGCACTACACGCTCGCGATGGACAGAAACGGCGACGGCATCTACGAAACGGTGGCGCAGGAAAACGGCCGCATCGACGGAAGCTCACTCGTGTTCGATACGCTCGTCAGCGGAGGCGTGAATATCCCGAACGGCCTCTCCATTCCGTTCGTCGTCCGCGCGGACCTGGCGACGGGACTCGGACCCGTGACCTTGGGCCTGGGCTTCGATACGTCGGACCCCGGATACATCGAAGCCCAAGGCGAAACCGACGGACTGGCGCTGGAGGGAATCGAGACCGACGGCAGCTGCACCGCGAACAACTGCTTCATCGTGGTAAGCACGCGGGGCAGCACGGACATCAACATCAAGGAGCGCGGCAACTTGTACGTGACCGAAGACAACCAGTCCACGCGCAGCGCCATTCTGCTCGGCGGCAGCACCACGAACCAACTGCTGCGACTGCGGCTGCGTGCCGAGGGCGAGAACGTCGACGTCTACACCATGCGCATCGACGGTGTCGTTGCGAGCGTGGAGACGCTCCTCCTCTACCGCCTGCAACCGGGTGAAACGTTCAACCCGAACGCGACGCCGTTCGCGCAGGCCAGTCACGGTCAGTGCCCCGAACAACCGGCCACCCGTTTCTGCGCGCTGATCAGCGGTGCGCCGCTCGTCGTATCGCCGTCCCAGGACACGGTGGTCGTGGTTGCGGCCCGCATGAAGAACAAGCAACTCGGCGCCGTGAGCGGCCAACTCTCCACGCTCTCGCTGAATTCTTCATCCGAGTCGGCGACCGCCGCCATCAAGGCACGCGGCACGTCCTCATCCCAGGACCTCAACCAGAACGACGGCAACGGTCTTGCGTCGGGAGAAGTCTTCATCGGCCTGACCTCGCCGGGACCGAACGTCCAGATCTCCGGGAAAAACAGCGACACCGCGCTCGCATCCATCGGATCCGTGACGAATGACGGTCCGTCGCAGGAATCGTACGTACCGAGCGGCCAGACCGCATTCGCGTCGTTCACCATCAGCGCACTGCCTCACAGCAACTCATTCCAGGGAACGAACGACGTCGTGCTGCAGTCCATGACGTTCCGCATCACGGCCCAGAACGTGCAGATCGATCCGGCGAGCGTCACGATCGCCACCAAAGACACGCCGAGCGTGACCGCGTCATGCACCGCGGGTGCGAGCACCGGCACGTTCGACATCGTCTGCAGCGGACTGCCCTCCAGCCCGATTCAAGCGCGCATCACGCAGGGGCAATTCCAGACGTACCGCCTGTCGGCCAACGTGACGAATACCGCCGTCTCGCAAGGCACGAGCATTCTCTCGGCCTCGCTCTCCACGCTGGGCCAACGCAATCAAACGAATTCCATCATCTGGAGCGATGAAGTGACGACGTTCCAGTGGGTGGACGTTCCGCAGACGAGCGTGCAAGGCACGGTGTGGAGGAGTAATTAAAAAAAGAAACCAAGGAAACCCACGAATCCAAAGAAACCAACGATGTTCCTTGGTTGCCTTGGTTTCTTTGGATTCTTTGATTCCCACTCGGAAGTGATGCTGCATCGAATGTTGTGCATGATATACTTCCACTCATGCACCTCGGACGCAGCCATCACACCGTCGGTCAAATCGCGACATCGATTGTCGGAGGATTCGCCGCGTCGTTCCTGGCGTTCTCCGTCACCACGTTCACGCAGTCCTACGGGATGAAAGGCCAGCTTTTGGCAGGCGACCCCACGGTGAACCGTCAAATGCCCACGACGCTCAATGCCATGCAGGGCGCCATGGACGGCAGCAATCCCATGATGCACGCCATGACGTCGTACGTCTGGTGGATCATGGTGGTGGTGGGTGGCATCATCGCGGCCTTCATTATTTTGAAGATGATGCGTCGGTACGTCTGAAGAACCTTCGAAGTTCATGACCCCGGGGACCATTGACAATCCGTCGATGTTTCTTTATAATGTACTACCAACTTTTAAAAAAATATTTATACACATACCCCCATCAACTCCATGGTCAAACCCAACGATTCTCTGTCGGATATCATTGATACGATTCCCGGCATGCTGTGCTGGACCTGGATCAGCATCGTCGGCGGGCTCATGCTCGTCACGCTGAATCTTTTCTGGACGGAAGGACCGCCAATGGACGGAAACAACCTCCGCCATTCACATGCCGTGGAAGCGCGAAAAAGGATCCGCAAGATGAAAATGCACGGGGCGCCGACCATCAAGCAATACTCGACTTCGGGTGCGCTGGCGTTCTAAGCTGAGACATCTCTTCCCTTCTCTCCACAATGACAAACCCGCAGGAATCGAAGTTCGGCGTGAACCTCATGGCCCAACTCATCATCGCGGTGATGCTGAGTCTCCTGGCCTCGATGCTCTACGGCAACGGTGCCGCCATCGTCCTGCAGGGACTCTCGGTCCTTTTCTGGATGACGTTCGCCTTCGGATTCCTGTACGGAATCTTCCGCATGGTTGGTGTGCGCTCGGAGTCCATGGAAGGGTTCTATCAATCGTTCCCGATTCGCACCAAAGCCACATTCGGCTCCGATGCCATGAAAAATGCTCCGGCACCGCGCGCACAGGAGCAGAGCATCCTTCACAAGCCCGTGGAGTGGAACAAGATTTTCTCGTTCCAGTTCCTGCGCTTCGTCGGCGTGCTTCTCATCATCACGTCGGTGTTCTCGCTCCTCTTCAACATCGAGTGGGATCTGCTCCTCAAGATCATCGCCTCCGCCGTGAGCGGCTTGCTCCTGCTCGGTGGTGCCGAGTGGCTCCGCACCAAGAAGGGCGGCATTTCGGCGTTCCTCGCCGTGCTCTCGTTCGCACTGCTCCAGTTTTCGCTCTCGCTTCTCTACAAGTACGCCGTACAGAACGCCTGGGGACCCATCTTCGTGAACGGCGATACGTGGCTGTACCTGAAGATCGCGCTCACCCTCGTCATGATCTTCGCCACGACGCGCTACCCCGCGGCCTGGATGCCTCTGCTGTACGTCCTCGTTGCCTACTTCACGCCGACGTCGCTCGCCTACGTGGACGCCACGCTCTCTCCTCTGGCTTCCGCGATTTTCATCGTGATGCTCTCGGTCATCACACTGGCTTCGGCTCACTCGCTCAAGCGCAGCGAGCTCATCGTGGCCAACTCGCTCCTCGCCAACGCGTACTTCATCTGGCTGCTGCTGTCACAGGCCGGCTACAACCGCATGATCGCCATCATCATTCTGGTGGCCATCTTCACGGCACAGCTGCTCTCCACCGCTCTCACGAGCTCCAAGAACCCGGGCAAACTCCCGCACCATGTGGCGAACATCGTGTTCTCGCACATCATGGTGGTCATCGGTCTCATGGGACTTCGCGGATACTTCCCGCTCATGAACGACTACTTCGGCGTGGCACTGCTCATCGCCGCCAACATCACGCTCCTCAGTTCGCTCGTGGCCGACAAAGCCAAGGCCGAACAGAACGTGCGCGACGTGCTCCTGAACAGCGCCGTGATTCTGGCGTCCATCGGACTCTTCATTCAGGTGGATGGACCGTGGTCCGCCGTGGTCTTCCTGGCCTACTCCACGCTCGTTCTGTGGTACTCGCTCTTCCAGAGCAGCCTTCGCACTCGCATCTACGGATCGATCCTGCTCCTCATTTCGCTCTTCAAGCTGTACCTGGAATTCAGCGACATCTTCGACCACGTCTGGGGATCGGTCGCCATTCTGGCCATCGGTTTGGTGCTCGTGCTTCTCTCGTACAAATTCGAAGCCGTCAAAGACGTCATGCTTCACGGCATGGGCAGCAAGAAGCAGAGCTAATTCTTGTTGAGCATCGATGCGGCAAGCAAGCCGGCGCCCTTCACTGCGGCGTCGGTGACGCTTCCGCAGACGAGTTCGGGCGGCGTGATGCCTTTGACCAACCATGACGCAAGTTCCTTGCGGATGGCGGGCAGATGCGGTTTGAGCGCACGCCCCGCACTTCCTCCGAGAATGATGACGGACGGGTCGAGCACGTGCATGACGTCCACGACGAGCCACGCGACTTCACGAAGCACGTGGGGCTGCATGAAGCCGCAGACTTCGCCCTCCAGGTAATCTTGGGGACGCTTGGCGGCCTCGCAACGACGGCCCATGGCCGTGCCGGAGAGGAACTGTTCCACATCGCCGCGTTTGTCTTTCGTCTCGTACGGCGGTTGACCGGGTACGAGAAGCAGATGACCGATTTCACCGGCGTATCCGCGTGAACCGTGGAAGATTTTCTTGTCGACGACGATGCCTCCGCCCACGCCCGTGCCGAGCGCGATGCCGAGCACGACGGAGTGATCTTTGCCCGCGCCGATGAGCGCTTCGGCGTACGCGAAGCAGCGTGCGTCGTTTTCCACGATGGTGGGCAAATGCGTTTCGTACTGAATGCACGCGGCGAGCTCCATGCCTTCGGCTCCCGGAATATTGGGCATCGTGACGACGGTCCCCGTATTCGTATCGATGAAGCCCGGTACGCCGAGGCCGATGGCCACCGTGTTCTCCGTGCGAATCGCGGCGATTTCGGCGAGGAGCATCGCGAGCACCGCCTTGAATCCGCGCTTCGCGTCGGTGGGAATCACCTTGATGGTGAGCTGCTGCATGGACTCGGCATCGAAGAGCGCAACGGCGGTTTTGGTGCCGCCGAGGTCGATGCCGATGAGAGTGGAACTTGGCTTCATGTAAGTATTTGATTGGATTGCGGGCGGTTAGCGGTTAGCGTGTAGTGACCGGTACAACGAAATATCCAAGCGCTACTCGCTACCCGCTATTCGCCCATCAAGGAGCTTCAGTTTTTTCGCGTACGTGATGACGGTGTCGACGAACACCGCATGGCTCCACGTGAGCGGAGACACGGAGAGCGGTTCACCCGTGAGCGGGTGCATCTGCTCGGGCAGGAGACCTGCGACGGACGCCTTGGAATGCGCCCACAGGAGTGCCTTCATGGGGCGCTCGAGTTCGGCGAGCGACTTGGCGGTGGCGATGCGCCACTGCGCGAGCCAGAGCGTGGTGATGATCCACGGGTTGCCCGGAATGTCTTTGGTCGGCGGAGTCACGGTCTGGTAGTAGTCGTTCGTGTAACGAGCGATGCCACCGACGGGCGTATTCACCGTGAGCATCTGCTCCAGGCGCTGCATGGTGGAGACCATGCGCGGATCATCCGCGGGAATGACGCCGAGCTGCCACAGGAGTGCCAGGCTCGCGTCGGGCGTCGTGTCGCGTTCGACGGTCACGCCGTTCTCACGTTTGATTTTCTTCAGGAACGAATGCGACTCTTCGTCGTAGAGGTGGAAGATCATCGCTTCGCCCATGCGCTCCGCCGCCTGGTGGTAGCGGTCGGCATGACGGTAGTGACCGAGTGCCGCGGAGATGTTGCCCGCTGCCTTGAGCCCCGCGACCGTGGTGGCCGTGGTGTAGCTGAACACGCCGCGGTGTTCTTCCCACGGATCGTAGCTCGCGAGCGGCAAGCCCGTTTGCTGTTCGGTGTACTGCACGAGGAAGTCTGCGGCGGCTTTGACGAAATCTTGGTACCGGAGATGCAGGAACTCGAAATCCTGCGTTTTCTCGAAGTGACGCCAGAGTGCCAGAATCGGCAGCGCCGTTTCATCGCCCTGGATGGGAAGCTGCGACTGACGGCCTCGGTACCACGGGTGCCACGAGGAACCCGCGGAACCGTCGGGGTTGTACTTGTGGAGCAGGTAACCCTCTTTGGTTTGGGCGCGTGCGCAGAATTCCATGAACCTGCGGACGACTTCGGTTTGTCCGGCATTGGTGAGCGCCATGCACACGAACGCACCGTCGCGCGGCCACACGTACGTGTACGTGTCGCGGTTAAACTGCATGATGTCGCTGTCGTTGGCGGCGACGATGCCGCCGTGGTTGTCGACCTGCGTGCGGATGGTGAGGAGACTGCGGATGTAGAGATCCGTGACTTCCTTGGGAATTCCCGGGCCCGGATCGATGTGCGAGCTCACCCAGCCGCGCCAGTAGTTGCGGGCGGATTGCTTCACTTGTTCGGGCGTTTCCTCGAGCAGGAAATGCTGAAGGTCATGAACCTCCGAAATTTTCTGCCCGGCACACACCCACTGGTACACCCACGTGCCGCGGTCCGCGCGGACGAGACAATCGATTTCCACGGTGGAGTCCACGGAACCCTGTTCCACGGGGAAGCGACCGAGGACACCGTCTTCGGCGTCGCGCCACGTTCCTTCCAGTCCGCGGTAGTTGGATTTACCGATGCTGAACGAGTTGATGCCGCAATGGTCGATGTGTTTTTCGTCGCGGCTGAGCGGGTGGAACTCATCGGGAATTTCGCTCGGCAAACAGTTCACGGGGTCGCTCGTGGTGCCACCGACGAGGAAGTAACGGTGCTGGCGGTAGTGAATGACGCTTTTCGTGTGCGGCTCGAAGAACGCCGTGTCTTTCTGTTTGTCGCCGTACAGGTAGAAGTCGTGGTGGAAGAAGCACTGCACTTTGCGCTCCATGCCGTCGAGTGAACGCAGACGGAAGGAGCGAACGAGAATGTTCTTGGTGGGATCGACGAAATCTTCCGAAAGAACTTCGAGCTGCAACTTTTCGGAACGCATCATGGACGAAGACACGAGCGACGAATCGGCGTAGCCCGGAGAAATGACCCACGTGCCGTCGTTGCTCCACGAGAAGCCTTTGCCCTCGACGAGGAAACCGAAGCGATGGAACTTGCCGTATGTCGTGTGGTCTTCCATGCCCACGTAGGGGTAGTAGAAGTCACGGAGCTGCAGATGCTCGTCGAACGTCGCGGTGAGCGTGCCGTTGCCGAGGACGAGTGAGCGAGGCATAAGACGAGCGGGTAGCGAGTGGCGGTTAGCGAGTAGAGGTACGTTTGATGCGAATTTTTGTTGATTTCTTGGGAGTCTTTCCACGCGCTACGCGTTCCCCGCCACTCGCCTTTTCGACAATGCTTTTGAAGCCTTCGAGTGCATGGCTGTATCGGCGGTACGCCTCGTACGGCGATTCGTACGGACTGAAGTATTTGTGCACGTCACCGTCGGACCAGTACTTGGTGCACAGGTAGTAGAAGTGGTCGGATGTCTGGAGCTTGCGCCACATGTCGAGGAGTTCGGCGTTCTTGAGCGCCTTCACCGTTTCCTCGAGTGCGTAAATGCCGGCGAGGGCGGCTTCTTGCAGATGGTTGCCGCGCCATGCCGAGAGATCGCGTTCGGTGTCGGCCCACGAGACGGGAGCGTGTGCATCGAGCGTGGGCAGCTTCTTGCGACCGTAGCGACCGATGACCTGGGACGGCGTGAGTGCGGCGACTCCGCGCTTCTTGAACTCGTGCGGGAGTGCCGCAAGGAAATCGAAGATGCCCGTGTCGGCCCACTGGTGCTCACCGAACGTTTCGTAGTCCATGAACAGGTTCACGGACTGCCCGTGCGCCGATGCGATCCACTCGGCGAACGTTTCGGCCGTGAGCGGATGAGCCGAACGATGTGCGACGCCGAAGCGGAACGCGATGTCGTCGGAGAGTCTGTAGTTCTTGAGCAGCGTCTTCATCGTGCGAACCGTCGTGGGGTGCACGCGGTGTTTGGCGGCCGCACGTTGCCACTGCATCGGCATGAGGAAGGACGGCGGCCTATAGAGCACGTTCGGGCTTTTGCCCTCAAGGATGCGATCGGCGCCTTCGGCCAGAATGCCGCGGAAGCCAAGGAGCCTCACGGCTTCGGCGATTTCGTTGGAGTACACGAGCTCGGTGTTGCGGAAGATCGTCGGCCTTTTTCCGAAGAGTTTTTCGATGGCATCGGCGTGCTTCTCGACCTGCGCGCAGAATTCCTCGGGAGAGAACACGGACGAAAGCGAGTGGTAGTACGTCTCGGCCAAAAATTCCACCTGACCGGTATCGGCGAGTGCGCGGAACGAATCCAGGACATCGGGACCGTATTCGCGACATTGATCGAGGAAGACGCCGGAGATGGAGAATGCGACACGGAATTCGGGATTGTGCTTCAGCATCCCGAGCATCGTCGCATTGGCGGGCAGGTAACACTTCTCCGCAACTTTGCGGAACACCGCGCGGTTCTTCTCGTCATCGAAGTATTCGTGAGCGCGCAGTTCACCGATGTCGGTGATACGCAGATCTTTCAGCCGATAGGGCTGATGGACCTGGAAGTAGAAGCAGACGGAGGACGTGGAGTGAGGCATGAGAAAATTAACGAATGAGATCGTCGTAGACGGATAAAATTTTGCCGGCTTGCTTGTTCCACGTGAGGTTCGTGAGAATGTGATGCGTCTGACTGCGCATCTCTTTGCGGAGCGGCTCCTCGCGCAGAATCGTGAGGATGCAGTCGGCCATTTTCTTGGTGTCCCAAAAATCGACGGAGAGTGAATTTTTGACGACTTCCGCGGCACCCGACTGGCGGCTGAGCACCACGGGAGCGCCGTGCGTGATGGCTTCCAGGGCCACGAGACCGAAGGGCTCGGAGACCGAGGGCATCACGAAACAATCGGCATGTGCGTAGAGCTTGCCGGCTTCGGCGGACGTTACTTTGCCGGCGAAGACGATTTTGTCCGCCAGCTTCATGTCGCATGCCTGGTGAATGAGCTCGGGGAGAAGATAGCCCTCACCCGCGACGACGAAACGTACATCGGGATTTTTGTCGCTGATGAGACGCGCCGCTTCGATGAAATACCGAGCGCCCTTCTGCACCGTGAGGCGGCCCAGGAAGAGCACGAGCGGATGACGCTTCTGCGGACCGATGTTCTGAGCGCCGGCTTTCGTTTGGAATGTGCCGTTGTGAAGCACCGTGATTTTGTCTTCGGGCAAACCGTACTCGCGGATGAGAAGATTCTTGGTGTACCCCGAAACGGCGATGACGTGATTCGCTTTGCGGAGCCCTGCCATCTCGCGCTTGAGGATCCACGGGTTCGGCTTGAACTCGGTGCGATCCAGCTCCGTGGCGTGCACGTGAGCGACGAGCGGAGCCCGGTGATGCTTGGCGGCACGAACGCCGGCCTCGATGGTCATCCAGTCGTGCGTGTGAATGACGTCGGGGTTCACGTGCTTCGTCATGGCGACGGCGGCCTCCGTGAAACGTTGCACCTCCTCGCCCAAGTTGGCGCCGTAGAGTTGCTGCAGTCCGTCATCGACGGACATCTCGGAGAGCCGCGACGCGTACGTGGAAAATCCGTCGTACGGCTGCAAGATCGAAGGCACCGTGAGCACGTCTCCGCTCACCTGCATCTGCGGCGACAGAATCGTGACGCCGTCTTCCTCGGACGCCGAGTGCGGCAGAACGAGTGTTACTTTCGCACCGTGATGAAGCAGCCCGCGAACGATGCCTTGGCACGCCACTCCGAGACCGCCGAGGTGTGCGGGCGGATACTCCCAGCCGAACATGAGTGTGTGCTTCGACATGTGTGTGTTTTTGGTCTCCCGCGCACGCGTGCGAGAAATCTTATTATTTTAGCAGAAATAAGCCGTTTTTACCAGGCCTTCCGCTCGATCGAAATCAAGGCTCCTTCGCATGGGATTAAGAGCGGTTTTGTCAGGATTTCGGCTCGGATCCGTCATGTCTTAATGCAGTCTTAATGCTTATCTCTTATCCTGCAATTTCCATGCACATTCTCCTCATCGAAGATCAGGCAAAACTCGCGGACAATATCCGTCAGTTTCTGACGGTCGAAGGCTATGCGGTGACGGTGGCGAACGATGGCAAAGAAGGTTTCGAGAAAGCCATGACCATGGAAGTGGATTTGGTGATTTTGGACATCAACTTGCCGGGAATGGACGGCTACCTCATTTGCACGATGCTCCGTCAGCACAAGAAAAACATGCCGATCCTCATGCTCACCGCACGAGGCAAACAACAGGAAATCGTCCACGGACTGAACATCGGGGCCGATGATTATCTGACGAAACCGTTCGACCTCGACGTGCTCCTCGCCCGCGTTCGCGCACTCATGCGCCGCACGACGGCGGAGCGTCAGCCCGTGATGAAAACCGGGCTCATCACGGTGGATACGAATACGAGAAAAGTGGAGAAAGCGGGCAAGCAGGTGGACCTGTCACCCAAGGAGTACGCGCTGTTCGAGTTCCTCCTGCGCAACAAAGGACAAGTGCAGGAGCGCCCGCGCATCATCGAGCACGTGTGGGGCGGCCGCGACGAACTGATGTTTTCGCAAACCGTCGACGTGCATATCGCGTATCTTCGGCGCAAACTGGGCAAGAGCTCCATCACCACGGTTCCGGGCAAGGGCTACATGATTCCCAACGACTGAAGCCATGTTCAAGTACATCAGCCATAGGATCGCCCTGCAATTCACGACGTTCGTTTTTTTGCTGCTGCTCCTCAACGGACTGGTGTTCCTCATCGCCGATTACCACAACGGTCGACGCATGGCGCACGACAAGCTCGTGCGTTCGTCGAATGAAATTCGCGAACCCGCCATCATGAAAATCAAAGGCATGCCGACCGGAATGCCGCCGCCGATGATGGAGCGCATCCGCATCATGGACAGCAGCGGACATGTCATCAGTGCGGGAAATTTTTTCAGCGAGATCCCTTTTGAGCGGAAAATGGGATTCAGTTCCTTGGAGCTTGAAGACGAAGATTATGTCATTTTCACCGCTCAGCTGCGGGAAGGAAAAGACACGGTGGGATACGTGCAGATCGTCGGACCCGAGCGTCAGCAATACCGCGATTTGCCGATACGAGCGCTCCTCTACCTCATCGTGAGCGTGCTCATCTCGGCTGCCACGTACTTGGTGGGCATCGTCTTCGCGCGCCACAGTTTGCAGCCCGCCGAGGAAATGATGGAACGACTGGAGCAATTCACCCAGGACGCCAGCCATGAACTGCGCACGCCGCTCGCGACGCTGAATTCATCGCTCGACTTGGCGCTGCGCACCAAGAAGTATCAAGAAGGACTTGAGTCCGCGAAAGCCGACGTGAAACAGATCGAAGTGCTCGTGGAGAGGCTCCTGGAGCTGACGCGCCTCGATGCGCTCGACATGACGCGCACGCCCGTCGATCTCTCGGTGCTCACGGAACAAACCGTGAGCAAGCACAAGCTCTTGGCGAAAGAAAAAGGCGCCACCATCAGCGCCGACGTGGCACCCGGCGTGCACGTGCAGGGAGACGGCGCGCTCATTCATCAAGTGCTCTCCAACTTGCTCACGAACGCCGTGAAGTTCGGCAGACCCCACGGCAGCGTTCACGTGACGCTGAAAAAAGACTCGCTCTCCGTGAGTGACGACGGCATCGGCATGGACGCCGAGGACGTGCCGCACGTGTTCGACAGGTTCTATCAAGCCGATGCGTCCCGCTCCCGTGGCGGACTCGGACTCGGACTTGCTCTCGTGAAACGCATCGTTGATTTGCATGGCTGGAATATCGCCGTATCAAGCCAAAAAAACAAAGGAACGACGTTCACGATCCATTTTGCAAAAGCAAAAATAAAGAAATCTTAATCTCGTCTTAACCCAACCTTAACGGACGTCGTTCTACGATGCGCATGTCGCGACGGACTTTTTATTTCTCTACCCACATACTCGTATGAAGAAATCGTTCCTCATCGGCGCCACCGCGGGCGCCACAAGTCTCGCCATTGCGGTGCCGCTTCTGGCACAGATGGTGAGCGCCGCATCCGGCACGGCCACGACGACGGCCGATGTGCTCAAGACTCGTCCGGTTCCGAGCCAAGCCTGCGTGCAGGCCATGGCCGACCAAGACGGCAAGTTCCTGGCCAACGTGGACGCCATGATCGCAGCTCAGAAGGCCGCGACCAAGGCTCATCATGACGCACTCGTTGCGGCAGCCGCCATCACCGATGACACGGCTCGCGGCGAGGCGATTAAAGCCGCACAGGAAGCCCTCCGTACGGCCATGGACGCCGCATTCAAAGCCGATGACAAGAAGGCCGACATGGACGCCATGAAGACCGCATGCGGCGACTCGTTCCGCTTCTTCGGTGGTCCGGGTATGGGCGGCGGCATGAAATTCAAAATGCATATGAAGGGCCCCATGGGAGGAAAGCTTGCCGAAAAACTCGGCATGACGGAAACCGAACTCAAGGCCGCGATCGACTCGGGCAAAACCATCGAACAGATCGCGACGGAGAAGGGAGTGACACTCCCCGCTCGTCCGGAAGGTCATCGCAACATGAAGGGCATGATGCGCTTCATGCATGACGATGACGGTGAAACCAACGACGATTCAGCACAGTAACCTTCAGTGGTAGAAGGGAGCAGACAGGGCCGCGCAAGCGGCTCTTTCTGTATGTCACAACACCTTGATCCAATCCTTGAGCGCGTCTTCGGTCTGCACGTAACCCTTCAGTTCCACGGACGACCCGCGATGCAGCGAGAAGTGCAGATGGCGCCTTTCGCCGTCGGTTTCGGCGGAGTATCCGGTACCGAGAACGGCAAACGATGAGCCTGCCGTGAGCGTGTCGCCGACGCGGAGCGAGACCGAAGACAGACGGAGATGGCCATAGAGCGCCGTGACGTTCTCGCCTTGGTACGTGCACGACGTCACGACGACTCCGCCGTAGCCGCTGACCGTTCCTTTGTAGACGACTTTTCCGCTGCAAGAAGCCACGATCGAGACATCGTCAGGATCGGCATCCGTCGTCTCGAAATCGGTACCCGTGTGGTATCCGCTGAATTTCTCGGGCGAGACGGGTGAATTCTTCGGGTCGACCTTGAGACCGAACGGTTTTTTCGTGACGCGATCGGCCGAGAGCGGCAGAACGAACTCCGCGGCCGTTTCTTTTTCCGAAAGATGAGCATGGAAAAATTCGGCGGTTCGCTTCATGAAATCCGGCCACTCGCGGATGAATTCGTGCGGCTCATCGGGATACTCGACGTATTCGATGTCGCGCCCCGCGGCTTTCATGGAAACGTCGAGCGCATCGGACCACTCTTTGGGAACGTCCTTGTCCTTCCCGCCCTGGAACAGAAGCACGGGTGCGACGATGTTCTTGAGATACGTTTTGGGAGACAGCGCATCCCAAATCTCGGGATGCTCGGCGCGCGTACCGAACTTTTCGAGCGTGCGGTCGCCTTCGTCACGCATGCGTCGCCAACGATCGAAGTTCTCCCACACGTCGGCGTGGACCGGCGCATAGAGCACGGCGGCATTCACCAAGTCGGGCCTGGCGGTGAGAACGGCGAGTGTCACGCCGCCGCCCATGGAATGCCCCATCATGCCGACCTTCGAGGCATCGACACGCGGAAGTTTGGCGGCACGGACGGCGAGAATGGCATTCGCGCTGTCCATGGCGTACTCCAAATTTCCGTCGTACACCGAGTCGTCTTTCGGCATCGGGCTTTCATCCGAACCCGCGTGACCGCGGTAATCCGTGTGAAGGACGGCGAACCCGGCGCGTGCCAAGCTGTCCTGCTCACGCTTCAGTCCCCTGCCCTGCGTGTAGACCGACGTATCGATGTGGCCGTGGTTCAGAATGAGAAGTGGAAAAGGTCCGGTGCCTTTGGGCATCAGGAACACCCCCGTGATCTTGAGGCCGTTGCTGAAGTAGTGAACGTTGTATTTGTCGTACGCCGTATTGCTCTCGGTGCGGGTGCCCATGGTGAAACCCGTGCCTTCCAGTTTCATGGATGCAAAATGTTTGATGGTGAGTTCGGAGGGCACTTGTTCGAGTCCCTGAGCCGAGGACGCCGATGACGATGTCGGCTGCAGCGGAGGAACGAGCTTTTGTTCGGGAGAACGACACGCGGCCAACGCGACGAGCGTGATGATGACGGGAAGGAAACGTGCGCTCTGCATACGTCTCATCCTAGCCGAAAAGACGTCCGCATAAAAAAAGACCGACCTCTTGCGAGGCCGGTCCACGACGTTTTAGTTCGGAACGGTGACGGTGTTGCTTTGGAGCGTCACTGCACCGATGCGTGCGAGCAGTCGGCCTTCGACGGAAGCACCGGTCTGCAGCGAAATCGATTGATCGGCGAGAATGGAACCCTTGAACGATGAGTTGGCTCCCACATTCGCGGACGTGCCCACTTGCCAGAAGACATTGGACGCCTTTGCACCACCGATCAGCACCACGTGCCGTCCGACGGACACATCGAGCGTGGATGCGATCTGGAAAATGAAGATTGCGTTCGAATCGCCTTTTGCGTCGAGCGTGAGATCACCGGAGGAAATCTCAAGTGAAGACGTGGACTTGTAGAGGCCCGGACTGAGCGTGGTTCCTCCCAAATTTCCGGAGACACTGACGGGGCTCGTGGAGCGGCCGGCAAGATCGTTGTAGGCGACGGTGAGTGCGGACTGCGCCTGTGACGCCATGGTGTCCGCGGAATGAATGGATCCGTTTCTTACGATGCCCGGAGCGAAACCGGTGACCGCGGTTCCCGCACTGACGCCGACGTCACCCGTGACGGTCGTGGGACCGGTGTTGGTGACGGTGGAACCGGCGAGTACGCCGAAGGTTGATGCGGCTCCCAGAGCCACGGAAGCCTGGTTCTGCTGCGTGGATACGGCATTACCCGTTCTAAAATTCCATGAGACGGGGCGAGGCAATGAATTTCCCGCCGCATCTTTCACGCCGGCCGAGATGGTGACGGTGTGGAGCATGTTCGGAGAAAGACGGTTCTCGGGGTTGAATGTCGCCGTTCTTCCGACGAGCGTGACTCGTCCGACCACGCGGGTCGATGATGCGTCCACGACGACGAAGCTGCTCTCCGAGACGGTGGAAGGGTACATGTCTTCGCTGAACGTCGCGGTGATGTCGGCATCGGTGGATACGTTCACTTCATTCGCATTCGGGAGCATGCCGCTCACGTTGGGCGGAACCGTATCCCTCACGCCGAGTGACGACGAGGAATTCATGGAGGAGCTGAAAGAGGACGAGGTGCGGGAAGAAGAAAACGAAGAATTGTTGGAAGACGAGGACGAAGAAGAGTTGCCGCTCTGTGTCGGCGACGTGGCTGCTTCCGGATCCAGACCCATGTGGTACTGACGATGGAGCATGTTTCGAGCCTGAACCATCAAACGATGTTCTCTGGCGTACGAAACCGTGCCGCGGTCAGAAGCATGCAGAGCGAGCCAAGCGACGCGCACGGCTTCGGCATCACGGTGATACTGGCGATGATCGGAAAGATGGGATGTCGACGCCTGATGTGCCGAAGACCATTCGGGATCTTGGGTCTGTATGAAGCCGTTATTCGGCTGCACGGTGACGGCGGCAAATGCCGATGGTGCAAAGGCGCACAACATCGAAAGCGCCACCCCGAGGGAGGAAATCTTTTTCATAAGTGGGAGGGAAGAAAACCGGCGGCGAATGCCGCAAGACCTGGATAAGACGCTTGAGACATGCGAACGTTACCGACAAGGGTATTGATCTTTCCGCACGGTGCTGATTGAATATTCCCCAATGGCCAAGAAGATGGGTTGCGGACCAATGGCGGCATTCATGCTCATCGTTCTCATCCTGCTGCTCGTGGGATCGAACGAAGCCGTGGGCTACTACTTCAGCCGTTGCGATCAGGAGGATATGTTCGACTGCTTGATGGGCAAACTGGATGAGCCGGAGGAAGAAGAAGGGAGTGTCACGGCAACCGGCACATACTCTTATAAGGGTTATGACGTGACGATTTCCATGAACATTCCTCTCGCGGGCGGAGCCGTGACGGGCAATGTTTCGGGTACGTGCGAAGGCATGGTGAAAGGAACGTACGGGGGACAAAACGGCGGCGCCATCAGCGGCAGACTCTCCGGCGTCTGCAGTCCGTTCTTCGTGAACATCCCCTCCTCCGCCGATTTCAGCGGATCGGTGAACAAAACCGGAAAGACCGTACCGATCAGATTCAACGGACAAGGCGCGGGGTTCAAACACGAAGGCTCGATG
>CAZSWJ010000015.1:0-27003 GCA_964611095.1 uncultured Candidatus Peribacteria bacterium
GTGGTGTCACGGGCCGGGATTGAACCGGCGACCCTGGGCTTATGAGTCCCATGCTCTACCAACTGAGCTACCGTGACACACGTGTTAAAGACGCGAAACGCCCGCAGATTATGCAGCAAAACAACGGAAAGAAAAAGATGCACTCAGTGAGTAGGCCCGATTGGGTTAGAGTGCTTCCGTGATCTCCAGGCTGCTGAAAATCGGCTTTTCGGTGCTGGGCGTGCTCGTCGTCATCTTTCTGGCGATCAACGCCTACATCGTGCTTTCGGCACAATCTTCCTTATATACCGTGATCGGCGACGTCCCCGCCAAGCAAGCGGCACTCGTCCTCGGGGCTCAAGTGCGAGGCAATACGGCCTCAGCGATTTTGAACGACAGGCTGGTGACCGCGGCGGAACTCTACAAAACGAAGAAGGCGCAAAAAATCCTCGTCTCCGGCGATCACGGCAGCAAGTACTACGACGAAGTGGACGTCATGCGCAAAAATTTGCTGGCTCAAGGCATCCCCCCTCACGATATTTTCATGGACCACGCCGGGTTCGATACGTACGACAGCGTCTATCGCGCCCGGGAAATTTTCGGCGTCGAGAGCGTCATCATCGTCTCACAAACGTTCCACCTGCCGCGCGCACTCTTCATCGCGAAGGCGCTCGGTGTGGACGCCGTGGGCATGAGCGCCAATCGTCAGGAGTACCGCTGGTCCACCATCATCAGAAACAATGCACGCGAGTCTTTGGCGCGTATCAAAGCCCTCGGCGACGTGCTCAGGGACGCGAAACCGACGTACCTCGGCGAGCCGATTCCGATCACGGGTGACGGAACGGTGACGAATACGAAGTGATCAGACTTCCTGCAGCGCTTCCACGGGCATGCGTGTTTTCCGCGTAAGCAAAAACATGCCGACGATGATCGGCGGCAAACTGTAGAACTGCACGAGCTCGGGCTTCTGCGAGAGGATTGCGTACGCAAAGAGCATCGTGAGAAACGGCTGAATGCTCGCGAGTGAAATGGACTGCGTGATGGGCAGCCGATGGATGGCTTCGATCCACAGAATTTTGGAAAAACCCAGAACGACGAACCCGAGACAGAGTAAGACCGGGAGCGACGCCCACACCGACGCAGCCGTCGGCAGGCCATCGAAACCGTAGGCAAAGATGCCGAGCATCAGAGAGCCCGCGAGCGAACGCCAGAACATGATGTACGCGGCCGAAACCTCTTTTCGGGCCCGTTGCATGGCGAGGTTCCCGAGCGGCGGGAGTATGCCGCCGCCGAGAATGATGAAGTCACCGGTATTCACGCCTCCCCCGCTCTGCGGGAGCAAGATGAAGAGCGTGCCCGCCACCATGAGCATCGCCCCGATGACGTGCGCCGGCACGAGCTTCTCGTGCTTGCCGATGACGCTGATGAGCAAGTACGAGAAGAAAATTTCCATGAGCGAGACGATCGCCGCGTTGCCCGGCGTCGTCATGCTGATGCCCACGTACAGACAGGCGTAGTACAAAACGCCGATGAGCATGCATGCGATGAAGATTCTTTTTTTGCAGAGCGCGCTCACTTTTTGCTTGAGCTCACCGCGCGCGATGACGACGCCCAAGAAAAAGATCGTGGAGAGAAACGTGCCGATGGCCGCGGACCAGAGTGCCGAGATGGTGCCGAACGAGAGCTTCGTGAGCACCGGAAAAATCGCCCAAATGATCGCGGAGACGAACGCATAGCCCAAACCTTTCTCGAAACGACTCATGCGTGCAGTGAAGCGGATGGCGCACCTCATCGCAACCTGCGCTAGAATAAGGAGGATGACGCATATTCTCGTGTGCCTACACGGCTGGGGCGGCTCCAAAGAGTCTTTTACCGAGCTTCGCGCGGCGCTCAGCGGCAGCGATATCACAGTGCTGACACCCGATCTTCCGGGCTTCGGCAGTGAGCCCGAACCCAAGACTCCGTGGGCGGTGGATGACTACGCCGATTGGGTTACACAATGGATAGAAAGAGAACTTTCCACTTTCCACCTTCCACCTTCCACTCGAATCGATTTATTGGGACATTCTCATGGAGGCCGAATTGCAATCAAAATCGCTGCACGACAATCAAATGTTGACTCTCCACTTTCCACTTTCCACTTACGTCACTTATTTTTGTGCGCCGCGGCAGGCATCCGTCACCCGCGGCACTTCAAGCGCATCTTTGGACTGACACTCGCCAAGACCGGAAAATTCCTGATGAAGATTCCCGTCATCTCGTACTTCGCGCCGCTCGGAAAAACGTTGCTCTACAAACTCGTCCGCGTCCACGACTACGAACAAGCGTCACCGATCATGCGGCAAACGATGATCTTGGTCTCGCGCGAAGATTTGCGTCCGATTCTGAAAGACATTCACGCACCGACAGACCTCTTCTGGGGTACCGAAGACGGCATGACGCCGTACGGTGACGCCCTCATCATGAAACAGGCGATTTCGGGCAGCGTGCTGCATACGTACCCCGGTATCCGCCACGGCGTCCACAGAGACAAAGCGCAAGAGATTGGAGCCGTGATCCGCGCTAGAATGTCCTTGGCATGACCCAACTCATCGTCACCATCCTTTTGACGCTCCTGGCGTCGGCATCTCCCCTGCTGACGTTCGTCCATCTGTGGCAACTCAAGGAATGGCGCATCGACAGATTGCAGACTCACTTGAATGAAACCGGTTGGTGGCATCAGCTCTTCGGCAAGATCCGTCCGCCGCTCACGCTGATCTTATTTCTGTTCAACGGATTCCATGTCCTTGGGAATACGATGCTCGCCGAGCTCGCGTGCATCTTCGTGCTTGCTTCACTCTCAGCAGCGCAGATCGTGCTGCGCAAACAGCCGCTCCCCGTGTGGACGGCAAAAGCTTTGATGATCTCCGGCGTATCGTTCGTGATTCTCGGACTCACGACATTCGCACTCAACTCTTCCAAGGGCAGCGACGTGCAAACGCTGACACTCCTCGTACCGGTCCTCGCGCCGGTCTTCGTCTTTATTGCGTGGACCGCTCTCTCTCCCGTCGACATCTTCCTGAAGCGGAAGACCTTCGCACGTGCACGAAAACTCCGCGCATCTCACAAGAATCTCACGGTCATCGGCATTACGGGAAGTGTCGGTAAAACAACCACCAAGGAGCTTCTGGCCCATATTCTCAAATCCCGTGGCGCCTACGCGACACCCGCGCACGTGAATACCGAAATGGGTGTGGCGCGCTGGCTCGCAACGGTTCTCAAAAAAGAATCCGCTGATTCAAATCGGATGTTGATCGTGGAAATGGGTGCGTACAAAAAAGGTGAGATCGCACTGCTGTGCAGTATCGCGAAGCCGCAGATGGGCATCATCACGTACATCGGCGACCAACATATTTCCTTGTTCGGTTCGCGCGAGGCGATCACGGAAGGCAAGGGCGAGCTGTTTGAGTCACTCCCCGCGCACGGTTACGCATTCGTGAACCGCGACAACGATGCCGCCGACGCACTGATGAGCCGGGCCCGATGCAAAGTCACGACCGTCGGGACGGGCATCGCCGACTACCAAGCACTCGATGTTGAGGAAACGCCGCGCGGCTTGTCCTTTACGACCAAAGGTCAGCGCTTCGATGTGCCGATCGCAGGCACACACAGCGTCACGAGCATTCTTCTGGCCATTGCCGCCGCAGTGACATTGGGGCTTACCCTTGAGCAAATCGCCGCATCACTCAAAAACTTCACATCGATGAACCGCACATTCGAAGTGAAGATCAAAAACGGCGTGACGCTCCTCGATGATACGTACAATTCCAGCCCCGAAAGTCTGCGCGCCGCCATCGACTGGGCCAAAGATCAGCCGCATGCAACAAAGACGCTCGTCATCGACGGCATCATCGAACTCGGTGGACGCGAAGCGGAGATTCACACTGACCTGGCCAACCGTGCCGAGGAAGTCTTCGACGACGTGTACGTGGTGCAAGACAGGTTCCTGCCGTACTTTACGGATGCCTTCGGCAACCACGCGCTGCCGGCAAACAGAGCGAAGCCCGTACCCAAAGACAGCCTGCTCGTCTGCTGCGGACGCATGCCGAGTTGGGTCATCGAAAAATTCACTACCGTGTAACTTCCAACTTTCCTCTTTCAGCTTTCCTCCGTGTCTACGATTCACCACACCTACGGCCCTCACGTCGACGCATCGTATCTGCGCCGCGTTCTCGGCATCTCGTACGTGCCGTGGAAGTACGTACGCGGACATTCGCCCAAGAAACTGAAGAGTGCCCTGCGCGAGAAATTCCACGCCGAACCTGCGCTGTTTTCTTCGGGACGCGAGGCACTTCTGGCAGTGCTCAAAGCCATGGGCCTGCGCTCCGGTGAAGAAGTCATCGTGCAGGGATACACGTGCGTCGTCGTCCCGAATGCCATTCATGCCGCGGGCGGCGTTCCCGTGTACGCGGACA
Source organism: uncultured Candidatus Peribacteria bacterium (assembly GCA_964611095.1). GTDB lineage: Bacteria > Patescibacteriota > Gracilibacteria > Peribacterales > Peribacteraceae > CAZKJL01. Next base: position 4,434 of record CAZSWJ010000015.1, read on the forward strand.
TCGACCCCGAGACGCTCAACATGAATCCGCATGCAGTGAAGACGCTCATCACTCCCCGCACGCGCGCCATCATTTGCCAGCACACGTTCGGCATTCCGTCGGATACCAAGACGCTCCGCGCCGTGTGCGACGAGCATCACCTGGTGCTCATCGAAGACATGGCACACGTGATTCCGGATGCCAAAGGCCCCGCGCAGATCGGTGCGCTCGGCGACGTGCTGCTCCTCAGTTTCGGGCGAGACAAAGCCATTTCCGGCATCTCGGGCGGAGCGGCGATCTGCAGGAAAGAACGCCTGAAGCCCGCACTCCAGGAACTCGAACGAACGGCAGAACACTTGTCATGGTGGAAGGTGATGAAACTTTTGGAGTACGGACCGCGCATGTACTCGGTGGTCCGAAGGCTCGCAGGCACTCCCCTCCTGAAGCCCGCGATTTGGCTGATGAACAAGATGGGATTTTTCGCACCCGTTCTCACGGCGCAGGAGAAAAAAGGATTCATGTCGCCCGTTCTTCACCGCATTCCAAACGCCTGCGCATATCTTGCAAATTACTCGCTCTCACGCCTCGGAAACATCAACAAACATCGTCGTGCGCTCACGGCGCTCTATCTCGATGCCGGTAAACGCGCGGGTTGGCCGATGCTTCGGTCCGTTTCGGCCGATCTACCGCTCCAAAAATTCCCGCTGTTCGTGCCGCGTGCCGAAAAAATCCGCGAGATTCTGGCAAAAGAAAACATTCATCTCGATGACGGTTGGACCGGATGCGTGGTGTGCCCCGACACCGTGGACGAAGTGCATGCAGGGTACGTCCGTGGCTCAGACCCGCACGCCGAACACGTGGGTCGCGCCATTCTCTCTCTGCCCACGCACCCCACGATGACGATGTTCGAGGCTACAAGGCTCGCAAAACGCATCACGGAGCTCCTCACGAAGGCCTGATCTGCGCTAAAATCCCCACGATGAACATCCGTACGGATATCGATGCACGCGCTTGGGATGATTTCCTGAGCCGCCAACCGTGGCGACCGTTTCTCCAAAGCTGGACGATGGGCGACGTGTACCAAGACATCGGCCAAGCGCCGGTGCGCGTAGCCGTGGAACGAAACGGTACGGTGATCGCCATCTGTTTCGCACACATCGTTCCCGCTCGGCGCGGCAAACATCTTTCCGTGCCGTACGGCCCGCTCTTCGCGTATGACCTCAAACCAACGGACTTCGATGAGCTCTTGCCGCTGCTGTTCAATGCTCTCAAAAATATCGCCGCGAAGCACGGCTGCGCGTTCATCCGCATGAGTCCGTTTTTGGAAGAGAAAGACGGCGCAGCACTCCTGAGCGGACTTTCGAAGGCGAACATCAAGACCGTTCCCTCTCCCCTGCACCTTCTTGCCGAACACGTGTGGCACTTGCCGCTCAGTGCACGTGATCTACCCGCTACCCGCCAACCGCTACCCGCCCCGTCGGAACAATCAATCCTCGCAGCCATGCGCAAAACCACCAGAAACCTCATCGGACGCGCGGGACGCGACGGCGTAACCGTAACCGCGTCGGACGACCCCGTACGCGACCTGCCGCTGTTTATCACGCTTCACGACGAAACCAGGAAGCGTCACGGATTCACTCCATACACGAACGCATTCTTCCGCGCTCAAGTGGCACGTTTCGCTCCGAGAAAAGAATGCACGCTCTACATCGCCCGCTACCAAGACAAGGTCATCGCCGCATCGATCCACATGCACGCCATGGGCGAGACGAGTTACCACCACGGTGCGAGTGACTCCGCGCACTCCAAAGTTCCGGCGAGTTACCTGCTCCAGTGGACGGCGATCACCGATGCCATCAAACGCGGCGACAAGACGTACAACTTCTGGGGCATCGCGCCGCTGAATGCCGAAGGAACGCCGTCGAAGAACCATCCGTTTGCGGGCGTGACATTGTTCAAGACGGGGTTCGGCGGAGAGATTCTGAATCTCATGCACTGCGTCGATATTCCCGTGACGGGCAAATATTGGCTTACGTACGCCTTCGAACGGTTCCGCAAGTGGCGCCGCGGGTTTTAGCCGCACGCGATGTTCCGCGTCATCTGTCACTAGCCACCGTCCGCCTCTCGCTTCTACAATTCACTCATGTCACCAGCCAAACCGACGCCCGCAGGAGTGGAAGCCAAGCTCGATGAAATCATCGAACACCTTCGCAAATTGGATGAACGCGACAAACTCCGCATGTGGGGCGGTTTCTTCAAGGGCATGATCGCCCTGATCCCGGTGGTCCTGCTCCTGTGGAGCGCGTGGTACTTCGTGAATCACGGCGCCGAACTCATGAAGATGATCGCCAACCAAGCCGCATCCTCCGCCGCCGAGTACACGAAGAACCAAAGCAGCAGCATGTTCGATGACTTCATGAAGGAATACTCGGTTCCGAGCGGCACGAAGAAATAGATCAGGATAATATTCGCAGCAGAGTCGATTTTTCCGCTTGCGTAAGCAATAAACGCGCGAAGGCAGGCTCCGCCTGCCTGGAGCGCTTCCTCTTCGGGGAGAGCCCGTGAGAGGGGCGAAGCCCCTTTCACGATCAAATCAAAAGAGCGGAAGACCCCCATCTCCCGCTCTAGGTCTGATTCGATGATGTGCTCCCCTACTTCGTCAGCTTCACGACGTCTTCCGGCGACATGCCCGAGCTCACGATGAGTGTCGGCAAGCGAAGGAACTGCGTGCGCGTGAAGTTCGTATCGGGTGACTGACTGATGCCGAACAGGTATCCCATCTCGGCGGCCTGCTTCATGATGCGGTCATTGACGCCGCCCTTCGGATAGTTGAACGCGTAGACCTCTTTGTGCGTGATGTCCTGGAGGAGTTTCTTGCTCTGTCCGAGCTCCAGCTGCACCTGCGAGTCCGTCATGGAGCGGAGATCGTCGCCCGTGTGTCCGCCGGACTGAAGGTCGTTTCCATTGGCCATCAGATTCAAAATCGTCTTCTCGGTCACCCCCGTCAGTCCCACGTCTTTCGTCTGAATGAAGAGCGTTGCTCCGATGCTCGCGGTCTCGAGCGCGTCGGAGACGGCGCGGACGTTCTTGCCCGACACTCCGCCGACGACGATGACGACCGTATCCGGATTGATGCGTGCGTCGCGTGTTTCCTGCGAGAGAACCGTGTCGTACAAAGTCTTCAGCGTCACGATCTTCTTGCCGGCAGCTTTGAGTGCGGCGACCTGCTTGGGCAGTGCGTTGAGGCTCGCCGAGTCATCGGCGTAGTACTGCAAGATGGGCAGTTTGTACTGCTCCTGACGCACCAAGAATACGGGCAGGAAGGGCTTTAAGTACTGCGTGGAGACGAATCCTTCTTTTCCACCGAAGCTCACGCGTGCCCATTCGCCGTTCATGGAGAGGGGCTTGAGCACCGTCTGTCCCGGAAGCTCACCCACTTTCTCGGCCTGCGTCGTGGGATCCTTGCGCATGTTGAGGAAGTCGAAATCAACGAAGTACTTTCCTTCGAACTGCTTCTTGTCCTCCGGCATCTTCTGTTCCGTCGTGAGTTTGGCGATGTAGCGGAATGCCACGAAGCCCTCCACTCCCGCGGACGTCTTCACCTTCGCCCATTCGGCGTTCGGAATATCGAGCACCGTGACGATGTCACCCTGGTTCAGCTTGGCGACGAGCGTGGAACCCACGTCCATGGACTGACGAACGTTCAAAAACGGGTTATTGACGCGGTAGACGTTCGCTCCCTGGTCGAACGCCGAAGCGCGAAGTCCGTCGTAGAGAGCCTGCTTCTCCTTGTCCGGCGTCACGCTCACGGCGGCCGTGGACGTACCGTCCGAAAGAACCGACGTGCCCGATCCGACGCTCAAGACCGAAGTCCCCGTCGTGTAGTCACCGTTGTCGGGTGTGGTGGAACCGGAGGAGGACGCCGAGGAATTCGCCATCTTCTGGACCTGCGCGAGATCGCTGTCACTGAAGGTGAATTCCTCGAAGCTCTTGTCCGGTTCAGGCTGACCGCAGCCGGCGAACAGAATCCCGAAGGAAACGATGAGTAGAAAGAAGGTGAGAGAAGAACGGGACATGGGAGAGAGAAGAAAAAACGAATTACATTCGGTCGGGTACTCGGAGGGTAAGAAGCTCGGCTCCGGTCTTGAGTACCTGTGCGGTGAGACCGGTGAGAGCGAGTCGGAAAGTCCGGGTATCTCCCGGTGCGTCCAAAATGTCGTCGGAGTTGTAAAACGAGTTGAATGCTTGGCAGAGTTCGTACAAATAGTTCGTGAGCTTGTGCGGCAAGTGCTCGGTCCTTGCTTCCGTGAGCGTAGAGCCGAAATTCAGCAGCAGCTTCACCAAAAGTCGCTCTTTTGCGGTGAGCGTTTCCACGGCGGCCGGCAGTGCGGGAGCGTCTTTTTCGGACTTCCTGATGACCGAGAGTGCGCGAGCGTGCGTGTACTGAACGTACGGTGCGCTGTTGCCTTCGAACGAGAGCATCTTGTCCCAGTCGAACACCATGTCCATCTTGCGGTTCTGGCTCAGGATTCCGTAGACGAGCGAACCGACGCCCATCATCTCGGCGAGTCCTTTGGCGTCGTCGGTCTGAATTTTCTCTCCGCGTTCCTCGATGAGCGCCTCGGCGCGGGACACCGCTTCGTCGAGCGCATCTTCCAGCTTCAGAATGTTGCCTTTGCGTGTGCTCATCGAGCGATCGGCGAAACGCATGCGTCCGAAGAGAACGTTCTCGAACGGCGGCAGTTCCCAACCGAGCTTCTTGCACGTCTCAACGAGCTGTTCGAAGTGCAGCTTCTGAGCGATATCCGTGAAAATGAGAATGCTCTGCGGCTTGTACGTATCCATGCGGTAGCGCATCTGGGCGATGTCGCGCGTGGAGTAGAGCGTTGCTCCGTCTCCTTTCTGTACCAAGTACGGAGGAATGCCGCTGTCCTCCGGGAATTCCACGATGAGTGAGCCCTCCTTTCCTTCCACGAAGACCTTCTTCTTCTTGCCCTCGGCAAGAATCGGATCCATTTTGTCCGAGTAGAAGCTTTCTCCCAGGTCCAAATCGAAGGAGACGTGCAGACGATCGTACAGATCCTTGAGCGATGCTTTGGTGACTGCGACGACGTCCTCCCAGAATTTCCTCAGATCCTTGTCCCCTTTCTCAAGCTTCAGGAAGGCTGCGCGGCCCTGATCTTCGAGCGTCGCATCCTTCTCGGCCTCCGTGTGGAACTTCACGTAGAGATCGAGAAGATCGCCGAGCTTCATGGAGAGTGTGTCCTTGTTCTTGGCCCACTTCTCCTTGGCCACGGCCAATTTGCCGAACTGCGTGCCCCAGTCGCCGATGTAGTTCCAGCGCAGAACGGGGAAACCCTCGTGCTCGTAGAAGTTACTCACCGCCTGTCCCAGAACCGTTCCGATGATGTGGTGAATACCGAGGGGCTTGGCGATGTTCGGCTGCGAGTACTCCACGATGACGGGCTGCTCCTTCCTCTTCTTCATCGGCGAACATGCTTTGCGCGACTGAGAGAGTCCGGCGAGAAGCTCCTTGGGTTCGAGCGTGATATTCACGAAACCGGGGCCGGCCACTTCGGTGGCCGCGACACCCTTCACCGTCTTCAATTCCTTGGCGAGCAGGTCTGCGACCTCACGGGGCTTCATACCGCACTTTTTGGCAACCTGAAGCGCAACGGACGTGGTCAGGTCTCCCCTACCTTCGTCGAAAGAAACATCGAAGTGGATGACTGTCGACTCCCCTGTTTTTGTCTTCAAAATCTCTTGTGCCTTGGCCGCTAGTTTATCTCTGAGGTCGAACAAAGGAAGTGATCAGGGGAACGCCGCAACTGTATACCGTCCGAGCGCCATGTACAGCCGTTACAATAATTTGTTCTTGATCACTCTTTTTCTTCATGTTTATACACTCTTTTGAACACAAAATTTGTGCACGATCGTACACCCGTTATTGTGCACAACATATGATCAAAGTGTGGATAAGTCTGTGGATGTTTTGTGAACAACTGTCCCCTTTTCCACAGGGGCTTGCTCAAATTCATCCTATTTTACTTATTTTGATAAATAGTGTATAATATATATTGATGAAAAAGACCACTCTGGCAGCCATCGGCATCACTCTCAGCTGCCTGCTTTCGGCGTGCGGTGGGAGTACGAAGACGCCCGTTGCTTCGACGTCGAAAACAAAAGGAGCCATCAGTGCCGTGATGTCGATCGACAACCTGATGGCGAATGTGACGAAGTCTCGAAGCGCCAGATCGTCGGCACTCCTCGGCATCTACCTTTCGCAATATCTGTCGACCACTCCCTCGGCTTCCGCCGCGGGCGGTGCACTGCTCGGCATCGGCGTGCAGTCGCAGGTGATGTCGGCGCAGCAGCAAGTGCAGGACCCGGACTTCGAATTGCTCCAAGCCTTCGCCGACGCTCTGCAGGTGGATGTCTCGGACCTCCTCAACCGCAGCACGGACCGCCAAGTGGCTCTGGATACGTATACGGAAGCCCTCACGAACGTCGCCACGCGCGCCAACGATCGCTACAAGGAGCTGAGCGCATCGCTCGACCAGCAGAAAGAAGAACTGCGTACGCTCAGCAAAGAGAAGAGCCAAGCCGACCGTGATCTCAAGAAGGCCATCGCCGACAAAGACTTCGCCAACGCGGGCGAACTGCAGAAGGCCGTGACCGAGAAGCAATCCGCCTACGCCGAAGCCGACCTCAACCGCAAGCAGCTCGAGAATCTCATCAAGACACTCGACCAGCTGCTCACCGTATATGGCGAGAAAATCCTGGCCATCCAGAAGAACCGCGAAGCGCTCATCAGCGGCATGAAAGTGGTGGATGTACCCGGCATCGACGACCTCAAGCTCATTGAGCGTCAACGTGGCGCATCGCGCAGAAGCGGCAGTTTCAACACGGACGCGCAGTTCGATGTGCTGTTTGAGGGCATGTAACCCACCTGAAAGACCGTTTGAGACCCCTTGGAGAGTCGGCTTCTTTCTGGTATAATAGTTTGATGTCACAAATGGCTGTACACAAACAAAAAACGGCTCCTCCGATCGCGGGAAAACTCCTCGATGTTCTCGACGAACTTCTGGGGCTCCACCGCGACATCGAAGACGTCCTCAGCAAGGACGACGATGACCTGGAGCTCACCAAGGACGAAAAAGAAATCGTGAAGAAGTACGAGGAAGGTTTGCAGAAACTGCTCGACGTCATCGCGCCGGCCGGACTGAAGTTCGACCGCTCCATGATTCAGCTCAACGAGCAGCTCGTCGCCCGCAGCTTCTACGCCTACAACTGGCCCAGCCAGATCTATCCGAACTGGCTCAGTCAGCTCATCAACTTCGACATCCAGATCGACATTTCGATGTTCATCTACCCCGCGAGCAACAAGGTGATCCTTAAAATGCTCCGCAAGAAAGTCGCCGAAATGCGCTCGAGTATCCGCATGCTCCAGCAGCGCGGCATCGTTCGCGACCCGGCTCTTGAGGCCGCCCTGCAAGACGCCGAAGAACTGCGTGACCTTCTGGCACGCGGATCCGAGAAACTGTTCCAGCTCGGCTTTTACTTCACGATCTACGCCGAGAACGAGCAGAAGCTCAAAAAGATTCAGACCGACGTGGAAGCCATCCTCGGAGGCAAGCTGATCCTCACGAAGCCCACGGCGTTCCAGATGGAACACGGTTGGACCAGCTGCTTGCCGTACTGCATGGACGAGCTCGACTTCAACCGCAACATGAACACGCAGGCTCTCTCCACGAGTTTCCCGTTCAGCTCCTCCGATCTCACCGATGACCACGGCGTGCTCTACGGCATCAACCGTCACAACGACTCGCTCATCATCTTCGACCGCTTCGACTTGCCGAACGCCAACGCCAACGTGTTCGCCACGTCCGGTGCAGGTAAATCGTACGTCGTGAAGCTGGAGATCCTCCGCTCGCTCATTCAGGGCGTGCAGGCCTACGTCATCGACCCGGAAAACGAATACGTGGACCTGTGTCGCACCGTCGGCGGATCCATGATCCCCATCTCGCTTCAGAGCTCGTTCCGCATCAACCCGTTCGACCTCCCCAAGGCCGTTCGCGGCGAGGAAGCCGAAGTGGGTGAAGTGCTGCGCAGTGCGGCCATCAACCTGCACGGTCTCTTCAAACTGATGCTCGGGTCCATCACGCCGTCCGAGGAAGGAATCCTCGACCGCGCCATTCTCGATACCTACGCGCTCAAGGGCATCACGCTCGAGACGCAGGAACCCGGAAAGATGGAAGCTCCCACGCTCCACGACCTCATCGACGTGCTCATGACGAGCAACGGCGGCGAATCGATGGCGCAGACTCTGCAAAAGTACACCACGGGTAGCTTCTCCGGACTCTTCGACAGGCCCACGAACATCGAGCTCGAGAAAGAAATGGTCGTGTTCCAAATCCGCGACCTGGAGGACGTGCTCCGTCCCATTGCCATCTACGTCGTGCTGAACTTCCTGTGGAACCGCGTCCGCTCCGACATGCGCAAGCGTCTCCTCGTGGTCGACGAAGCATGGAACCTCATGCAGTACGAAGACTCCGCACAATTCTTGTACGGACTCATCAAGCGCGCTCGCAAGTACTACCTGGGCGTCACCACGATCACGCAGGACATCGATGACTTCATCAACTCGCCGTACGGCAAGCCGATCATCTCCAACACGTCCTTGCAGCTCCTGCTGAAGCAGTCGGCCGCGAGCGTGGATAACCTGGCCAAGCTCTTCTACCTCACCGAGGGTGAGAAGTACCTGCTCCTCAACTCCGGCGTGGGACAAGGTGTGCTCTTCGCCGGAAACACGCACGTCGCCATTCAGGTGGTGGCAAGCCCCAGCGAACACACCATCATCACCACGAAGCCCGAGGAAGTGATGAAGAAGCGCGCCGATGAAAAGGCACGCGCCGAGGGAGCGCCGCCGGCGGAGCAGAAGTAGGCGATTCGAGTGCGAAAGTTCAGAAGTGAAGAAGTGCGAAAGCACACACTTCCTTGTTTATTGAGTCCTACATTCACTTACGTACTTCCTTACTTATTGTCCACTTCCGCACTTTTACTGCTGCACCTTCCACCTCACTTCCGGCACAAGCTTCCCCGATACCGCGAATCCCGCCGCTTTTCTGTGTCCACCGCCATCAAGCTGCGCGGCCATCTTGGAAACATCGACGTCATCGCGGAGCGTGCGGATGGAACCCTTCACTTTCCCCTGCCTCTCGGCGAGCACGAGCGAGAACTTCATGCCCGGAACGGCGTTCACGTAGTCAATGGCACCCGTGAGCTCGGAGTAATCGGCACCCGTCGCCTTGAAGTCGCTCTCGGTGAGCGCCGAGATGGCGCCGCCTTCGTCCGTGACGCTGATCTTCTCGAGCACCCGACCCCAGAGGCGCAGCGTGGAGAGCTTGATGGACCGAAACACGTTGAAAACGACGGCGTGGTGCCTGGCGCCAGCACGCAGCAAGCGCGACACGGTGCGGTACACACGCGACGTGGTATTGCTGTGCACGAGTCCGCCCGTATCGGTGTAGACACCCGTGAGAAGCGACGTGGCGATATCGGGAGTGATGGGCCAGTTGAGCGCATCGGCGAAGGCCACGAGGATTTCGCACGTGGACGACGCATCGGGAATGACGATGTTCACCGTTCCGTAACGCGGATTCGTTTGATGGTGATCGATGCACACCGACGGCCACGTGCCGTCGAAAATCTGCGGGAACTGCACGTCGTATTCGGTGAGCTTGGGCTCGGCGGAATCGACGAAGACGAACACGTCCCCTTCTTCGGGCTTGAGATCCTGCTTGATGCGGTGCACCGAGTGCAAAAAGTGGAACAGCGGCGGCGACGGATCGACGCAATACAGTTCCACGGGAATATTCGGAAGATTGGCTTCCAGAAGCTGCGCAACACCCGTCACGGCACCGATGGCATCGCCGTCCGGATTGCGGTGACACACGCACTTCAGTCGCTTGGCTCCTTGGAGAGTTTTGAGTGCCTGGGAAGCGAGCGACGCATCGAACATAAGGGACGGAGTGTAGTCACGCCGAAGACGCGGCTCAACCCGTATGGACTTTTAAAAAGTAGGATTTGTTTCGTCGTATGAAAAACTACAGCGAATCGATGAGCTTATCGATTCTCGCCGCCTTTTCTCCACTGGTATCGACGTGAAAGCGCAGAGTGGGAACCGTGTACGTCGTGAGCTGCTTGGCGAGCATGGACCGAAGCTCCCCGCCGCGCGATTTGAAGTACGCCACGGCATGTTCCACGCCTTCGATGGCACTCACCGAGATATCGGCGTACGCCAAGTCGGCACTGAGCTCCACATCGGTGACACTCACCACCTTCGCCTTGTTCGGCGGAATGCCGAGAGCCTCACGCGCGAGCGTGGTGCGAATCATGCCGGCGAGCTGGACGGAACGGTGACTCATGGAGTGGCCATACTACCCGAAACGAACGGCGGCGGGAATTAGGCTACAATCTGTTCGATGTCTCACTCGGTCGTCTTCCTCGGCACGTCTGCATTCGCCGTCCCGTGTTTGCAGGCACTGGCTGCCGATGAGAGATTCGATGTGAAACTGGTCGTAACGCAGCCCGACAGACCCGTGGGGCGCAAGCAGGCGCTCACTCCCCCGCCCGTGAAAGTGGCGGCGCAGGGGCTGAAGATCCCCGTGATCCAGCCCGAAAAACTGAATGCCGAATTCGCAAGCCTGAAATCCGCGTGTTCATCGGCGGATTTCTTGGTGGTGGTGTCGTACGGACAAATTCTGTCCGACGAAGTGCTGAGCTTCCCGAAGATCGCACCCGTGAACGTGCATGCGTCGCTCCTGCCGAAACTCCGTGGTGCATCGCCGATTCAGCATGCGATCCTTCAAGGAGATAAGGAGTCCGGCGTCACCGTGCAGCGCATGGTGAAGGAACTTGATGCGGGGCCGATTCTCTCGGCGGAGCGCATCACGCTCGGAGAACGCGAAACGTTCACCACACTGCACGACAAACTGGCGCAAGCGGGCGCAGGACTTCTCGTTCGCACGCTCAGCGAACCGCTGGTTGAAAAAATGCAGATGCATTCCGATGTGACGTTCTGCGGAAAATTGGAAAAGAAAGACGGCATCGCAGACCCCGCGACGATGACGGCCGAGACCATCGACCGCATGGTGCGTGCGCTCTCACCGTGGCCCGGCGTGACGTGGGAAGAAAAGAAGTTGCTGCAGACCGAACTGAGTGCCGCAACGGGCGCCATGCCGCTGGCGTGCAAGGACGGAACGACGCTCTACGTCGTGACGCTGCAACCTGCAGGCGGCAAACCGATGACAGGACAGGCATTCCTTCACGGTAAGCGCCTTTCATGAAGGTACGTGCGCCAATCGCGGCACTTCTCACCACGGTGCTCTTGTTCGCCGAGTCTCCGACGATGCTTGCGGCGTCCACGGCTCAAGACATCGACGGTGACGGACTCACGGACATCCAGGAAGATGCGAACCGCAACAACGTCGTGGACCAAGGTGAGACCAATCCGTACGACGCCGATACCGATGGCGGAGGCGAATCCGACGGATCGGAAGTCGCCGCCAAGCGTAACCCGTTCGACAGGACCGACGACCTCAGTTTCGATATGGACGGCGACGGCATGGTGAACGGCAATGAAATATTGCGCGGAACGGACCCGAAAGTGGCGGACTCCGACGGCGACGGCATCAACGACAACGTCGATCCGTTCCCCCTCGACTCGAAATTCGGCACCGACCTCAACGGCAACGGGCTTCCCGACGAATGGGAGGAGCGCACGGGCTTGGACCAAACCCAGGTGACACAGACGCGTGCCGATGACTCCGACGGCGACGGCCTCACGAACGCCGAGGAGCTCGCGCGCGGCACGAACCCCATGGCCGTGGACACCGACCGCGACGGCACCGATGACAAGACCGAATCGAACGAGGGATCGAACGCGCGTGAAAACGCGTGTCTCGGCTACCTGCTGCCCGCCGCGACGTTCGATGATATGGACGAAAGCGACTGGAGCTTCCCGTTCATCCGCACGCTGCAGGGTGTCCACATTCTCCCCGACAAGACTCCGCTCATCGGCGGCTACGATGAAAATTTCGGCACGCCGAAATCGCGCGTCGTGTTCCGACCGAATCAGCCCATCACGCGCTTTGAATTCCTGAAACTGACGCTGTTCTCGAGCTGCACCAAACTGCGCCCGAGGAGCGACGATGCGACGGTGACGTTCTCTGACGTCCGGAAAGATTCACCGATCAATGAAAACCCCGAAGCCGCATTCCGCCGCAAAGTGATTTATACGGCCGAGCACTACAAGATCGTCTCGGGCTACGACGATGGAAGTTTCAAGCCCGACGCTCCGGTGAACCGCGCCGAGGCACTGAAGATCCTGAGCCTCGCCACCGAGCTCGACCCGCTCGCCATGAGCGGCACCACGGTCGGCTTCAGCGACGTGCGCGAGATGGACTGGTTCCACCCGTACGTGGGTGCGGCGGCCTCTCGCGACATCGTGAGCGGATACGGCGACGGCACGTTCCGCCCCGAAAACTTCATCACGCGCGCCGAAGCGGCGAAGATCATTCTTTTGACGCTGCAACAGAACCCCACGATCAACGGTTACGTCGTACCGACGGAATTGGAATAAAAAAGAACCCGACCTGAGCCGGGTTCCTTGCAATCGTTGCATTCTTTGCAGTCCTACAGTTTCGTCTGCATTTCCTGCAGAGCCTTGATGAAGTGCGGGAGATCCTCGACATCGAAGACGATGGTGGACTTCTGTCCGCCGCGCGACTTCTCGGAGACCTTGAAGAACTTGCCGTTGCCGGACTGCTTCAGATCGATGTAGAACGTGCGCTGGCGTGCGCGGATGGTGATGGAGTGAATCTCCTCACCGTAGCGGCCTGCGCCGCCGCCCATGCCTCCTCCCGCACCACCGCCGCCCTGACGGCGAGCCTGCGGAGCCGGAGCAAAGTTGGACGTGGGAGCGAGCGGATCGTCGCTGCTCGGATTACTGAGATCGGCCATTGGGTCGAACATAGAATAAAAGGAAAAGAAGTAATGACTCTCCCGCTCCTCCCCTCGCCGTGGTCACTGTTGTGTGTCCCCTGCTCCGGGTCTCGCTGGTTGAGAGTGCTCTCATGATACGCCAAACCGACTGAAAAGGCCAGTTGCAGCCTAAAACCGCCTTTAAGCGGCCTCTTTCTTCTCCAGCGGCGGGAACAGAATGCTGGGCTCCCCCGCCTTTTTCCAGTCCTTGATGCCGCCCCACGTCTTCATCTCGTTCGTGAGAGCGAAGTTCTTTTCGAGCATGTCCTCGGCGTACGGCACACCGAGTTGGCGGCTCATGTTCTGCGCGGTCTGCGGAATGAACGGAAGCAGCATGAGCGCGGCATGACGAAGGGATTCGGCGAACATGGAGAGCGTCACGATTTTCTTCTCGGGCTCCTGCTTCCACGGCTGCGCGTCGTTGAACGCGGCGTTCATCTTGTCGACGCTCGTGACGATTTGCTGCACCGCGCCGTGCACGTCGAACGCATCGAGCTTCGCGGCGAACTCGGTCCAGCGCTTCGTGGTCTCCGAGACATCGTCGGGGCCGACGGGAACCGCGAGATCTTTCGATTCTTTTTTCAGCATGACGAGCACGCGGTTCAGCATGTTCCCGAGCTGGTTTCCGAGCTTCGACGTGTAGACCTCGTCGATGCGCTTCCAGCTGAAGTCACCGTCGTTGCCCACGGGCACTTCGGCGCTCAGGTAGAAGCGGAGCGGGTCGGGATTGCCGTGGAAATGAGCCAGAACTTCTTCGGGCTTCACGACGTTGCCGAGAGACTTGCTCATCTTCTGGCCCTCGCTCGTGAGGAATCCGTGGATGAGGAGCTGATCCGGCACTTTCACCTCGGCGTACTTGAGCATCGCAGGCCAAATGAGCGCGTGGAACCTGGCGATGTCTTTGCCGATGACGTGCGTCACCGTGGCGTCGTCCCACCATTTTTTCTCTTCGTGATCGGTGAAGTATCCGATGCCGGAAATGTAGTTCGTGAGCGCGTCGCACCACACGTACATCGTTTGGTTCTCGTCGTCCGGAACGGGCACGCCCCAGCTCAGGCTGCTCTTGGGACGGGAAAAAGAAACATCTTCGAGTCCTTGGTCCAGAAGCGCGAATGTCTCGTTCTCACGGAACTGCGGGATGATCTTGTACTCCTTCTTGAGGAGTTTCTTGAGCCACTCCGTTTCTTTGGAGAGTGAAAAGAACCAGTTCTCCTCCTTCACTTCCTGCGGCGCGGTCTTGTGAATGTCACACTTGCCCTCCACGAGATCTTTCTTCGTGAGAAAACGCTCGCACCCGGCGCAGTACAGACCCGTGTACGTGCGCTTCTCGAGCATCTTGGCCGATGCCAAGCGCTGCCAGAGCTCGCGCACCGTGGGCCAGTGCACCTTTTGGTCCGACGTGCGGATGAAGACGTCTGCCGAAATGCCCAGTTTGCCGTAGAGCTCCTGAAAGAGCGGCACGTTGCGATCCACGAGTTGCTTGGGCGTCAGCTTTTCCTTGTCTGCCGTCTGCTGAATTTTGATGCCGTGTTCGTCGGTGCCGATTTGGAACCGCACGTCGTCACCGCGCAAACGAAACCAACGCACGATGACGTCGGCGAGAACTTTCTCGAGAACGTGACCCATGTGCGGAGCCGCATTGGGGTAATCGATGGCCGTCGTGACGTACTGCCTGGACATGTCGAAAGCTTAGAGCCAAACGCGAAAAGCTTAAAGCGTTTAGGTCCCGAGCAGATACAGATAGTCGGTGACGAAGCGGATGACGGCACCCGTCAGAATGGCGGCAACGAGGCCGAGAGAGGCCCAGATGAGCGCTTTCTTGCCTGCTTCTTTGCCTTCATCGCCCTGCGAGGTGACCATGCGGATGGCGCCGTACATGAAGACGACGACGGCGAGCGCACCGATGAACGCGGTGACTCCCGTGACGATGGTGAGCGTGATTTGCGTGACGGCGTCGGTGGACGAACCGCACTTGAGGAAGCCGCGGCAATCCCAACCCGAATCGGTGATGCGGTACGCGAATGCTTGAACCGGAACGAGGAGGCCGAAGATGACGGGGAGAATGCGTCGCATGGTCTAGAGAGTGGAGAATGCGCGAACGAGAGCGGCGGCAAGGTTGATGACGATGGCACCGACGGCAGCCCAGATCATACCTTCCTGTGCTTTCTTCATTTCATCTTCTTTGCCGAACGAGAGCACCATCCACATGCCGCAGTAAATGGCGACGCCGAGGAGCGCGATGTACAGAAGATCGAAGATGGATCCGATGAGCGTGTTCGCGACGGATTCCACGAGGTCCGCTCCGCTGTCTCGGGTGGACGCTTCCAGTCCGACGAAGCTCACGAGCGACTC
The DNA here is from genome assembly GCA_964611095.1 of uncultured Candidatus Peribacteria bacterium. Taxonomy (GTDB): domain Bacteria; phylum Patescibacteriota; class Gracilibacteria; order Peribacterales; family Peribacteraceae; genus CAZKJL01. The sequence goes on from CAZSWJ010000015.1 coordinate 19,809, forward strand.
CGAGAACTGCATCACGAAGATGCCGATGAGTGCCCAGGTGATGGTCTTTTTCCCTTTCGTGACCTTCTCCGCATCACCGACGCTCAGGATCATGTACGCGCCGCCGATCATGATGAAGAGAATCGCGAGAACGTACACGTACGCCGGAAGACGGAGGAGGAGCAGGCGCAGCACACCCGTGAATCGCTCGGTGAATCCCGAGGGACAACCGGGCAAATTGCCGCAGTAAATCCAGAGTTCCTGCGCATGGAGCGAGCCGGGCGCGAGGAGCGCGAGCGCGGATGCCGAGAGGCGGAGGAGCCTGATCTTCATGCGGCTTGGAATCCGATGGGGTTGAGGAACTGCAGAATCGTCGCGGAGAGAAGAAGCAAAATGAGACCCATCGCCGAACCGATGAAGCGCTTTTTTCCCGCATCCATCTTGCCGCTGTCACCGTTGCTCATGACCATTTGGAAACCGCCGACGACGCCGTTGAGAACGGCGATGGCCACACCCATGCGAAACGCCCACTGCCACACACCGTTATTGACGTAGTAGAAGAACGTCTGGAGTCCGACTCCTCCGGGAGGGATGGACGACGGACCGCCGGGCAGCGGCTCCAAAATGCAGAGCGCACGCTCGGAAATACATTGCCCATTACACGGCTGCGTATTGACGGGACAGCCCTGGGCGTACACGGTGACCGAAAACGTCACCGCGCATGCGGCTCCCGCGAGCAGGATGGCGAAACGCCGGAGGCTGACAGATGTAGTAACCAATCCCAATATTATAGCAAAAATAAGCCAAAAATTCAATATTTCGGACTCACTTCCTGGAAAACTGCCCTAGCGTGGCAAAAGCATCGTTCCAAGACCTAAGAAAGCCAAGAAACCACAAATATCGGTCGTCGTGGTCACGAACACGGTGCTAGCGATGGCGGGATCGATTTTCATCCGCTTGAGCATGAAGGGAATGAGGGCCCCGAAGAACCCCGCGACGAACAAGTTGATGATCATGGCCGATGCGAGCACCACGCCGAGCATGGGATGCGCGCCGAACGCCACGGCGGCGATGCCGGCACACGCGCCGGTGATGAGTCCGTTGAGCGTTCCCGCCATGGCCTCTCGGAAGATGACGCGCTTTGCCTTGGGCCACGGGAGTTCGCCGAGCGCGAGCCCGCGGACGACGACCGCGAGCGCTTGGGTGGCGGCATTGCCTCCCTGTCCGGCGACCACCGGCATGTAGACCGCAAGGATGGGGAGCGCGGCGATGGAGCCCTGGAAGAGGGACACGACGAACGATGCCAGAAACGCCGTCACCAAGTTGATGAGCAGCCAGTTCGAGCGACGACGGACTTTCACGAAGATGGAGTCGAGAGCGTGCTCTTCCACGTCCACACCCGCGAAGCGGTAAATGTCTTCCGTGGCTTCGGCTTGCGCCACTTTCATGAGGTCACGGAGATGGATGACGCCTTGCACCTGCTCCCCTTCATCGGCGACGCAGAGCACTTCGGTGCGCATGCGCGACATCACTTGCATCACTTTTTCACGGTCCATTTTGTGCGACACCACGGGGAGCAAAATGGTCTGATCGTCCACCGTGGCGTTCTGCGGAGGAAACAGCAGAACGCGTTCGGGAATGAATCCGATGATTTTGGCATGTTCATCCACCACGAGCACCGTCGGCATTTCGCGACTGCCCTCGATGTGCTTCTTCACTTTCGTGAGCACATCGTCGAACGTGAACTCCGGTTTTACGAGAATGAAGTTGAGGTCCATGAGACCACCGGCGGTCTCGGATCCGAATTTCAAAAGTTTCTCGATTTTTTTGCGCTTCTCGTCGCGCATCCCGGAGAGGATGGCGTGTCGACGCTGAAGCGAAAGATATTGCAGGATGTCGGTCGCATCGTCCTCGTCGCTGAAATGCAAAAACCGCGCGATGCTCTCGTCGGAGAGGCGGGGGAAAATGCGACGCTTGCTGTCTTCGTTGAGCGCCAGAGAGACTTCGGCCTGCTTTTCCGGCGGAAGCAGCGCAAAGGTCTTTCTCTTGCCGTGCGTGAGCCCATCGATGACCTGGGCGATGATGTGGAAATCCTGATGCGACAGGAGTTGGCGCAAGTCCTTGTCCTGCTTTTTCGCAAGCAGCGCATCGGCCCGATGGAGCAACTTATCTTTCATGAAACGAAGGGCACAGGAACGGTATACCCGCCCGCGTGAAAAGAAAAGCTGCGGCTACGATTTCTTCTTCGACTTCTTCGGCTTGGGTGCGGGAAGTGCCGCCGCCGTGGCGCGGACGAGATCGGCCATGAAGTCACGGTCTTCCCATCGATCTTCCTCGATGATGAGAAACGGTTTGGACCCGGGATACGGCGGACCTTCTTCGAATGACCCGAACTCTTTCGCGGCGTCCGTTGGTTTCAGGAAAAATCTGTCATCGCAGAGAAGTGCCACGACTTTCTCGTTACAGTAGAGCGCGTACTCGCCGAACATTTTCCGGATGCGCACCGCGCCCGCGCCGGAGACTTGCTCCAAGAGAAATTCGGCGGTCGATTGCTTGGTGGCCATGATCAGAGAATGCACTCGCCCGTGGGCAGAAGCTTCCAGAACGGGTTGTGTGCCACTTCCCACAAGTATCCGTCCGGGTCGGCAAAGTATCCGCTGTAGCCGCCCCATTCGGTTTTTTTGGGCTTTTTGACGATGGTGACGCCTTTCGATGCGAGCTCGGCAAACGCCGCATCGACCAGATCGACACTCGCCATGTTCTGCGCGAGCGTGACGCCGGAAAAACCGGAGCCCTTCGCATCTACCGTCGCGTCTGCGGCGAGCAAATGTTTTGGATAGAGCCCAAGAATCACACCGTTCTCAAGCTTGAAAAAGGCAACGGGATCCTCGGTCTTGGCCGATGACGACCAACCGAGCGTATCGCGATAAAAAATGAGAGACCGCGGAAGGTCCGAGACTCCGAGCGTGACAAGTGAGAGATGCGGATGCATGAGCGCAGTGTACAAGCGTATGATCCTCACATGGAACCGACTCGAAAACTCACGCTGGGACAAAAAATCCGCATCGCCTGGATGGCGGCATTCCACAAAAACACTCCCGTCTCCGCCAAAATGATCATCGGCGGAGGCGTGCTGTACGGGCTTCTGCCCATCGACGTCATCCCCGACCTGCTGCCCATCATCGGCATCGCCGACGACGCCACGGTGGCGCTCGTGACCATTCTGGCCTTTCTGCACCTTTCCAAGGCCATCCGCCGCGAACTGGAACGAACGGAAGCCGCCTAAGCGTGCCTTGCCACTCAGCACCCGCTTGTGTAGCATCTGCTAGCTCTTTTTCTTCCGCGGGTATCGTACAATGGTAGTACGGCGCCTTGCCATGGCGCAGACAGGGGTTCGATTCCCCTTACCCGCTCCATTTCATGTCCTCCAACAAACCAACCCTTCAACAATATAAGCAGCAACTGGAAACGCTCGGTGAATTCGACATGGGGCCGGTCGCGGATATCACTTTTCGATTGAGTGAATTGCTTGGACCGGTATATCGAAAAAAATTGGACGCCTTTCTTTCTTCCGACGAGGTCTATAAACCTGATGCAACGAGAAACAAACTCATAGCCATCATCAGTGAACATTTGGCATCGGAAAGCAATTAATCACTCGACCAAACTTCGAAGGGCTCGACTAAGTGTACGAACCCCCGTAAACCGACATTCGATCTGATACGATGGAACCGTGAGCAATAAGCCGCGCTTCGATGCGAAGGCATTCACGACTCCCGTCGTCACCCCGACCGACGCACCGTCGGCAAGCGCCGTACGCCAAAAGGCGCTCGATGATTTCACGCGTGCGTCGCTCAACGTCCTCATGCTTGGGCCGACACTTCGTCCGCACTCATCATTCACGAGAGACGCCGTCGCGGCACTCGTGACGTTGATCATCGCCGAAAGGCGGATGCGTGGAGGGCACGAGCACATCAGTGCGGCCGACATGCTGAACACATGCGGTACGCCGCCCGAACTGCACTCGGTTCTCTTGGAAGGAATGGAGGCCCAGATGCAACGAAGACTCGCGCAGCAACCCGAAACGGTGGCGAAGGCCGATGAAGCCGCGATACGCGCGGATATTGTGAATCGCATGCGCGAATCATTCGGTTCGACGAACTGATTTAGATTGCGTGCACATGCGCGTGGCTGGCTGTATCGATCGATGTCTTCTTGTTCCGGATAAGCGCCAAGCCGATCACGGTACCCAGAACGATGATGCCGACCGCGGCCATGAATGCGTACGAGTAACCCATCACCATGGCTTCCGCGGTACCGAGCGACGCGTGGCTTGCCGTCACCGAAGCGGCGATACTGGAAAGAATGGCGAGACCCAATGCTCCGCCCATCTGCTGCGACGTGTTGATGAGACCCGATGCGAGTCCCGCTTCGTTCTGCGTAACGCCAGACGTCGCCGCAACCATGAGCGGCATGAACGTCATGGCCATGCCGACGGGCATGATGATGACGCTGGGGAGAATGTCGACCCAGTAGTTACCGAGAACCGGGATGCGCGTGAGCCACGCGATGCCGATGGCGACGCACAGCGGACCGCCGATGAGGAACGGGGTATATCCGAAGCGCGTCACTCCCCTGGCCATGCGCTGCGAGAGCGAACCCAAGATGATGGGAAACGGCAAGAAGCTGAGCCCCGCCATGAGCGGCGAATACTGGAGCACTCCTTGAATGTAGAGCGAGAGAAGGAAGAACATGCCGAACGACCCGGCCGAAATGGGAGCGCTCATGAGGTTGGCTCCGGTGATGTTGCGGATCTTGAAGATGGAGAGCGGCATGAGCGGATGCTTGCTGATGGACTCGTTCCACACGAATCCTCCGAGGAGCGCGATGACTGCCACACCGCCCCAAAGCGTCCACGAATTTGTCCAACCCCACACGGGAGCCTGGCTCACGACGTAGACGAGGAGCACAAGCCCGCTCGTCACGAGCAGGGCACCCGGAATATCCAGGTCGTGATGTTCGGATTCCTGTTTCTCGTGGGGCAAGAGCTTGGCGATGGCGATGGAAATGAGAATGCCGATGGGCACGTTGATGAAGAAGTTCCACCTCCAGTTGAGGTACTGCGTGAGCACTCCGCCGAGGAGCAAACCGACGGCTGCTCCACCCGTTGCCACGGTCGTCCAGTGACCGAGCGCGCGGTTACGCTCCTTCCCTTCCGCGAACGTGATGAGAACGACGGACAAAGCGGCCGGAGACATGAGCGCCGCGGCGACTCCTTGGAACGCGCGGAGCACGATGAGCATCATCGGGGACTCCGAGATGCCGATAAGGAATGACAAGACGGTGAAAGCACCGAGACCGACGAGGAGCACCCTGCGATGACCGAAAATATCGGCGGCACGGCCTCCGAGGAGCAGGAATCCGCCGAACGTGAGCGCGTACGCCGTCACGACCCACTGGAGCGTGTGCGTATCGAAGTGGAGCGACGCCTGAATGGCCGGAAGCGCCACGTTCGTGATGCACACGTCGAGCACCACCATGAACTGGGCGACCGCAACGAGGACGAAGATGAACCAAGGAGATCGAGCTTTCATGATTGGTTGAGAACTAAAGCAGTTTAGAGATTCTCCGCGAAAATACAAGACGCGGCATGTACCATATGCATACCGATGACCAAGCGAACGACAGTGACGGTGAATGACTTGATGCAGAAAAACTGCACCTACGAGCTCACGGAGCCCGAGGGAAAGAACTTCGATCCCCGCTTCACGCCCGATCTCACGCCGAAGCAAATGCTGGAGCTCGGCGTCTTCGGCGGAAAATACATGACCGATTGCCGTGACGAATTCCCGGCCGATTGGTTCGAGAAAGCGAAACTGTGTCACGAGAAGCACGACCCGAAACTGAACTGCTTCGGCATCAACGCGAGCCAGTCACTCGCAATATGGCGTAAGAAGGGCTGGATCCATCCCGCCGACCCGCGCGGTTGGTTCCAGTGGTACTGCCGCTACTACATGGGCAGGCGCATGCCGCAGGAAGACGACAGACAAATCAAACGCTGGTTCGCCATCCGCAGACACATCGCGCAGATCAGGAACAATTGCGAACCCGGGAACCTGCTGTGCCGCAGGAGGCAGCGCCAGGCCGTACTGCACTGGGCGTACGACAGTCGCAGGATCTGAAAAAATTCACGAAACAAAATTCATACCCAGGCAACGTCGGTTTGTCATGAACTCGGAGACCCACCGTCTCAGGTGCATCTCTTCTTCTATCACTTCCTTCCATTCCCCATGAAAAAGTCTCTTACTTCCATCATCGGCTTGGCCGGGATGCTCGTGCCTCTCATGGCCAGCGCCATCGGCATTCAAGTCATCGTCGACGGACAAACCGTCGTGTTCAGCGACGTGCCGCAGTCGGCATGGTTCGCCACGTACGTACAAACGGCTGCCGAAACGGGCATCGCCACCGGTTACCGTGACAGCAAAGGAAAGCTCACCGGAAAATTCGGTCCTGAAAAGAGCGTGACCGTCGCCGAAGCACTCAAGATCGCATCGGAGTCCGCGGGCTACGACGAAACCGCCTTCGGCGCCGTCGTCGACAGCGGTGTGACTCACTGGGCTTCGGCCTACGTGTCCGTCGGCAAGTCCGAAGGCTTCCCCACCGTCAGCGGAACCGTTCGTCTCGATAACGCCGCAACGCGTGCTCAAGTCGCTTCCATGATCGCCTCCGCATTCCGCGCCGATCTCAAGACGACGATCAGCGGCGTACCCTTCAAGGACGTGAAAACCGCAACGACCTACGGACAAGCCATCGAAGCACTGCAGCTCAAGGGCGTCATCTCGGGTGACCTCGACGTCAACAATCAGCCTACCGGCATGTTCCGCCCCATCGAGCCCATCAATCGCGCCGAAGTCGTGAAGATGGCTATCGAGGCCAAGGCCAAGTACGGCACACCGGGCAAAGACCGTAAACCGTCCACGGACGTCATGAGCCAGCTCGTCGTCACGTACCGTGACACCGGCTTCTCCCCTTCCGTTCTGCACGTAAAGAAGGGCGACATCGTCACCTTCAAGAACGAGAGCAACGGCCAACTCCTGGTCGCCAGCAACCCGCACCCGACGCACAGCGACCTTCTGGGATTCGAATCCCAGAGCATTCTCATCGGAGGTGAGTACAAGTACACCTTCACGAAGACCGGAACCTGGGGTTACCACAA
>CAZSWJ010000016.1:0-15673 GCA_964611095.1 uncultured Candidatus Peribacteria bacterium
GCGACGAGGTCAGCCGTCTCGTGGCCAACGCTTCGCAGACGCTCACGGGTTCCATTGCGCTCACGGTGCAGTCGCAGATCACCTCGCTCGACATCCAGTCGCAGATCGACGCCTCCATCATCCGTCGCATGTCCGGCTCCCTCATCAGCCTCGCCGACTTCGGCAGCGGCATGACGATTCTCAACACGCGCATCGCCGTCATCGAGTCCCGCGTCGCCGCCCTGGAGACCGCCCTCTCTGGTTCCTCGCTCCATGCCGCCGCTCCGAAAATCTTCACGGGCGCTCTCGTGCTCTCGGGCTCCGGCACGCGCATTGGCAACATCAGCTTCTCCGGCTCCGAGGTGCAGATCGGTACGCTCCTGTCCACGGGCTCGCTCAAGGTGATGGGCAACGTCACGATCTCCGGCCTCGCCACGTTCCTCGGAAACGTCGAGGTCCAAGGTCAGCTCGTCCTCAGCAACAAGCAAGCAGGATTCGCCGTCATCCCGATGACGGGCACCAGCGTTACCGTCGTCTTCCATGAGCCTCTCGTGGCAACTCCGCTCATCACGGCCACGCCGCAGGGCAGAGTCGGCAGCGAATGGTGGGTGGAAAACGCAACGCTCACGGGCTTCACGCTCCGTGTCGATACGGCGGTGAGCCACGACGTCCGCTTCACGTGGGTCGCGACGGCCGTCATCGACCCCGTTACGACGATGGGTACGGGATCCATTCTCCCGGGTCGGACCATCGCGTTCCCGGTCGACAACCTCGGTCGTCCGCTCTCCACGGATGCGGTCTGGAACGGTTGTATCCGCGGCAATCCTCCCCTCGGCGGCGACGGCCAGCCCCTCAGCTGCGCTCGGTACCACGTCGACCACGTGTGGGAACATCCGGACCTCCACATGTCCTTCACGTACAACCCGAACCACGAACCGTCGATCCTCCTCCTTCCGGATGGTTACGTCGTCACGGTCATTCAGCCGCAGTCCTCTTCCTCGTCCAGCGTGAGCAGCAGCTCGAGCTCGTCTTCGGAAGAAAGTTCATCGTCCTCGAGCAGCTCGTCCGAGCCCGCATCGGGTTCCGGTTCCACAGAGTCGTCTGAGTCGTCGTCCGCTTCCTCCGAATCATCGTCGAACAGTTCGGCTTCTTCCGAGTCGTCCTCAAGCTCCGTGCCGTCGGGCTCCGGATCCGTCGAAGCGGGGGAGTAATCACTTCGATTTCCTCATGACGTGCCACGCCCCCTTGCGGAAGGCGTAGCGCTTTGTTTCCGCCACGACGAATTTCTTGCCGTTCCACTCCCGCACGTCGATCTCGATGCGACGCCGGGAAACCCTGAGCACGTTGTAACTGTTTTTCTGTTCGCGGATCTTCGTGGAAATGGCGGTGCCGGCCTGCACGTGGATGATGGATTTGTTCATCAGAGTGAAATTTTCTTTCAAATCTCCGATGAACGGTCGGTGAAAATGTCCCGAGAGCACGAGCACGACTCCGCATTCCTGGAACGCATCCAGCGCTTTATCCGCACCTTTGACGATGCGCCTATACTTGCTCACCAAGCCCGGACGAATGAACGGATGATGCGTCACGATGATTTTGATGCAGGAAGCGTGCGTGCGGTTGAATTTTTTGGCGACCATTTTCAGCTGTCGCTTGGAGATTTTTCCGCTTTCGATGACGAACGAACGCGCCGTATTCATCCCGAGCACGCTGATTTCCTCATCTTCGAACATCGGTTGCACGTCGTGATGCACGTAGTAGCGGTACCGATGGAGCGGCAAGAGCAGACGCCGCGCCACGTCGAAGAACGGAATGTCGTGGTTGCCCGGCACCGCGATGTACGGTGCGGGGAGTCGGCTCAAGTAGTGCCTCGCGCGGTGAAATTGCCTTCGCATGGCTCCCTGCGTCAGGTCTCCGCTCACGGCGATGAGTGACGGTTGCACGCTTTGCAGGTCATGCAAAAGGGCCTCCTCGGCTTCCCGTTGGATTCTTCCGAAATGTAGGTCCGAGATGTGTGCAATCGTGCGCATGTTTCGGCGGAATTGTAGCGTATTGCGGGGGCGGGTGCGGACGCTGTGTGCGTCTCATCGTTGCGGTCTACGCACGTCGAAAAGAACTCTTCCCGCAACCCAGGAGCATTTAGGCGGCCACGGCCGACTTCACGCAATTCGCGCAGTGCCCCGTGTTCTTCGTTTCGCACTCTTTGCAGCAGATGAAAAGTCGGTGGCACGGGTTATACACGCAGTCCACGTAATTATCGGTCGCGGTGTTGCAGAACTCGCAGTTCGTGATGAAGCGGTGGGGGAGCTTGCCCGGGAAGCGCATGCACTTGCGATCATCGAACACGAAGAGACTTCCTTCGAAGTGTCCGTCGGGGAATTCTTCGCAGTAGCGCACGATGCCGCCTTCGAGCTGACGGACGTTGCTGAATCCGTGCACTTTGAGGAGCGCCGAAGCGCGTTCGCAGCGAATACCGCCGGTGCAGTACGTCACCACCGCGCGGTCTTTGTACTTCGAAAGCTCGGGGATGAAGCCCGGTAAGTCGCGGAAGTTGCGCATGGAGAGCGTCACGGCGTTCCTGAATCTGCCCACGATCGCCTCGTAGTCGTTGCGCATATCGATGAGCACGATGTCGGCTTTGGCTTCCAAAAGGTCGTGGAGCTCTTTCGGTGAGATGTATGCTGCAGCCTTCTGTGCCGTCACTTCATTCCGCAGCGTCACGATCTCGGGACGAAGGCGCACGAAGAGTTTTGCGAATGCGTGCTCGGCGTGATCGGATTCTTTAAAGGAGATTCCGGAGAACAGGGGATGATCATTCATCGCCTGTTTATACTTCTCGATATTCTCGGGCGTGCCGGAGCACGTGCCGTTGATTCCTTCGGAACTGATGAGGATGCGGCCGCGGAGGTCCAGCGACTTGGCGAGCGCACGGTGCGTCTCGGTTTCCGTGGCGGGATCCGCAACCGGGACGTACTTGTAGTACAGAAGGACTTTCATGGTCTAATCATAGCAGAACGAGCCCCGGCAAGAGGAAAGAGGATTGTGGAAAGTGGAAAATACAACTTTCCACCTTTCACTTTTCGTTTTTCTCTTCTCCGTATCGTATGATTCCTCCATGAAGTCATTTACTCTCATCACAGGTGCCAGTGCAGGTATCGGCGAAGCTGCGGCCAAAAGACTCGCTGCCGAAGGCCAAAACCTCATCCTTATCGCCAGGCGTATCGATCGACTGCAAAAGCTTAAAGTTGAGCTGGAAAAGAAGGGCGTTGAAGTCCGCATTCACGAACTCGATGTCACGAACAAGGCCGCACTCGAATCGTTTTTTGAGAAAGATCTCAAGGATGTCTCACTCGATATTCTCGTGAACAATGCAGGCCTCGCTCTCGGCACCGAAGGGTTCGATGCGTATGATTTTGCCGACGTGGACACGATGATCGACGTGAACATCCGTGCCATGACACGCGTGGCGCATCTCGCACTGCCGCTCCTCAAGAAATCCAAGGGCCACATCGTGAACCTCGGCAGCATCGCGGGGATCGAGTCCTACGCGGGCGGTACGGTGTACTGCGCCACGAAAGCGTTCGTGCACTCGTTCACGCGCGGACTCCGCCAAGATCTGCTCGGCACGGGCGTGCGCGTCACGACCATCGCACCCGGCAGAGTGGAAACCGAATTCAGCGACGTACGCCTGAAGGGTGATACGGCCGCCGCCAAGAAGGTCTACCAACACTGCATCCCGCTCCAAGCCGCCGACATCGCCGACGCCATCTGTTACGCCGTCACGCGGCCCAAGCACATGAACGTGGAGCTCATGCTCGTCATGCCTACGGATCAGGCGGGGACGAGAGTCATCGAGCGGAAGTAATTACCGTCGGTGCTTAGCGACCGCATCGTACACTTTGGTTCCGACAAACGGCACGCCCGGCACGTAAAGAAGCAGTGCGAGCGGCCACAGGAGCGGCAGATGTCGACTGAGAGCGCGGAAGCCGTAGAAACCGACACGGAAACTTTCGTCGGGCATCTTCACGTGCATCGCCTCATTCAATGCGTCGAGCGAAACGGTCGGTGCATGGCGGAGACGTGCTTTCGGATCGTGGTAATTCACGAGCTCGACTCGATGCAGCCAGTCCAGCATGGCCACCATCACGGAAATCTTCGTGCAGAAACCGCAGCGCCCATCGAAGAGCACGATGATCGGTTCGTTTACATTTCTGTTGAGCAATTCGCGCACGGCACGGAAATCGTCGTCGATGAGCAGTCCCAGGTACGCCACGAGCACGGTCAGCGAGAACGTTCCCACGTCCATCAGCAGGAAGATGCTGCCGTGGACGAGAACGCCGCACACCAGAAGCGCGCGTTTCAGCCGACCCGGGGACACCGCGTGAATGCCGACCCACGTGAGAATTCCGAACGCGGGAATGAGTGCCCAGGCGAACTGCGAGATGAGCGTGAAGTAGCCGATTGCGGGACTCAGGAACGCAACCTTGTCCGCGACCGTCGCGGACAAGTGACTGAAGCTCGTGTGATGGAAGACGATCGCGATGGCGGATCCTTCGCGCCACGTCGGCCCCGTGAATTTTTCGACGGCAGAACTGACGTACAGCACGATCATTTGCCACAGGAGCAGCCGATACGGCCAGATGGACATCGTGCGCTCGCTTACGGGCTGATCTTTCCCCGTCTCGCGCATGAGTTTCAGTCGACGCCTCAGATTCTTGAGCGTGAATGCTCGGTGGCACGGTGAGATCAGCAATAAAAATCCGATGAGCCTCAGGAGCGTGTCGCCGCCATCGAGCGTGATGGATCCGTACTCGTGGAACGAGAAGAGCAGGAAAACGGCTGCTGCCAGGGCTCCGCGCGTCAGCACGCCGAGCGCGACGCACAGCAGTGCGATGAGCAAAATCAGGTACAGCGCATGTACTTGGCCGATGGTCGCGTAATCCAAAATCGAAAACCGCCAGTGCGCGCGTACGACGTGGCCGAGCATCTCGTTCGTCACGATTCCCTGCGGTCCGTAGTAGCGATCCACATCGTTCCACTCAAGAAGCATCGTCAGAAGTCCCACGACACCGAAGCCGACGCGCATGAGCCCGAAGCCCGCCGCGGACACGGGACGGAACCAGAATCGTTGCCAAGCGGAGGAAGAAAGATGCGGCATGAACTACGGACACGTGACGGAAGCAAGAACGTTCGTTTCGACGGGGAGCGTCGTCGTCGCGACCCGCCCCAACGCGCCAAGATCGGCGGGCAACACTCTGTAGCTCCTGAGCAGCTGCAGCTGGGCATGGGTGTCACCGCAGAGCGAGAGCAGGTACGTTTCGCGTGCCGATGCCCACTCTTCTTCCAGCCGATACAGTACTTTGAGTTCCTTGGCTCGGCGCCAGATCGACAATCGTTCCGAATCCACGATCGTCGGACCGACGACTCCATTCACGGTGCTCTCCACCCGGAACGTGCTGACGCGTCTGAGCGGATTGGGTGAAAAAATATTCCACTGTTGCCACTGGCTCGTCATGAGAACGTACGGGTCGGTGAGAGATCTGATTTCGCCGATGGGCGACCAACGGGTCTTCAGGGCACCCGGGACCACGTACAAAGCCACGGCGGTCATGTGCCACAGGCAGAACGCGACGATGAGTGCTTGCCGCGTGCGCGTGGAAAAACCGAGCATGAGTTTTTCGATTATTTGGCCGGCTTGAGCAGGACGATTTCACGTCCCACGAACTGGTCGGTACGACGGTAGAGGAGCGAGAAGCGTCCCTCCGTCGACGGATCGGTGTGGGGCGGGAGCGTGGCGCGGTACTTGAGCTTGGTGATGACATCCCACACTTTCTGCAGATGAATGATTTTTTTCTGCGCGTACCACACGGGCAGAATCATCACGACCGGAACGCCGGGCAGAGTCTCGGCGCAGTTCGTGAGAAATCGGCCCACGATGTCTTCCGCTTGCTTGCAGTGCGTCTCGGCATCCTTCACCGTGGCGCGGTCCGTCAGCGGCGGGCCGAGCGTTCCTTCGGTCACGATCATGTCGGGTTTTTCCTTAAGCTCGAACGCCTTGGTCGCGTCCTGCTTCCACACCGTGCTCTCCACGTCCTTCTTCGCGATCTTGTACGTCTTTCTGGTCCACTCGATGTTCTTCTCGCAGCCGTTCACGGCTTTGAGCGAGAGGTCGGACGCGAGAACGTTCCATCCGAGCAAGAGTGCTTCGATGGGGATGACGCCCGTTCCGCAGAACGGATCGAAGACCGTCACTCCTTTCTCTTTGCCGGCGACGAACGTGCCGAAGTTCAGGAGCATCTGGGCCAGTTTGGGCGGCAGCAAGCCCACGGTCGTGTCGCGAACGGGCTTTTCCATGTCGCGCAACGTGTAGGCTTTCACGTCCTGTGCCGCCACCGTGCGGCCGATCCACATCGCCTCGGTGTCTTGGCTGTTCTTCTCGGCCGTCTTCTGCGGCTGCATGATGAGCAGCTCCGCTCCGCTCTTGGGGTCGAGCAAACCTTCGTCGTGGAGCTGGATGGCCTTGGCCGGATCGCGCTCGCTCCCCACGTAACGGGAACTGTTCCCTTGTTGCTTCAGCTTGTCTTTGCAGGCGCGGTACAAGTTCTTGGCGCGGTTCGGGGAGACGCCCGTGAATCGCAGCGCGAAGACCGCTTTGCCTTTGACTCCTTTCAATTCGGCGCCCAGAAGAGCCGGAACGTCATCGAGCGTCACCGCGTTGCTCGTGATTTGCTTGGCGATGAGCACGGTGCCGCCGAGTCGATTCAAGAATTTCTGATCGAGCTCTTGTGCCGTGGAAAACATGAGAAGCTGGCCCGAAAGCGGTCCTTTCTGAAAATCAGGGAGGACTGCGGCGAGTTCGGCGATGCTGAGATTGGGGTGGATTCCGAGGAAAGCGGCGTAGCGGTGCATGGACGAGAGCATAGCAACTGCCGCTGCGATGTGGAAATGCGTCACGGAAACACTTTTTCGCAACCGTCCACGGTATGACCGACGTCGGAAAAAATCAAGACTCTTAAAGCTCACTTTTCTTGAGCAAAAAGCTCCCCAGACCCTTGCGTGCAGGGCGCGCATTCCTACAATGAAAGGAACTGCTTCCCACTTCCGTCTCACTCATATGTCAGGAACCATTTCCCAAGTGATCGGCGCGGTCGTGGATTGCCAATTCCCCGCGGACAAGTTGCCGGGTATCTATAACGCGCTCCACACGCACATCGGCGATGATGTCCTCACGCTCGAAGTGCAGCAACACATGGAAGGAGGCATCGTGCGCGCGGTCGCCATGGGAGCCACCGACGGCTTACAGCGCGGAACGGCCGTCACGGATACGGGTGCGCCGATCATGGTTCCGGTGGGCCCGGCGTCGCTCGGACGCATGTTCAACGTTCTCGGCGAACCCATCGACGGACTCGGCAAAGTGAAATCAAAAACGATGTACCCCATCCATCGTCCGGCACCGTCCTTTACGGATCAGTCCACCGAGAGCGAAATTCTGGAGACGGGCATCAAAGTCATCGATCTCATTTGTCCCATTCTTAAAGGAGGAAAAGTGGGACTCTTCGGCGGAGCCGGCGTCGGCAAGACCGTCGTCGTGAAAGAACTCATTTACTCCGTGGCCACGGCGCACGGCGGCTCATCGGTCTTCGCCGGAGTGGGGGAGCGCAGCCGCGAAGGCAACGACTTGTACTACGAGATGAAAGAATCCGGGGTGCTGGAGAAAACGGCGCTCGTCTTCGGACAGATGAACGAGCCGCCGGGACCGCGTCTCCGCGTCGCGCTCGCGGGCCTCTCCATGGCGGAGTACTTCCGCGATGAGGAAGGCAAGGACGTCCTCCTCTTCATCGACAACATCTTCCGCTTCACCCAAGCGGGTGCCGAGCTTTCGGCTCTGCTCGGACGCATTCCCTCCGCCGTGGGTTACCAGCCCACCTTGGCCAGCGAAATGGGCATGGTCCAGGAGCGCATCACGTCCACGAAGAAAGGGTCCGTCACGTCGGTGCAGGCCGTGTACGTTCCCGCCGACGACTTCACCGATCCGGCTCCCGCCACCACCTTCGCGCATCTGGACTCCACCATCGTGCTCACGCGCGCGCTCGCCGAGCTCGGCATTTACCCCGCCGTCGATCCGCTGGAGTCCACGTCCACCATCCTCACGCC
Source organism: uncultured Candidatus Peribacteria bacterium (assembly GCA_964611095.1). Taxonomy (GTDB): domain Bacteria; phylum Patescibacteriota; class Gracilibacteria; order Peribacterales; family Peribacteraceae; genus CAZKJL01. The sequence goes on from CAZSWJ010000016.1 coordinate 8,134, forward strand.
CGACATCGTGGGCCAAGAGCACTACGACACGGCCCGCGGCGTGCAAAAAATTCTGCAGCGCTACCGCGAACTCCAGGACATCATCGCCATTCTCGGCATGGAAGAGCTCTCCGAAGAGGACAAGTTCACGGTGCAGCGCGCCCGCAAGATTCAGCGCTTTCTCAGCCAGCCGTTCTTCGTCGCCGAAGTCTTCACGGGCATTCCGGGCAAGTTCGTTCCCTTGAAAGAAACCATCCGCGCATTCGCATCCATCATCAAGGGCGAACTCGACCACGTGCCCGAGCAGGACTTCTACATGAAAGGAGGTCTCGAAGACATTCTCCCCAAACAATCCTGATGCACGCCGAACTCATCACATCCGAAGGCAGTGCGTACAGCGGTGAGGCCGTCTCGGTCACGCTCCCCACGGGCATGGGTGAGATCACGGTTCTGGCGCACCACATTCCGCTCCTCAGCACCGTGGAGCCCGGCACCGTCATCATTCGTACGGGGTCCGACGAGCTCTACTTCGCCGTCTCACGCGGCGTCGTCCAAGTGGGTGACTCGGGCGTGCGCATCTTGTCCGAGATCGCCGACAGGGCCGACAGCCTCCAGGAAAAGGCCATCGAAATCGCCAAGGCCCGCGCCGAAGAACTCCGCGATGCGCGCCGCGCCGACAAGGAAGGTTTCGCCGAAGCCACCGCCACCTTGGAGCGTGAAATCGCCCGTCTCGCCAGCATTCGTCGCATGCATTCCCGCCGTCGCCGCTCATGATTCTCGATACGCACACGCCGGCCCCCGCAACGCCTCCCGTCAAAGAGGTGAGTCCCGAAGAGAGCACCATGCTCGGTCTCGCGTTCGCGTGGGAGCTCGGGTACACCATTTCGCTTCCTGCTATCGCGTTCGGCGTGGGCGGCGCGTATGTGGACAAGTACCTCGGCACCCAACACTGGTTCCTGTTCCTCGGCATGGGTTTCGCCTTCACGCTGTCGTTCATCAATATTTTCCGAAAACTCCGCGTCATCATTCGTCGTCTGCCGAAAGATCTTCCGCCCAAGAAGAGAAAGTCGCCCGTCGATGCGGAGACCGTTCGCGAACAAGAACTTTTGCACGATCTTTTCCGTCCGCCCCATGAGTGATATTTCCATTTCACTGGCTTCGGAAGTCATCGGGCATCTGGGTCCGATCGAAATCCGCAACACCATGCTCATGGCGTGGCTCACGGTAGCGGTTCTCGCGGTGTTCTGCCTGTGCGTCAGGAACACCGGGTACAGGGTCGTCCCGAGTCGCTTCCAAGCCCTCGTGGAGCTCATCGTCAGCGGGCTCTACGATCTCTTCGCATCCATCGTGCAGAACGACAGACTGGCGCGCAAATTCTTCCCGCTCGTCAGCACCATGATGATCTTCATCGTGCTCGGGAACTGGCTCGGCATTCTGCCGGGCGTCGGCACCATCACCATCCTCGGCACGCACGAAGGTCATGCCATGGCCATTCCGCTCTTCCGTTCCATGAACGCCGACGTGAACATGACGCTGGCCATCGCGCTCATTTCCATGGCCGCGGTGCAGTTCTACGGCATGTCGGAACTCGGGGTGGGAAGTTACGCGGGCAAATTCTTGGTGCCGCCGTGGAGAGATCCCATCGGCACGTTCGTCGGTTTCCTCGAAATGATCAGCGAACTCTCGCGCGTCGTCTCCTTCACGTTCCGTCTGTTCGGCAACATCTTCGCCGGTGAAGTGCTGCTCATCGTCATTTCGTACCTCGTGCCGTATCTCGCTCCCGTGCCGTTCCTCGGCATGGAGCTCTTCGTCGGACTCATCCAAGGACTCGTCTTCGCACTCCTCACCACGGTCTTCCTGAAGATCGGAGTCACGGCCCACGAAGGGCACCACGACGCGCCGACGCCTTCGGCACCCGCTCACGCGTAAATTTCTATTTCTTCCTACCCACTCTTATGGAACCTGCAGAAGCCGCCAACACGGCCATCAGTCTCCTCGGCGACAAGAACCTTCCCGTCGCCATCACCATCGGCTTCGGCTCACTCGGGCCCGCCATCGCCATCGGCTTCATCGGCGCGAAAGCCGTGGAAGCCATCGGTCGCAATCCCGAGGCAGGCGCCCGCATCCAGACGTTCGCCATCCTCTCCATCGCGTTCGCCGAGGCCATCGCCATCTACGGTCTCGTCATCGCGCTCATCATGAAGTTCGTGTAGTCCTCCTCTTCTTTTCCTCCCGCTCGTCATGCTCGATCTCATCAACGCCCTCGGCATCAACTGGTCCGCGCTTCTGGCGCAGGTGATCAACTTCGGCATTTTGATCTTCCTGCTCACGAAGTTCGTCTACAAGCCGGTGCTCCGCGTCATCGATGAACGTCGCGCGGTCGCCGAGAAGACCGCGGCGCAAGCCGAGGAACTGGAACGTTTCAAGAAGCAGCTCGAGGCCGACCGCAACGCCATCCTCCGCAAAGCCGACGTGGAAGCGGGCTCGCTCATGGAGCGAGCAAAGCTGGAGGCCGAAGCGGTGCGGACGGAGATCGAAAAAGCCGCCCGCGAACGTTCGCAGCAAATCGTCGCCAAAGGCATGCAACAGCTCGAGAACGAGCGCTCCCGCGTGGGACGCGAGGTCCAGGACAAGCTCGCCCGCGCCATCGTGGTTTCGGCCGAAAAAATCCTGCGTCGCGAGTTCTCCAAGGACGATCAGAAAAATTTCGAAGAAGAACTGAAGCAGAATCTTCCGAACTTGCTCTCATGAAGATCACGCCGTCCCTCATCGCCACGTCGCTCATCGAGACGCTGAAGTCCGATGCGTCGGTTTCGGCCGAAGACGCCTGCGACGGCGCGCTCCTCGTACTCAAGCGCGAGTGTCCCGGTTGTTCCAAGCGTGAGTTCCTCAAGCTCGTGGAACGCAAGCTGAAGCGCGAAGGAGCGACTGCGGCGGGTCTGCTCGTAGTGCCGCACGCCGCATCCATCAGCGCCGAACACATCGCCCCGCTGGTCTCCAAGAAAGCGGGCAAGACCGTGCACATCGACCGCAGCATCGACAAAGACCTCATCGGCGGTGCCGTGCTCCTCGTGGAGCATCGTCGCATCGACAGCAGCATCCAGGGCGCACTGTACGACCTTCTGCAGATGTGCCTCGAGCCTCTCCATTGATATTTCCCATCAACCCATCATGAGTCTCAGCACCAACCTCATCAAAACGCTGGAAGAGCGCATCGCCCAGTACAAGCCTTCGGTCACCGAGGAGCGCATCGGAACCGTGGTGCAAGTGGGTGACGGCATCGCCAAGATCGCGGGTCTCACGAACATCGGAGCCGGCGAGATGATCGATTTTGGCAATGGCGTCATCGGCAGTGCGCTCAACCTGGAAGAAGAGTTGGTGGGTGCCGTGATCTACGGCGACTACACCAAGCTCGGCGAAGGGGATTCGGTGAAGGCCATGGGCCGCGTGCTCTCCGTGCCCGTCGGCGAGGTGCTCATCGGCCGCGTCGTCTCGGCTCTCGGCGTGGAGAAAGATGGCGGTCCGCAGATTCGCAGCGAGCACTACTATCCCGTGGAGAAAATCGCCCCCGGCGTCATCGAGCGCAAGTCCGTCACGGTGCCGCTCCAGACGGGCATCACGGCCATCGATTCCATGATCCCCATCGGCCGCGGGCAGCGCGAGCTCATCATCGGCGACCGTCAGACGGGTAAAACGGCCGTCGCCATCGATACCATCATCAACCAGAAGAAAACGCAGAACACCGATCGACCGGTGCTCTGCATCTACGTTTCGGTGGGCCAGAAAGAAGCCAAAGTCGCGCGCATCGTCGCCGAGCTCGAGAAGCACGGCGCCATGGACTACACCATCGTCGTGAGCGCCTCGGCATCCGAGCCCGCCGCACTCTCGTACATCGCGCCCTTCGCGGGCACCGCCATGGCCGAATACTTCGTCGATCAAGGAAAGGATGTCCTCATCGTGTACGACGACCTCAGCCGCCAGGCGTGGGCGTATCGCCAAATCTCGCTCCTGCTCCGTCGTCCGCCGGGACGCGAGGCGTATCCCGGAGACGTGTTCTACCTCCACTCCCGTTTGCTCGAGCGCGCGGTCAGCTTGGATGAAAAGCACGGCGGAGGTTCACTCACCGCACTGCCCATCATCGAGACGCAGGCCGGAGACATCTCGGCATACATCCCGACGAACGTCATCTCCATCACCGACGGACAAATCTTCTTGGAGGCCGATCTCTTCTACAAAGGTATTCGTCCCGCGGTGAACGTGGGAACGTCCGTCTCGCGCGTCGGCTCGGCCGCGCAGCGCAAATCCATGAAGAAAGTCGCCGGCAAACTGCGCCTGGACTTGGCTCAGTACCGCGAACTCGCGGTGTTCGCCCAATTCGGTTCCGATCTCGATGCGGCCACCAAAAAGCAGCTCGATCGCGGTGCCAGGCTCACCGAAATTCTCAAGCAGCAACAGTTCGCTCCGCTCTCCGTCGGCGAACAAGTGGCGCTTCTCTACGCCGCGGTGAACGGTCACTTCGACGACATTCCGGTTCCGCTCGTGGCGGAGTTCGTCTCCAAGTTCCTCACGTTCGTGCAGGCCAAGCACTTCGACCTCCTGAAAATTCTCGATACCGAAATCACCGCGGCGGCCGAAGACCAGCTCAAGCGTCTGCTCGACGATCAGAAGGCAAAATTTCTGGCTGTGAAAGCTCCGGAGGCCGTGGCTCCCGTTGCCGAGGCGTCAGCGAAGCCCGTGAAGGCCGCCAAAAAGGAGACGAAGAAAAAATCATCCACGTAACCCCACCACGTTTGGCACGCAGTCTCCGCGATATCCGGCGCAAGATGAAGGCGATCAAATCGACTCGCCAGGTCACCAAAGCCATGGAGCTCGTCGCCGCGTCCAAGATGCGCAAGGCCGTGCAGCATGCACAGGCGCTGCGGCGTTACGCTCTCCACGCGTGGGAAATTCTTCTTTCCGTGGGTCGCACGCACGCCACAGGACATCCTTTTTTGGTGCAGCGCAAAGTGAAGCGCGTGCTCGGCATCGTCTTCACGTCGGATCGCGGTCTGTGCGGCAGCCTCAACGCCCAGCTTCTGCGCTCGTTGCAGCAGTACATCAAAGGTCTGTCGTCGCTCAAATCGTTCGAGAGAATCGACTTCATCACCGTCGGGCGCAAAGGTCACCACATGATCACGCGCAATAAGCACCAAGTCATCGCCACGTTTCCCTCGCTCTCCAATCACCCGAGCATCAAAGACGTGCTGCCGATCACCAAGCTCGCCATGGATGAGTTCCGCAAAGGAACGTACGACCACGTCGTTCTCGTCTACACCGACTTCATTTCGCCCATGGTCCAGCAGGGAGCCGTGAAGGTGCTTCTGCCGTTCTCACCGAGCGAGGTGCGCGAGGTGCTCGGGAAATTGGCCGATCACAAACGGCAAACAAAGGAAGAGCTGGAGCTCGCCGCCGCCGACGTCGGCAAAGTCCAGGAGTACGTCTTCGAGCCCAGTCCGACGGAAGTTTTGGATGTCATTTTGCCGCAGCTGACGGATACGCAGGTATTCCAGGCCGTGCTCGAATCCGTCGCTTCGGAGCACTCGGCGCGCATGCTCGCCATGCACAACGCCACGGACAACGCCTCCGAGATTCTCGATGACATCACCCTGAACTACAACCAGACGCGGCAGGCCAACATCACCGCCGAGCTCGCCGAGCTTTCGGCCAGTGCCGCGGCCCTGGGCTAGGGCGAGATCCTCCGTTACGATGCGATCCATGGAGTTCGTGCACGGAGTCATCGATTTCATCATCCACATCGATCACCATCTCGATGCCATCATCACGTCATACGGAGCGCTCACGTACGGCATTTTGTTTCTCATCGTGCTGTGCGAGACGGGTCTCGTCGTGACGCCGTTTCTTCCCGGTGACTCACTCCTCTTCGCCGCAGGCGCATTCGCGGGCAAGGGTTCGCTGAGCGTCTTCATTCTCCTCGTGCTATTCAGCATCGCCGCCATCGTGGGCGACGGCATCAACTTCGGCGTCGGCCATTTCATCGGCAGGAGAGTCTTTTCGTGGAACTCGCGCTGGATCAAGCGTGAGCATCTGGAAGCCACGAATCGTTACTTCGATCGTCACGGCGGAAAATCGATCCTGTTCGCCAGATTCATACCCGTCATGCGCACGTTCGTTCCGTTCGTGGCAGGCGTGGGCAAAATGTCGTACATGCACTTTCTGTTCTATAACGTCTTCGGGGGGCTGCTCTGGGTGTTTCTCTTCGTCGGCGGGGGATACTTCTTCGGATCCCTTCCGTTCGTCGAAAAAAACTTCTCACTCGTCATTCTCGTCATCATCGTCGCGTCGCTGACGCCGGCACTCATTCATTGGCTCAGGTCACACCTCAATCGCGTTCGCTCATGAGTCTCGCGACGCAGATGATCGCAAGCAGCGTCGCTGCGGGTGCGATTTGCAGGAGTCCGCGACTGAGGCCCGTTTGCATGATGGCTTCGGTGCCGAGTGCGGGTACGAACGTGAAGATGAAGAATTGCAGCGCCGCCGATCCGAAGACGAATGCCCCGAGAATCTTCTCATCGGTCTTCAGTTTGCGGAAACGTGCGAGGATGAGGAGTGGCAAGAAGAGCGGCAGCAGGAGCCAGTTGGGCTCGCGCGTGAGGTGGTACCAAATCGCGCCGACGGCCTGACCGTTCCACGTGAGGGAGATGCCGCTGATGCCCTTGGCATTGCCGAAGGTGAGTCCATTCAGCCACTTGAATCCGAGCCACGGAATGGTGATCGCAAGCGGCACGAGGATCGCAAGCCCGAACCATCGGCGGAGTTTTGCCGTGTCGATGATTCCCGTTTTGTATTTCATGACGATCGCCGACAGCATCAGGAGTCCGAGCAGGGGAGCGTGGAGCACCAAGCCTTCGTTCTTCGTGAAGACCAGGAGTCCGATGCCGAGCGCGAAGAGCCGCAGCCACGCCGCGCTTTCTTTGGGCTCGGCGCTCTTTTCGAAGCCGAGGATCGTCGAAATCACGACGAGCACGTGCGCCGCCACGAAAATATCGGCGTACGGGTTGCTGCCGTGGATCAGAAGCAGCGGCAGCGAGATGAGCGCGTAGAGTCCGAGTCGTGCGGCGGTTCTCGTGACGCGTCGGCGAAGCGTCAGGTAGAAGGTTCCCAGAAGCCCTGCAAGCCAAATGACGTGTACGCCGTTTGCGAGCGGTTCCTGCCAGCTTCCGCCGAGCACGGCCATCCACGTCTTCATGAGCGGTACCGTCGGGGGATAGGAGCTCACGCCCTGCGCCGACTGCACGATGCCGTTGCCCACGGGAATTTCCAGCAGCAACTTCTGCGATTCGTAGAAGATCTTGCCGCGCATGTTCCAGTTGTTGAAGGAGTCGTCCCAGTACGTGGGGACCGAGACCAGGTCGTACGCTCCGGCAAACAGCTTGAGTGCGCTCCAGGCGAGAAGCAGCAGCACGCCGCGCTTCACCCATACGGAGGGAGGCGTGTCGCTTTGCACCCGCACGGCTTTCGCCTCCACCGGAGCCGCTGCAAACGCGCCGAGTTTCCATGCGGC
>CAZSWJ010000016.1:15773-25362 GCA_964611095.1 uncultured Candidatus Peribacteria bacterium
GCCGAGACGGGTTCACCGTCGATGGTGATGCGTCCGTCGGTCACGGTGAGGTCGGGGCGGTTGTAAATCACCCACGTGTCGTCGGTGTCGATGGTGATGCCGGGGATCGCGGGATACGTGATGTATCGCATGTTGCCCAGGTACGGCCACTCGTGATCGGCGAAGAAGATGTAGCTCGTGCGGTCACGGAGGAATTGCGTGGCGTACTCGGCGAAGTCGTAGAACGATTCACGTTCACGGAACGTGCGTTCGCCTTGGGGCGCACCGATGTACGTCGCTTGATCATGCGCCACCCAACTCAAGAACTCGCCGCCCATGCGCGCATCGAAGAGCAGCCACAGCACGGCCATCGCCAGCAGCGCGCGCCGAAGGACCCACGCACGTTTTTCGTGCGGATGACGGAACACGTGTGCGTATCCGTACAAAAGGCCGATCAGCACGATGAGTCCCGCGTACGCTGTGATTGTGGCGGAGAGCGTCTGCGGCGGCAGATACGCATACATCGCCTCGGTCTCCACCGGGTTTCCGGCGAGCTGCGGTCCCCACACGAAGTTGATGCTGTAGGGCCTGTACTCGTCGAACTTCCAGAATGACGTGACGCGGCTCCATGCGTGTTCAAACGCGTTCCATCGATGCAGCTCGATGCTGTGGAGCATCACCACGGTGTTCGGCGGCAAAACGAGGCCGAACTTGCCCACGCGTGCCGGTTGCCACAGTTCCTCAGCGCGGAGGCGGAACGATACCCGCTTGTCATCGCCCTGCGGTGCGGTGAGCGGAATCGTGTAAATGTTCTGCCTCGGATCGTCAGCGAAAATCCATCCGACGTAGAAATCGTGGTCGCTCTGCGCGGACATGCGGAGCGTTCCGGCTTCGGCTGTGCCCGTGAGCGTGGCCGTCGTCAAAAACTCGCCCGTGCCCGCCCCCGTGCTGAGCACGATGCCTTGCGGTACTTTTTGTACCTGAATCGGCCCGAGTCCCGCCCAGCTGGCATTGATTTTTCCGTCGGCGAATTCAAACGTCTGCGTTTGCATCGCCGATGCCGACAAGGGGGCCAGGAGCGAAACCGTCACGCCGATCAGGACCAGGAACCTCGACATTGGCCCACAGTGTAGCGCTCCCCGAGCAGTGTCGTCATATCTTGAGTGATGATCCGTCCACCGGGAGTAGAATCGCATCAATTTCCCCCTGCATTCCTATGGCTACGCAGACACCGTACATGCGCGCGATGAGTTTCGTGGAAGCGTCGTTCGATCGGCTCAAGCTCACGAAGGGCCAGCGGAAGCTTCTGCAGACGCCGCAGAACATTCTCAAGTCCACGGTGTCCTTCGCAATGGACGACGGCAAGCAGATGAACGTCCCGGCCTACCGCGTGCAGTACAACAACGCCCGCGGTCCGTACAAAGGAGGCATCCGCTACCACCCCGAGGCCGATATCGAAGAAGTGAAGGCGCTCGCGGCTCTCATGGCCATCAAGACGGCCGTCGTCGGCATCCCGTTCGGCGGAGCCAAGGGCGGCATTCAGGTCGATCCCAAGACACTGTCCAAGGGTGAGTTGGAGCGCATGAGCCGCGCGTATCTGCGCAGCATCGCCGACGACATCGGCCCCGACATCGACATTCCTGCGCCCGACGTGAACACGAATCCGCAGATCATGGCGTGGATGCGCGATGAGTACGAAAAGACCAAGAACGTCTACGCACCCGCCGTCATTACGGGCAAACCTTTGGCATATGGCGGTTCGCTGGGTCGCGACAAAGCCACGGCCAAGGGAGGGTTCTTTTTACTGCAAGAGTTGGCCAAAATCGAGGCACTCGATCTGAGCGAAGTCCGCGTCGCCGTGCAGGGCTTCGGTAATGCCGGGTCCGAGATCGCGACGTTCCTCCACAACGCCGGAGCCATGATCGTCGGCGTCTCCGATTCGCACGGCGGCATTTACTCCGACGTGGGTTTGGATCCCGTTCGCATTCAGAAGTACAAGCAGAAGACCGGCTCCGTCCGCGGTCAGTACTGCGAAGGTTCGGTGTGCGATCTCAAGCGACTCAAGATGGATCAAACCAAAGTCATCAGTAACGACGCTCTTCTTACCTGCGATTGCGACATTCTCATCCCCGCCGCTCTGGATAACGTCATCAACGCCAAGAACGTCAAAGACATCAAAGCCAAGATCATCTTGGAGCTCGCCAACGGCCCGGTGTCCCCCGAGGCCGACGAAGCGCTCAAAAAGAGGGGAGTCATCGTCGTCCCCGACGTTCTCGCGAATGCGGGCGGCGTCACGGTGAGTTACTTCGAATGGGTCCAGGGCCGCTCGGGTGATCAGTGGACCGCCGAGAAAGTGGACCGCGAACTCAAGCGCATCATGCTTGATGCGTTCGAAGACGTTCGCAGCGAAGCCAAGCGCAAGGATCTGTCGCTCCGCGAAGCCGCCTTCAATATCGCCGTCGGCCGCATCGTGGAAGCGATGAAGGTCCGCGGCTGGGAGATTTAAAAAAAGGCCCGAAGGCCTTTGTTTTTGTTTTCTGCGGGTGTCGTCATTGCCGTGAGGCTTTGCCGATGCGCAGGAACATGTTGAGAGGAGATTCTCCACTCGACTGCTGTGCTTTGGTCACTTGTTTCTCCTCGCGACCTGACGAGGTCCCCGGACCGGTCTGCCACGAGGTTCTTGCGAACCAAGGGAGACACTGGGGAGTTTTGGGCGCATCCCCTGGGACAATCTCATTCCCGAGGGACGACGTTGCAGAGCAGAGAGAAGGATGACTACATAATCTCGAAGACGTTTCTATACCCAGAAGTGTGCAATAAATGCAGGAGTGTGGCCGGGAGGAACGAGTCGAAACCGACTGTAGGCATCTTTCTCTCTACGCTTGCGGTGGTGTGAAGGATCTTTCTGCCCCGCGTCCGGGGCGACTGTGTGTTTTTGTTTTCTGTTAGGGCTCTTGTGTTTGGATTGTTGGTGTTGAACCCGTTCTTTTCTTCAGGGTTCATCGCATCGTAATCGATGCTTAGAAATCCGCAAGTGTTAGGGCTCGCTTGATTTTCTAAGATGTGAGTTGAATACATTTTGTGTACGAAATTAGACATGCCAAGAATCGGCACGACAACGTCTGCAGATATTAAAAAATGAATATTGATACTGTCACGCAGCCGAGGTGGACAGATGTGAAGCCAGCCTTACTTGGCCTCTTCCGCAGCGGTGATATCGGCAGGTCCACCCGTTACGACAGCCTTGATGCGGCGTACGCCGGAGGACGAACTTTCCTCTTTCTGGATCTTGAAGGTTCCAAGCAGTCCCGTGCGGCTGACGTGCGGTCCGCCACAGATCTCTTTGGAGTATGTGCCCATGGAGTACACCTTCACCTTGTCGCCGTACTTGCTCTCGAACACTCCGATGGCGCCTGCGGCCTTGGCTTCATCCACGCTCATCACGGAGTAACTGATGGGAGCATCGGCTTTGATGGCCTCGTTCACCAGGTCTTCCACCTTCTTGATCTGCTCGGGTGTCATCTTCTCGGCGTGCGTGAAGTCGAAGCGCAGTCGCTCGGCCGTGATGTTGCTGCCTTTCTGCCAGACGTGGTCACCGAGCACGGTGCGAAGCGCTTGGTTCAGGAGGTGTGTCGCGGTATGGAGCTTCGTCGTCTCGGCGCTGTGGTCGGCGAGTCCGCCCGAAAACTTCTTTTCGGCTCCGGCGCGGCTGAGGGCCTGATGCGCCTCGAAGGCCTTCTGGAAGCCATCCTCGTCGATCGACTTCTTGTGTTCGGCCGCCATTTCGCGTGTCATTTCGATGGGGAAGCCGTACGTGTCGTACAGGTGGAAGGCATCGGTTCCGGCGATCTTGGCGTCGCCTTTCTCCATCAGTTTGTGGAAGTGCTTCGTTCCTTCGGCGAGCGTCTTCATGAATGCTTCCTCTTCGCGGGCCAGCGTTTCCTCGATCTCCTTCTTCCGGTCGGCAAGCTTCGTGTAGAAGTCGCCGTACTGCGTGCGAACGCTTTCGGCCATGTAGAGCGAGAAGCCGTTCATGTTCGTCACCTCGAGTTTGCGAGCGGAACGAATGGCGCGGCGGATGAGACGCCTGAGTACGTAACCTTGGTCCACGTTGGAGGGCTTCACGCCGTCGGCGATGATGAAGCTGGCGGCCTTGAAGTGATCCACGATGATGCGTGCGTCACGCAGCGCATCGGCTTCGCTCTTCGCGGTCTTCGAGAGCACGGCCTCGAGCATCGGGCGGAAGGCATCGGTGTCGTACACGCTTCCTTTCTTCTGCAGCACGCACGCCAGGCGCTCAAGGCCCAAGCCTTCGTCCAGGTTCTTTTGCTTCAGCGGAGCGAAGGTGCCGTCGGCTTGCTTGTCGTACTGAATCAACACGTCGTTACCGATCTCCATCCAGTTGGGGTCATCCGTCGCCGGGTTGCTGCCTGCGGGCGGAAGTTCGCTCTTTCCCACCCAGTAGAACATTTCGGTGTCGGGGCCGCACGGGCCCGTTTTGCCGGCGGGACCCCACCAGTTCTTGGCTTTGGGCAGGAATCCGATGCGTTCCTTCGGTACGCCGACTTTCAGCCAAATGGCCTCCGATTCGGTGTCTTTGGGCGCATCGGCATCTCCCTCGAAACACGTGACGGCGAATTTTTCTTTGGGGATGCCCAGCACGCCCGTCATGAATTCATAGCTCATCGTAATCGCTCCCTCTTTGAAGTAGTCGCCCATGCTCCAGCGACCGAGCATCTCGAACATCGTGAGGTGCGACATGTCGCCGACTTCATCGATGTCTTGCGTGCGGACGCAGAGCTGCACGTCACAGATCAGTTTGCCCATGGGGTGCGCTTGGCCCATGAGGTAGGGGACGAGCGGGTGCATGCCGGCCGTCGTGAAGAGCACGGTCGGGTCGTTCTCCGGAACCAAGCTGGCTCCCGGAATCACGGCGTGCTTCTTGGATTTGTAGAAATCCAAGTACGCGGTCCGAATTTGTGCGGTGGTCATCGGCTTCATGGCGAAAGAGAGACTACTGGACGCAGCCTCGTGCGCGCAATTGCACCGACTGCCGTTTAGAGTCCCTTGAGCAGGTCCTCGGCGTTCTTCGCCGCTTCCTCGGCGTGCTTGAGCGCATCATCCGAGGCGCTGAGGGCATCCGGGATGTTGCCCGATTCCAGCTGCTGCGTCGCGATATCGATGAGCTGCTCGGAACCCATGACGTGCGCTTCCATGGGAACAGCCTGCGTTTCCGGGACCGACGTCTTTCCTTGGAAGTCGGCGTTGATCTTGTTCAATCTGTCGCGTGACATCTTCAACTTCGCCGATGCGGTGATGGAGAGATCGTCGATGTCCGACCTGCCGCCGTCGTCTTCATCGTCGTTCGACACATCCTTGTCCACGGATTTTCGCACCGGAGCGGAGAGCAAGATTTTGGCTTCCTTGGCCCTTCGCATGGCGTTTCGAGACAGGCGTACTTTCAGCGCCTCGTCGTTGCGGGCGGTTTGCGCGGCAGAAGCCAAATCTTTTTGGGCCTGCTTCAGTTCACGCCTTGCTGCGACGTGCTCGGCCTCATCGGCCTCGGCAATTTCTTTGTCCAGGTGTTTCACCGCGGCTTCGGCGAGCTTGAACGAGACCGTCGGTTGGTCCGACGACATGGCGGCCACGATGGTCTTCTCTTCGGATTGCACGCGGGCGTCACGGAGCTTCTCCATGAGTTTCTCAAGCGAACGATCGTTTCGCGCGCCGATGCGCTGCAGGAGCGAGGAGTGCGCGCCGAGCGATGCCGAGAAATCCATGGAAATTTGCGCGGCTTCCACCGGCTTCTTGGCCGTCAGCAGCGTCGTAACGCGATCGTCGATTTCTTTGGCATGAGCCGCGAACGCCGCGGCGATCTGCACCTCCCTGTCGTCGGTCAGCGCCGAATTTTCGACAAGTCTCTCCGCTTCTTCCAGGCGCCGTTCGGCACGACGTGCGAGCCAGCGCACCTGTTCCTCGGGGTCGCGGATGAAACTTGCGACCACGCGCTCGTTCACTTCCACTTTCACGGGGTACAGCAAATCACCGGGCACCGATTGTTCCGCGGCGTACGAGATGCCGGTTCCGGCGATGGCCACGATCAAAAATGCGGCGGTCACCGTCGTGAAGCTCTTGAACGAAAACGACCACCAACTGACGCGGTTCACACCCATGGCTTCCAGCAAACGCTCTTTCATCTGAACACGCTCCGCAGGGGAGAGTGCGATGTGCTTGGCTGCCTGCAAGAGAGTCGTGTCATCCATTCGAGCTTTATGACGTGCAGTCGCCCCATTCCTTACAGCAAATTGCAGCTTTTCCCTGCACTCGATGAATTCGTCTGCCCGAAGCCCTATTTTCTGGGTTTTCCCGATGAAATCTTCGAGCGAGAGACTCATGGTTTTTTGAGGACGGTCTTGAGTTGCTTGAGGGCGCGGTGGATGCGGACCGAGACGGTGTTCGGTTCCAGGTCCATGATCGCGGCGATTTCCTGGGGCTTCATATTGTCGACGAAGCGCAGCACGATGAGCTCTCGGTCATCCTTGTCCAAGCACGACAATTTTTCGATGACGACGCGTTCGTCCATCGTCTTGCCGAACTCGGTTCCGTCGTTGTTGGAAGGGTCGAAACCGCTCTCCTGGAGCTGATCCAAGGACATTTCCTTCGCCTTCCGGACGAAGTCGATGATGAGGTTGTTTGCGATTTTATAGAGGAGAGCACGGATGTTCTCGATCTCTTTTCCCTTCTTCGCGTACTCGAACGCTTTGATGAACGTGTCGTGCATGATGTCCTTGCCGCGTTCGCGATTCATGAGTCGCAAATAGCAATGACGGAAGATGGCATCGGCGTAGAGGTCGTACGCTTCGGTGATGAGGTCGGAAGGGTCCTTCATGCCGGGTCATGGTAGTGGAGCGGTGAAGGTCTTATACTTGACAAAATCATATATGAAGATATAGTCACATACTTTCCTTCCTACGCATGCTACCCGTACCGGAGTGCTTCTCTTGTCACTTGCCCGAGCCGCCCTGCTTCTCGTGGTTGTATTGTCGCTACGGTGAGGGATATTCGACTGGTGCCGCGTCCACGTCGAGCAGCACTCCTCGTATCGTCGCACAGGCCGGTTCGAGCAGCTCATCGTCTTCCTCGTTCGGGAGCGGATATTCTTCGACCAGTTCGTCATTCCGATCTTCCTCGTCACGTTCTACCTCGGGACTCTTCGGCACGAGCTCCGCGCAGAAAACCGCGACGTACACGATCGGCGTGAAAAACACCGCGAATACAGTCGCAACGGACGCCGTCATCACCCACGGTCCGCTTCCGTCGGGTGCGGTCTTCGATCCGGTACGCAGCTCTCCGGGTTGCACGCAGGTCGGCTCGTCCGTCGAATGCCGGTTGGACGTCCAGCCTCAGGGACAAACGACACTGACGCTCGTGTACACGATGAACAACTCGCTGAGCTGCTCCATCGCGCGAGCGCTGCAGAATGCCAAAAGCAGGGTGTCCGGCATGACGGGAGTGAGTGGCAACATCGTTCTCACCGTCTCCTGTCGAACCGAAAATACGGCTTCCACAAGCCCTTCGTCATCCTTTTCGTCTTCGTACACTTCATCGTATTCGTCTTCGATCATCACGACATACCCCGCGGTGACCTCGGACATCGGGAACAAGGCCGATGGTTACAAAGGCGGTTATAAAGGCGGTTATAAGCCTGTTTCGGGATACAAGGGTTCGTACGTTCCGCCCCGTACCGGTGCCGATCACACGTATTTTGCAGTGACGACGAACGCTTCGGATTATGTCCTCAAGCCTTTTGCCGATCCCGCATCAGCCAGCACTTTTTCATTCTTGCCAATCCTTCTTTTGGCGGTGTTCAGTACCGTTGTTTTAGCCCTTGTCATGGCCCTTGGGAGGCAAAGGGGCTTTCGAAAATAATGCAGTTTCAGATAGTTTATTCTGCAATATTCTTTAATAATTGACAATAGTGGGTATGTAAGCTAAAGTTCACCCCTTTAAAGACCTTTTCGCTGCTTCCTTTCCCCCACGCAGCCATGGAATTCAAAAAGTCCCTCTCCACCCTTGTTGTTTCCCTGGTGCTGCTTACGCAGCTCCAAACCGGGACTTTCAGAGCCTTCGAGCCACTCGTCCAAGACGTCACTGCTCAGGCGATTCCTTCCACGTTCACGTTCAGTACGGCGTGGGAAATCCGTTCGTTCATCAACAGCTTTCCGCAATACAACGACATCCAGGAGCAGCCTGACGTGGGGTCGGGTGCGCCTCGTTTCGATGATGCGACCGCTCTGAAAGTCTGTGAATTGAAGGGGTACCAGAGCGTCGTCAGTAAGACGACCAGCAGCTATGCGAGCTGTGGCGACAACACGATCGGCTATTGGGATGCAGGTCAAAACAACTTCGTGAGCGTCAATGCTTGCACCACCGGTGGCGTGTACATGTGGACGTTGACGTGCGGCACCCCCATCGTTCCTCCGCAGTGTTCCGATGGCGCCGACAACGACGGTGACGGTGTTGCCGATGGCAACGACTTCAGCTGCAGCGGTCCGACCGACAACGACGAGGCCAACCCCAAGGCACAGTGCCAAGACGGCGTGGACAACGACGGCGACGGCAAGATCGACAACCAGGATCCGGGCTGCACCGGGTCTCAGGATAATGATGAATCTCCCGTGAACACGCAGTGTAATGACGGCGTGGACAACGACGGTGACGGAGCCATCGATTTTCCCGCTGACTTCAGCTGTACTTCCGCAACCGACAACGACGAGGCCAACGCCAAGGCACAGTGCCAAGACGGCGTAGACAACGACGGCGACGGCAAGATCGACAGCCAGGACCCCGCTTGTGCCGGTCCTCAGGACAATGATGAGTCTCCCCAAAACGTCACGCCGCAGTGCAGCGACGGTCAGGACAACGATGGCGACGGACGCACCGATTTCCCGAATGACATCAGCTGTTCTGATGCGAACGACAATGATGAAACCCTGCCGAAGTCTGAATGCCAGGATGGCATCGACAATGATGCTGACGGCCAGGTCGATTTTTCGCAGGATCCGGGTTGCACTTCCAGCAATGACCTCGAAGAACGCAATCTTCAGATCGATTTCCGCGTCAACAACCAGAAAACGCCCGTGACCGTTCCGTACGGATCCACGGTTACCGTGAGCTGGACAACGAATGACGCCAAGGTGTGCAACACCGGCACCAGCGCCATTCCGTGGGGTCCCAACGTTTCAAAGCCTCTGACGGCGACGGAACAACTCGGTCCTCTGACGCAATCCATCACCGTAGGATTTCAGTGTGCCGAGGAATTGAATTCCAACTTCGTCGAACAGGCATCGGTGCAAGTGAACGTTTTGCCTCAGACTCCCGCATCGCAGTGTAACGACGGCCAAGACAACGATGGCGACGGTCGCACCGATTTCCCGAACGACGCAGGTTGTTCCTCTCTTGCGGATAACAATGAAGCAGACGGACAGACCGACATCGCCATCGCGATGACCGGCCCTGCCGCCGTCGCCCCGAACGGTCTCCTCACGTACAACGTCGCTCTCTCGAATGCCGGCCCCGACGCTGCCACAAGCCCCGTTGCGTTCAAGGT
>CAZSWJ010000017.1:0-25274 GCA_964611095.1 uncultured Candidatus Peribacteria bacterium
ATAGTAGAAAAGTGCCGCTTCCCTGCCCTGAGGCAGGCAGTTTGGACGTCCAAACCGGTAGAAAGCCGTCAAAAGTACGTAAAAAGTGGGTAAAAACCGTGTCCAAACGGGGGAGTCGGTTTTTAGAATGCAGGGGAGTGATCACGCACGGGTCCCCTGCTCTGCTTAACGACCGAGTAGGAGGGCCAGAATCAGGAGCAAGATGGGCTGATGCACCATGTAGATCGCGAGCGATCTGCGGGAAATCGCCGTAATGCCGCGCATGAACGGGTTATCGGTCGGTATAAAGGTCAGCGTCGCTTGGTTCTCCTTATAGAGGTGGCCGAGCGCGACGCCGATGAGAATCACGCCGAACCAGGGAACCAACGGAAAATAGTCCACGCTCATGAATCCCGGCGGCATTTTCCCTAAAGGAAGCAGGAGCGCCGTGCCGTCGGTCGTTCCGTGGACAGCGTACGCAAGAAGCACGACTGCGATGCCGAGCAGCGCATTCCAGTTCTTGAGACGAGTAAAGAGAGGGAGAAGAAGCATCGATACACCCACGAGGTGCAGGATGCCAAAGCGCACGTAGGTCTCCGCATCGAAGACGTACGTCGCGGCAGTCACCACAAGGCCGTAACAAAAGATTCTGGCTCCCCGCAGGACGTATTTGGAGTAGCGCGGAGTTCTCGTCCACGAAATCGTAAACGAGATGCCGACGAGGAGAAGAAACAAAGCCGCAGTCCCCTGCTCAAGCAATTTCCACGCACCCTCGTTCACGGGAATGTTCCACCCGTAGAAAAACGCCAGGTCGTATGCCGCGTGGTACACCGTCATCAGAATGATCGCGATGACGCGGAGCAGGTCGATTTCGCCGGAGCGGGGTGATGAAGTCATATCTCACGCATTTTCGCTGATCTGGATGGGTAAAGCCATCATCTGCCTGCCGGCGGAGAGTGTATCCACATCCCAAGGGATGGAGCGCGCCGCAGCGGGGGGGTGAGGGTGGGTATCGGCGCGCAGCGTTTTCTTGGTTACTTCTTTGTCGCGGACAAAGAAGTAACAGTCGAAAGATTCTCTCTTTTCCACTTTTTTTAGAAAAAAGTGGAGGAAAAAATCGTCGCTCATGAAGAATGTCTGCGGTTCAATCACTCGACTCCGCTGCACGCGCGAACTCCTCGCCCCGCCTCTGCGTGGCTCGTCAGACAGGCGCGCGTGCGCACCGCTCCGTCTCGCGAAGAACCGCGACGACGTTCTTCATAGGCGACAAATTTGGATGTGGATTTGAACTACTGAAGCGTGATGGCATTTTTCCAATGCGACACGCTGTTTTTCATCATGACTTCCGTATCTTCCGAAACTTTGTCCGCACTATGTCCATTTCTTTCGGTTGATTTCATGGGTGTACGATCGTACACTTAGCCCATGACCTCCCTGAAGCAAATCCCGCAGGCGCCCCGTGTACCAAGCCAACGCAAGGTCGTGGTGGACTGCAGGGATTTGCGTCTGGAGGCCGATTCCCTCCTCTCCTGGGTGAAGAGCTTCCCGCAGCCGGCAACCATGATGCACGTGTTCCTCCCCTCTTCCCTCCCCCAGGTTCGCCGCCTGCAGTGCACCCTCCAGGGTATGGGTTGCGTGGTTTCCCGTGTAACGAATTGCGTTCCCAGTCGTTTCTAGAGTCCACATGTCAAAGCAGCAATACTCCAGCATCGGCCGCGCATTCCTTCTTTCGGTCGTACTCACGGTCGCACCGGCGCTGATGTTGAGGTTTTGGGTGCTGTAGTTTTTTTATAGCCTCTCTCTCGGGAATACGCCCAAGTAGTTTAATAGACAGTGCCTTACTAGTTCTTCAAAAAAAAGAACGGTCGGTATTTTTTCAGTTGGAGTAAACTTACGTTGATCTCGAAGAAATGGAACTCCAATCCCTAGATCACAACCTCGTTCATCTGTTTTCTTGATGTTATATTCTTCAGGCATTAGCAGGGGCTCACCTTCATGCAAAAAGCGGGAGCGCGCCTTATATATTGCCTTAGCATATTCACCTAATGTCGCTGCAGTAACCCATGCATTATCAGGCGTAGTTGGATGACCTTCAAAATATCCTTCGCTATTTTTAATTAAAAATTGAACAAATTTAAAGCCAATCTTTCTTTGTTTTAAAAAAGAGAGAAGCTCGACATTTTCTGTACCTGAAAAAAAATCTTTATTATTCTTGATTATGCTTTTAAGTTTTTCGGGCAACTCATCATTTTCTAATTTTTCTGAATAAGCTAAAACTTCTATGGCAGATACAAGTCGAATATAGGCTATCTCATTCTCATATCCAATCAATCGGACCGCGTCGGCATAGTGTGAACAAGCCAAGTAAAATTGCCTATGTTGATTAGTGGAAAGACGTCTTACTGCATCAAGCATGGCTTTTGCGGATGCCACATTCTTTTTAACTTTCTTTGATGTCCCCTTAAACAAGTTAGATTTCTTCTGGCTATTATTTTTACATGCGGGGTAAGTAAATGGGTCGCCATGTCGCCGAGAAATACTTGTTCTACTTACCTCTCCCACTGTGCATTGAACTAAGAAAAAACGCGTGTGCAACCAGACTGATAGTAAACTAATTAATTCATCTTCAATCGAACGCGAATGATATCCGTCTTCAGCGGCAGTGAAGATGGGATCGCCTTCTGTAGATCTTTTGATTTCTTCTGCAGTAGGCAAATCTAGCTTGAGTGCAAACGTTTGTAGGGAGGGAAGATAGGAATTTCCTCCGGTCCACCAGCATGATAGTAGGCCACCATCATAATCAAGGAATCCAGAAATTTCGCACTCTGAAACAAATTCATGTGTCTCAAAGTATCTAGTGAAATCGCTAATCTCTGTTAAGGCTTTTCTGCGTTCGAGCTCCCTAATCCATCGCATACGGTTGTCTGTATTCGAATCAAGTATCGTCATACTAAGTGGTTGTGAAAGTACTATTTCTGAGCTTTATAGGTTTTCTAGGGACAATTCTCGAGACATATCAGATAATAAATGAGTCGTGAATGAATTAATTTTTCTATTGTACTGATTGGCAATTCCAAATCCTAAAATCACCAAAGATACTCCAAACCATGCCATGTAATGGCCTAGGTTGCTCAATTTGGATTTAGGCGCAATCATGGTTGGGAAAGTCTCTCCCCATTGCACAAACTTTGAAATCTCCGCATTAAATTCGTCATAATCCTTTTGGCTAAGATCTGTTTCAGTATCAAGTTTGGTCAGAATATTTCTTCTAAGTATCTGAATCGGAGTTACTCTCTTCTTAATTTCATCCATACCCTCCTCGTAATTTTTTATATTCAGTTTTGTCTGATTCTCAACTTGAAGGTAGCCAAGAATAAATGCTGTGAAAACTAACAACGAAATACCGATAATTACTACAAAGCTGTTTAATGAGTCTGGGCTGAGGGCCAGGATTGAGCCAACTATCGCAAATGCTAAATAGTTTACCTTGTTCCTATATCCCATAAGGGAGTCCACAAGCTCGTTTCTTTGCTGTGTAGCGTGAGCGATATTTTTCTTTTTAAAGCTACTAATTGATATATATTTTTTATTTAAAAGTTTAAGTGCCTCTGCTTTGCTTATATTAAGCGGCATTTTTAATCTTCAAAAACTTCCTCTTCCCTACCTTCACAATCCCCTCCTCGGCTTTGGCGTCCACGGACTTCACGGCAACGTCGTTCATTTTGATGCCGCCTTGTTCGATGAGCCTACGCGCCTCGGACTTGCTCGCAACCGACTTGCTCGCAACCAGCGCATCGATGAGGCTTTCACCCTTTTTGGCTTTGTACTCGGGCATGTCATCGGGCACGCCTTTGTTCTTAAAGACGTTCTCGAATGCGGCCTCGGCGGTTTTGGCCGCATCGGCTGAGTGGTACATCGTCACGATGTCGCGGGCGAGGCGCATCTTGAGGTTCTTGGGGTTCTCCGTACCGTCTTTCAGTGCTTTCTCCACGGCTTTCACCTCACTCATCGCAACATCGGTGCAGCACTCCATGTAGAGAGGAATGAGGTTGTCCGGCATGGAGAGCAGGCGGCCGTACATTTCGTTCGGCTCGTCTTCCAGGTACACGCAGTTGTTGTACGTCTTGCTCATTTTTCGTCCGTCCGTTCCGTCGATGAGCTTGGTGGTGAGGACGAACTTTTCCTTGTTCTTGATTTCCTTCTGGAGCGTGCGGCCCGCGAGCATGTTGAAGAGCTGGTCGTTGCCGCCCACTTCGGCGTCCACATCCATGGCTACGGAGTCGTAGCCCTGCATCAGCGGGTAGAAGAATTCGTGCATGTGGATGGGCTTTTCGGCCTTCACGCGTTCTTGGAACATGTCGCGTTCCATCATCTGCTGCACCGTAAAGTGGCTCGCGAGTTTCACGACGTCCGCGAAGTTCAGTTTCTCCAGCCACTCGTGGTTGTACTTGATCTCGATCTTGCTGAAGTCGAGAATTTTCTCGGCCTGTCTTTTGTACGTCTTAAAGTTCTCTTCGATCTTCTCGAACGTGAGCACTTCGCGCATCGCATCGCGGCCGCTCGGGTCGCCGATCATCGCCGTAAAACTTCCGATGAGGAAGATGACCTGGTGTCCGGCATCGGCGAAGGCTTTCAGTTTCCGTAGCGGAACCGAGTGCCCAAGGTGCAGTTTTGCGCCCGTGGGGTCGATACCGAGGTAAATACGGAGCTTCTTACCCTCCTTGAGCTTGGTTTCCGCAAGCTTACGCGGAACAACGTCGCTCACCGCCCGTGTTAAAAGTTCATCTGCGTGTGTCATCTTTGCCTAGAGTGCGGCATACTCTGTGTATGAGTCAAACGGGTAGCACTAGCGGCGAAGGGAAAACGGTCACCGTCACGGGTGGTGGGCTGCGCCTGGACCAGTTCCTGGCCCAGCAGGAGGGCATCAAGAGCCGCAGTGCCGCGGCGAAGTTCATCGATGCGGGCATGGTGCGAGTGAATGGAACAAAAGAGAAAAGGTCGTCCACTCTCATGCGCGAAGGTGACAAAGTGACGTACGAACTGCCGCGAGGCCCCGAGGTGCCGAGCGAAAGCGGCAAGACCACTCCCCTGCCCATCTTGCACGAGGACGACCACTGCTTCGTCATCCGTAAGCCTGCGGGGCTCGCGGTGCAGCCGGGCACGGGTATGGAAGAAGGTGAAGAAACCATCATCTCCGCACTCAAGCCCTTGTTCCGTGAGCGAAACTTGCCGTTCTCCGAAGCAGAGGTTCTGGTCCATCGCTTGGATAAAGACACGACGGGTTGTCTCTTGATTGCGAAAACTCCCGAAGCGCACATGAAGCTCCAGGAACAGTTCGCCGGACGCACGGTGGAAAAAGCGTACCTGGCACTCGTCTGCGGACAGCCCAATCCCCCGTCGGCCATCATCGATGCGCCCATCGGCCGCCACGGCAACGAACGCACGAAGATGTCCGTGATGCAGCCCATCGGCGCCCGTGAGTCCAAGACGACGTACCGCACCATCGGCAAGGCGCAGGGCGTTGCGCTCGTAGAGTGCGATCTCCACACGGGACGCACACACCAAATCCGCGTGCACATGCAGAGCATCGGTCACCCCGTTCTGGGCGACGACACGTACTGCACCAAAGTATCGAAAGATATTTCCAAAGACGTGGGTGCCGACTTCATGTGTCTGCACGCGTGGAAACTGTCGTTCAAATCTCCGTCAGGCAAAAAAGTGAGCGTGCAGTGTCCCCTGCCGAAACGATTCGAGAATTTGCTGAACAAGCTCGAGATCAAGATTCCCTCGTAAGAATTTACGGCTGGAAGTTCACGACGTACTCGAGTACGTCGAGGATTTCACCGTCGGCGTTACGTGCCACGATACGGTACACGTTGCGGCCGCGCTTCATGGTGCCGAGTTCCGTGGAGGCGATGTACTTCCAGTTCACGCTGCCCGGCGTGTAGAGCGACAATGTGTAGCCGTTCACCGAGATGCTGTTCGTGAGAGATGACGTCTTTCCTTCGATGGAGAACTCGCTGTCCGTGCTATCGGTCTGCGTGCCTGCGGTCGGCTTTTCCACGGTGAGCGTCCCCGGCGAAATCGGCGGGTTTTGCTTGATGGGCGGCTGCGACGAGGCGACGGATCCCGTGGACGTCGGCGGTGCGGGAGCATCGGTCACGACGATCTTGATGGAGCGTGCGGGGCTCTTGTTGCCGTCGGCATCCAGCGCCACGACGGAGTACGTGTTCTCACCGACGTTCATGTTGCTGAGCGCGGTGCTCGCGAGGTAGCTCCACGTCTTGCTGCCGGGCTTGAAGAGCTGCAGGCGGTAATCGTTCACCATGATGCCCGCGGTGTTCGGCGGAGCCTCGCCCGTGATTTCCACTTCGCGCTGTGCGGTCGTGAGCGTCTCACCGGAACCGACGGGAGACTTGAACCTGACGGGTTCCACGACGGCTTTGTACGTGTTCGTCACCGTGCGTTCGATCTTCGAGAGCGGAATGCCCTGTGCGTCTTGGGCTTCCACGGAAATCACCATCGACGGGTCTTTCGTCATGCTGAGGTCCACCGAAAACGACCTGTCGCTCTTGATCGTCACGTTCTGTCCGTTCACCAGAACCTGCGATACTTTCACGTTCACTTTTCCGGCGACGGTGACCGTGCGTGCGTTCACTTCCGCGCGGTTCTGCGGTGAGGTCACGGTGAGCGGATCATCGCTGTTCGTTGCGATGGACGAGCTGCTGCCTCCCGTTCCCGCATCGGCTACGGTCGTTGCCTGCGAGTAGCTGGAGATGAGGAATTCATCACGCAAAAGCGCAGCCGTGACGGGGTCGCGGAAGTCGTACGGATCACGTCCTTGGCTGATGGATGCCTTGGCGTCTTCGGTGAGTGAGAAGTACTGGCCTTCGCCCACGAAGATCACGGGCTCGGTCTTCGTGAACGTTGCGG
Organism: uncultured Candidatus Peribacteria bacterium; assembly: GCA_964611095.1. Classification (GTDB taxonomy): domain Bacteria; phylum Patescibacteriota; class Gracilibacteria; order Peribacterales; family Peribacteraceae; genus CAZKJL01. The sequence goes on from CAZSWJ010000017.1 coordinate 6,913, forward strand.
TGACTTTGAGTCCCACGCCCGAAGCACGCACGACGTTGATGAGCGATGCACTGAGCAGAGCACCTGCGGAGCCGGGAACTTCCGCCGAGTAGTTGGACGTGCTGATAGTGCGGACGATGGCGCCCGTGAACGTCTCGGCTGCGGCGGTTGCGACCCACACGCGGCCTGAGCGGACTTCGGCGGAGATCTGCGACGTTCCATCTTGCTGATGGTCGGACGTTGCGATGCGGAGGTCGGAGGCTTGGTCGAGGCGAATCTTCGTTCCATCGAAGAACTGGAGCGTGGCGTCCCCCGCTCCGCGCGTGGCGACGGCGTCACCCGCGTAGAGTTTGAGGTTCGTTTCGGCGCGCTGCCACTCCTCTCCTTGCAGCGACACCTGCACGTTGTCCGTGCTGCGTACGGTGAGCACGGCCGCGGTCTTGCGGCCGATGGAGTGATCCAGCATGCCAAGAAGCGACGATGCGACGTACCACACCACGATCAAAATGACGCCCACCATCACCGCGCGTACGAGTACGGTCGGTTTGCGGTCGTTCGATCCGACCAGATACTGACGGCGGCGGTGCCGAGGCAACATTGGTTCGCTATCATAAGCGACTTCGCTCATGAGGTGCAACCCAATCCCGTTAACTGACGGTCACGCGTTCCACCTCGGCTTTGGTGGTCACGTTTTCGGCGATCATTTTGTCTCCCCATTCGTGCATCGTGAGGAATCCTTCCTTCTTGGCGACGGTGGCGATCTCGCTGGACGTGGCTTGGCTCAGAATCAGGTTACGAATCGGTTCCGATGCGATGAGCAGCTCCGGGAGTGCCAGCTGTCCGGTGTAGAAACCGGGCTCGCTTTCGACGTGCTTGGCGAGGTCGGCGCGAATGGCGGGGTTCGTTGTGCGTACCAAGCGCTGAGCCAAGACTGCACGGAGCGCGGGAGCGAACGTGTACGTGCTCACACCCATGGAGAGCAGACGCGGAATGGCTTCGATGGCGGAGTTGGTGTGGAGAGTGGCCAGCACCAAGTGACCGGTGAGCGAGGCATCGATGGCCGTCTGCGCCGTTTCTTGGTCGCGAATTTCTCCCACGAGGATGATGTCCGGGTCGTGACGGAGAATGGAGCGAAGTCCGGAGGCGAACGTGTAGCCGTGCTCGGCATCGATTTGGCTTTGGATGATGTCCTTGAGCTCGTATTCCACGGGATCCTCGAGCGTGATGATGTTGCGGTCCTTTCCGGAAAGCGTGGAAAGAAGTGCGTACAGCGTCGTCGTTTTACCGGAGCCGGTGGGACCCGTCACCAGGATGAGTCCGTTCGGGAGTTCGGCGAGTTCGGCGAGCTGCTTTTTGATCTCCGGCGGGAAACCGAGTTTCTCGAGCGGAACGATACCGCGGTCCGGGTCGAGCAAGCGCAGCGTGTACGCCTCACCGAAACGTGAGGGCAAACTTGCGACACGAACGTTGACCATGCGGCCCGCGGCCGGGAACACGTACTGTCCGTCCTGAGCGACGTTCTCCACGTTGAGCTTCAGCTTTGCCTTGAATTTGATGCGGCGCTTCATCGTCTCGAACGTGTCTTTGGACACGGTCAAAAGCGTCTGCAGCACGCCGAGATCGCGCCACTGAATCTTCACGCCGTTCTTCTGCGGGTTGACGTGAATGTCGGAAATGCCGTTTTTGATGGCTTCCTGTTCCAGAGTGGACAGGAGTTCCTCGCCTTGGAGGCTTTCGAGCTTCTTGGGATCGATTGAAGGCATCGCATTATTATATCACAAAACGACCTTTTTTCCTAGGTGTCGGAACGTTCCAAAGCCTTATTTTTGGGGTGCCTGGGCAGCTTTGGCCGCCTTGCGCGCTTTCAGGTATTTCTCCGTCAGTTTGAACGTGACGGTATCGATGTCGTCCCTCGTGTACCCTTCCCCCGTCGCGGCGACTTTGTTCGCCACTTCTTTCAAAAATTCAGGAAGCACGTCGGCCTTTGCTGCTGCGAGCAGCGTGAAAGGATCGGTGTCCGGTTCATCGATGGGAAGCATGAGGAGAAAATATTTGTCGAACGCCTCTTCGTAGACCGGCTGTGTTTCAAAAGCTGCGCTCAGCTTGCGGCGCGCTTCGATCTCGCGCTGCCTGTTCTCCACGACGTTCATGATCGTTCTCCGAACACCGAGCGGGCGGTTCCAGTCCAGTACGACCGCGACGGACAGCGCCGTGCTCGCCATCGCAGCAATCAAGCACCCCATGGCACTTTTGCCGATCGACAGTTTTTTGTCCTCGTCGTTTGGATGATCTGCAGACGGGGGCGGGAATCCGATCGACATCACAGGACGAGAACGGGAGTGGTCGGCACTTCGATGACGGCTGCGGAGGGTGCGGTTCTCGGCATGTCGGAAAATTCCTCACTTCGTTCGAGCAGGTACGCATCCGCGATGCTCACGCACCACTTATGAAGCGGCGCGATGATGTGGCTGCCGGGACAGCCGATGACCGCCGGCCACAGGATGCTTTTTCCCTCTTCAATCATTTTTTCGCGCACCTCCTCGAAGAGTTCCGGCGAAAACCGAATTTCCGGCTCCTGCTCCGAACCGTGCAGCTCGAAGTACTCGCTCTTCATCAAAGGAACCTGCGGATTCGGTATTTTTTGTTTCGGCGTCATTCCGCGCAGAATCAGGTTTACGTGATGCATCACCTGCAAGTGGGTTTTCGCCAGCACCCCGAGTACGGGCAGCGTTCGTTTGCACAGCGCATGCCATTCGTCATGAGACGGAGGCCTGTCGTATTTTTCGGCGAAGAGAGCATGGGAAACGTCGAAGAGGCTCCACGTCGTTTTTCGCGCCGTTCCGAATCCTTGCGACAAGAGCAGGCCCAGATCCAATTCCGGCATCTGGGACAGGACGCCGCGTCTCCTCGGTGCGGTTTGATGCAACGAGGCGAAAAGAGAGGGAGCCGTTTTCCGACACTCTTCAAGCGTTTGCTGCGTGACGAGGCGAACGGACTCATTCATGAGCACCGGAAACGCGTTGACCGTCTCGGTGCGCGACTGCGCGGAATCCACCGCGGCTTCCAATTTTTCAGCCGTGAGCCACGTCCGTTCTTCCGCCAATTCCGCTCTGAACAACTCGTCACTCTTGCTTCCGACGAGGAGTCCGAGTCCGTCGGGAGAATCGTTTCGCAGTGTTTCGAGTGATGCGGTCCAGTGTGTCTTGAGGAGCGCTTCCACGTCCCTGTAAAAATCGGCCTTCGCCGCGGTCTTGGAGTTCTTCGTTCCGTTCAGACCGAGTTCTTCGTGAAGTTCGGCGAATTCCTGCTTCATCGACGGGCGGCTTTTCTGAGTGGAATTCATAGTATAATTAAACTACAAAATCACTTATTTGTCCATATATCATCTGTGCCTGAAACGTCATTCCTCGAGCCTTTCGCCCCATTTGAGCTTGCTGCGGAGGGTGGAGAAGAACGTCTCTTCGCTGCGGCGAATGAACTTCACGGTTTCCTTGGCGATGATGAGATGCACGGTGTCTTTGTGCTCCAGCGTGACGTACGTCTGTCCGTCGAGCGTGAGGCTCACTTGGACGTCGCCGAATTTGTTCTGCTTCGTGAGAATCGTCACTTCCACTTCGTCGTCCCCCGGAAGCACGATGGGTTTCTGGCTGAAGCTGTGCGGGTTGATGGGTGTCAGAATCGTCGCGCGAAGTTCGGGATGGACGATGGGTCCGCCCGCGGCGAGCGAGTACGCCGTCGAGCCCGTGGGAGTCGCGATGATGATGCCGTCGGCGTGGAACGTGGCGAGGTCATCGCCGTTCACGGAGGTTTTCAAGTCGATGAGACGGGAAATGGCTCCCTGCGAGACGACGGCTTCGTTGAGAACTTTGCCCTTCCAGAGCGTCTTCTTGCCGCGCGTGGCCGATACGTCGAGAAGGCTTCGCTCTTCCGTTTTCCCCCTTCCCCGCAAAAAGTACGGCAAGAGTTCTTCGGTTTCCGAGATCTGCATTTCGGCCAAAAATCCGATGGTTCCTTTGTTGATGGTGAGGACGGGTACCGAGAAATCATCCATCTCGCGCACGGTTCGGAGAATCGTTCCGTCGCCGCCGAGGACGATGAGGAGATCGACTTCGTTGCAACGTTTGAACGTTTTGCGCTTGCCCGCGATGGACTTGCAGCGCTTGTCATCGAGCAGCGCTTTCGCACCGCAATCTTCCACGATGCGGCACACGTGGAGGATGGAGTTTTCACTCTCGGCGATATCGGAGCGCGCGGTGACGCCGACGGTCTTGTACTGAAGCGGCATAAACGCATTTTAGCACGGTTTCGGACATGGAATCAGGAGGCATTTTTCGGTATCATGGCGACGATGTTTGAAAAGTTCTTGCGCGTCCTTCGGGCGATGGAGCTGGAAGAGAAAATCCTCCATATCGGGGTCGTCATCGGCATGTTCGGTCTGTTCATTCCGTGGCTCGGCGGTCAGTGGTACGGCAACACGCAGCAATGGAGCGGATTCGGGTTCCACACCGGTTTCATCGGTCACGCGGTGTTCTTCATCGAATTCTTCATTCTTGCCTCCGGCGTCTCCCCGCTCGTCGGGGGACCCGTGCTCGTCCGCAAGTCCAACCGCGCCACGGTGCGTCTGCAACTCACGAGCGTCTGTCTCATTCTGCTCATCGCCGCCTTCACGATTCTCCTGCGTCTCACGTCCGAGGCCTCGGGCGCCGAGATCCGCTTCGGCATCTACATCGCCATCGTCGGAAGCGCCCTTGCCACGCTGTACGCATTCCTGGACTATCAGGAAGAGTTGAAGCGCCAGGCTCAGGCTTTGTTCCATCATCCCGACGAACAGTCGTCCAAGCCCAAACCGCAGCCCGAACCGTTCCCCGAAGATCGTCCTCCCCCGCCACCTCCTCCTCCGCCGATGCCCGTGGAGGAACATCACCTCTTCTCCAAGCCATGAGCACTCCCGAACCGACAAAGCCGGCCTCCCCGTACAAAGACGATGACCTCGTCTACGTCGACCCCGAGACGAAAACCGTCGTCGGCATGGTCGAGTGGGGCAAGAACGACAAGCCCAAGTCCAAGCCGTACGTGCAGGCAGTTCTTCCGGAGAAGCCGGGTGCCAAGACCGAGCGCAAGAAGTCGTGGCGCAAACATTTTCCGTGGGGCACCTATAGGAGCATGAAGCGCATCTTCAAAGTGGAAGGAAAAATCAAAGATCCCGAGCCGAACAAGACGCTCGAAGAAGTGCTTCCCAAAGCCCTGAACGAGGCGTTCTGGACATGGGAAAAGAAGGCGCCGGTCGAACCGCCGAAGGATCCGACGAAGGTCTAGGCCTTGAGCACGTCGCTCACGCGCTTCACCTCTTTCTTCGCACCGATGATGAGCGGCGTTCGTTGATCGAGGTCTTCGATCTTTACGTCCAGGATCGACTTTGTGCCGTCGCTCGCTCCGCCGCCGGCTTGCTCCATGATGTACGCGAACGGACCGCACTCGAAGAGCAGGCGCAGTTTTCCCTTGGGATACTTGCTGCCGCCGATGTTCGTGAAGATGCCGGCGCCCTTGATGAGCATGTGGTGGATGTCCGGAACCATGCCTCCCGAGTATCGGAGCGTGTGGCCTTCATCGAGCCAGGTGTTCATCATTTTGCGGTAGTTCGGCGTGTCGACGACGGCGCGGAGGTTACCCGGTGCGTACGTCTTCACTTCGTCTTTCATCGTGAGGTTGCGCTGCAGCATGACGAATTCCCCGACTTCGTTGAGGAAGAACGCGTGGACGCCTTTGCCCGCGCTGTAGACGAGAATCGTGCGCGGCCCGTAGACCAGGTAGAGCGCGGCGACTTGGTCACGGGGCGTTTTGCCGACGGGGCTTCCCGCGTTGTAAATGCCGAAGATGGAACCGATGGCCAGGTTGCAGTCGACGAGCGACGAACCGTCGAGCGGGTCGAACACGAGCGTGAACGGAGCCTCGGGCACGAGTTCGTGCAGGGACTCGGATTCCTCTTCCGATGCGAAGCTCGCGACAAGGCGGCTCTCGCAGAGCTGTTCTTTGATGATGTTGTTGCTGAGCACATCGAGCTTCAGTTGCTCTTCGCCGAACGTGTTGGCGGAACCCGCGAGACCCAGGTCCGTCGTACGGATGGCGTTATGAACGTATTTGCCGGCACGCGCGATATCGTTGATGAGGTGACGCAGTTTGTCCGGCACGCCCGAGGTGAACAGGTGCTGGTTCAGCGAGACGCGCGACGGGAGCGTGCAGGAGAAGCCTGTGGTGGGGGTCGGTGCTTTGCTCATGGTCGAAAGGGTTAGAAGAACGAAGCCATTTTCATCGTCATGTCCGTGACGCGCATGGCGTAGCCCCACTCGTTGTCGTACCAGCTCAGGATCTGAGCTGCGGTGCCGTCCACGACCTTCGTGGACGGTGCGTCGACGATGGACGAGTGCGGGTCGGTTTGGAAATCGATGGAGACGCACTGGTCGTGCGAGATGGCGAGGATGCCGTTCATTTCTTTCGTCTTGGCGGCGGCCTCCAGCGCGGCGTGGATCTGTTCCACGGTGGCGTCCTTCTTGAGCTGGAACGCCATGTAGGCGCAGCTCACCGTGGGCACCGGAACGCGGAACGCCATGCCGTCCATCTTTCCCTTGAGGTGCGGGAAAATCTCGGCGCAGGCTTTCACGGCCCCCGTCTTCGTGGGAATCATGGACATCGTCGCGGCGCGTGCGCGGCGCAGTTCGCCGCCTTCCTTGGCTTTGTTGTCGAGCAGGTTCTGCGATGCCGTGAACGCGTGCACGGAGCTCACGAGCAGGCTTTCGACGCCAAAGGTCGCATCGATCACTTTGATGACGGGTGCCACGCAGTTCGTGGTGCACGACGCGTTGCTGATGATGTGCATGTCCTTCGTCAGTTTCTCGTCGTTCACGCCCATGACGAAGGTCGGCGTCTTGTCTTTCATCGGAGCCGTGACGAGGACGCGTTTGGCTCCCGCGGCGAGGTGCGCTTTTACTTCCTCGGACGTATCGAAGTTGCCCGTGGACTCCACGACCATGTCCACCTTGAGTTCCTTCCACGGACATTTTCCCGGATCGCGTTCCTTGACGACGCGGACGTCTTTGCCGTTCACGAGCATGTGATCCCCTTTCACCTCCACGCTTCCTTTGAAGTGTCCGTGGAGCGAATCGTACTTCAGCAAGTACGCGCGCATGTCGGCGTCCGACGATGCGTTCACGGCCACGACCTCCACGTCTTTCGAGTGCTTTTCGATGAATTGCCGGTGCACGTTTCTTCCGATGCGACCGTACCCGTTGATTGCGACTCGAAGCATGCGTTCACACTAATGATCTGCGGCAGGAAAATCAACTCGGCTGCAGCGGCAAGCCAAAAAGTCGCCCTTTACGGATTCATGCTCAGGAGCACGCCCATGAATGCGGCGAAGACGCCGATGATCCACAGACGCATCGTCACTTTGCTCTCGCCCCAGCCGAGCGCTTCCAGGTGATGATGGAACGGCGCGGACTTGAAGACTTTGCGCTTGAAGTACTTTTTACTCGTGAGCTGGATGATGACCGAGAGCATTTCAATGACGAACACGAAGCCGATGAGCGGCAGGATCAATACCTGGTTGATCATGAACGCCATGACGGCAAGCGTGCCGCCGAGCGCCAGTGACCCCGTGTCGCCCATGAAGAAAATGGCGGGCGGAATGTTGTGCCACAAAAATGCGGCGAGTGCGCCGACGACGACGCCGCAGAACGCGGCGAGTACGAAGAGTCCCGAGATGTAGGCGACGATGCCGAACGCGGTGAACGAAATCATGAGGAGTCCGCCCGCGAGCCCGTCGAGGCCGTCCGTGACGTTCACGGCGTTGGCCGTGCCCAGCACGACGAAGATGAAGAACGGAATGTAGAGCCAGCCGAGCTGCAGCTCACCGTTTGCAAGGCCCATATCCGTTCCGAACGGAATGGCGATGGATTGGTAATTCAGACGGAAGTAGAACCATGCGGCCGCAAGCGAGCTCATCAGAATGAGCAAGAAGAGCTTGGGCTTGGTGTCCAGACCCTTGTTCTTCCCCAGACCGCGGATGTTCCAGTAGTCGTCCACGGCGCCGAGAATGCCGAGCGACACGAGCATCGCAAGCGGGATGTACACCTGGCCGCGTTGCAGGAGCGAGTGATCCACCGTTCCGACGTACGAGAAGATGCGCGAGAACAGCACGGTGAGCAGAATGGATCCCCAGATCAAAATGCCGCCCATCGTCGGCGTGCCGGCCTTGGCTTGGTGATACGTGAGGAACACGCTCGCCGATCCCCCGTCCACGGCCTCCACGCGGAGTTTTTTACCCAACTTGTAGTGGTGCAGGAATTGGACGAACGGTTTTGTCAGAATCAGTGCGACGACGAACGCCAGGAGTGAGTACGACAAAATCTCGACCAGCGAAATTTCCGGGCGAACGAGAACGAGAGGCAGCGCAGGCATGTACGTGATTCTACCTACTTTGTCGCGTTGTCGACACTAAGTTTTGTTTACTCATCGTCCTGCATTGCGTGAGGGCGAGGCATGCCGCCGCGGACTTGGCCGATGAGCTTGGCGCCCGCCCGCTGTGCGGCCGACTTGGCGTCGTGCGCTTTGTCCATGTCGTAGAAGCGCATCTGCTCGCGCTTGAACATCAGTTCCACGCGTCCCGTGGGACCGTTGCGGTGCTTGCGGATGTAGATGTCCGTGATGCCGGGACGATCGGAATCTTCTTCGTAGTAGTCTTCGCGGTACATCATGAGCACGACGTCGGCGTCTTGTTCGATGGATCCCGATTCGCGGAGGTCGGAGAGCTGCGGGATGTTTCCCGGGCGGCTTTCCACGGCGCGAGAGAGCTGCGAGAGCGCCACGATGGGGATCTTCAGTTCGCGACCGAGCATCTTGAGCGAGCGCGAGATTTCCGAAATTTCCTGCACGCGGTTTCCGGCGAAACTTTGGTTGCCCGTGCTCATGAGCTGCATGAAGTCGATGATGATCATGTCGAGGCCGTTCTCCATCTGCAGACGGCGGGCTTTGGCGCGCAGTTCCGGAATGGACGATCCCATGGAGTCGTCGATGAAGATGTTGGCCTTGTTGAGGTCGTCCATGATGGGTCCCATGTTCTGGAAATCGCGGTCCTCCAGCTTTCCTTTCTGGAGCTTCCACGAGTCCACGCCGAGCATGGAGGCGAACAAGCGGTCCACCAACTGCTCTTTGCTCATTTCCAGCGAGAAGATGCCGACCGTCTTGCCGAACTTGATGGCGGCGTTCTGCGCCACGTTGAGTGCGAGCGATGTTTTACCCATGCTGGGACGAGCGGCGATGATGATGAGGTCACTCGGCTGGAATCCGGAGAGTTTTGTGTCGAGAGCGGTGAAGCCGGTCGGCACACCCTTGATGGCATCCGAGTCTTTGCTCTCGTGCATTTCTGCGAACTTTTCGTAGCGGGCGCTGAGGATATCGCGGATGTGGACGAACTTCTCCTTGAGGAACGTCGCCGAGATGCCGAAGACGGTTTTCTCCACCATTTCCAAGAGTTCCGGGATATCGCGGTCCACCTCGTACCCGAGAGCTTTGATGCGCTCACCGGACTGGATGATGCGGCGGTGAATGGCCTTGGTTTTGACGATCTGTGCGTACTTGAAGATGTGCGCGGCCGTCGGCACTTTGGCCGCAAGTTCGGCGAGGTACGCGCTGCCGCCGATGTCTTGGATCTTCTTGGCGTCGCTGAGCTTGTTCGTCACGGTCACGATGTCCACGGGCTGGTGCGACTGGTACAGCGTGTGGATGGCGGCGTAGATGAGGCGGAATGCGGGTTCGTAGAAGTCCTCGGGAGCAAGTAAATCCGAGACCTTCACGATGGCTTCCGGGTCCATGAGCAGCGCACCGAGCACGGTTTGCTCTGCTTCCAGGCTGTGTGGCTGTGTTTCGAGGAATGCTTGGGCCATGGGAGGACGAGTGTAGCGGATATTTCCGTCCCGTTGGAAGCAATGAAGCTTGCCACCGAAGGAAACCGAAAGAACCAAGGATCGGAGCTTCCTTGGTTCCTTTCAATTTCTTGGTGTCCTAGACGTTCAGTTTACCGAACGCTTCGCGGATCTCCTTATCGAGCTTGTCGGCAAGTTTGGGGTTTGCTTTGAGGTACGTCCTGGCCTGCTCGCGTCCCTGGCCGATGGTTTCCTCGCCGACGCGGAAGTACGCGCCCGACTTTTCGATGATGCCGTACTTCACGCCGAGGTCGAGAATGTCGCCCTCGCGGGAGATGCCCTGGGCGTAGAGAATGTCGAATTCGGCCTGGCGGAACGGCGGAGCGATCTTGTTCTTCACCACTTTCACGCGCGTGCGATTGCCCACGATCGCCTGCTCGTCGGCGCCCTTTTCCGTGATTTTGTCGATGCGGCGGACGTCGAGGCGGAGCGACGCGTAGAACTTGAGCGCATTGCCGCCCGTCGTGGTCTCGGGGTTGCCGAACATCACGCCGATCTTCATGCGCATCTGGTTGATGAAGACGACGGAACAGTTCGTCTTGCTGACGATGGAGGTGAGTTTGCGCAGAGCCTGGCTCATGAGACGAGCCTGGAGGCCCATGTGGCTGTCGCCCATCATGCCTTCGATTTCGGCTCGGGGCGTGAGTGCCGCGACGGAGTCGATGACGATGATGTCGATGCCGCCGGAACGGACGAGCGTTTCGGTGATCTCGAGGGCCTGCTCGCCGTCATCGGGCTGCGAGACCAAGAGACTGTCGATGTTGACGCCGATTTTCTTGGCGTACTGAATGTCGAGCGCGTGCTCGGCATCGATGAATGCGGCTCGGCCGCCGCGCTTCTGAACCTGCGAGATGGCGTGGAGCGCGAGCGTCGTTTTGCCCGAGGACTCGGGTCCGAAGATTTCGATGATGCGACTTTTGGGGATGCCGCCGCCGAGAGCGAGATCGAGGCTGAGGGAACCGCTGGGGTAGACCTCAACGTTCTGCATCATGCTGCCGTTGCCCATCTGCATGATGGAACCTGCGCCATACTGCTTCTCGATATCGGCGATGGCCGCCTTCAGAGAATCCGCTTTGGCCGATGTCAGCGTGTCTTTGACGGTCTTGGCATCGCTTTTGGGAGCCGTTTTTGCGACCGTCGGGTCTTGTGTCGTCTGTTTCGTCATGTGAAGAGGAGGAAAAATGAGTAAGGTGTATGAACGTTCACCCGCACTATTATCCTGTGGCTCCGTTCGGTCAAACAGTTTTACTTGAAAGGATCCAAATGTGTAGTGGTGTACAACAGTACACCCTGTTTCTGCGCTTACTTCCGCGCTTTGCACTGTCCGATGCGGTTCACCGGATCATTGATGTCGCAGTAAAAACCGGCGGGACACAGAATGCCGGCGGTGCCTCCGCATACGGTGCCGCCCATCGTTCCTCCGGTCTGTGTCGTCGGGAGTTTCTTGTCGACGAGGAACGTGATGTCCGAGAGCATGCGATCGAATTGGGCGCGGAGCACCTGCGCTTCTTCCGGGCGCGTCACTTGCTCCTGGCCGCTCGGGCTGAACTGCAGGCTGATGATGGACGACTTCTCCAGGATGAACACTTCGGTGTCCTCCGCTTCGCCGTCCACGCGCGTCGTGCGCCTGTTGCTGATGTACATCGACGTACCGGGGGGCAGTGTGGATCCGCTCACCAACTTGATGGTGAGAAGCGGCGTCGTCTCGCCGAGGAGCATGAACGTGGCGGTGCTTCCCTGAATGGACGGGGTCCAGGCTTTGGGTGCGTTCAGGTGAATGCCGATGGCCGGAATGTCCCAGCGCTTGAGGTCGTCATCGCCGCGCGAGCGCTTCACGCTCGTCGCCTCCAGCACGTGGAGCTCGTTTTGGACCGTGTTCTTTGCCAAGTTGCCCTCCACCGTCACGGTTTGCCCCTCGAATTCCTGCAGGTTCTGGGTGCGACTTTCCACGTAGAATGCCCGCTCCCCGTCCACGACGAGCACGTGCGTGCCGCGGCGGACCAGGGAAACATCGGCGCCGATGAGCGTGCCCGTGGCGGTCGTGGGACCGAGGGGACGGCTGCTGACGGGTTTCTGCGTCCATGAACCGAATTGCACGATGACGAACACCGCGATGGTGAGACCGATTGCCGAGAGGAAGAGTCGTCGCATGAGACTCGCAGTATACATCGGAAATCACTCACAAAAAAACCGCCCGTGCGGGCGGTTCTCGGTCTCTTTCGAAACGCGATTATTTCTTTTTGGAGGCGTCGAAGTCGTAGACGGCACGACCCACGCGGACGAAGTACGGCATCTTCTGAAGGTTCAGGGAAATGGTTCCCACCTTCACGGTGCGCTGCTTGCTGACTTCTTCGATGATCTGTTTCTTGCTGAGGGCTCCCTTCTGCTTGAGGATGTTCTCGATGACGTCGGCGACGGTGCCCGGCTCGTAACCCCACTCACGGAGTGCGTAGAGACCGCGACCGACCAGAACGAACTGCGGATAGCGGATGAGCTCGTTGTGAACGGCCTGGACCGTGACGTTCTTGTGATCGAAACCGGCCTCCTTGATGGAGTTGGCGATTTCCATGAAGTGCATCGGGCGTCCGACCTTCTTGAGGATGATCTCGACTTTGTCGCGGATGGAACGGGGGCGAACGAAACGCCACTCGGTCAGTCCCCAACCGTCGGGGATCTCGCGCAAACGCTCGTCGATGCTGAGACAGCTGACGATGAGTTCGGGAGACGGAACGCGGCCCTGGAAGGCGGGCATTGCCTGGATGGAGCTGATGAGCTCGGCACCCTTCATGCAGGAGTGACGCTTGTTGAGGAACTTCACGGCCATGTCGACGATCGTGGAGATGTCGTCCATCGCGAGCGTGGAGAGTCTCCAGAACGGCTTGTAGGTTTGGCTGCGACCCTCGGATGCCATCTCGTTGTCGATGCTGAAGGAGAGGCGGAGGATGGAACCGTCCACCATCTGACTTCCGGGCAGGCGCTTGAGGACGGAGGAGACGAGTTCGGTGGAAAGCATCAGGCCGCCGTGCGAACGGAGAATCCCCTTCGCCATTTCGTTCACGTCGTTGAGGCGAGTCGTGCGAACCGTGCGCTTGAGCTTGGAGAGAGCGATGCTCTCGATCTGGCGGATGCGTTCGCGGGTGACGTTGAAGTGCTTTCCAATCTTCTCCAACGTTTGTTTGCTCTGGCCAGCCAGTGCAAAACGTCGTTTAATCACTTCCGTTTCTTTCTGCGTCAGCACCAAAAACAAATCGCCAAGCAAGTCTTGGAGATTGAGAGTGAGTTGAGACTTCGCGGCTGCCTGTTGCGACGTAGACGACGAGGAAGTGGAAGGAGTCATGGAGCTTGATGGGGATAAAACTATCTTGTTGTACCAGAACGTTGACAGGAAATAAAGTTAAACTTTCTTTCCTACCCTACCGACGTCGGTCGTCGAGCGAGGTGTCAGCGAGCGGCGGAAAAAGGAGCAAGATAGTTCCCTGTAAAGGGAGCTATAATACAATATTAGAAAACCTTGTCAACAGTCATTTTTTCCTTTGATCAAGCGCCAGAGAGGCCAAATCGCATGCCGCACGGGCATCCGGGTCGGATTCCATTCCGGAAGCCTGTTTGGTGGTGTATCGCTCGTCCAAAAGCGTCATCGGAAGTCCGGTTTTTTCTTCCAGAATCTTCACGATTTTTTTTACGAAATTCGCCTGCTCCCCCTCCGTTCCTTGGGGCAAGCGCGGCAAGCCGATGATCAGTTCTGAAATATTTTTCTGCTTCACGACCTCGCAAATTTTTTCGACGAGCGCTTCGTCGGTCTTGTGATGGAACGTGTCGAGCGCCATCACGAAACCCGAACCCGAGTCTCCGACTGCGAGACCGGTTCGCCTTTTTCCGATGTCCACCGCGAGAAGGAAACTCATGCAGCTTTTTTCTTCGGGCTCAACGAGCGAGCCAAAAGAGACTTCTTCTTCGCCGCGTTCTTCCAGTGAATGATGTTCTTCTTGGCGGCGGTGTCGATGGCCTTCATGGCGAGGGGCATCACTTTCACGGCCTCGGTCGTCTTACCGTCGCGAGCGAGTTCCTGCACTTTGCGCATGAGCGTCTTCATCGCCGTTTTGTATGGCTGACGACGAGCTCGGCGCTCTTCGGATTGACGTGCGTCTTTGATGGAAGCTTGCAGGACGGGCATAAAGCTGAGGCAGAGTACGGAAGGGCGCGGACTAAGTCAATACCCCGTCTGTGGAGGTTACAGGTGCAGTGGGAAAGTTCGTAAGTGCAAAAGTGTCAGAAGTGCGTACGTATGACTTCCTCTCATACTTACGCACTTTCGAACTTCTTAACTTTCGTACTTAATTCTGCATCGTCATGAGGGCGGACATCGCATCGGCCTGAAGCTGCTCGAAGGGCACGAAAGCCGGCTTTTCCACGCTCAGGGAGTTCAGCGGCTCGCGGAGAACGCCGAAGTCTCCTTTGATGAACGAGGCACCGTTCATGGTGGAAGCAGCCGACACGGTCATCTTGAGCGTATCGAACTTGGCTCCCGACAACTCCACGAGGAAGGTGGGCACGGTCACGTGCAACTTGTCCTTCGTGATATCGATGACGCCGTTTGCGAGAGAGAGGCTGGTCTTGGATGCTTCCTTCACGTCGAATCCGATGACGGCCTCGGTCTTGCCCGTGTCGGCGTTCATGACGGTGATGTCCACGCGCGTCGCCGTGATTTTGCCGGAGGCGATCGTTTTGCCATTCAGCGTCATGACGAATTCTCCGTTCTTCATGACGAACGACAATTCTTCTTTCGCTTCGGATTCCGTCATCGTGACGCTGACGTTGGAACCGTCTTGAATGACGGCGTTCAAGTGACCGACGAGAGCTCCGGACTCGGAGTAGAAGTCGCCGTCGAAGCCGCGGAATTCGTGCGTCGTTTTGTCGGCGCTGATGATTCCTTTGGCCGCACCCACTTTCTTGAGGTACTCGGGATTCGGTCCGACGAGTTCCTGCACCTGCTGCCCGAAGGCGGGGTTCTGCATCTGCCTCTCCCACGAGGGGCCCGAGGCTTCTTTCATGTATTGCACGAACGCGCGAACGCTTTCGTGGATCTTCTGCTTGTCCGACTCCACGCGGATCTGCACCAAGCCGTCTTTCTCGGGCAGAAGCTCGATCCCTTTCCAGAGGTGCATGTTGCCCCACAGTTTCTTGAGAGCCGCGGGAGTCACCTTCGCACCACCCATGGTCTGAGCGATGGTTTCTTCGATGGTCGTGACGGGTTGGCCGTTTTGCTTCGCGGTGTCCGCCAGCATCTTGTTGGCTTCGTCGAACGTGATGCCGTACCAGCGAGCCGCCATCTCCGCAGGGATGGAGAACGGTTGAGGAACCGCGGAGCCGACGTAATCGGCTTTCGCGATGTTGAACGAGACGGTGCGTGCGACGATGCGCAGGCTCAAGTTCACGGCGACTTCCGTGGGTCCTTCGGCGGATTTCGCTTTCGGCGCGGATCCGTAGACGATTTTGAGAACGAGATCGACGAGAGGATTCTTTTCCGACGACACGTCGGAGCTCGCAACGAAATCTACGGTGAGATCGGCCGGGCTCGTGAGGAGATCTTTCATCGGTTCGGCGTGCAGGGACAGATTCATCGTGGTCTTGGATTTCTCGGGCTTTTCGATGAAGCGCGCGTTCTCCATGGCCTTGCTCACCATGGCGTCATGCATTTTTTGGAGCTCCTTGTCGGCGGGAGTTCCTCCGCATGCGGAGAGCAGGAAGATGGCGAGGGTCAGCGGCAAAAGCGAGCGTTTCATGGAAGAAGAGGAACAAGGTAGAATGCGAATGTCGGATCGAAATCGATCCCATTCTACACGTTTTCCTTCCATTGCCATTTATGTGTGGAATCTTCGGATACATCGGGACGCGTGACGATGCAGGGTCACTCGTCATCAAGGGGCTGAAGAATTTGGAGTACCGCGGATACGATTCCTGGGGTGTCGCGCTCCGCAAGGAAGACGGCACGCTCAGAGTCGGCAAAGACATCGGCAAGATCGGCGCCGTGAAGCCGGAAGATTACGCGGAGAAATCCCACCTCGCCATCGCACACTCGCGCTGGGCAACGCACGGCGGCGTCACGAAAGAGAACGCGCACCCGCATTTCAGTTGCGACGAGCGCATCGCCGTCGTTCACAACGGCATCATCGAGAACTTCGCCGAGCTACGTGCCGAGCTCAAGAAGAAAGGACACACGTTCAAATCCGAGACGGACACCGAGGTCATCCCCCACCTCATCGAAGAGATCCTGAAGACGGGCGTGACGCTCGCAGAGGCTACCAGAGCCGCTTGCAAGCGCTTTCACGGCCGCTACGCCATCTTGGTCATGGACAAGGAATCCAAGGGACTCGTCGCCGCGCGCACGGGCTCCCCTCTCATCGTCGGTGTCGGCAAAAAAGAATGCTTCATCGCATCGGACATTCCCGCATTCTTGGAACACACGCGCACGGTGCAGTATTTGGATGACGGTGAGATGATCGTCGTGGACAACGGCGTCATCACATTCCTCGACATCGAAACGGGTGCCGAGCGAAAGAAGCGTCTCGTGGAAATCGACTGGGAAGTGAAAGACGCGGAGAAGGGAGAGTATGAGCACTACATGCTCAAGGAAATCATGGATCAGAAAGAATCCATCCGTCGCGCCGTTCACCAGGACGACAAGGAAATCATGGAAGTGGCGAAGGCCATCGAGACGTGTCTCGGCTGCATCCTCACCGCGTGCGGCACGGCGGGCAAAGTGTGCATGGCCGCCGACTACTTCTTCTCCGTCGTCGCGAAGCGCCACGTGAACTTCGCGCCGGCGAGCGAGTTCCCCATCTACCACCACTTCCTCAAGCCCGAGAGTCTCATCATCGTCGTGAGCCAGAGCGGAGAAACTGCCGATGTCCTGGAGGCCATCAAAGTGGCAAAAAAGGCTGGTTCAAAGGTTCTGGCGATCACGAACGTCGAAGGTTCTTCCATCGCTCGCGCCGCGGACTTCACGCTCCTCATCAATGCCGGACCGGAGAAAGCGGTGGCCTCAACGAAGGCCGCGACGGGACAGATGGCCGTGCTTCTTCTCATCGCACACGCGGTCGCCGGAAAACTGAACGTCGGTCGTCAGCTTTTGCAGGAAACCGGCGGGCAGATCAACGACATGTTGAACCCGCGCTACGTGCAACACATTCGCGGTGTCGCCGAGGCGATCCACACGCACGACAACATGTACATCATCGGCAAGGGTTGGAACTATCCGATGGCACTCGAGAGCGCCATCAAGATTCAGGAAGTGAGTTACATTCACGCCGAAGGTTTTGCCGCGGGAGAGCTGAAGCACGGACCCATCGCGCTCATCGAAAAAGGCACGCCGTGCATCGCGCTCATGGGCAACGACGAGTTCACCGCCGACATGATCAGCAACATCATGGAGCTCCGCGCACGCGGCGCCATGATCATCGGCATTGCGCCGAAGAAGCATGACGTGTTCGATCACTGGATCAAGGTTCCCGATGCGGGCTCTGCCCAGCCGATCGTCAACGTCATCCCCATCCAGATTTTGGCTTACTTGCTCGCGATTCTGCGCGGCAGGGACCCGGATATGCCGCGAAACCTTGCGAAGAGTGTGACGGTGAAATAGATCAACATGAAAGATTCTTCGCCGTAGGGCTAATTATTGGTTTTTTCTTCAGACTCCAAATTCCCCTCAAAAAAAGCGAGCGAATCTTGAACCCAGGCCTCAAGTGCTTTTCGTACAAGTTCGTCGTTATCCAGATCTTCCGGGTATAAGTAATCTGTGGTTTCCATTGCCATTTTCTTTATTTCATCGAGGTAACTTTGCTCATGGCTCATACGGAGTCCTTCAATGAACAGAGTGGCAACTTTGTCCCGCAATACGCAGGATATTTCGTCCCATTGCCATACTGCCTCATTTGCGGATCTCAAGAGGCGAATTTTTAACTCTCGTTTCAGACGATAAACGTCGGCCAATGAAATTCTCCATTTACTCCCATCTTCATCCAAAAATGATAGTTCCCCACCCTCCGCATGCTCTTGTGTGCGAATTATATTTAAAGCCATTTCTAGATCCTCGTCGTCGGCATGCAATTCTACGCGCGTTTGGTGCAGATTCACCAAATCCTCCTTAAACCGCTCAGAGGGCTTTTGTTCGCTCATAAAATTATAATACAATATATATTACTAATAAGTCAAATACGTCCATAGATTCCCAGAAGCAGCAGGTCATGTCCTTTCTTTGTCAGCGCGACAAAGAAAGGACGAAAGAAAGCGCTGCGCGCCGATACCCCCCCCCCCCCCCCCCCCCCCCCCGCTGCGGCGCGCTCCATCCCTTGGGATGTGGATTCACACGCTCGTAGTTCCTTGCACTCTTTGCAATCATTGCATCCC
>CAZSWJ010000018.1:0-22438 GCA_964611095.1 uncultured Candidatus Peribacteria bacterium
GCTCCCCACCTGCCGAGTTTCTCGGACTTCGCTTTCGCCTCAAGAGCATCGTACGCATCGCACTTCGGGTGCGGAAATTTTTCGCACAGACTCTCGGCGTAGCCTTCGGCGAGCATTTGTGCGCCGATATCTTTTCCATCCAAATAAACGTACCGCAGCAGACGTCCGTAATCGTCTTTGTCCTCGTCGGGCTTCTTTTCCAGAGTGACCGTTTTTCCGCTGAGGAGAGCCTTCATTCGGTTGCTGGCTTCGGGACCTTCGCACTGCACACCCTTCCTTGGATCCACGGTCTCCGGCGTATCGATGCCGACGAAACGCACACGCACTTTCTTCTGGTCCGCTCCCGTCACGTCGATGGTGTCGCCGTCGACGACGTGCGTGACGACGAATGTGTCGGACGATGTGGAAGTTTCCGGCACGCCGACGTCCACGGTGTGCTGCCGGAATGAAATTTCCGGAACAAACGGAAGCATGACGGCCACTCCGAGAGTGAAACCGAAGAGAACGAGTGCGAATTTTTTCATGCGCCTAATGTCGGAACGCCCGGATCCCCGTGAACACCATCGCGAGTCCGAGTTCGTCGGCGCGCTTGATGACGTCGGCATCCTTCACCGAACCCCCGGGCTGAATGACGGCGCTGATGCCGTTCTTTGCGGCCTCTTCGATCGAGTCCGGGAACGGGAAGAATGCGTCGCTGGCCATCACCGAGTTTTTGGCTTCTGCCTGGGCTCGCTTGAGGGCGATCCACGTGGAATCCACGCGGCTCGTTTGGCCGCAACCGATGCCGACCGTCGCCGCATTCTTGGCGAGCACGATGGCGTTGCTCTTGGCGTGCTTCACCACCTTCCAGGCGAAGAGAAGATCGTTGATTTGTTCCTTCGTCGGCTTTTTTTGCGTGACGCACGTGAGATCTTTCGCCACGACTTCGCGGACGTCGTCGTTCTGCGCGAGCATGCCGCCGAATGCCGAGCGATACACGACGTATTCCGAGAAACGCGTGTCCCCCATCGAGAGCAGACGGATGTTCGGCTTCTGCGCGAGGAGCTCCAGAGCATCGGCGTCGAACACCGGAGCCAAGATGACTTCCACGAACATCTTCTGTTCCAGAATTTTTTTGGCGACGCCCGCGGTGCACGGACGGTTGAGCGCGATGATGACGCCGAACGCCGAGAGACGATCGGAGTCGTACGCTTTTTGGAACGCTTCCTCGATGGTCGCGCTCGAGGCGATGCCGCTCGGGTTGGCGTGCTTCACCATGACGGTCGTCGGTGCGTCGAACTCGCACACCATGCGCCAGGCGCCGTCGCCGTCGAGGAGGTTCAAGTAGCTCAATTCCTTGCCCTGGAGCTGTTTCCACTGCTGCGCGGGTGAGCTGTCGATCTCGTAAAATTTGCCCCACTGGTGCGGGTTTTCGCCGTAGCGGAGCGTGCGGCCGGAGACGAGCGTGATGCCGTCGACCGTTCCTTTGGACATCGTCTCGGCGATGAGCGAGTCGTACGCGGCGGTGTGCAAAAACGCTTTGCCCGCGAGTTCACGACGAAGCTCGATGGACGTGTCGCCGGACGTTTCGATTTCTCTGGCGACGCGAACGTAGTCGGACGGATGACACACGACCGTGACGGCATCGTGATTTTTTGCGGCGGAGCGAAGAAGCGTCGGCCCGCCGATGTCGATTTGTTCGATCGCCGCGGCGGGAAGGGGTTCGCCGGTATCTTGGTTGAATCCGATTTTTTGGATCGTCGTTTTGAACGGATACAAATTCACCGCGACGACGTCGATGGCATGCATGCCGAGACCGTCGGCTTCTTTGATCTGCGTCTTGTCATCGCGCTTGAAGAGAATCCCTCCCATGACGAGCGGGTGCATGGTCTTCACGCGACCGCCGAGACACTCCGGAAACTTCGTGACGTTCTCGATGTGGGTCACCGGAATGCCGGCATCTTCCAAAACCTTCTGCGTTCCGCCCGTAGAAATGATCTCAAAGCCGCAGGAATGCAGTTTTGAGGCGAATTCGACGATGCCGTCCTTATCGGACACCGAGAGCAAAGCGCGACGCACCGAAGAGTCCTTGGAGGGCTTTTTCACGGGCTGAGTCTATCAGTGTTCCGCGGCGTTGTGAACGCGGCGATTTTGTGCTACAATAGAGAGATTTATGGAGCCCACACAAACAACCCCGACACCTGATGCTGAGGCCAAGAAGGCCGTGGCTCCCACGGGCAAAAAGATTCTCATCGTCGAAGATGAGCGTCCGCTGTCGCACGCACTCGAAATGAAACTGAAAAGTCAGGGCTACGAAACCAAGGTCGTGACGAACGGCCAAGAGGCCATCGCCGAACTCAAGGCGAGCCCGTACGACTTGGCGCTTTTGGATCTCATCATGCCCGTCATGGACGGATTCGCCGTGCTGCTTGAGATCAAGAACCAGGGACTCAAGACTCCGGTCATCGTGCTCAGCAACTTGGGCCAGGAAGAAGACCGTGCCAAGACGAAAGAACTCGGCGCCATCGACTACTTCGTGAAATCCAACACGCCCATCTCCGACATCGTCGCCCGCGTGAAATCCGCACTCTAAGCCATGCAGCTCACCAACGAACAACTCGGCAAGATCCTCGTGGAGCAGAACTATCTCAGCGAGGAGGAAATGGCGACCATGCTCAAAGAAGCCGAGGATCGCCGCGTCGAGCTCAAAATGATTCTGTTCGAGAAGCGCCTGCTCACCGCGGATCTTTTGGAAAACGCGCTGAGTGAATACTACAAACTGCCGTTCTATGACCTCGTCGGCAAGCCGCCGGCACGTGAGACGGTTGCGGCACTCCCCGAGGAGTTCGCACGTTCGTTCTCGTCCATCGCCGTGGAGTACGTGGAGAACGTGAGCATCACCGTGGCGACCGCCGACCCGTTGCAGGAAGGACTTGAGGAAGCGATTCGCGCCAACGTCGGACAGAAGTTCTATGTCCCCACGGGGAAAGCGGCACAAGAAGCCGAGAAGAAAAACAAAGGCTTCTGGAAAAAATATTCCAAGGAAGATCTGAAGAAATTCACCGGCACGGTGACGCTCGCCTACGCCCCCAAAGGCTCCATCGGCAATGCGTTCGCGCTCTACCACAAGCCGCTCGCGACGCGCTTCCAGTCCATCATCGAAAAACAGAAACAGGTCGCTCCGGAAATTCTGGAAGAAATTTTCGAGGACGCGATGGGCCTCAAGGCGTCCGACATCCACTTCGAGCCGCAGGAGAAAGACGTCATCGTCCGCTTCCGCGTCGACGGCGTGATGCACGAAGCCGGCCGACTCCCGAAGCAGTTCTACGAAGGCATCGTCAACCGCATCAAGATCGAATCGAACCTGCGCATCGACGAACACTACGCCGCCCAAGACGGCGCCATCCGCTACAAATCCAAAGCCGGAACGATGGACGTCCGCGTCTCGATCATCCCGATCGTCGACGGCGAGAAAGTCGTGATGCGTCTTCTGTCCGAGTACGTCAGAAACCTCACGCTCGCCGACCTCGGGTTCTCCGAGCGCTACCGCGCCATCCTCGAAAAGGCCGCCAACAAGCCCTTCGGCATGATTTTGACCACGGGTCCCACCGGAGCCGGTAAATCCACGACGCTCTACGGACTCATCAAGATGCGCAACCGTCCCGACGTGAACATTTCCACCATCGAAGATCCCGTCGAGTACAAAATCACGGGCATCAACCACATCCAGGTGAACCTGGGCACGGGGCTCACGTTCGCCAAAGGACTTCGCTCGCTCGTCCGCCAAGACCCGGACATCATTCTCGTGGGAGAAATCCGCGACAGCGAGACCGCGCAGATCGCCGTGAACGCCGCGCTCACCGGACACTTGCTGTTCTCCACGCTCCACGCCAACGACTCCGCGACCGCGGTCCCCCGTCTCATCGAAATGGGCGTGGAACCGTTCTTGCTCGCATCGACCTTGGAGGTGATCGTCGCTCAGCGCTTGGCCCGCAAAATTTGTCCGCACTGCCGCTTCAGTTTCACCATCACGGTGGAAGAAGCGAAGACCTTGTTCAAGAACGCCGACAAGTATTTCTCCGGCACCGAGCCCGTGACGCTGTACCGCGGAAAGGGCTGTGAAGGCTGCGGAAACACGGGTTACCGCGGACGCATCGGCATCTACGAACTCCTGGAGATCAACAAAGATTTGGAAGAACTCATCGTGCAGAAGAAAAACAGCACCGACATTTTGGTGAAGGCCCGCGAAACCGGATTCATGTTCCTGTTTGAGGACGGACTCGACAAGGCGAAGGCGGGACTGACGACCGTGGAAGAATTGCTGCGCATCGCCGCACCGCCGGACGACGTCTTCTTCGCTCACGATGACGGACCAAAACTCAAACCCGCCAAAGGCAAGTAACGCCGAGCCGGAAAAAATGCTCGGAATTTTGACGCCTCCTCCCGAGGCGCCGAAGAAAGAAGAAACGCCCGCCGCAAAAACCGCGACGCCGGCTCCCGCCGCGAAGTCGCCGGAGAAAAAAGAGGAGGCGCCGCTCAAGATGACGAAGTCGCCGAAGAAATCGGCAATGAAGCAGTTCACCGACGGCCTGAATAATTTCGGACTCGGAAAGGAGAAGGCTCACTTCGTCGAAAACCTCGCCATTCTCTTGAATTCTGGCCTTTCAGTCGTGGATGCACTGAAGACGATTCAGACCGAAGTGCGCGTGAAACCGATGAAAAAACTCGTCGGTCGCGTGCTCGAAGAAGTGGAGAGCGGTATTCCGCTCTGGCTCGCGATGGACAATCAGAACTTTTTCTCGCCGTACGCGCTCGCGCTCATCCGCATCGGCGAAGAGTCGGGCTCGCTCAGCAAGAACATGGAATACCTCTCGGTGCAGCAGGAAAAAGATCGATCGCTGCAATCGAAAGTGAAGATGGCCATGATTTATCCGTCCATCGTTCTCACGCTCACCATCGGCATCACGCTCGGCTTGGCCTGGTTCGTGCTGCCGCAGCTCGTCGGCGTGCTCCTCTCGCTCAACGCAGAATTGCCGTTCGTCACCCGCGTCATCATTTGGGTGGCCAACTTCTTCAAGGAGCACGGCACCGTCGCGGTTCCCTCGGCCGGTGCGGGAGCGCTCCTCCTTTATATCGTGTGCACCAAGACGAGCCTGCGCGGCCCCACGCAGATGTTCATCTTCAAGCTTCCGGGCATCGGCACCATGGCCAAATCGGCCACCATCGCCCGTTTCGGCGTAATTTTGGGGAGCCTGCTCAAGGCCGGCGTGCCGCTCGTGGAGTCCATCAAATCGATGGCTGATGTGACCGACACCGTGGCGTACCGCAAGTTCTACTTCCGCCTCGCCGACTGCGTCGAGGTCGGCGAATCGTTCGCCGTTTCGTTCAAAACGATCAAAGAGACTACGAAACTATTGCCTCCGTCCGTCCAGCAGCTGGTGGTAACCGGCGAACAATCGGGTAAAATCGCCGATATGCTCATGCGCGTCGCCGATATTTACGAGAAGAAAGCGGAGGAAGCGGCGCAGCGTTTGCCGGTCGTCTTGGAACCGATCCTCCTTCTCTTCATCGGAGGACTCGTCGGAACCATCGCATTTGCTATCATTGTTCCTATCTACTCGATCGTCGGATCGGTGGGTAGGTAAAAACCCACACTTTTTTCCCTCCCTTTCTATGCGTTCGCGCACACAGAAAAAGAAAACCCTCCCCAAGCGGCGTGGGTTTACGGCCATCGAGGTGTTGATCGCCATCGGCCTCATGGCCGCCACGGCCGGCATCACCATCCCGATGTACCGTCAGTACCAGGTCTACTCCGACCTGGATACGGCCACCGAGCACTTGGTGCAGGCGGTGCGCGCGGCGCAGACGCTGTCTCAAGCGGGAAAATTCGATTCGGCTTGGGGAGTGTACTTCCCCGAAGGAACGCTGTTCGCCGGTGAGGAATACGCCATTCGCAACACCGAGAAAGACGTCAGTTTCCCTCTCCCGGGCAGCGTGGACACCGACGGTATCGATGAGGTGTCGTTCACTCGCGTGAGCGGACTCCCGAGCCAAGTCGGCACGGTATGCGTGTACTCGCTCAACTCGGACGGCTACCGCAACATCACCATCAATCAGAACGGCTCCGTCTCCGTGAGCAACGTCCTGCACGGCACGTGCAGCGGCGAGGCCGTCGGCTCCACGAGCGGCACGACCTCAGGAACAACCAGCGGAACCACCTCCGGTACCACGAGTGGAACGACGTCGGGTACGACGAGCGGAACGACTTCGGGAACCACCGACGGAACAACCTCGGGCACCACGAGTGGAACCACGAGCGGTACGACGTCGGGGACCACCAGTGGAACGACCTCAGGAACCACCGACGGAACAACCTCGGGCACCACGAGTGGAACCACGAGCGGTACGACGTCGGGTACGACGAGCGGAACGACGTCCGGTACGACCGATGGCACCACCTCCGGTACGACGTCGGGTACGACGAGCGGAACGACTTCGGGAACCACGTCCGGTACTACGGATGGCACCACCTCCGGTACGACCGGCGGCACCACGAGCGGTGGTGGCGGTGATCTTCCGTGCGACGTGCGCTTCACGCTCGATACGAACGGCAACAAAGTGCAGACCGCCGGTACCAACGATGTGAAAGTGAAAGTACTCGGATCGCAGATCACCTACGGCTCCGGCGGACCGAAGGTCGACGTTCGCGCGTCGATCAGCACCGACGGCAATGAATGGTCCGATCTCTACAACAGCAAGGCCGTGGCAACGGGCGACACGCAGACCATCGCCAACGTCCCGGGCGGCTCGCCGATCGCTCTCCGCTTCAACGGACGCTACTCATGGCTTTTCAACAAGACATACCAATCCGACAGCAAGGATGGCCACGTCATCATCCTCAGGAACGGCGATACGCCGCCGCGCTACTCGGCGTTCGACAACCAGAACTCGCTCGAGTCCTTCTTGAAAGAAGTGATGGACTCCCAGGGTCGCATCAAAATCGGACCCCGCGACGTCATCTACTTGGCCGAGCTCGGCACGCTGGACCAGCGTTCGTCGGACTTCCAAGACGCCGTGGTCCTCGTGACCTTCACGGAGAAACCGTCCACGTGCACCACGTCGGACAAGCAGCGCGTGAAGATTCACTTCGACCGTCTCCAGAACTCCGGTGACGGCAACCTCAAGAACAAAATCTACGTCGGTCAGAACGCACTCGCCTTCTCCGAGGATCAGTGGATTCCGCTCGTCGACACGGCCGGCAACACCATCATCGACAGCGGAGTCGTCAACGACGTGAAGGGTCTCGCGCTCCAGCGCGGCAACGGCTGGATCCGCATCATCGAGTACGGCAACCACCCGAACAGCTCGGGCAAGGAAATCGCCGACGCCAAAGTGGAATTCAACAAGGCGTACATCACGTCCGTCGTGAACGAAATCGACAACTACGCTTCCGAGAACCCGCGTGACGGCGTCGTGAACGACAACTCGAGCGGCGACGAATTCGTCGACGGCCCGAACGCCAAGTTCATGACCTTCAAGACCCGCGTCACGACCGAAAGCGACGGCGTCATCCTGTACTGGAGCGCCGGACAGCCAAGCGACGCTTCGTCGAGCTCCAGTTCATCGTCGAGCTCCAGTTCGTCCGTCGCCGCCGTGAATGACTCCTGCGCCGTTCCGTTCACCGTCTCGCCGAGCGGACTTCTGACGCTCAAGGGCAAAGCCGACGTCACGGTCCGCATCGCCGGATCCGAAAGCACGTACGGTGTCGGCGGACCCAAGGTCGCCGTCCGCGGCCAAATCTCGTTCGATGCCGGCTCCAGCTGGCGCGAACTGTTCGGCTACAAGACGCTCCGCGGCAATGAGCTCTCCGTGTTCAGCAACACCGCATCGGGCAGCAAGATCGCGCTGTCGTTCAACGGTCGGTACTCGTGGGTGTTCAACCGCACCGCGACGTCGGGCCAGAACGACAACCACATCCGCGTTCTCTCCAAGGGGCAGACGTTTGCAGGTCTCGCTTCCATCATGGCCTCGGGCCAGATGAAGAAGTACCTGCGTGCCGTCATCGATGACGGCGCCAAGGCGAAGATCGGCAGCCGCGACGTCGTGTACTTGGTGGAACTCAACGACATCGACTCCCCGCGTTACAACGACGTGGTGGCCATCGTCTCCATCGACAAAGCCGGCGGCTGCGGATCGAGCTCCAGCTCGTCCAGCTCCGTAAGTTCGACCTCGTCCAGTTCTTCGTCCTCCTCCGCGGGCAACGAAGACACGGACGGCGACGGCATCAAGAACAAAGACGACCTCTGTCCCATCGGCACCACGATGCCGGAGAGCGTACCCACCGAGTACATGTCGTTCGAGCGTTACGCGCTCACCGCGGCGCGCGGCAACAAGAACTCCATCCCCGTGTTCCGTGTCGGTCCCCGCAAGAACGTCAGCAACTACACGCTGGCAGACTCGCGCGGTTGCAGCTGCTCGCAGCTTCTGGACGCCATCGAAGACAAGGGCTTCCATCGCTTCGAGGATTATCCGGCGCTCTACCGCAGCATGAAGAGCTTGTTCTCCTTTTACGTGAAAACCTCACGTCAGTTCGGTTGCGGAGAATCTCTGTTGCGCATGGTCGCCGAAAGCCGCGACTAGGACTATCATGGGATGAGGAATGACACGCGCATCCTCTCTCCCCGGCAATCAAGACATCACGAGGGCGGCCCGACGGTCGCCCTCTTTACGTTGCGTGCTGCGAATACGAAGCGGCAGCTTGCTGCTGGAAGCCATTATCGCCATCGGCATCTTCTCGATGTTCCTGGCCGGCATCGGCTTCACGCTGCTCCTTGGGCAACGCTCCACCATCGCCGGCGGCGACCGCGCGCGCGGTTCATTTTTGGCGGAGCAACAGCTGGAGGCGGTGCGACAAATGTCGGCACTGAACTTCTCGTCCATCACCGCGGGTGACCACGGCATGGCGCTTGCGGGGGGTGCGTGGGCATTCTCGGGAACGAGCCTGAAGATCGACGGCTACACCACGCGCATCAACGTCGTCTCGAAGGGAAC
The DNA here is from genome assembly GCA_964611095.1 of uncultured Candidatus Peribacteria bacterium. GTDB lineage: Bacteria > Patescibacteriota > Gracilibacteria > Peribacterales > Peribacteraceae > CAZKJL01. Next base: position 9,031 of record CAZSWJ010000018.1, read on the forward strand.
AGACTGGTGGGAAGTGAGCGCCGTCGCAGGCTGGAACTTCGGCAAGACGCGGTCGGGCACGGCAACCCTCGTCACCGAGCTCACGAACTGGCGCAAGGTGGCGACGGTGGGAAACTGGGCCAACATGTCGCGTATCGCGAACGTTTCCGTGAGCGGCACCCCGGACTTCCAGTCGATAGCCATCGCCGATTCGTACGCCTACGTCACGAGCACGAATGCTTCGGGTGGCAAAGGACTCTACGTCTTCGACGTGAGCAACCCCGCGAGCCCCGTGGCCGTCGCGTCATCGTTCGATCTCGGTGCTTCCGCGTACGGCGTCGCGGTGGACGATGATCGCCTGTATCTCGCGACATCCGATGTGACGAAAGAAGTGCAGGTGTACGACATCTCATCGCCCTCCACGCTCTCTTCGGGAAACCTCATCAACACGTACGACATGCCGGGCAGCGGCCAAGCGCGCTCCATCGCCGTGTACGGCGACAACGTGTACGTGGGCACGCTCAACGATCCTCCGAACGACGAATTCTCGGCACTCCTCATGAGTGAAACCGGTCCGATGACGCTCCAGAGCTCGCTCGCGATGAGCGGCAGCATCCTCGGCATCGCCCTGCAGGACGGCTACGCCTACGTCGCCAACGCGAACAACGCCGGCGAGTTCGAAGTGGTGGACATCTTCGATGCCGAAAACCTGCAGTTCGCACCCGGTGTGGGCATCGACCTCACGAACGTGCAAGATGGAACGGCGGTGGCGACCTCCGGCACGGCGGCGCTCATCGGCCGTGCCGAAGGATCCGCCATCGACGAACTCACGCTCTACGACATCGCCCTCGCTCCGGTGCCGAGCCCGCCTCCCGGACCCTGGACGCTGGAAGTGGGCGGCGACGTGAACGCACTCGCCACGATTTTCGGCAGCAAGTATGCGTTCGTGGCCGGCAATGCGAGCAGCGCGCAGCTCCGCGTCATCGACTTGGTGAAATTTGCGCAAGGACAAGCGCCCATCGTGAAGACGTACAATGCGAATGCGACGATGCGCGGACTGCGGTACAACTGGCAGAACGACAGACTCTTCGGCATCACCTCCTCGACACTCATGGTCTTCGCTCCCGGATGATGAACCTCCCTCTCCGCTCCCGATCCGGCTACATCCTGCTGATCACCATTCTGATCATCGGCGCCATCGCGTCCGCGATTCTGACGTCGCTGCTCATGCTCGGCACGTCGGCGAGCCAAGTGAGCCAGAGCGTGCACCAAGCGAATCAAGCGCTCGGCGCCGCACAAGGATGCGCCGACTACGCGCTCCTCAAGCTGCGCCAATCGCCCTCGTATGCGGGCGGCGAGACGCTCACGCTCTCCACGGGCACATGTGAAATTTTGGACATCGGCGGCATCGGCAACAACAACCGCCTCGTCTGCGCCGAAGGCGTGGCCGGCGATTCCATCCGTCGACTCGAAATCGTCGTGAACCAAGTGCTCCCGCAAACGACGATTTTCTCGTGGCAAGAAGTCGCCGTCTTCTCTCTCTGCGAATGATGAAATTGCGTCTCCGCACCGGCACGACGCTGCTCGAAGTGATGCTGTTCCTCGGCATCCTCGGCATCATGAGCAGCACGATCGTCGGCGTCCTCATCACCACGCAACAATCGCGCGTTCGCCAGAGCGCGGTGTCGTCGGTGGACCAGGCCGGCGCCGAACTGCTGGGTGCGATGACGCGCACGATTCGCCGCGCGGAAAAAATAATCTCGCCGGCATCCGGCGCCACGGGATCGATTTTGACGCTGCAGATGGCCCTCAATGCCGAGTATCCGACGATGCTCGCGAAGCAGGGGTCGGGCATGACCATCGTGCAAAAGACGGGCACCTCGGCCCTGCTGGATTCCAAGGTGTCGGTCTCCGACGTATCGTTCCGCAACGTCGGCGGGTCGAACGTGTACTTCTCGTTCACGATTTCCACGATCATCCGCATCATTCCTCCGGCGACGTACTCGCGAAAGTTCAACGGCACCGTGACGCTGTTCCCCGACGACCAGAGCGAAGCGGGTGGTTGCGGAACGTGTGCGGCACCGACGTGCACGAACCACCGGTACATCTGGAATCATTGTGAAAACGGCACGTGCTCGCCCTCGGATAACACGATTCCGTGCTAAAGACTCTTCCACAGAAGAAAAGCATCCAAAAATCAAGCCAAAATGGGGTTCAGCCGCTCGTCGAGCGGCTTTGCGAAGCGGAATTTTGGTACAGTAGTTTCCTGAAAGACGGAGCTTTCTCCGTTTCCATTTTCTTCCTTCCAACCCATTCTTATGTCTCTCTCGCTCAAGCGAGGTTTTACCCTCATCGAGCTTCTGCTCGTGATCGGTATCATCGCCATCCTGGCCGCCATCGTCATCGTGGCCATCAACCCCACCAAGCAGCTTGGTGACGCTCGCAACGCTCAGCGCCGCGCGGACGTGAACACGATCCTGAACGCCGTGTACCAGTACTCCATCGACAACAACGGCAACCTCCCCGGCACCATCACCACGACCAACTCTCCGATCTGTAAGAGCGGCGTGAACGTGTCCTGCAACGGAGGCATCAACCTGAACGTCCTCACGGGTTCCTACGTCGTCGCCCTCCCGGCCGATCCGCAGTCGTCCACGGCCACGGGTACGAACTACTACATCGTGAAAGCAGGCAACCGCGTGACGGTTTCGGCACCCGGAGCCGAGCAGTCCGCCACGATCTCGGTCACTCGTTAATCTCGAAACGAAGAAAAGGGCCCTCGCACACGCGGGGGTCTTTTTTTGTCCCGATGCATCACTGCTACAATCTCTTCAACGAATTTTTCCTCTTCGATGCATGACGTCACTCAGATTCAAACGAGGTTTCACGCTCATCGAATTGCTTTTGGTGATCGGCATCATCGCTGTTTTGGCGTCGATCGTCATCGTGGCCGTCAACCCCACGAAACAGCTTGGGGAAGCCAGAAACGCACAACGTCACTCCGATGTGAACGCCATCCTGAACGCCGTGTACCAGTACTCCATCGACCACAACGGCAATCTCCCGAGCACCATCACGATGATCGACACGGCGATTTGCAAAAGCGGACCCGGCGTGGAATGCGCCGGACTCATCGACCTCGACGTCCTCACGGGCTCCTACCTCCCCGCTCTGCCGACGGACCCCAGGAGCGCCACCGAGAACAGCACGAACTACTGGATCTTCAAGTTGGGAGACCGCGTGACGGTCTCGGCACCGAACGCCGAACAAGGCGACTTCATTTCGGTGACGCGCTGAGGTTTCGGTTTTCGTACAACGTCACAATTTCCACAAAAAACCAGGATTCTTGAGAGCTGACCGACTGGTACACTGCTCTTCAATTCGCGCAGCTTCGCGCATTTCTCTCCCAACACTCCTATGTCCTTTTCTTCGCTCAAGCGAGGTTTCACCCTCATCGAGCTTCTGCTCGTGATCGGTATCATCGCCATTTTGGCCGCCGTCGTCATCGTGGCCATCAACCCCACCAAGCAGCTCGGTGACGCTCGCAACGCTCAGCGCAGGTCCGACGTGAAGACGATCCTGGACGCCGTCTACCAGTACGCTCTCGACAACAACGGCAACATTCCCACGACCATCACGACGACGTCCCGCGGCATCTGCAAGAGCGGTGTGAACGTCTCCTGTAACAACGGCGTCAGTCTCAACATGCTCACCGGTTCCTACGTCGTCGCCATCCCGTCGGACCCGCAGTCATCCACGGCCACGGGCACGAACTACTACATCGTGAAGTTGGCCAACAGCCGCGTGACGGTTTCCGCTCCCGGAGCCGAACAGTCGGCCACGATCTCGGTCACTCGCTAAAAACGCCTCAAAGACCCGAAAGACCCTCGCTCAGAGGGTCTTTTGATATGGAAAAAATGGCTATTTTCTGCTAAAATAGAGAGATTTCGTCATGTCGCAAAAAAACACCGCCAACGGCCGCACCATTCGTCGCACATCACTGCGTACGACGCTCTTCGGGCAAGTGCTGACGCTCCTCACGCTCACGGTGGTCGCCGTTTCGGCAACGGCCTTCGCGCTGTCGTGGAACGAGCTCAAGCAACGCACCGTCTCCCAGCTGCAATCCATCGCGCAAGCCAAAGAAGTGCTGATGGAAACCACGCTCTCGCGTCAGCGCGAACAGCTCGCGATTCTCGCGCGCGAGCCTGAGCTGCGTTCGCTGTCATCGCTGACCGGTCTCGTGGGATTCCGCCAATTGGTGAAATTCGATGCGACGGGAACGAGTGAGACGATCGCCGGCACGGACGGTGCCATGAGCTTGGGTCCCGCACAGATCGACGCACTCCGAAAATCCGACGGCACCGTGCTCACCGCGGTCGTCACCGAGGACGACTGGACGCTCTACGCCATCGCGACTCCCGTCACGCAATCGGGCGCACGCGTCGGTACGCTCGTCGCCATCTTCGATCCGACGGCGCTGGCATCGCGCATTCTGCACGCCGACTACATCGGGTCCACGGCCGAAGTGCTGCTCGTCGCCAAACAGAACGGCAAGGAACTCGTCCTCCGGGCCGATGAGCGCAGCGGCGCCGTACCGATCCGCGGCGAGAACGGCATGACATCGGTCATCGATCCCGCACTCCGTGGCGAGGAAGGCGTGGCCGAGACGACCGACTACGCCGGCATCCCCGTGCTCGCCGCCTACCGCTCCGTACCGTCGCTGGGCTGGGGCATCATGGTGAAGATCGACCGCTACGAAGTCCGCGCACCCATCGAGCGCCTGGCCATGAACTTGCTCGGCGCCGGCCTCATGACCGTGATCTTCCTGTCGCTGAGCATCTTCTTGCTCGCGCGTCGCATCATCGGACCGCTCGAGAAACTCACGCATAAACTCGATGACCTGGAAACCAAGCACTGGATTTTCGAACGCTCGATTTTCAACGGCAACGAACTGGAAGTGGTGGACGAAGCCGCCGCGGACTTGGCGCAACGCCTCCGCAAAGCGCACGACCACCTGGAATCCGCGGTACACAACCGCACGAAGGAACTCCGGGTAAAAAATGCCAAGGACGACGCGATTCTGGAAAGTATGGATGACGGACTTCTCGTCACCGATGCAGAGGGCCGCGTGACGTACGTGAACCGCATGGCCGAACTCCTCACGGGACTCACGGACGTCGTCGGCAAAGTCGCGACGGACACCGTGAGCTTGTTCGACAAAACCGGCGCGCTCGTGCCGAAGAACGAACACCCCGTGAGCATCGTGCTCAAGAAAAAATCGCGCTTCGATCCGGCATCCGACCCCGAGTTCACGCTGAAGCACGTCGACGGCACCGAAACGGCGCTGCAAATCCGCGCAACGCCCATTCTGCGCGGCCAACAGCTCCTTGGGGTGGTGGTGATTCTGCGCGACATCTCGGAGGAGAGAAAAATCGACCACATGAAGTCCGAGTTCATCTCGCTCGTCAGCCACCAGCTCAGAACACCGCTGTCTTCGATCCGCTGGTACCTGGAAATGCTCCTCACGGACGAAAGCTCGGCGCTCACGCCCGACCAGCGCAGTTACGCGCAGCAGGCCGCGGAATCGAACGCGCGCATGGTCCACCTCATCAACGCGCTCCTCAACGTCTCGCGCATCGAAATGGGCAAATTCAAGATGAGCCCCGAAGCCATCGACCTGCAGCAACTGGTGCAAGCCATCAAAACGTCGTTCAGCTTGGAAATGCAGCAGCGCGACGTGACCATCGACATGAAGATACCCGCCGAAAACTGCAGCGTGCGGTCGGACCGCGGACTCGTTGAACTCATTTTGGAAAATCTGCTCAGCAACGCCATCAAGTACAGCAAGACGGGCACGAGCGTGAAGGTGACGATGGAAGCCGATGCATCGCGCGGCGACATCGTGTGCGTCATCAGCGATACCGGCATCGGCATCCCCGCACTGGAGCAGCAACAGATCGGCAAAAAGCTCTTCCGTGGCACGAACGCCAAAACATCGGACACGACGGGCAACGGACTCGGTCTCTACATTTCGATGATCGCCGCCGAGAGCATCGGTGCCGAAATCAGTTTCGAGAGCGAGCAAAACACGGGCACCTCCTTCACGGTGCGCATTCCGAAGGAACCGAAGACGAAAGCCTAAATCTCCAGGAACAGGATGCCGTACATCACCAGCATGCCTGCGATCATCGCAAACAGCTGCAGAACGCCCTGGCGCAGGCCGGTTTGTTTGTGGAGCTCGGGGATGAGGTCGGAGCCGGCGATGTAGAGCAGGTTGCCCGCGGCGAACGGCAGCATGTACTGCGTCACGGACGAGAGTGATGACTGCGCGAGCAGCACGACGACGGCACCCACGATGGCGGCGCTGGCCGAGAGCATGTTGTAGAGGAGTGCTTTTTTCTTGGTGTAACCGCTGTGCAGCAAGATGGCGAAGTTGCCGATCTCGTGCGGAATTTCGTGGAACACCACGGCGATGGTGGTGGCGATGCCGACCGGAACGCTGAGGAGAAAGCCGGCGGCGATGACGATGCCGTCGAGGAAGTTGTGCATGCTTTCGCCGACGATGCTGAGGATTCCGACCGGGTGGCAGTGGCCTTCGTGGTGAGAATGCTCAAGAACGTGACAGTGGCGCCAGTGGACGATTTTTTCAATGATGAAAGAAAACACGATGCCCCCGAGAATCACGAGCATGGAGACCGGGAACGACTCGGTATCCTCCGCCAAATCCGGAAGGATGTGGATGAAGACGTCGCCGAGCAAAGCACCCGTGGACAGGCTCACGACATAGAGAAGCGAACGTGCGACGAACTTTTCCTCAGCGAGGAAAAAGACGACGCCGAGCAGCGACAGCAAGCTGACGCCGATGACGCTCACGATGATGATGAACCAGAGCGGAAGCATGGATTATGGTCTACGGGAAAAAAGCTCCTGCCGCGCCGAGTCCATCCTTCCCGGACGTTTCCCCGGAGGGGAGACGAGGCGGGAAGGAAAGGATGATCGGCGCGACATGAGAACGATGGAAAGCGACTTAGGCGCGGACAACGTTCACAGCCTTCAGGCCCTTGGGGCCTTCCTCCGTCTCGAAGGTAACAGCGTCGCCTTCGTTGAGGGCATCAAACTGTCCTGGCTGGCAGGAGGAAAGGTGGAAGAATACATCTGCACCGCCTTCCTGAGCGATGAAACCGAATCCTTTGTCGGTTTTCTTCTTGATAGTGCCGTTAGGCATAAATAAATGGGGAAAAAAATTTGCGGCGGAGGTGCAAACGCCTCTCGAAGAGAGAGGGATTCCGCCGCTTACCATGAAGAGTACTCTCCTTTGCGTCTATGTGCAACTAAGTTGCATAAAATCTATTGATCACGTCCCAGATTCATAATATGTTGATCGCATGTCGGAAGATCAGCAGATTTTGTCGGCTCTTCGCACTGCCGGTGAACGAATCACCGTGTCGCGCCGCGCCATGATCCGCATGTTCGTGTCGGCGACGACGCCCCTCACGGCGACGGACGTCCTCGGTTCCCTCTCGCGCTCCCGCGTCTCGGTGAACAAGACGACCGTCTATCGCGAACTGCAATTTTTGCGTGAGAAAGGTTTCATTCGCGCGCTCCAGTTCGATGAACGGAACAAGCGTTACGAACTCGTGCCGAGCGAACATCGGCATCACCTCATCTGCACCGCGTGCAAAAAAATCGATGACATCGTGCTCGACCACGACTTGGACCACGTGGAGCAGACGCTCGCGAAGAACAAACGCTTCAAGGTGCAGCGTCACGCGCTCGAGTTCTACGGACTGTGCGGAGAGTGCCAGTAAGTTACGACTGAGATTTCCGCAGATAGCGCTTGGGTTGCAGAAGCGCGCCTTCTTTGGCGAGTTCGACCAAATGAGCCCATTCGGCAACGTGGGTCCCCTCGCGACCGATGCCGAGCGAATCCAGAAGCTTGATGAGTGACGGATTGCTCGTGGGAAGAACGACGGTCTTGGGTCGGGGCAAGCGCTGCCTCTTCAAAAGATCGACGACGAAATCTGCATCGAGCGGCGCGTCCACATCGACCATCATGGTGTCGTAGACGCGGATGGCCGCTTGCCATGTTTCCATGCGGTGACGCTTCACGGCTAGACTCACGTCTTTCGATTGGCCGGGATACATATGCATGCGAGCTTCTTCGGGCTTTGCGAGAACGTCGGACCAATCCAACCACACTTCCCTATCAAGCTTGGTGCCGATACCCCGATGATCGGCAAGATCGCCCGCCGTAAATTCCCACGTGTGATCGGGTGTTTGCACTTTGCCGTCGCGATAGTAGAAATCGGGAAGAAGCTTGTTGGATGACATAAAACTATTAAATCATTTTATTTTATTTTGTCAATTTTGATGGAGCCGCTTGTCGGATTTGAACCGACGACCCACGCATTACAAGTGCGTTGCTCTACCACTGAGCTAAAGCGGCGTGTGGTAATGACGTAGCTTGCTGGGCCTTTCTATCACGCTCCCCTCCGGGGAGCTAGGCACTGAGCTAAAGCGGCGTACGGATGAATTATGAATCATGAATCATGAATTAAGAAGGAGGAATCAGTGAGAAGTGAAGTGGTCCATAATTCTTAATTCATACTTCATGATTCGCATAAGAAAACACTGGAGAAAACTTGAAAATACGGCCTCTGTATGCCATACTATTGCTTCCTGCTCTTTCGATGATCGCTCGTCCCGCACACGCGGGATGAGAGGAACGTCCGGACAGTACCGGAACGCCTAGCGGTTAACGACCGCCCGCGCGGTGTATATCCAAAGACCGCGTGCGGACCAGTGCCACAGTGACGATGCTCCCTCACGGGAGAGTGAAACGTCCCCTATTGACGGGGTTGGCCCCGGGTAAGCCGGGGCATCATGGCAAACTCTAGGTACTGCAAGGAGGAATTGGGCGGCTGGAATCTCCCATGGTTCCACGGGACCGGTTGCCCCTCCGCTAACTATCTTCCTGAAGTCCGAAAGGATGGACGGAGGACCGATCCGCCGAGCAATCGGCGGGCTAGAGAGATGATCATCACGGCCTCACGGCCGTACAGAATCCGGCGTATGAAGGAGCGGGAACAAAGCAGATCGAACATTCGTTCGGTCTTTTTTGTTACAACGTAAGGGCGGGTAGCGATTGGCGAGTAGCGGGTAGAACGTCGCTTGCACATATACCCAATTTCTAGCCGCTATCCGCTACACGCTACCCGCCTTTCTAGGGCTTCTTTCCTGCCGAATCCCCTGATATTGCTATAAACTCATCCCATGAAACGCTCCGAGATCCTCTTCGGCATTCTGCGCATTCCTCTGGATGCGATTGCGGTCTTCGCGGCACTCGTGCTGTCCTACTGGCTGCGCAGTGCGAGCATCGACTTGCTGCCGAACGTGCAGTTGCTCGCCGCACCGGGAACGCTCCCGACGTTCGACTACTACGTCACGAACTTCGTGCTCCCCGCCGTCGGCGGATATGTGGTCATCGCCGCGACACTCGGACTGTATTCGCTCAAGTCCACACTCGGTCCGTGGCGCGAAGTGGGACGCACGGTCCTGGCCTCGGCTCTCTGGGTGGCGCTCGTCATGGCGTGGTTCTTCCTCGTGCAACGTCAGCTCTTCTTCTCACGCGTGCTGCTCGCGCAATCCACACTGCTCATCACCGTGTTCGCGCTCGCGCTGCGTACGTGCATGATTCTCGTGCAACGCATGTTCCTGCGCTACGGCGTGGGCATTCGCACCGTGCTCTCGTGCGGCACGTCCCCGCTGCCCCAGAGCGTGTACCGCGAACTGGAGACCGACGTGAGGTACAAGTATCTCGGCCACGTGAACACGAGCGGCGACGTGAGCATGCGCCACGACAAGGAACATCTCGATCTCGTGCTCCACACCGACCCGAACCCCGTGGGCGACGATGCACGCAGACTCATCGAATACTGCCGCAGCAGGCAGATCGGCTACGCCTACGTGCCGCCGGTCTTCACCGATGTTCCGCATCAGCTTTCCATCGGACACTTGGGCCTCGTGCCCATTCTGCGCTTCGAGCCGACACCGCTCGACGGTTGGGGCAGAGTCTGGAAGCGGATGGCCGACGCGTTCTTCGGCACGCTGCTCCTCATCATCCTGAGTCCGCTTCTGCTCATCACGACGATCCTCATCGTGCTCACGTCGGGCTTTCCGATCTTCTACGTCAGCAGACGCGTGGGGCAGTACGGACGCAAGAGCGTGCCGCTCATCAAGTTCCGCACCATGTGCCGCGACGCCGATGCCAAGAAACACGATCTCGCGCACATGAGCCACCGCACCGACGGTCCGCTGTTTAAAATCAAAAACGATCCGCGCGTCACACCGATCGGAAAAGTCTTGAGGCGGCTGAGCATCGACGAGTTGCCGCAGCTCTTCAACGTGATCGCAGGGCACCTCTCGCTCGTCGGCCCGCGGCCGCACTTGCCCGAGGAAGTCGCCAAGTATTCCGAGACCGAAAGGCGCGTGTTCACGGTGCGCCCCGGCGCCACGGGACTCGCGCAAATCTCGGGCCGATCCGACTTGTCGTTCAGCGAAGAAATGCGCCTGGATATGCGCTACATCGAAGATTGGTCATTGGGGCTCGACTTGTGGATTCTCTGGCGAACGATTTTCGTAGTGCTCTTCGGGAAAGGCGCCGACTAAAGCGGATGGCGATTGGCGGGTAGCGGGTAGAAATTTGCCATGATCAAAACAGAGCAACGACTCGCTAGCCGCTACGCGCTACTCGCCTTACAAAAGCGGCATCTGCGCGTCGCTCTTCTTGGGCTTCGTCGGCTTCTTCGGCGCCGCTTCTTTCACGGGAACTTCTTTCTTCGCCGTTTCTCGGAGCGTAGGCAGGAGCGACTCCAAATATTTTGCGACCTCTTTGCCGTACTGCTTGGTGCGGAGTCTCTCGTCCAAAATATCGATGTGCGCACCCTTCTTGGCGTGCTTCCGGAACGTGCGGATGAGACGGAAGATGCGGTGCTTCAGGCGCGGAATGGAGTAATCGTTGAACGGATCTTTGCAGCGCTGCGCGCGGCGGCTCACGACGGGGTGCGACGGATGATCGAACGGCATCACCTGGAGCACGAGGCGGTCGACGGACTCGGGCGGAAGATTCACGCCTTCAAATGTCCACGGCGTCATCACCATGACGGCGGGCTCCTTGGCTTGTGCGAACTCGGCTTGCATGCGGCTCTGTCCGCCGTTGAACCCTTGGCACAGGAGCTCGACACCGATCTCCTCGGCGCGGAGCGCGTGCTTCACGTACAAATCTTCGATCGTTCGTTTGCTGGAGACGAGCACGATCATCTTGCCCGTGCACTCTTGGAACACGGCTTCCAGATTCACGCCCACGGGCATGGAAAGTGCGAGCGCTCCGTCCGATGGGGTGGGAGCCTTGATGACCTCGCTCGGCGTTGCGGACGGCACGATGGCCGTAAGTTTGTCGCCGCTTCCGGGCGGAATGAGGAGCGTGGTGTGTGTGGCCGAGTACAAACGATCGTGGAGCAGTGCGGCGATGTCCTCGGGCACCGACTTGATCATCTTGCTGCCGTCCATCATGGATTCGATCCACGAAATGCGGCCGGCCAAATTGTCGCGATTCAAAATGAGGAGCAGGTGGTTGAGCGGGAGCCTGGCCTGCTCGGGCAGGTCGCTCTCGAGCACGGTGTCGATGACGCGCTTCAGTTCGATGCACTCACGCGCCTCGAGGTCCGACGGTGCGAGGTACCGCAGATCCATCTCGTTGCGCACGCGTTCGGCCCACAGTTCGATGAGGTCCACGCACTTCGTGAGCACCGCATTCCCCTGGGATGCGGCGCGCAGGCTGCTGATGGTGCAGTACCACGCAAAGGCGCTCGTGGCGGTGTCTTCCAGCATCGAGGCATCGTCGATGAGGAGCGACAAATCCTTGGGCAACGGCACGGGGAACTCAGGCGCACAGATGGAGAGCAAATGCTGATGACTGATGACCGCGGGGCCCGCGTCGGCTTTGGCACGGAGCGCTTTGTACTCCGGACTCTCGGCCTGGCACCCGAGCTTGCCCGAGAACACGGCGTACTCTTCGCCATGGATCGGCATGTCGGTGCGAACGGTCGGCTCGTACAGATAGAGCTTGATGACCATCGTGAGTTCGTCGGCGGTGAATGCTTGTTGTTCCAGGAGTCGCTTCACCGATTCGATGCTCAGCACGAACTCCGGCGGATAAATGACGGTGACGTCTTTGGGGAGTGCCGAACGTTCGGCGGCGGCCTCGATATTTTTGACGGCGAGCCACGTCGGACCCTTGAGTCCGGCGATGACGGACGGCGTGAACGCGGGGTCGATGGGCTCTTCGGCCAAGTGCACGGCGCCGAGGTCGGGCGGAGGCAAAACGACGGGCGCGATCTTGCCCAATGCCTTGGGAGCGGGTGTCTTGAGCCACGACGGGCGCTTGGACGCCGAGGACTGCACGGCGGCAAAGAAGCGTTTGTAGCCCTCGGGCCCGCGCTCGGAGAGGCGGATGATTTCGGTAAGATCGTCGGCGGGAAGTTGCGTGAGACGCTCGTAACATTTGGACAGAAGTTCCACCGTGGCACGGACGTCGCCGAGCGCGCGGTGCGGCGGATCGTGCGTGAGCGAGAGCGCTTTGCTCACGTACCCGAGCGAGTAACTGGCGAGTTCGGGGAAGACGATGGACGCGAGCATCGCCGTGTCGATCCACGGACGCTCCGTGAGATCCCAGCCTTCGCCGCGGAGCATCCCGAGATCGAACTTCACGTTCTGTCCCACGATGACGGTGTCATCGGTGAGAAGTTTCTCCAGAATCGGCTGAATTTTCTCGAACGTCGGTTGTCCTTCGATGTCTTTGGGCGTGATGCGCGTGAGCATCTGCACCGCGGCTGGAATTTCGCAGCCGTCGGGCAAACTGAGCAGCTGGTCGTACTCGCTTTGGACCTTTCCCTTGTCGACACTGGCACATGCGATTTCCATGACGCGATGCACCTTGGGCACGAAGCCCGTCGTTTCGGTGTCCAGGACCAGCAGGCGGAGAGAGGGCAAACGCATGTGGGAACACCTTACCTGGAAACGCGGCCGCAGACACGAAAAAGGGACCCGTGCGGGCCCCTCTTTTGGAATCGAATGAAGCGGCTTAGTCGGCCTTCTTCTCTTCCGTAGCCTCGGGCTTGTCCTCGGCTTTCTCGGCCTTTTCTTTCTTGGCCTTCTTGGGCTTCTCTTCTTTGGCTTCCTCGGCGGGCTTGGCATCCTCGGCGGCAGCCTCACCTTCGGCGGGAGCCGCTTCGTTCAAGAGAACGACCTGCACATCCTCGCCCTTGAGCTCGGCGAGCTTGGCTTTGAATGCCGGGAGCTCTTCGTAGTTGTACATGTCGAGCTCGAATCCGGAGAGCTGTGTAGCCAGGCGGATGTTCTGGCCCTTCTT
>CAZSWJ010000019.1:0-14720 GCA_964611095.1 uncultured Candidatus Peribacteria bacterium
TGGTGCCCTCGGCAGGGATCGAACCTGCATCTCCAGCTTCGGAGGCCAGCGGTCTATCCATTGACCTACGAGGGCGCGGGCGAAGTATAGAGGCGAGGAGTACAAAGCATACAAGGAATACAAAGAGTGCAACGAACTCTGTTTTGATAAAGGCAGCGGGTCGCATTGGAAAAATGCCGTAACGCTTGACGTGAAGCGGAGCGTGAAAAAGTCCACTGTTTGAGGCCGAGCCGCAGCGAGGACGAGTTTGGACTTTTTAGCGGAGCGAACGTAGAAGCGTAGGTCATTTTTCCACGAGCGACTGCTTTTCTTTGCCACTTTCTTTTGCGTCAAAAGAAAGTGGAAGAAGATCGAGACAAAGAAGTAACAATTCGTATCAGATTGAGAAAAACTTCTTCGCTGTCTTCGTCGTGACTCGATCAACTTCACCTAGATCCACACCTTTTATCTCCGCAATCTTCTTCGCCGTTTCCACTACATGCATCGGCTCACACCTCTTGCCTCTGTGCGGTACCGGAGCCAAAAACGGCGCATCGGTCTCCACCATCAAGCTCTCGAGCGGACACTGCTTCACGGTCTCACGGATATCCTCGGCTTTAGGGTACGTGACGATCCCCGTGAACGAGAGTAGGTACCCCGCTTCCACAAAACGCGAGACATCGCTCCACTTCTCCGTGCAGCAGTGAACGACGAGCTTCTTCGGTTTCACGTGACTGACGATGGTCCACACATCTTCAACAGCATCGCGACAGTGCACGACAGCGGGGAGATCCAACTCTTTCGCGAGTTTGAGCTGATATTCAAACACGCGTTGCTGCGTATCTTTGGGACTGTTCATGTAGTGGTAATCGAGACCGATCTCGCCGATCGCTTTGCACTTTTTATTTTTCGCAGCAGCTCGAATGATCGGAAGATCGCGCGCCGCATCGAAGAGTTTGGCATGATGCGGATGCACGCCTGCCGAATAAAAAATGTGATCGAACTTCTCGGCAAGCTCTTGGCACTTTGGAATATCGCCCATCTCATCGCAGATCGTGACGAGCGTCGTCACTCCCGCAGCCTTCGCGCGCTCGATCGTAAGGCCTCGGTCGGCATCGAATTCCTTGGCGGTGATGTGACAGTGACTATCGATCATGTGCGGATTGTATCGGACACACCTTGAATCAAAGCGAGCTTCGCGGCCCTTTTCATTTTTTTGATGGCCGCTTCGCGTGATCTGGCATCACTGAGAGTCTTCTTTCGTTCCGAGTACACGAATTTCACCGGCAAACGACTGCGCGTGTACTTGGCTCCCGTTCCATCGTTGTGCTTGGCTTCGCGCGCTTTGAGATCGACGCATGTTCCTGCGTACAGAGAACCGTCGGCGCAGCGGGCGAGGTAGACGAAGTGAGGCACGAGGAAATGGTACACGAAGAAAAAGCTTCGGATTGGTGGGTCGGGTGGGATTTGAACCCACGGCCAATGCCTTAAAAGGGCACTGCTCTACCGCTGAGCTACCGACCCATGATTCCAAAAAGCACAGCAGACTATAGAGCAGGACCGCAAAATACGAAACAGATACGCCGTATCACCGGCTGCTACGCTCCCGAAAGACCAATCGCTTACGCGACCTGCTCTTCGACAAAGCTGCCTTTACCGTCCAGAACTTCTTGAAGGAATGGCGATGCGTCCTCCAGGAAGTGCTTGCTGATGCCCGTAATGGGAGAACCTTCGGGATCAAAAGCGAGATCGTCGAGGCGACGGGCTGCTCGCGCTTCAGCGCGGGGAGAAATCTTTGGGGGACAGATGAGGACGTGGGTATCCATTGTGTCCATTCGGGGATTGGGGGTGTGCATTGGCGCATTCTCGGGATTCGTAGGAAATAGTCAAACTCTGAAACTCGGAGGAGAGGATGTATGCTAGCCGCTGCATGAAAGTCGCACTCGTCCATGAACTGCTCACGATGCGCGGTGGAGCCGAAAAGGTCCTCCGTATCCTCGCCGACATGTTCCCGGAGGCCCCCATTTACACCCTGCTCTACGACGAACGGAAGCTGGGGCAGTGGTTCCCCAAAGAACGCGTGCGTGCAAATCCCCTGCTTTTACCCGCCACTCGCTACCCGCTACCCGCCCGCTTCAATCATCATCGCTACCTCAACAAATTCCCGAAGGCAGCGGAAGCCTGGGGCTTTTCGGAATTCGATCTCGTGCTCTCCACGTCATCGGCGTTCGTCCACGGCATCATCACCAACTCTGCACCGAAACATTTGTGTTATGTCCACTCCCCCGCCCGCTACTTGTGGGACCGCACGCACGACGTTGTCCGTGATGCATCGACGGGAATTTTGGGGCCGCTGAAGAAATATTATTTGGAAAAAACATTCCACACACTGCGCATCTGGGACAGCGAAGCAGCCGATAGGCCCGATAAGCTTCTCGCCGCTTCCAAAGCCGTGCAAAGGCGCATCGAACTCTACTGGCGCAGGAAAAGTGACGTCGTGTATCCGCCGATCGATGACGCGTGGTTTCTACCCGCCACCCGCAACTCGCCCCCCGCTCGTGAGCATTCGAATTATTTTCTGATCGTCTCATCGCTGGTTCGATACAAGCGCATCGAACTCGCCATCGAAGCGTGCAACAAAACCGGAAAGCACTTGAAGATCATCGGCGAGGGGCCGGACAGAAAACGTCTGGAAAAACTCGCGGGTCCCACGGTGGAATTTTACGGCTGGAGACAGAGCGATGAGCTCAAAGATTTGATGCACGACGCCCAGGCAGTCGTGTTCCCCGGAGACGAGGATTTCGGCTTGGTACCGCTGGAATCCATGGCCTGCGGCACGCCCGTTATTGCCTTCCGCTCGGGCGGCGCACTGGAGACGATGATTGAAGGAAAGACGGGTGAATTCTTCACCGAAGCGACTGCCGACTCACTCGCAAAAGTTTTACAAAACTTCGATCGCAAGAAATATACGAAAGAGGAACTCATCGCTCAGGCAAAAAAGTTCTCACGTGAAAGATTTGAAAAAGAAATTCGTAATGCAATTACTCAGGTGATGAACTAACCACATCCCAAGGGATGGAGCGCGCCGCAGCTGGCAGGTGAGGCTTTTGAATTACTACGTTGTCGCCTTGGAAAAATGCCGTAACGCTTCACGTGAAGCGCAGCGTGAAAAAGTCCACTGTTTGAGGCCGAGCCGCAGCGAGGACGAGTTTGGACTTTTTAGCGGAGCGAACGTAGAAGCGTAGGTCATTTTTCCACGAGCGACTGCTTTTCTTTGCCACTTTCTTTTGTGTCAAAAGAAAGTGGGAGACGTCAGCGCGCCAAAAAAGTACACCCGTCATCAAAAAAGCTGCTGCGAATCCCCCGGCATATCCATACCAAGCAGTTCGTACGCCAACTTCGTCACCATGCGTCCTTTCGGCGTGCGATGCAGGAACCCGCACTGCATGAGATACGGTTCGTACACATCTTCGAGCGTCTCTTCTTCCTCGGACAAAGCCGCGGCAATGGCATTCACGCCCACGGGTCCGCCCGCGAATTTTTCGATGATGGTGAGGAGAATGAGACGATCGGTGGAATCGAGTCCGCGCTCATCGATACCGAGCGACGTGAGCGTGGCCTTCACGCGCGGAAGCGACACCGTTCCTTCGTCGTTCACCTGGGCAAAGTCGCGCACCGAACGCACGAGACGGTTGGCGATACGCGGTGTTGCACGGCTGGCGCGAGCGATGTGCATCGATGCATCGGCGTCGATGGGAACATTCAAGAGCCCCGACGTGCGCGTGATGATCTGCGTGAGTTCTTCGGGAGAATAGAACGAGAGCTTGAAGTTGTGGATGAATCGGTCTCGCAGTGGCGTGCTCACGGCACCGGCCTTAGTGGTGGCGCCGACGAGCGTGAACGGCTGCAGATCGATGCGCATGGAACGGGCGGACGGGCCTTTGCCGATGACGAGGTCGAGCGCGTAATCCTCCATGGCGCTGTAGAGCACTTCTTCGATGGCCGGACGCAGACGATGAATTTCATCGATGAAGAGGATGTCACCGCTCTGTAAGTTTGTGAGCAGCGACGCCAAATCTCCCGGCTTCTCGATGGCAGGGCCCGAGGTTACACGCACCTGCGCGCCCATCTCTTTGGCGAGGATGTACGCGAGCGTCGTTTTTCCGAGTCCCGGAGGTCCGTGAAGAATCGTGTGACCCAAGGGTTCACTGCGCGTCGTCGCCGCTTTGAGGTAGACGTTCAAGTGCGCCTTGATGTCGGACTGGCCGACGTATTCGGCAAGCGATGACGGACGAAGTCCCGTCTCGATCTGTTCCACCTCTTGTTCGACGGGCTTCGGATCGGCCGTTGGCTTCTTCCTTTGTCGGCGCTCCATGACCATATGGACCCAAGTATACGAAAGTCCACCCTCGGGCGAAAGTGCTTGGCGACATTCTTTTGCGATTTCGCCGTTCGAGAGAGGAACGGTAGAATCGACTCCATGTTCACGCTCGAACCCAAGACGGTTGCGCTCATCGGTGCCAGCGGAGAGGAGAAAAAACTCGGTCACTACATTCTTCAGAACTTGCTCGACGGATTCACGGGCGAGGTTTTTCCGATCAACCCCAAACACGAGGAGCTTTTGGGCAAAAAGTGTTACCACGCGGTGTCCGATATCCCCGGAACCGTGGACATGGCCGTCATCGTGACGCCTGCGGCGACGGTATCGGCGCTTGCCGAAGAATGCGGCAAGAAGAAGGTGAAGACACTCGTGGTGATTTCGGCCGGTTTCGGAGAAATGGGGAATGACGAAGGACACGCCCGCGAAAAAGAACTCACGGACATCGGGCTCAAGTACGGCATGAGCATCGTGGGGCCGAACTGTCTCGGAGTACTCAGGCCGAAGATCGGACTCAACGCTTCGTTTGCCGTCACGCCCGGCACGCACGGCGACATCGCGCTCGTGAGCCAATCGGGAGCCATGGCCGTGGCGCTGCTCGATGCCGCTGCAGCCGAGGAACTCTCGTTTTCCTTCATCGCGAGCATCGGCAACAAAGCGGATCTCGATGAATCGGCGTTCCTGGAAGTGTGTGAGAAAGATCCGGAGACAAAAGTGATCGGCTTATATTTGGAGAGCATCAACGACGGAGAGAAATTTACGGAGATCGCCAAACGCGTGGCGAAGAAAAAACCCATCGTGCTCATCAAAGCCGGAGTCTCGGCCCGCGGAGCCAAGGCCGTATCGTCGCACACGGGCGCACTCGCGGGCAGCACCGCCGCACTCAAGGCAGCATGTTTGGAGGCGGGCATTCATCTGGCTTCAAACACGCGTGAATTCCTCGCACTTCTCTCCACGCTGCGCGTCTCCCCTTCTCTGGAGAGCTCCTCCATCGCCATCATCACGAATGCCGGAGGTCCGGGCGTGCTCGCCACGGACCAAACCGAACGCTCGGGACTCAAGCTTGCGAGCCTCGGCGACAAGACGACGGACACGCTCAAGAAAGGACTGCCGCCCGCAGCGAGTGCGGCGAACCCCGTGGATGTGCTCGGTGACGCCGTCGCGGACAGGTACGAACTCGCGCTCAAGGCGTGTGCCCAAGATCCGGAGGTGGAAGGCATCGTCGCACTCCTCACGCCGCAGGTGATGACGCCGTGCGACGACATCGCCGCCGCGGTGGTGAAAGCGAAGAAACTTCGTCCGCTCTTCCCCATCGTCACGAGCTTCATGGGCGGGAAACAAGTCGCATCCGCACGAACGACGCTCCGCAAGAACGGCATCCCGTGTTTCGAAACTCCGGAGGAAGCGGTTGCGGCACTCGCATCGCTGCTCAAGCCCGAGTCCCTCCCCGCGTTCGACGACGGTGACCGCGACGACGACCGCTGTGCCGCCGCGCATCAGCTCATCAAAGGAAAGAAGGGACTTCTCGGCGAAGAACTCACCGCCGAACTCTTCGCGCTCTACGGACTTCCCGTGCCCAGACAGATCGTGGCGGGCAGCGCCGATGAAGCTGCCAAGCTCGCAGAAGAAATCGGGTTCCCCGTCATCGCCAAAGTGAGCTCACCGGACATTCTCCACAAGACCGACGTCGGCGGCGTGCGCGCAAATCTCACCACGAAAGCCGAGGTGAAAAAAGCGTACGACGACATCATCAAGAGCTGCCGAAAAAATATGCCGGCCGCGGTGATCCACGGCGTGCTCATTCAGGAATTCCTCCCGATCGGCAGCGAGTTCATCGTCGGGGCACTGCAAGACCCGTCGTTCGGTCCGCTCGTGATGACCGGGCTCGGCGGCATCTACACCGAACTGTTCAGGGACACCTGCTTCCGCCTCGCTCCCGTGGACGCGTCGGGCGCCTCGGCGATGCTCTCGGAACTGAAGGCCTGGAAACTTCTCACCGGCATGCGCGGCAAAGGCATGCTCGACATCGAAGGACTCGCGGACATCATCGCGAAAATCTCGGCACTCGTATCGGACTGCAGGCGCATTGCGGAGGTGGACTTAAACCCCGTCCTCGTCGGAAAGGGCGAAGTGGTCATCGCCGACGCAAAAGTGGTGCTGAAATAGGATGAATATCGATGAAATTTGATGATAATGGCTTCTGTAAGCCATTTTTATGGTACTTGCATTAAGTATAAATATGTTATATAGTACGCTAACCCTTTCCACCCCCCTCTCTCCATGGTCCGAATTTCTCAGCTCTCCGCCGTCGCATTCGTCCTTACGGCGCTGTTCGCAGCAACATCGATGGATTCATTCGCCGGAGGCATCGCCAGTAAAGGAAAGCGTCGCGAGCCCGTCGCCATGGGCGTCATCGTGGAAGGCAACGCCGGGAAGTTCGTGAAGGGCCCCGCCGTCACCAAAGAGACCGAAGTCATCGGCATGCTGCTTCGCCGTTCGTACCGCGCCGCCGAGAGAAAGAAGGAATGGGGCATCGTGCAGACGTCCACCGAAGCCAACTACTTCCCCGCTCCGGCATTCGTAACGGGTCCGGACAAGCATGTCCTCATCCAAAAAGGCATGAGTCGCGTTCCGTCCAAGTGCGCCGCACTCCACACGCACGAGCGCGCCGTCTGTTTGTACCAAGCCAACCTCAAGAACTCCGTCCGCTTCAAGGTGAGCGAGAAGTAGCTCGATTGAACGCCTGCGGATTGCTACACTGAAGGTCGTGCATCGAAATGACCTCATTGCAGGCATCGTCCTCGTCGTCATTGCGGCAAGCCTGGGAACCGCCGACTATGTCCTGAGCGAGCGACCTCATCGTCTTGCCATGCAGGAACCCGACATCGCTCCGCCCGTCGCCATGACGAGCAGTTCCGCCATGAGCCAAAGCAGCGCGATGAGTGAACCGAGCGCGATCTCCTCTTCAGCGATGATGAGCTCGGCCGCTTCTTCGCAGATGAGCTCGTCGGGACCGCGCGTGGTGAAGAAGGGGCAATCGACCAAGAAGCAGAGCAACGTGAACGTGGACAACGTCCTCGCATCGCTCCAACTCGTGGCGCGCCCGACCGACGAAGCGAGTCTGCTCGCACTCACGGTGAACGACCCGAGCTTGGTGAAGACCATGGCGCTCCTCCGCAACAACGACCGCGCACTCCTCTTTGCGTGGGCCGAAGGCGACCAAGTGAAGACGATTCTCTCGGCGATCAAGCAGGCGCTCCAAGATCAGTTCTCCGGAAAACTCAGCGGCCTCGTCGATGAAACGCGCACGCAGGAGAACGGTCCGCCGTACGACATTCTCTCCTTCACCGACCCCGCCATCAGCACCGAGCGCATCATCTTCCTCCGTGTACGGAACAGGTTGTACGAAATCCACGTCGCCGCCAACGGCGCGGATGTCGTGGATGCCCTGCTGGCGGCGCTCACGAAGTAAGGACTGAAAAATCGGGGTACAAACCGCATTGACGCCTTCTTTCCTTTTGTCTAAAGTATCGCGGCTATGGCTAAGAAAGTAATGAAAGTCATCAAAGTGCAAGCCCGCGGTGGACAGGCGAACCCTGCTCCCCCGCTCGGTCCCGTGCTCGGACAAGCCGGTATCAACATTCAGCAGTTCTGCTTGCAGTTCAACGAGAAGACCAAGGGTCAGATGGGCCAGGTCATCCCCGCCGAAATCACCATTTACGAGGACCGCAGCTTCACGTTCATCCTGAAGCAGCCGCCCGCCGCTTTCTTGATTCTCCAGAAAGTCGGCAAGGAGAAGGGATCCGGAAAGCCGAACAAAGAGAAGATCGGCACCATCAAGATGTCGCAGCTCCAGGAAGTCGCCAAGGCCAAGATGTCCGACCTCAACACCGTCGACCTGGCTTCCGCCACGAGCATGATGGCCGGCACCGCCAAGAACATGGGCCTCCTCGTGGAGGACGACTTGGCCAAGAAGGCCGCCTAAGCTCTCTCTGAATAAATAATCGATGCAGCTGGTGCGCAAGCCGTTTTCTGCGTGTGACCGCGCCAACATGCGGGAAGTTCCGTATGCTGAAGGTCACCTTCCCCGTTTCTCCATGTCTTTTCTTTCTCTTGATGTGACGGACTCATCGACGATGTTGTACGTCCTTCCGTTGATCGTGCTTACGATCGTCGGACTGTTCATTCCCTCGCTCATGGTGACGGGAGCCAAGCCGGAAGGTGTCGCCAAAGCCATCTGCTGCTACATGTGGAAAGCCATCGGACTGGTGATCATGGGCATGAGCGTGGTGCAGATCACGTACGGCGTCGTCACGAATGAGCTGCCCACGTACCCCGTGCTCGGCGTTCTGCTGCTGTTCATGATGATCGGCATCGGCATCATGGTGCACATCAGCCGCGTGGTCGCCACGATCGACGAAGCGTCGTCCGTCGTGCCTCGTCTCGTCTTCACGTACACCTGCGAAATCATCGGCGGACTCATCGCCCTCTTCTCGGCGCTCTCCATGGGCATCGGATTCTTGCTGACGTCGGTCGTTACGAGCTGGCAAATGCCCTCCACCATGCTGCTCCTGGGCCTCGTGCTCATGCTCGCATCGTCGCTCCACACCAGCCATAAGACCCGCCGCAGCACAAAGAAAGCCCGCCGAAAGTAGGCTAAAGCCGATGTTGATGCGATTTTGACACGTTTGATTGCCTTTTTGGCGTACTCCTGACAAAATCTCCCCGCTCGTGGGAGTTCCGCGCATGCGGGACGCCTCCAGTTTTCTACCACGTTCCCCCTCACAGTATGGCTCTCGTTAAAGCCAACGACACGAAAGGCGGTAAGAAGTACCGCGAAAAGAAAGCTCTCGTCACTCAGCCTTCCTACCCCGTGGAAGAAGCAGTGGCTCTTCTCACGAAGATCGGCGTCACGAAGTTCGACGCCTCCGCCGAAGTGCACATCCGCATCGGCGCAGACATGACGCAGGCCGACCAGCTCGTCCGCGCCAGTGTCACGCTGCCGCACGGCACGGGTAAGACCGTCCGCATCGCCGCATTCGTCACCGATGATTTCGTCGACGAAGCCAAGAAGGCCGGCGCCAAGCACGTCGGTTCCGCCGACCTCATCAAGCAGGTCGAAGGCGGTATGTTGGATTTCGACATCGCCGTGGCCATGCCCCAGCTCATGAAAGATCTCGGCAAACTCGCCAAGGTCCTCGGACCCAAGGGTCTCATGCCGAGTCCGAAGTCCGGAACGGTGTCGGACAAGCCGGGCAAAATCATCGAGGAGCTCGGCAAAGGACGCATCGAGTTCAAGATGGACAAGCAGGCCATCATCCACAGCACGTTCGGCAAGCTCAGCTTCGGCGAGAAGAAGCTCACCGAGAACTTCAAAGCGCTTCTGCAAGCCGTGAAAGACGCTCAGCCGACCGGCATCAAGAGCGGCTACATCATCTCCGTCGCCATCAACCCGACCATGGGTCCCGGCATCAAGGTGACGCTGTAATCCATTCGATCGCAACAAAGAAAGGGCGTCCTCGGGCGTCCTTTTTTTAAATCGCGGCGAGCGTGGCGCGCACGTCCTCCAATTTTTCCATCGTGAGAATTTTGCTGCGGAATTCTTTGGCGCCGTCGAACCCTTTCACGTAACTGCCGAGGTGGCGGCGCATTTCGAGCACGCCGCGCTTCTCCCCTTTCATGCGCACGGCGAGGTCGCAGTGCTCCAAGATGAACGGGACGCGCTTGCGGAAGATCCCGAGTTTTTCATCCGAGGTGATCTCGCGCGGCTCGGCGACGACTCCCGCGTGGAGCGCATCGGAAATTTCTTTCATGAGCCAGGGATTGCCGAACGTGGCGCGCCCCACCATGACCCCGTCGAGGTTGCCGATCATGCGCACGGCGTCCTCGGTCGACGCGATGTCACCGTTGCCGATGACGGGCACGTTTACGGCTTTCTTGAGCGCATAAATCGGCTCCCAGTCCGCTTTGCCGGTGAATTTGTCGCAGTACCTGCGGCCGTGGATGGAGAGCGCCTGCGCGCCCGCCGCAACGAGTGCTTGGCAGAACGGAATGAGGCTCTCTTGGGAGTCCCAACCGAGACGCGTCTTCACGCTCACGGGGATTTTCACCGCCTTGCACGCGGCTGCGACGAGCTCGGCGGCAAGCTCCGGGTTGCGCATGAGCGCGGATCCGTAACACGACGAGACGATCTTGGCGGCGGGACATCCCATGTTGATGTCGATGCCGTCGGCGCCCGTTTGTTCGATGACTTTGCACGCTTCCAAAAATTTCTGCGGATCGGAACCGAACACCTGCACGATGAACGGGCGCTCCACGGACGCATCGAACTCGAGCATCTTGAGCGTGCGCTGCGCACCGTACGAAATGGCGTTGGTGCTGAGGAACTCGGTGTACACGACGGTCTCCGGCGCGATCTTCTTGATGGTCTGACGGTACGACGCGTCGGTGACGCCCGCCATGGGAGCGAGTGCCACGATGGGGCGCCGTGCAGTGGTCCAGGAAAAGCTCATGAGGACGCAGTATACGGCATCCCGGAGCCCCGGGGAAGGCTTACGCGACCGGAATGGCACGTGCGTACACACGCCGATCAAAGAGAGGCATTGCCTGCACGTTGCCGAGCGGCAACTCGGCTCTGAGGATCTCGAATTGTTCGTGAACGTAGGCTTGAATGTGACGACATAAAATTTCGATGGCCGAGGCATCTTCCGCCGGTGCCTCAAGACCGTGGCGCCGGAGGATCCTGATGGCGCGCTTGGTCGGAGCCATTCTCGAAGGACAACCCGGTGCCTTGCCGTCCGTAAACTCACGAATTTTTTCGGGATTCACTCCGAAGCGCTTGTCGGGCGACAACCACTGCATCACCTTTTCGCGAAACAATTGCTGATGGGACATGACGGCTTGCTCCAATTGCAACAGACCGAGGCCGAGCGAACTCGTCTTGGAAAGCGTACCCACGAGCCCTGCGGCGTCCAAGGATCGACCGGGAGGCAACCCCTCCGCAAGGGCGGCAAAATGCGTCATGAAGCCTATCCCGATATGAAATCCCGAATGAATCGTCCCCATTCCTCTGTATGCCTCATTCTTGGCGTACGGCAGAAGCTCCCTTCGAATATCGGACACTTCATGATCGGCAATGAGCGGAAAATATCGGGGTTGCTCCACGCGCTCCAAGCCGACGCCCTGCATATGGCCGAGCGAATCCCACACGGACGCCACGACACCCTTGGAGATCAGATGGATGGGCGAAACATGGTCGTTCCGAAGCTCGTCGACGAGCCGAAGTTCGTTGAGTCCGAACTCCCGAACTTTGTCGCTGAGCAGCATGGACGTGATGTGTTTGCCGACATGCGCGGAAACATCGGGCGCGAGAGCAAACGGATGACCGTGTTTTACGCGATCCAAATGGTAGCCCAAGGTCACGTGGACCATTTCGGACTGAAGTCCGAAAGCGTCTCGCTCGGCGGGGTCGGAGGGGAGCAGCATGAAAAAGGTGCGGCATACTACTCCAGGATTCGTGAATTGCGAAGAGCGGCTTTCATGATGCGGCGGGTTTACGGCAAGCCCTTTGATGGGGATAATGGAGTCCATGGCTCAGATCCTCGCTTCGCTGCTCGTTCCGATCGCATACGCGCAGCCGGCGGCGCTGGATCCGCCTCCGTCGTGTCTGGATATTTTTCAAACCGGCGGCTTCCGCAGTGCCGCGGGGCAAGGTTTCGGCTGCGTTGCGGACTACGTCTCCATGCTCACGTTCGTCGTCATCGGTTTCGCCGCCTCGATCTCGCTCGTCATGCTCATGATCAACGGATTCCGGTACATGATCGGACCCGCCACGCCGGGCGGCAGCTCGGACGCGGCGAAGAAAGGAATTCAATCTGCACTCGTCGGACTCGCTCTCTCGCTTCTTACCTACATCATTCTCGACACGCTCATCTACAGCGTTACCCAATAATTTTTATGGCCAAGAAATCCCAGAACGGCGACTCGTTCAAATCCATTCAGATCCTGAGTGCGAAAGCCCAGTCTCTGTGGACCAGAGCCAAAAACCGAATGCAGACGGTCGAGAAGGACTTCAAGTCCATGAAGATGCCGACGACGCAGGTGGTCTTGCCGAAGAAGAACGTCATGACGATTGAAATCTCCACGTACACGGTGGTGAAATCCGCCATCGCGATCCTGCTCGTGCTCCTCTTCACCGGAGCGCTCTACATCATGCGCGACAAACTCATCATCATGGGTCTCGCCTTGTTCATCGCCGTCGTCATCGACACCAACGTCCGTTGGCTCCAGCGTCTCGGCATCCCGAGGAGCATCGCCGTGCTCCTTCTGTACTTGGTCTTCTTCTCCGTGGCCGTCTTCCTCTTGGCCTCGCTCATTCCGATCGTCGCCTCGCAGCTCCAGGACATCGCGCGCTACATCAACCACAGCGCCGACTCGTTCTTGGCCGACCCGCACGTGCGACTCTCGTTCTTGTCCGAAGGACTGAATGATCGCCTCACGGTGCTGACGCAGGAAGCCCTGCAGTCCATGGGCATCAAAGACCGCGCATCCGCACTGTTCCAATTCGGCCAGAACCTGTCCTCCGTGGCCCAGAACTCCATCAGCTACGCCGTGCAGGTGGCGGGCTCGGTGTTCAACTTCATGGTGACGCTCATTCTGATTTTGGTGCTCGCGTTCTTCATTCAGCTCGAGCGCGAAAAAATTTCGGACTTCATCCGCTCCATCATGCCGCGTGAGTACCGCGGATACTACGACGGGAAAGCGGAAGCGATTTACCAGAAAATCTCGCAGTGGTTCCACGGCCAGTTGGTGCTGTGTCTGTCCATCGGCATCCTGGTGTTCGTGGCGCTGGAGATCGTCGGCATGCCGTATGCGCAGACGCTCGCGCTGCTCGCGGCGTTCACCGAATTCATTCCGTACGCCGGACCGCTCATCGGTGCGCTGCCCGCCGTCATCATCGCGCTCGCCCAATTCGGTTTCGTGTGGGCCGGTGTGCTCGCCATCATCTACTACGTCATCCAGCTATGCGAGAACAACATCCTCGTTCCGCTCATCATGAAGCACGCCGTGGGCCTCTCCCCCATCGCCATCATGTTCGGCATGCTCGTCGGCGTCAGCTTCCCCGATACGGTGCATCCGGTCGTGGGAATCATCCTCGCCGTCCCCGCCACGGCGGTCATCACCATCTTTATTCAAGACTTCTACGCTTTCAGACGCCGAAAGTGATCAAATGTAAATTTTCCAGAACATTCGTTTATCAAGACTGGATCGTGTCTAAATATCAATTTCAATCATTTCACTTTCATAGAATCAGCATGTTAAAATTCTCGATCACTTGAAAAAACTATCACTCGATAGTAAAGAGTGATAACATCTTCCCTCCATTCTATGCACCCGTTCGACAGATTCACACCCAACGCCAAGCTGGCACTCCAGCTGGCCGAGCAGGAGGCGAAGACCGCCAAGGCCCAGTACATCGGGACCGAACACTTGCTGCTCGGACTCCTGGGTATCCCGAAGTCACTCGGCTTCTCCATTCTCACGGGAGCCGGCGTCACGCACGAGAACATCCGCATCTTGCTCAAGGCCCAGAAGGGCGTCGACAACGAAGGACAGAACGTGAAACACGGTCTCTCCCTCTCGCTCAACACCGTCATCGAACAGAGCGTGATGATCGCGCACAAGTTCAGGCATGCCAACATCGGAACCGAGCACCTTCTCTACGCGCTCATCAGCAACGGCAAGAATGCCGCGACCGTGTTGCTCGAAAGCATGCAGATCAATCCCGAGGATTTGAAAGTGCACATCGAGGAAATGTTCGGGCAGATCAACAATTTCCGAAGCCAGCACCGCAATCTCGAGTCGTCTCTTGAATCGTTCTTCCACGGCCTCCAGGGAGCCCTGGCAGGCGGTCAGCCCACCGCCAATGGCGGCGAAGCGGACGGCCTCAAGCGCCGCAAGGCCGAGGGCAAGAGCAAGACGCCCGTGCTCGATTACTTCAGCGAAGACATGACGAAGAAAGCGCAGGACAAGAAATTCGATCCGGTCATCGGCCGCGATCTGGAGATCGAGCGTCTCGTGCACATTCTGAACCGCAAGACGAAGAACAATCCCGTGCTCATCGGAGAGTCCGGCGTGGGCAAGACCGCGATCGTCGAGGGTCTCGCACAGCGCATCGTCGACGGCAAAGTGCCCGTGAGCCTCAAGCACAAGCGCGTGCTGCAGCTCAACATGGGCTCCGTCGTCGCCGGCACCAAGTACCGCGGCGAATTCGAGCAGCGTTTCGACGACATCATCAAGGAAGCGACCGAGAGCAAGGGTGAAATCATCCTGTTCATCGACGAACTCCACACCGTCGTGGGTT
>CAZSWJ010000019.1:14820-18244 GCA_964611095.1 uncultured Candidatus Peribacteria bacterium
GAGAGCAAGGGTGAAATCATCCTGTTCATCGACGAACTCCACACCGTCGTGGGTTCGGGTTCCGCCGAAGGTTCGCTCGATGCCGCGAACATCCTCAAGCCCGCGCTCAGCCGCTCGGCTCTGCAGGTCATCGGTGCGACGACCACGAGCGAGTACCGCAAATCGATTGAAAAAGACCGCGCCCTCGAGCGCCGGTTCCAGTCCATCATGGTGGAGGAGCCCTCCACGGAGGACGCCATCAAGATTCTCACCGGACTCAAGAGTACGTTTGAGCGCTTCCACAAGCTCCACATCGATGATAAGGCCGTGGAGGCCGCGGTGAAGCAGAGCAAGCGCTACCTCACCGAACGCTACCTCCCCGACAAGGCCATCGACGTGCTCGATGAAGCCGCCGCCGGCAAGAGCGTGCTCCACAAGGACGACAGCTCGCCGCGTCTCAAGGAAATCGAAGACGCGCTCAAGAACATCGAAGCCAAGAAGCAGCTCGCCGTGCGCGAACAGAAGTACCAGCACGCGCTGAAGCTCCGCAAAGAAGAGGAGGACCTCAACGAGGAGAAGAAAGTGATCCTCAGCCAGGTCGACGGCGACATCCGCACACCCATCGAAATCGGCGAGGACGACATCAACGCCGTCATCGCTCGCATGACGGGCATCCCGGTGACGCGCCTCATGAAGTCCGAGACGAAACGTCTCAACTCACTCGAAGCCGTGCTCAAGAAGCACATCGTCGGTCAGGACGACGCGATCTCCAAGGTCGCTCGCGCCATCCGCCGCAGCCGCGTCGGCATCGCCGACACGCGCCGCCCCATCGGTTCGTTCCTGTTCATGGGACCCACCGGTGTCGGTAAGACCGAACTCGTGAAGTCACTCGCCAGCGAAATCTTCCAGCGCGAGGACGCACTCATCAAAATCGACATGTCCGAGTTCATGGAGCGCCACAACGTCTCCCGTCTCACGGGAACGACCGCGGGCTACGTGGGCTACGAGGAAGGCGGACAGCTCACGGAAGCCGTGCGTCGCAAGCCGTACTCCGTCGTTCTGTTCGATGAAATCGAGAAGGCTCACCCGGAGTTCTTCAACATTCTTCTGCAGATCATGGAAGACGGTCAGCTCACCGACGGTCAGGGCAAGACGGTGGACTTCCGCAATACGATCATCGTCATGACCAGCAACATCGGAGCCGACAAGCTCACGAAGGAAGCCGGCAAGATCGGATTCAAACTCGGCGAAGAAGCCAAGCGCGAAGAGCAGGTCTACGAAGAGAAGCGCGCCGAAGTGCTCCGCGAACTCAAAGACAACGTTCGTCCCGAGTTCCTCAACCGCATCGACCACATCATCGTCTTCAACGCTTTGAACCAAGAAGCGATCCGCAAGATCGTACAGATTCACGTCGACAATCTTGCCGCTCGTCTCAAGGAGCAGGGCTACGGACTCACCGCCGACGACAAAGCCATCGAGATCCTGGGCAACCTGGGCTTCGATCCCGAGTACGGCGCACGTCCCGTCCGCCGCACCATCCAGGACAAACTGGAGGACGAAATCGCCGGCAGCATCCTCAAGGGGATGTTCAAGAAGGGCGATGTCATCCACGCCGTGGGCAAGGGCAAAGACGAAATCGTCCTGATGCACCCCGAAGTGGCTGAAACTACAAAAAAGAAGGAGAAGAAGGCCGTTACAGTGTAAAAAGTATGAAAGTGCGGAAGTACGTAAGTACGCCATGAAAGTGGAAACTTACGCACTTTCGCACTTATGACACTTCCGCACCTCCCGATATGGCGTTTTCGGCTGTTTTTTGCTATAATAAGAAGATTACAAAAACCCAAAACCCATGCCTATCGAAGCCGTCAAAATTCCGCAGAACGTGTACGTGGAGGACCGCATCATCGGTCCGGTCACGCTCAGGCAGCTCATGATCACCGGAATCGGTGCCGGTATCAGCTACGCGCTGTACGCAACGGCGACGAAAGCGGGAGGTGCGACTGTTCCGATTGCCATCGCTTGTTGGACGCCCGCCGTCATCTTCGCGATGTTCGCATTTTTGAAAATCAACGACCTGTCGCTCTTCAACATCATTCTTCTGATGGTCGAAGGTTTCAACAAACCGAGCCAGCGTTACTGGAGCCCGCACCCGGGCATCAGCATCAACCTCATCACGAGGAAGTCGACGCAAGAATTCGCGACGATCGAAACGAAGGCATTGCAGAACGCAGCCAAGCTCGCCGAACTCACGAGGCAGCTGGAGAAGCGTCGTCAGGAATTCACGGACATGGCGAACCACGAAGCGCAGAACCTCGACACCGTGTCGAGCGCAGCCCCTGCTCCCGCCGTCGTGGTAGCAGCCAAAGCTCCGGAAGCCGTGGCGGTAGCCGCAGCGGAGCCGGAAGCAGCACCGCTCCCCGTCCGCACGGATCGCGTGCAGGCAAGCGGCCTTGAACCCGAACGTTCCATCGACGGCATCGCACCCGCGAGCCGCTTCGGTCACCTTCTCGCCGACTCTCACTAAACTCCATGGCCGAGCAACCCAACACCATCGTCTCCAAGGAGAGCGCCGCCGCGGTCCCCGACTCCGTACGCAAGAAGAAGAAAGCGTTCTCGATGTCGACGCAGCGCTACCTCCCCATCGCGGAGATCAAGGAAGACACGGTCGTGCTCAAAAACGGCGGACTCCGCGCCGTGCTCAAAGTGAACTCGCTCAACTTCAACTTGAAGAGCGAGATCGAGCAGCAGGGTATCATCGCCGGTTACCAGGGATTCGTGAACACGCTCATCTTCCCGATTCAGATCTTGGTGCGCTCCACCCGACTGAACATCGACCCGTACATCCAGAACCTCAAGCAGCGCGCCGACGTGCAGACGAGCCCGCTCCTCAAGGACCAGACGAACGACTACGCCGACTTCATGGAGAAGCTCGTGGATATCGCCGACATCATGCAGAAGAGCTTCTACGTCATCATCCCCATCGATGCTCCGGCGAAGGCCAAGCGCACGCTCATTCAGCGCTTCTTGGACTGGATCAACGTGGATGACACGCGCGCCAAAGCTCTGCAGCGCAGCCGCGAGTTCCGCGCCTACAGCAAGATCCTCCGCGACCGCGTCACGCTCGTGCAATCGGGTCTGGAAAACGTGGGTATCACCATGCGCCGCATGAAGACCGAGGAACTCGTGCAGCTGTATTACACAATCTATAACCCGATCACGAGCCAGAAGCAGAAGTTCCAGTCGCTCGGCGATTTGAACGCGGACTCAGCAGCGCTCATGTAAGGACTGCGAGGAATGCAATGATTGCAAAGAGTGCAAGGAACTCAGATTTGGTGAATCCACATCCAAAGGGCGGCGTGCACTGCGCGCGGGGGTCTGCGGGTGGGCGCTCAGTGCACACGCGCTTCTTTTGGTTCTTTTCTTGTCGCTCGGACAAGAAAAGAAC
>CAZSWJ010000020.1:0-17003 GCA_964611095.1 uncultured Candidatus Peribacteria bacterium
CTTGCGGTACACGATTTTGAGTCGTGCGCGTCTACCAATTCCGCCACTTCGGCAAAGAGCACGCCAAGCGTACAGCGTTTTATGCTCGGCTTCCATGCCGTCGTGATCCTTGCACTAGCCCAGCCTGCTCAGGTCCGAATTGGCGCGCGAACGCTGTGCTTGCAGTGCCGCGATATCGCGTTCCAGCTGCGCCACTTCATTCCGCAGCAGATCCTTTTGCCTGCGAATCAGTTCTTCGTTTTGGCGCTTCTGTTCATCGGCCTGCCTTTTTTGCTCATCGGCCTGGCGTTTCTGAATGTCCGCCTGCTTCTTTTGGTCTTCCAGTTGCCTTTTTTGTTGTACCAGATCTTGGGCGGTGCTGGACATGGAGAAAAAGGGGTAGGTACACATCAAGACGGATGAAAGCCCGAATTCTTTCCATCTCCGGCGTCCATTTCTTCTCATGCACGTCATTCTTCCACGATTCCTCCGAGCATCTTCTCCAGTTCTTTGGGTTCCAGCGATGTACTGATGCACAATTTGTCCGCCCGGCACGCGTCGGCTCCCCAGTATTCGCCCCGCTCGTAGGTTTTTGCGCAGGTTTCCGTGGCTGCGTCCCATGCCTCCTCGTTGTCGTAGGTATACACGATCGTCACCGGTTTTTTACCGAAGGAAACGGTCTTCTTTTCCAGTGTCGGACAGTCCGTATGCCCGCTCTCGGCGATCATGATGCCGGGATAGGATATGACACTCATCCTGTCATCGACCTTCGTCGCGAAAACGGAGGAGTATGTGCAGTCGGGGATACTCTCTTGAGTATCGGG
This sequence comes from uncultured Candidatus Peribacteria bacterium, assembly GCA_964611095.1. Classification (GTDB taxonomy): domain Bacteria; phylum Patescibacteriota; class Gracilibacteria; order Peribacterales; family Peribacteraceae; genus CAZKJL01. Next base: position 804 of record CAZSWJ010000020.1, read on the forward strand.
ATCGACGCAGTCTCCTCCCGTTTTTGGCAGTCCCTCCGGGCTCACCATGCCTTCCGGTTCCGTCGCGACATACTCGTCGGAAAGCGTGAGTTTGATCGTACCGAAGTCGATCGTATGGTTCGTCGGCATTTGAAAGCCGCTCATGTTCGATGAGCCGCACGCTGTCAGAACGAGTGAACATGTCATGGTGGCCAGGATATTCTTTCGGATGGCGGAAGAGACGAGCATGGTTCGAGAAGGGAGAGGGCGAATACTTTCCATGGTACAATCGAGGGTGGCCTTCACATACCTCAATCATATGAAGCTCTGGTTCAAAGCAAAACGGTACGGCTGGGGATGGTATCCCGTGACATGGGAAGGCTGGCTTGTAACGCTTCTGTACGTCGTCCTCATGGTGACGGTTGCCGCCGCCGTCGATGAAACGGCGCAGCCCAGGAATGCCACAGTCGCCGTGGTCGTGATGACATGGATCGTTCTGACCGCCGCGCTGCTCGTGATTTGCTACGCCACGGGCGAGAAGCCGCGGTGGCGGTGGGGCAAAGATTAGGCTTTTTGATCGGTTTCCAGAAGCGGCATCGATCCCGGAGGCAGATCGGCGTTTTCATTGATCGCGCTTGCGAGACCGGGAGCATTGGCCAAATCCGTTCGTGTCAGTCTGATGCGTTCGGCGGCGGCCTTGGGGACGAGGCGCATGCTCATCGTGTCCGGGTCGTACATGTCTTCGGTCACGAAGCGTCCGCCGGCCACGTCGGAGAGCGGTACGTCGACGATTTGTCCGCCGCGGTACGACACCATGCGTCCGTACAGATCGTTGCTGGCAAGGAGTCCGGCATACGCGCCGAGTCTGGAGGCGAATACCGCGTCGTGCGCCACGGGTTCGCCGTTGCGCGCATGGTAACCCACGATTTCAGTCTGCGTCCCGAGCCCCGTCGCCTTTTTGATCATGGATGCGAGTCTGTTTGCCGCACCGCTCAACTTGGGGTGCCCGAACGCGTCGACTTCCGCGTTGTCATCGGGCGGAAAGTATCCTTCGGAGATGGCGATGACCGCGTTGCGCACCGGCCTGCCGTTGCTGTCGTGCTCGTTGTAGACCTCATGGATTCGCCGCATCAGCACCTGTTCGTCGATGGGGAACTCGGGAATGAGCACGATGTCCGCACCTCCCGCCTCTCCTCCGTGGAGGGTGATCCATCCGGCGTTGCGTCCCATGACTTCCACGACGGCGACGCGGCTCATCGACGTGGCGTCCACTCGCATCGCGCGCATTTCCTGCGCCGCACGGTTGACCGCCGATTCGAAGCCGAACGTACGATCCGTTCCCATCACGTCGTTATCCACGGTCTTCGGCACGCCGATGGCGCGTACCACTCCGTGTTCCTGCAGCTCGCGTGCCTGGCCCAGCGTGTCATCGCCACCGATGGCGATGATGCCGGTGAGGCCGTATGCCTTCACCGTCTCCGCGACCTGGTCGTACTGGTCGGGTTTGATTTTGGTGCGAGAACTGCGGAGCGTGGTTCCTCCTTCACTGAGCAGGTCATGCAATTCGCGACGTGTCATGTCGGACAGTCGCACGATGTCTTCTCGCGGTTTCAAAAGGCCCTTCCACCCCTCCGGAATGCCGATGGCTTCGTGTCCCTCGGCTTTCAGCTGACGCGCGGCCGTGGACAGCACGGCGTTGAGACCGGGAGCGATGCCGCCGCCGGTGAAAATGCCGACGCGTTGTTTGGGAAGTGTGGATGGGGTGTTCATAGGAGGCGCACTATTTCATGGGCCGCATCGCCTCGCAAGTTTTGAAGATGCTGATGTGCCGTTTGGCGTATTCCTTCGCTCTAAAGACGCAGGTACGATTGCATCATGAAGATCGCATCGTTGTCTCCGGCGGTCACGGAAATTTTGTTCGGCATCGAGAGGCAGAAGGGCATCGTGTGCGTCGATCACTACAGTGATTTCCCCGAAGCGGCCAAAGCGATTCCGCGTCTCAAAGGACATCAGAACATCGACATCGAAGCACTCCGCGCCTACGCGCCCGACATCGTCTTCACGTCGACAGTCGTTCAAGAAAAACTGGCGGCGCATCTCAAGGCCGAAGGCTTCGCCGTCATTCACCAAGACCCGCGTTCGGTTGCAGAGGTGTACGAATCCATCCGAAGTATCGGAGTTCTCGTCGATGCCGTCGCGCGCGCCGAGGCGCTCATCGCATCCATGCAGCAGGGTTTCAACGACACCAAGCGCAAAGCGGGCTTACTGCCGCGCAAAGCCAAGATGTACGTCGAAGAGTGGCACAATCCGCCCATGGTCAGTGGCAATTGGGTGCCGGAGATCGTGAGATTGGCGGGAGGAGTTTCTTTGGAAGTGCGAAAGTTCGGAAGTGTGAAAGTGGAAAGTGACGGAAAAAATCCGCTCAGTCGTGAGGTGAGTTTGGCGGAAGTTTCGGCATTCGATCCGGACATCATCGTGCTCAGCATTTGTGGAGCGGGAGCTGCGGCGAGCAAAGAGCTTCTTACGAGCCGCGCAGGATGGTCCGATCTGCGTGCCGTCCAAAGCAACCATCTCTTCGTCATCGATGACTCACTGCTGAATCGGCCCGGGCCCAGGCTGACGGAAGGAGCGAAGAGGCTCTTTGGGTGGGGGTTTCAGGTGATGCACTGACGAGCGAGTGGCAGGTAGCGGTTTGAAAATTCGTGCTACTCGCTACCCGCCAACCGCTCTCCACTTCTCAAATTTACTTTTTACTCATCACGCGTCATGATCGACGTATGTTTGACGTCCTCATCGTCGGTTTGGGATGCGCGGGTTACACCGCCGCCGTGTACTGCGCTCGCTACAAGCTCAAGACCTTTTTGGTCGGCGCCGAAGCGGGAGGCATGGGCAACACCGCCGCCGAAGTGGGCAACTGGCCCGGAGAAATCGACATCCGCGGCCCCGACCTCATGGAGAAGTTCAAGAACCACGCGCTCAGTTTCGGCGACACGGTCACGTTCAAGATCGCGTACGTGAAAGACGTGCAGCCGGTGAGCGGCGGATTCGAGCTCACGATGGAAGGCGACGAGAAAGTTCGCGGCAAGACGATCATTTTCGCCACGGGTTCCAACAAGCGTCACCTGGGAGTCCCGGGCGAAACCGAATTCTCGGGCAAAGGCGTGACGTACTGCGCAACGTGCGATGCGTTCTTCTACAAGAACAAGACCGTGGCCGTGCTCGGAGGAGGGGACAGCGCCGTCGAGGGCGCCGCCATCGCCGCGCAGGTCGCCGCCAAGGTCTACTTGGTGCATCGCCGTTCGGATTTCCGCGCCGAGCCGTTCTGGGTGGATAAGGTAAAGGAGAAGAAGAACGTGGAGTTCGTCCTCGAGCGCAACGTCACGCAGATTCTCGGCGACAAGAAAGTCACGGGCATCAAGCTCGATAAGCCGCACAACGGTCTCGACGTTCTGCCGACCGACGGCGTGTTCATCGAAATCGGTTCCACACCGGCGACGGCCTTGCCGCTCAAGCTCGGTTGCAAGCTCGATGACAAAGGTTTCCTCAAAGTCGACGAGGCGCAGCGCACCAGCGTTCCCGGCATCTTCGCTGCGGGGGACCTCACGAGTGCGAGCAACCACTTCGCGCAGTTCACGACCGCCGCAGGCGAAGCCACCGTTGCCGCGAACGGTGCGTTCAACTTTTTGCAGGCCGGACATTAGGTCGGTCGGTTCATCGGCGTTAAGCTGACGGCATGTGGATTCTTTTGACGCTGCTCGGCGCGTTCTTATGGGCCGTCATCAACGTGGGAAACTCCGTGCTTGTGGCGCAGTACCACAAGAGCCCGTTCTTTCTGCTCTGGGTGCAGACCGCGTTCAGCATGGTGTTCTTGGCGTGCATCGCGCTCACCACCGACGTGTGGACGCCCTGGATGCCGTGGATCGTCGGATGTTCCCTTATCGCGTACGGCGGAGATCTGCTCTTCTTCTGGATTCTCGACAGGCTCGACGTGTCGGTGACGAATGCCGCCTGGGCGATCCTCGCCATCTTCATGAGCATCGTCGGTTTCGTGTTCTTCCACGAAACGTGGACCCTTCAACAATTCTTCGGAGCATCGCTCGTCATTCTGGGAGTGTTCATTCTCTCGTTCTTCTATCACCACGAATCGCTGCTCAAGACCGTCGGCCTTTTGGCGCTGCTCGCCATCTTGTACGTGCCTGCGTACGGACTCCGAAAAGCGGCGCTTCTTGCCGGAGAACCGGTGCTCCCCATCGTGTTCTGGCTCATCTTCGGTCGCGACATTCTTGCCTTCATCGCCCCGCTCGTCATCACGAAGCAACGCACGATGCTCATTCGGACGCTGCCCCGTTCGCCCGTGAGTTTCTATGCCCTCAGCGCTCTCGTCATCAGCTGTTTCTATGCCGCAGAGTTCACCCTCTCGCACGCCTATGCCACAGGACCTGTGTCCCTCATCTCGGTCATCGGCAACGCCCAGCCGTTCTTCGTCATGATGATCGCCGCACCCATCGTCCGGTACGTTCCGTCCATGGCGCCCAAAGAACTCATGACCAAGCGCAGCACGAAGATCAAAACGGCCTCATTCCTGGTCGTTTTTATTGGCCTTGCACTGCTTTCGGCTTCACAGTAAAGTATCGCGGCTATGCCAAGAGGTAAGGCCACCGTGTACGCCGGCTACTGTAAGGAGTGCAACGCTCGCATCTGCAGCGTGCGCATCCTCAAATCCAAGAAGGCTGACTTCCGCAAATTCACGAAATACTGCCCCAACGAGCGCGCCCGCGTCGAAGTGAAGATCAAGGAAGAGAAGCACTCCAGCTAGTTTCCAAAGGGGATACGGCTTTTTCGGTATGCGCTTGAAACCGATTCGGCTAGAGTTTCGACATGAAGAAATACCGTTTGGCCGTATCGGTATTGGTCCTGAAACCTTCCGCCGTCTGCACTCCCGACGGTTGTTCGGTTCTTTGGAGCATTCTTTTGGTGCACAAGCCCCGCAAGCGTGACAGTTGGCAGCTGCCGCAGGGCGGCGTGGAGGAAGGAGAGACGCCCGAAGTCGCGGCGCTCCGTGAGCTGCAGGAAGAAACGGGCCTCGTTCTTTCCACCGTGAATCACTCCAGCATGTGCGCGTATTCGTACGACTTTCCGCCCGAGTTCGTGAAGCGTCACAATCCCGTCAACGCGGGGCAGAAACTGTGCTTCGTGGTTGCAGAGGCACCCAAAGACGCCAAGGTGAAGCCCGACGGCAAAGAGATCGACAATCATGCGTGGGTGCTTTTGGAGCAGGTGCCGCAGTACATTCACCGTGCGCCGTACCTCAAGGTCATCGAAGAGGTGTACGCCGAATATCTGAAGATACGGGGAAACAGCGCTGCGGACGGCAAACAATCGATGTAAGCTTGGCGCCGTGCGACTCAACTCACTCAAGCTCAGGGATTTTCGCTCGTACGATGCGCTCGAGCTTTCGTTCGGCAAGGAGCCGCGCCAGATGTTCGTGGGCGACAACGGCAGCGGCAAGACGAACATCGTGGAGGCGGTGTCGCTTCTGTCCCAAGGCAGATCGTGTTTGCGCGCCGAACTCACGGACGCGCTCCGTTGGAACGCCGATTTCTTCCGCATCGATGCCGACATGACGGCCGATGACGGTGTGGATAAGCACGTCGCGTGCGTGTTTCAGGTGTCGCCGCGCAAGGCGAGCGCGTTCTTCGTTCAAGACATCCGCATGCCGCTGCTCCAGTTCATCGGAGTGTTGCCGACCATCATATTTTTGCCGCAAGACCTGGATCTTTTCACCGGTCCGCCCGCGGGACGTCGCGGGTTCTTGGATGCGCTTCTTTCGCAGCTGCAGCCATCCTACGCCGCGTTACGCCTGGAGTACGAGCGCGTACTGAAGCAACGCAACGCACTCCTCAAGCGCATCGTGGCGGGCGAGGCCAAGGAGTCCGAACTCGATTTGTGGGACGAGCGACTGTCGTCCGCAGCGGCGCCCATCATGAAGAGTCGCGGCGAGATTCTTGCCACCATTTCGGAACTGTTGCCCGCCGAACTCAAGGCACTCAACGAAAAACTCGGCACCGTCTCGGCGGTGTGGCAGGAGCGCAGTCATCCCGAACTCACCGAGCTCACCGATCGTCTGAAGCACTTCCGTCACCGCGATCTGCTCGTCCAGTCCACGACGTCCGGTCCGCATCGCGACGATTGGGCGCTCATGAGTGACGGACGTTCCATCGCGGTCTTCGCATCGCGCGGTCAGCAGCGCGCCATGCTGCTCGGCCTCCTCTTCGTCAGCGCATCGCTCTTCCGCACGGTACGCGGCGAAAGGCCCGTCATTCTGCTCGACGACGTGCTGTCCGAGCTCGATCAACATCACCAGGAAGCGCTTGTGACGCACCTCAAAGACCACCAGGTCTTCATCACCTCCACGCACGAGCTGGACACCGCAAAGGGCTCCATGGCCCTGTGGACGGTTCAGGAAGGACGCGTCGCGAAGCGCTGAATCTTCGCCGAGTTGTATGCGCCGTAGAGCGCCAGCGCGAGAGCATCCGCAGCATCGGCGGGCGTCGGCGGTTCATCGAGTTTCAGGATGCGCTGCACCATGCTCTGCATCTGTTTTTTATCGGCGGCTCCGTCGCCCGTGATGGCGGTCTTCAGTTGCAGCGGCGTCACATCGATGACCTCGATGCCGCGTTTCTTCAGGGTGACGACGATGACGCCGCGGGCTTGCGACGTATCCATCGCCGAGCGTTTGTTCGTGGCGAAGAAGAGCTCTTCCACCACGGCGAGATCGGGTTTGGCTTCGTCCAAAAATTCCTCCAGGTCGCTTTGGAGTTCGAGCAGTCTGTCGCTGAGCGCCAGGGCGGGGTCGGTCTTGATCGTGAGCCAGTCCAGCGCTTCGGTGGCCCCGCCCCGAGTCGCCTCGATGAGGCCGAGGCCGGCGGTGCTTAAGCCGGGGTCCACTCCCAGGATGCGCATGGGGGAATCGTACAGCCAAGTGAGTTGGAAGCGGTACTTGTTTCAAGAAAGCGGGGAGCGGCTGGCGGGTAGCGAGTAGCCACGTTCTACCCGCTAATCGCCACCCGCAATTCGCCCTTCGTTAGGTTGTTCTCTTGGCTTGTTTCTGCTATAATACTAAGATTCATGCACAAAAAAACACACCGACATTTCGTGGCGATTCCGACTGCGCTTTTGGCACTTGCCGCGGTGGCCGTGTTCAATGCGCATCTCTCGGTGAACGCCGAGCTTTTTTCGCACGGTACCGATATCGAAGTGAGCTCACATGAGAAGGCGCTTCCGTTCGAGGCCGGTGTTTCCACGAAGGGAGTGCTGAAGCCCACCTCTGTCGTTCGTGTCGCCAAGAAAGGCGATGAAGTCGAACTTGTCTCCGGCGAAGCGGTCATCCGTTCGTCGGGCCAACTCACGGTACACCTGGGTTCGCTCTCCGTTCGTTCGGTGACGAATGCCGTCGCCGTGCTCCGCGACGACTCGTCCGCCACGGTCGTTCCGCTCCTCGCACCGGTTCTGGTGCGTCGTGGCGATCTGAGCCGCATGATCGCCCCGGGGCAGCAGCTCATCGTAACGGGGGAGAGGAGCTCTCTCACGCCCGTCTCCTCGGATTGGTTCGCGGACAGATTCGGCATCGCACGCGGACTCGGCGCCAAGGCCGATCCGTCCTCATTTCTCAGCGAAATTTCCGAAGGAACCATTTCCGCCGATGATCTCACCGCGCTCTTTGAGGCGGCACTGTCATTCGACGCCTCGGGCGAACTGTCCCGCATGATTACGGCGCGCCTTCTCACCGAAGGTGCCACGCTGTCGCCCGAAGCCGCGCAGGCTCTCGTCTCCGACGATCGATTGGATGCGGATCTGCAACACGACATGGTGGAAGCGTTGCCCTCAGCAGCACGCACGCTCAGGAAGCCCGTCGCCGATGCGGTGATGCAGGCATGGACCGAGGCAGCCGTCCGCAGAACCATCTCCGAAACGGGTGCGATGCTTGCGCTCGTGCACGGCAGCGCGCGTCTTCCGTCCGACATGGAAAACGGCGGCTACCCCAAGCAGGCCCGCCTGTGGCGCGAATCGCTTTTGCGCGTCACGGACGTCCTGCGCACGGTTCTTTCGCCCGAGCAGGCCTCTCTCCTGGAGCGTGACGTCGCCGTTCTGAATCATGGACCGGAGGAGCACGTGCAGAAGATCGAGTCCGTTCCGCAGATTCCCGAATCCGAGAAGAGGTCCGCCGATGAACTGGTCCTTCTGACGCGCCGAGCGCTCGTGGATCACGGCGTTCTCATGGGTTCGGCCACCGAGCTCATTCCGGATGCCGATCGCCAAGTCGTCGATGTCGCCGGCGTGCTCATTGCCGAGGGGGCGCAGGACGTACCGTACGAGTTTTCCTACGATCCCATCCGCGAACGCGTTTCCGGCATCAAGCGTGACGGCAAGTCGCTCCCGAACGCGGTTCCTGCGGCGACATTCTTCGGACAATAAAAAACCCCGGCATGATCCGGGGCTTTCTCTCCGTGCGGAGATGTTCGTTCGTGAATTAGGCACAGTTGCCCGAGCTGCAGCTCTTGCTGCACATCACGATTTTGTACACGCCGGCCAAACCGACGAGTACGTAGACCACTGCTTCGACTTTCATCCATGAGCCGAGGAGCATGTGAACGACGTTCCAGTCTGCGCCACCGGCGAGCCAACCAAGACCGACGAGACCCCAGTTCAGGGCACCGATCGTGACGAGGATGCATGCCAGCATCGCAACGGGAGACTTGTTACACATAAAAGGTAGAGAGGAAGAAATTAAGCATCATCGTTATAGAATTCACACATCGACTTCGCAAGTTTTTCCCTTGTACAAGCGAGATTATCTGTGTCGAAATCATTTTTTGAACACAATTGTTGAACATGCGGAAAAATCGAAAGTACGTCGCAATCCGAAGTCATGAAAGATGAATTGAGAAATACGGGTTTGAACTGTAGAATTTCACGGCTTCTTGAGAGAAATCCGAGGCGCCACCACTGTTCATAACTATTATCACGATATTTTAGGGCGACTAGCTCAGCTGGTTAGAGCGCGACACTGATAATGTCGAGGTCGGCAGTTCAAGTCTGCCGTCGCCCACCATTCGTCACTACGTTCCTCATGGCAAGCCATGGGGCAGTTCAAGCTTGCCCTGAAGCAATACTGAAGGGTCTGCCGTCGCCCACCATTCCAGATCGAATTTCTCGCATTTAACGGCTTGGTATGATTGTGGTACAGTTTATGTATGGAAACTATCAACGACATTCCGATTTTGGATATTTCTCCGTTGCTGGAAATTCCCGAAACGAATCGATGCGAAAATATCGTTCAGCAGATGAGGGCCGCGTGCTTGGACGTCGGTGTTTTCTATGTCACCGGTCATGGGGTTTCCGAAGAACAGACTGCGGAGATTTTTGATCAGTCGCGGCGATTTTTCGATTTGCCGCTGGAGGAAAAAATGAAAATACAGCTGAAGAATTCTCCGCATTACAGAGGCTATACGGGGTACAAAGGGGAAAAAACCCAAGGGAAAATTGATTTGCACGAATCATTGGATCTTGCGCGGGATGTTGCGCCGAACGATTCCGATGCGCGGAAGTTTCCTCTCTTCGGGCCGAATCAGTGGCCGACGCATTCGCAAATATTCAAGCATCGCGTCACGGAATATTTTCGCGTCATGTCGCTCGTGGGCAGAGGTATCGCACGGGGGATGTTCCGAGGCCTCGGAGCCGATGATGAGTTCGTGGAATTCCAGGGCCGCGATACTTTGGATTTCATGCGGTTGCTCTATTACCCGGATCAGGAAAAGGGACAAGGTATCGGTGAACACGTCGACTACGGAGTCGTTACGATGATCGCCCAAGACAATGTGGGAGGATTGGAGGTGCAAAAGACCGACGGTCAGTGGGTCGAAGCGCCTCACGTCGAAGGAGCCTTGCCCGTCGTCATCGGTAAAATGGTTCAGGTGACCAGCAATGATTTGTATAAGGCTACGCGACACCGCGTCCATGCCACCGGGAAAAAGAGGTATTCCATTCCGTTTTTTCAAGGACCGAACTTCGATACCGTCGTGAGACCACTCGATTCGCTGCATGTCCCCGATGCGCCGGTGAAGTATGAGCCGTATCACTACGGACAATCGGTCATCGGTGCTTTCAACAAGAGTTACGGGACTTAGGCCATCCATCCTCGCAATGTCGAAAATGGCGATGTTTTTCCGTGACAACGTCCGATTTCGCGTATAATGCGCTAATGCACCCCTATTCATTCTTCATGACGCAGGATCCGAGATACCTGCTTTCGGGCTCGTTCGGCTTCGGACCGTTCGCCATCTTCATGTTCATTCTCGTCGTTTTGGAGGTCGCCCTCAAGGGCCTCGGCCTCTGGCGCGCCGCACGCATGAGCAAGACCGGCTGGTTCGTGGCGCTCCTGCTCATCAATACGGCGGGCATCTTGCCGTTCATCTTCTTGCTGCTCACCAAAAACGAGTACGAGCATCACCTGAAGGGCGAGAAGATGATCGCCTAGCTCTTCTTGTAGATCTCGGTCACGCTCGTGCCGCTTTCGACGTGGCGGATGACTTCGGCGAGCATGGGAGCGATGGAGAGCACCGTGAGCCCCGGGAAGGCTTTGGCGTCCACGGGCATGGAGTCCGAGACGACCACTTCTTTGAACTTCGCTTTTTTGAGGTTCTCGATGGCGGCTCCGGAGAAGATGGGATGCGTCACCGAGGCGTACACGTCGGGATGGGCGTTTCGTGCGATGAGTGCCTCTTTGGCGGGTCCGAGCGTGCTTGCGGTATCGATCATGTCGTCGAAGATGATGCACGTGCGTCCTTCGATTTCTCCCACCACTTCCAGAATCTGCGCCTGATGATGACCCGCGCGGTGCTTGTGCATGACGGCCAGGTCGGCGCCCACCATGTCGGCGAATTTCTTGGCGCGTTTGGCGCCTCCGGCATCGGGTGCGACGACGACGGGCTTATCGAGTTTCTTCTTCTTGAAGTAATCGGCGAACACCATGCGTGCGTCGAGTGCGTCGACGGGAACGGAGAAGAATCCTTGGATCTGGTCCGAGTGCAGGTCCACGGTCATGACGTGGTCGGCGCCCGATTCCTCCAGCAAGCGTGCCACGAGCTTGGCGGAGATGGGCTCGCGCGGGAGAGCCACGCGGTCTTGGCGGGCGTACGGGAAGTGCGGGATGATGACGTGCACGGCCGAGGCGAAGCTGAGCTTCGCGGCCTGGCACATCAGAAAGAGCTCCATGAGATCTTCGTTCGGGCTCTTTGTTCCGGTCTGAATGATGAAGACGCTCTTGCCGCGGATGCTCTCGTCGAACTTTACGTAGCGCTCACCGCAGCTGAAGGGCTTGAGGGTCACTTTGCCCAAAGACGCCCTGAGCTCCTTGGCCACGGCGGCTGCGAGAGCGGGGTGCGATGATCCTGCAAACAAGTGCATGGCTTCCATTATACCATAAATCGGGCCCGCATGTTTGCTACACTTCGGGCCTGTGAAGAGCCTTCCCGCGGCGTTTCGGCGAGACATTCTGAACGGACTCATCGTTCTCTATTTGCTCGTCGTCGCGGGCGGTCTTTGTACGACCGTCACGCATCGCCCCGTGCGCGTGCTCACGGCGCTCACCGACTTCATGTACGGCATGCTGGCACCGTACCAGTTCGATAATCCGACGAACGTCGATCTCGCCGTCACGGCGTGGGACAACGAGGGGAGGAGCGTGCTGCTCCCCGTCGCGCACTACTTCCCGGGCCAACTGCTCGGCGAACGGAACTCACGCATGCGCCTCGAGAAACTGCATGATCAATCGCTTCCGTCGATGGCAGCGGCGTACCGAAAAATATTGCTGCAAATTTTGGAGCGAGAACATCAGGCGGGTCATGAGTACGTACGGCTCGATCTTGTGTGGGAAGAGTGGCCGCGCTCGGCGCTCGGCTACGACGCGCTTCGCATGACATCGGTTCGGCACTTCATCACCTCCGTCGCTCCATGAAGCGCTTCGCAGAGTCCTGGAACGGCTTCTTCCATCGCAGCGTGCCGCCGCATGCGCTCGCGCTCGTGCGCATCGCGTTCGGGCTCTTCCTCATGCTGTACTGGACGACGCAGCGGTCGCAGCAGGTCCTGTTTTCCTCCGACGGCGTCACGCTTCCGCTCTTTGGAATCCCAGCTCCGTCCGTCGGCACCATGCACGTCATTTTTTCCGTGCTCTTCTTCTGGCTCATCGCATTCACCGTGGGATACCGGAGTCGCATCGCGGCATTCATGCTCGTGTGTTTCTTCGTCTACTTCTACCTGCTCGGCCATTGGCAATTTGTCGCGTCGTTTTACCGACTCTTCGGATTCATACTCCTCGTCTTCACGCTTCCGGGGGCCGATGCGACGTTCTCGCTCTCGGCAAAGCTCAAACACGGTTCGTGGTTTGCCTGGGAACCCATTTCGATATTGCCGCAGCGGCTTCTGGCGCTGCAGACGACCTTCACGTACTTCGCCGTGGGGTGGCAGAAGCTGCTCATCACCGACTGGCGCACGGGTGAAGTGTTACGCCGGGGATTCACGGGTCGGTGGGGAACGGAGTTCGGTTTTTATTTGGCACGAGTGCTCCCTTCACGAGCGTTCGATTGGGCGGTGTGGCTCACGGTGTTGTTCGAGTGCCTGATGCCGATCGGTCTCTGGGTCCGAAGGCTTCGCCCGTTCATGTTCCTCTTCGGCTTCGTGTTCCACACGCTCATCACCGTCACGATGGGCATTTGGTGGTTCCAGATCTTGGTGCCGCTCTACATCGTCTTCTTGCCGCCGGAGGATGTGCATCAGTTTTTCAAGAAACTCAGTCGCGGAAGAATTCGTTAGGGCGGGTAGCGGGTAGCGGGTGGAACGTTCTACACTGATGTCATGCACGTTCGCGCATCCGTCGTCAGCGGTACGCAGGTGGTCTCGGATTCCACGCAGTACATCGTGGGCACGCTCGGTGCGCCGCTCGTCGATCCCGACACGGGCAAGATCGTCGGGTTCTTCGTTCATTCGTTCGACACCGGTCGCGAAGTGTTGCTCCAGAGCGTCGACATTACGTCGTGGGGCACACGCGTTCACATCCTCAGCGAAGATCGTTTGGGTCCGCCCGAAGATTTCGTGCGCTACGAAAAATTGCTCACCGACGGACGAACGTTCCTCGGTCAAACCATCCGCATGCAGGGGAGCGGGCGCAGTCTGGGGAAGCTGTGCGACGTGCAATTCAGTACGCGTCACTTTCTCGTGGAATGGATCTTCCCGCGCAGGTTCTTCTTCGCCCAAACGCCCATCGCCGCTTCGGAAATCGTGGAAGTGACGCCGCAGGCCGTGTGGATCAAGAACCCCGTTCGTCCCATCAAAGAGGAGAAGCGCGAGGAAGAGGAGGTCGCCGTTCCGGCCGTGCTCCCCGAGAGCGCCGCGGCCATGAGCGGCAAATAAAAACCCTCGCCGAGGCGAGGGTTTTTGAATTCGATGTGGATCCTTCTTATGAGGAGAAGGCGTTGTTGACGAACGAAACGATGACGCGGGCGAAGAGCACCACGATGATACCGACGATGACGTAGATGATGGTCGTCTTGGCCTTGTCCTTCTCTCCCTCGTCTCCACCGGAGATGATGAGGCGGATACCGGCGACGATGACGTAGATCACGGCGATGAGAATGACGAAGTCGAGAACGGCCGTGACGACGCGGATGATGGCGTCCTTCAAGCTGTCGGTTCCCGTACCGGTCTGAAGACCCGGAATCGGATCGGGCTCAGGGAGCGCAGCGACGGCGCTTCCGACGAAAAACTGGCAGGCTGCGAGTGCGCCGGCTACCTGTGCAACGAGAGTCTTCTTCATAAGAAGTGTGAGGAGGGAAACAGGCGCATTATCCAAGTCGGGCTCCGCAATCGCAAGAGCATTTCACGGAACCGTACATAAAAGCATTGCGTCCGAAAATCGTTTTTGCGTCAACCAAGCATCAGTCCGAGTGCAGCAGTCCGGTGATGATGATGAGAAACGCGGGGAGCGTGTACCAAATATATTGGTTCACGATCATGAGTTGCAGCAGCGTGGCGTCGAGGAGTTCGGGGCTCGCAGCCTGCAGCGAGAGGGCTCCGGACAGCAGTCCGCTGCCCGCGGCGTACGTGAGCACCGTGGAGGCGAGCATGCCCGAAACGGCGAATCCGAAGAGCGCGGTGTAGACGATGTTGAGGATGGATCCCGTGTCTTTGCCGTACGAAATCTCCACGCCGCTGCGCACCAGGAAGATCACGGCGAACAGAGAGAAGAGGAAAATTTTTCCGAGTGCGATGAGCGTGGGGTCGGACGGAATGCCGACGCTCGTGAGCAGTTCGTCCGATCCTTCGGTGAGTTTGAACAGCACCGCGACGGTTCCTTCCGTGGCGATGACCGAGACGTAACAGGCGATGATGACTTTGACGGCCATGTCTATGCCCACGATGAACACGTAGCTCATCGCGATGGCGAAGAAGACGACGATGAACAGATCCCAGCTCAGGCTCAACGGAAGCATGGCTCTCAGCGTAGCGGTATCGCCGCGGAGATCAAATGTAACGTCGGGGTTCCCCATTCGTTTTACCTCAAAAGAAGGGTATACTCTTGCGCCATTCTCCCTCTCGATGCGTCACGGATTCCTCCTCATCAGAAAAGCCAAAGGTCCCACCAGTCACGATGTCGTGGCGACGGTGCGCCGTACGCTCGGCGAACAGAAGGTGGGCCACCTCGGCACGCTCGATCCTCTGGCCGACGGGCTCATGGTTCTCGCCGTGGGTGCCAAGGGACTGAAGGTGGTGGAACTTTTCTCCAAGCTTCCCAAGCAGTACGTCGCCACGCTCGAATTCGGTTCCACGAGTTCGACGTTTGATGCCGAGGGAGTCATCACCGCCCAGCCCCCGAAAGCCGGTTGGACTCCGCCCGTCGATGCGTCTCGGATCCAGGCGCTCATCGACGATCACTTCTCCGGAAAGATCAGTCAGGTTCCTCCCGCCTTTTCCGCCATTCACGTCGGTGGCGAGCGTGCCTACCGCAAAGCGATGCGCGGTGAGAATGTGGAGATGCAGGCGCGCGAGACCACCATTCAGGAGTGCAAAGTCATCGATTATCGGTATCCGATGGCGAGGCTCTCCGTGAGCTGCGACTCGGGCACGTACATTCGTTCGCTCGCGCACGACTTGGGTTACGTCATGCGTTGCGGCGCGTACCTCACGGCACTCACGCGCACGAGAGTGGGGGACTGGAAGCTCGATGATGCGGTGGCACCCGAAGACGTGAAGTGGACCGATGTCGTTCCCTTGAAGGATATTCTCCAGCCGCTCGGCGGCATCGAAATTTCGGATGCCGATGCCAAAGAGCTCAGCTTCGGCAGGCCCATCAAAGGTACGGCGGACGGTGAAAAAGACGTCCTGGCCTGGCACCAGGGGCTTCCCGTGGCACTTTTGGAGCGCAGTAGGCGACAAGAGGGCATGCTGAAGCCACGAAAGGTCTTCTAAGACACAGGAATTTGACACGTATATGGTTTGATTTAAAGTTTGTTTTATGAAAACCACTCTTGTTCACGAACAATGGATTGTCGGCGGTGCCACCGGTCACGAACTGGCCGCACTTCGCGTTGAGACATCGGAGCACAAGGGTTACCAAATTCCACGTGCCGTCGTTCAGCAGGTCGCGGGCATCGTCGAGCGCGTGGCAAAATTGGCGCAACAGCATATTGAGGAAGACGAGTCTCGCCTTCGTTTGGTGGAAGAGCTCGTCGTCAACGGCATCACGCACGGCAACGGAGCGGACGTCAGGAAAGAGGTTCGTGTGAAATTCGTCATGACGCTCGATCAGTCCGATGCAGAGAATCCCGTGGTGCACACGTGCATCGATGTCGATGACGAGGGTGAGCCCATCATCGATGGGAAGCCCGCATTTTCCGTGCAGGCTGAAATTAACGAGGCGCTTGATTTGGCCAATCTTGAACGGCCCGATGGCAGGGGACTCCTGATGGTGAAGGAAGTGATGCACACGGATATCCAAGGCCCGCTTCCCATCGAGGGGCGCCCGGGCAAGCGCATGACGGCTGTACGCACCGATGCCCTCAGGGCGAGTGCTACGTCTGAAAGCGTGTGATTGATGCCCTGATAGTTGTCTGATAGGATTTCCGGGCTTTGATCGTCGGATCAGGCTGTTCTTTGGATCGGTAGCTC
>CAZSWJ010000021.1:0-16943 GCA_964611095.1 uncultured Candidatus Peribacteria bacterium
ACGACGAACTCTTCGATGGTGGCCTCGCGCCACTTCTTGCTCACTTTGCCGGCTTTCTCCAGCGCACCGCCCGTGGACTCGTACGTCGCAAGGTCGGTGGCAATGAAGAACGCACGCTCGTATCCGCGCGTCGCCTCGGCGGCCTTCACGAGGACGGGGCGATCGATGTCTTTCGGATCTTTAAAAATTTTCGGCGTGCGAATCCCGGCTTTATCCAAAAGATGGTACTGATTGAACGGCTGATCGCGCTCTTCCAATTTGAGAAGCGTGCGTGATCCGAAGATGGGAACATCGAAACCGTTTTCGACCTTGGAAAAATCATCGAAATAGACCCAGAAGTATCGGTTGTGCACAAAAATTGTGTTCATGCTTCTCAGCTTCTCTTGGACCTCGGGAAGCAAAACGTCCTGGAACTTCGGAACGACGATAAGATCATCGATGCAACCGCGGGCCGTCTCTCCCTTTCCGCGCTTGGCGTAGTGTCCGTACGTGTGGTGTCTGCCCTTCTGTGCCACGACCGCGGTCTTGAAACCGTACTTCGCGGCTCCGTGCGCGACATCGAGACCGCTGTGTCCCCCGAGCACGCCGACGGTCAGGTTCTTCAGATCGTAACCGGCGAGTGTGGAGGAAGCGTCGATCATAAAACGTGGTGATGAAAAACTAACCCAAGATGCTGTCCAGCTTGCCCTTCTCGATGGCCTGTTTGATGTCCCGGGCGATGCGGCGCCCCGTGCTCATGGGCTCGCCGTACTTGAGCGCCGTGTACGGAGAACCCTCGATGAACGGGTTCGTGCCGGCAACGATGCGCGCGCTGATCTCGAAGACGAAGGTCTGCAGTTTGCGCGTGACGATGGTCTCCAAACAAAACGGACCGAAGAGACCCTTCGTGAGCTTGGCACCCGTGGCGGTGTTGTGGAGACGACGGCTGGCCGCCACCACGCGCTCACCCATCTGAAAGAATTCCGGAAGCATGGATTCGCGAACGACGAGCGGAATGTTTCCGACGATGGTGTAGCTGGTGTGAATCTTGGCGGCGAGCTGGTCCTCGGCCTTGATGCGTCCGATGGAGTCGGCGTTGCTCTCGTAGCGTTTGTCGAAGCTCATGATCTCCAGCTCCTTCGTGATCGGCGAGTAGAAGTAGTGAATGTAGAGCGGCACGCCCACGATGTACTCCTGAATGGTGAAGTCGTTGTCGTCGGGGTACTTGCGATCTTTCACTTCGTAAAATTGTTCCGGCGTGCGGACGACGAAGTAGCCGAATCCTCCGCCGGCACCGTGGAACTTCACGATGACGGGGCGATCGATGTCCTCGGGCTTCTCGAACACGTTGGGCATGAGGATTTTGGCATCCAGAAGCCACTTTCGCTCCATGGTGCGGTTGCTCTCCCACTCCAAAATTTCTTTGGTTCCGTAGTACATCGTCTTCATTTTCTGCACGCGCTCGTGTCCCATGTACGAGATGAACGATCCGTGCGGAATGATGATGGCCTTGCGCTTGAGGAGTTCGGGCTCCACCTTCTTGTCCCACTCGCTCCAGTCATCGACGATGATGATGTCGTCGGCCACGCCAAAACTCTTGTACACGCCTTCGGTCCCGCGTTTGCAAATGGCGATGTTCGGCACGCCTTCCTGGCGCGCACCGCTCAAGATCTGCAGCGCGGAGTGGCTGCCGATGGTGGCGATGCAATAGTCCTTCGGATTACGTGAAGGGGCAGCCGAGGATTTTTTCTTCGGAGTCGGGCTCATGGGATTTCGGGAAGTGTACTCCGAAACGTAAAAACGAGGCAAGACTTTCTCGGAGAAAAGATAAAGGAATGTTATGGCTCCCCTTCCCTAGTGATATGTCCGGAATCTGAGTACAATCTCCCCCGCTGGTGCCGTAGCCAAGCAGTAAGGCAGGGGACTGCAAATCCCCCATGCGCGAGTGCGATCCTCGCCGGCACCTCCATTTTTAGCGTGAATGAAGGCATCAAAGCCTTCTTTGACGTGGAATGAATAGTAAAGTTTAATATACATATGGGATACGAGTTTCACGATCATCACCCCGGCACCGAGAGGGCGTACGCCAGTTATACGAAAAAGCTTTTCGGATACGAGAACACGAAAGCCAACCGAGAACTGTGGAAGAAGATGTGGAACAATGAACAGGAGAAAAAGCACCTCGTGCTCGAGTGCACGTACGGCGCGCAGTTCTTGCTCGAGAGCAATTACGAAATGCGGCTCAGCACGATCGAGCTGCTGCATCTCCGTCACTGCGTGGAAGACGTGTTCGAAAGTCTTCTGTCGGACCCGAGTTCTAAGGAAGAACCCATTCCCGAGGCATCGGAATTATTTTTGCATCGGCACATGAACATTTCGTCCGAGACAATCGGCCATTTGCGCCGACAGTACGGCGACGAACTCGCGAGCAATTGGCTCTTGAAAGAACACGCCGCGCTCCAGCAACCCGAACGAAAGACGGCCATTTGAAGCCATTTTATCACTCCCCCATGCCCATTCCCTTCTCCAACGGACTCAACGCGGACGTGTATCGCGTTGCCGATAAATCGTGGGGTATGGGTTACTGGAAACCGCGCGCCGACCTGATTCGTGAGGAAGGCTCGGCGCATGCGAAAAGAATGGATGCCAAGATTCTCTTCTATGGTCATCGCATCGCGCATCTTCTATTCCCCGAAAACACGATCGAGGTCACGGGCGCCACGATGCAAGGCGGCATCACCCAACTCTTTTCGCGCATCGCCGATGTGCCCCCGGAACATGCGCAGTACAGCAAAGATATTTTCCGCATGGGCATGGAACCGAAACGTTCGGGGTGCAGGTGCGAGGCTTGTACGGCGCACCGCGAATATCACAAAACGAACGGACTCGTGCAAAAAGCAGACGAGACGGCAAAGGTAATGGCGGAATTCGGAATCTACGGTCACTCGAGTGACATCACCGACTACTGCATGAACCGAAACGGCACGATCGTGTTCTTCGAGCTCGACGTCATGCCTCGCAAAACCGAAGAGCGTGTCAGGGGGTCGAATTTGGCCGTTCGGGACGATGTCCTGCGTGTGCTGGAGCGCTATCAAGCGCTGAAAGCACAGCGCCAAGCGGCGAACACGATCTTCTGAATGTAGCAGCTGTTTTTCTAAGCATGCTCAAGCCCCCACCGAAGTGGGGGCTAGGTGATCCTTCACCCTTGAGCCGTTGTTACGAGACAGGCGCCGTCTCGTGCTCGCGCAGCCAAGACTGTGCTTGGCTGATCACCAACGTGAGATCCACGAGGTGCTCGAGATTGAAGAATGCACCCGTCTGCGTTTCGCCCGTGCTGTCCGTATAGTCACGGACAAGTCGGACACTGAAAGGGAGCGTCACCCCGTGCAAAGCAGGAGACTGATAAATCTCCGCACGAACTTTTTCTCCGAACGTTACAACAGGGGTCTCGGCGGGACGCGAAGCGGAACTGCTCATGGCAAAGTCCTCTGGCTCAAGAAAAGGAAAGGATCCACAACAACCACGGCGTGGCTGTCTCTCTGTAGTATACAGAGAATTTACTATTATGCAATATAATATTTATTAGTCAATATTACCGCTGTAGCCTGAAATAACCCATTCTAAACGGGAAGCCCGGAATGAATTTGATGTACACGACGCCGAGGAACTCATCGGGCCCCACGCTCACCATTTCATCGACGATCATCCGGAGACACAACGGATTTTGCTTCAGACCGTAGTCGAGACGAATGACTTTTTTATTCTTCCATCCGACGCTGTCCGCTTCGAAATACGTGAACGGATACGCCTCGCTTTCCACTCCGTTTTTCTTGAATCGATTGATGCCCTCCGCTCCCCCGTCGAACTTTTTGCCCTGCCACGAAATCTCACCGAGTTCGGGAGCGATTCCTTTCCACAGTCCGCTCGGGAGCACCGACGGGAGCGTGCCTTTCGTGAACTCTTCGTACTCGGGCTGAGCCCCCGTCTTCCATGTACGGTAGAAACCGTAGAGCACGAAAAGAATCGCAATCAGCAGCGCGATACCCACGATGGCGACGAGGAATTTTTTCACGGCTATTTCTTGGCTGCGGCGGCGCTGGGATCTTTGAACGACACGTTCTTGAGGATGAACTTCACCTGGGCGGCTTCATCGTCTTCGATGCTGAGCGGGAACGAACCGGTGAACGTGTACCCCGTACGATCTTGCGACGCCGACACTT
Organism: uncultured Candidatus Peribacteria bacterium; assembly: GCA_964611095.1. Lineage (GTDB taxonomy): Bacteria > Patescibacteriota > Gracilibacteria > Peribacterales > Peribacteraceae > CAZKJL01. The sequence goes on from CAZSWJ010000021.1 coordinate 4,200, forward strand.
GGTAGTAACGGCGGATGGGTTGGTCGGAACTCGGACGTGCGCTGAAGACGTGGAGCGCCGACTCCTGACCGTCGACGTACACCGTCTCTTTGTCGATGAGTTTGTAATCGGGCAGTGCCGATACCGCGAGAATGTTGGACTCGCTGTAGTCGGGCGTCTTCATGGCATCGGCCAGAGGCTCCTTGGTGACGGTGACGGTATCGAGCTGCCCGGCGTGCGGCGTCTCGTACTGGAACGCGGCCATCGTCTCCTCCGGAACCTGGAGCTGTGCCAAGGTTTCCTTGGAGAGAACGCGCCAGCCTTTGGGCAAACAGGCCGCAAAGGAGCCGTTCCAGAACTGCTGATCGCACACCACGGTGCCCGAAGAAGAGCCGCTGGAGCCGCATCCGGCCAGAAGTAACGTTGCCATGCCTACAAGCGCCAAACGCTTCATGGGCCACATAGTACCATGAGCCTCGACCCGCAAGAAAGCGCTCTCCGAAGAGCAAAAGTTAGAATTGACACTATTGCGATTTCAGGAGATAGAGCTATAGGGACCATTGCTCAAACGGTGGTATTTTTGGTATAATAATCTGATGACTTCAAAAAAGCGTCTTTCCGTTCTGGCACTCGCAGCGTTCATGTTTCAGCTCGTTGCGCCGACCGTGGTGTCGGCCGCAGGCTGCACCGTGTCGGCACTCGATACGGTGGCCGGACTCGGCACGCAGGTGAACGTGAGCGGCTGCCTCATGGCGAGCACGACGCTCGTCGTGAAAGGCCCCGGCACGAGCGACTACACGCAGACCGTCGCACTCGATGCGTCGGGCAATGCCGTGACTCTCGTTCCGTCCAAGTACGTCACGACCGCCGGCACGTACCAAGTCACCGCCGCCGGAACGAGCGCCGCATTCAAGGTGATCGCCGACCGCGCCGATGACGCGCACTCGTCACTCACCGTGTCCCCCACCGTCATCAAGGCGGGAGGCAATGCAACGGCCACGGCGATTCTCCGCGACAAATACGACAACCCCGTCGCAGGACGCCCGATGGCACTCATCGGCAGCCGCATCTCCGATGACATCAGCGCACGCTCGTCCCAGAGTGACGAGAGCGGCCGCTTCCTGTGGAGCGTCACCGCCGCAACACCCGGAGAGATGACACTGATTCCGTACGACATCGTGAGCGGACGCCAGCTCAAGCTGCGCGCCGACGTCACGGTGACGGGCGGATCGAACTACTCGGCTTCGCTCACCGGATACGAACGCGGAGGCGATATGATTGCCGCCGATCTGACGGGCGATCTCGCCAGCACCTCCATCGACCACTTCGAAATTCTTCCGCCCCAGGGCGTCACCACCATCAAAGCCAATGAACTCTTCAGCATGACTATCCGCGCCATGCGCGGCAGCGAAGTCGTCCGCGGTTACGTGGGAACGGTCATTGTGGAAAGCTCCGACCCGGACGCCGAACTCCCCAAGAAGGGAGAGGATCTCAAGATGCCGAACACCGGACGCGTGGACTTCCGCGACATCGACCAAGGTGAGCGCAAAGTGCCGCTCTCGTTCGTGCTCCGTAAGAAGGGACCGCAGACCATCCACGTCTACGACAAATCCATGCCCGCCATCGACGGCATCATCACGCTCGACGTGCAGCGCGAGGACGGCGACGGCAGCGGCGCCATCGAGATCGTCAGTCCCAAAGACCGCTCCAAAATCAAAGGCTACAGCGTGAACCTCCAGGGCCGCGCTCCGAGCCTCGTGAACCTCACCGTGAAGGGAGGCAAGCAGAGCGTCAGCGCCGAGTCGGATACCGAAGGCGTATTCCGCGTCACAGTTCCTCTCAACGAGCAGGACAACGAAGCAACACTCTTCGTGACGAGCGAGAACGGCACGTACGAATCCGAACCCGTGCACATCATCATCGATAACGAAGCTCCGAAGATCGATACGATTACGTTCACTCCTGCCGAAGGAAGGACCACCGACCCCGCGACCATCGTCGTGAAGTCGGAACCGGAACTCGGTTCCGTCACGGCAACCATCGAGTCGCTCGCACTCACGCTCACCGAGACGGGATCCGGCCTCTACAAAGCCGCATTCACCGCTCCGGCTCAGGACAAAATCTACGACGTCACGATTGTCGCGACCGACAGCGTCGGCAACCAGTCCACGCTCCTCAGCAAGTGGACCGTGAAGCCGAAGAACGTGCCCGTCGTGCAGGGTGTGACCGCCGAAGGTCAGCCGATGCAGGTGAAGGTGGACTGGCAGGCCGCCACCGGCATGGAAGTAAAAGAGTACAAAATCTACATCGCCAAAGAGGCCGATCCGACGAACTACCTCTACAGCGTCTCCACCGGAAAGCCCGTGACCTCCGCGGTCATCAAGGACTTGCCGCTCGGCGAGACGTACCAGTTCTCCCTCACGGCCATCTCCGTCGAAGGCGGCGAGAGCCCCGAGAAGAGCAAGCCCGCAACGGCTTCTCCGCAGGGCATCCGCTTCACCGCCAAGCCGGGCGACGCCTCCCTCCTCTTGGAGTGGACGAAGATCAAAGATTTGCCGCTCAACAGCTACATGCTGGAATACGGCGTCGAAGCCGGTCAGTACACCGAGAAGCGCACCATCAACGGTGAAGCAACGTCGTACATGCTCCGCGATCTCCTCAACGGCGTGACGTACGAACTGCGCCTCACGCCCGTCACCGTGACGGGCAAGACGATGACCGACCTCTCCGCGGTGACGCAGGGAACTCCCGGCGGTTCCGGCTTCAAGCCCGGTGCCGACGAGCCCGTTCCTCCGGATGTCCTGGATAAGCTGCACCCCGGCGCAAACTTGGATCCGCTCCCGAACATCGACGACATTCCGTCGACGCCGGGCAGCGGCGTTCCTCCCATCGCCATGGCCGCCGCGGTCGTGCTGGCCGCCGTCATCGGTTACCAGTGGCAGCGCATCCGCAAGCAGAACAAAATGACGCAGGAATTCCTGCACTTCATGAACGAGCGGTATCATCAGTAAGCCCATGGCACACGGAACCGGCTCCCCTTCTCGGCGATCCCTCTCCATCGGCGGAGCGACGTACGATTTGTTTTTGACGATGAGCAAAGATGCGATGAAGCAGAAGGAAGGAGATCACATCGCGCTCAAAGCCGGCGGCAAACTCCGCGTCGACCGCGTCATCGAGACGTGCGGCGGCGGTGCGTGCAACACGGCGGTGGGCCTCAGCCGTCTCGGACTTGCGGCGTCGTTCTGCGGCGTCGTCGGTTCCGACCAGTGGGGCGAGAAACTTCTCACCACACTCAAGAAGGAAGGAGTGGATACATCCTCCACGACCGTCGTGGAAAACGAGACCAGCAGCTTTTCCATCATCCTTTCTCTCGCGAGCGGCGAGCGCACCATTCTCTACACGCCGGGCGTGAACGAACACCTGCACGACGTGACGTTCGATACGGGTGCGATGCAGAAGTCCGACGTCGTGTACTTGAATCACCTGTGCGACACCTCGTGCGTCATCGAAGACGACATCATCGCCGCCCTCGTGGCACGGCCCGAGGCGCACCTCACCTGGAACCCCGGCGGCTGCCAAATCGAAGCCGGCATGAACGCTCCGGATAAAGCCGCGCTGCTCAAAGTCACCGATCTCCTCCTCCTCAATAAGGAGGAGGCTCTCGCATTCTCGGATACCACCACGATCGAAGAGGCTCTGAAGAAATTGACGAAGGCCGGCGCACACGTCGTGTGCATCACCGACGGCAAGAACGGAACGACTGCGTCGGACGGGAAGAAAACGTACCACTGTCCCATCCTCCCAAACGTCACCGTGGTGGACACCACGGGCGCGGGAGACGCTTTCGGCACCGGCGCCACGTGGGCTCTCGCAAGCGGCCAATCATTGCCAATTGCGCTCGTTGCTGGTACACTGAGTGCATCCAGTGTCGTCGGCGCCATAGGCGCCCAAGCGGGACTGCTCACAGAAACCAAGATGCGCACCGAACTTCAGAAGCAACTCTTGCACGTTTCCGAGCTCTCGTAACGACGAACACACACACTCCCCTCCCACGTATGTCCGATGACAAGATCCTCGCAGTGCAAGAATTGCTCGATGCCGCGATGTCTTCCTTGAAGACCGCCGGCAGCATGCTCCGTGAACTCACGGGCGTCACCGACACGTCGCGCGAGCGTCACACCGCCAAGGCCGGAACGATGGGCATGGGTTCGTACGCCGCCGCCGCCACGAAAGTCGTGGAAGGTGTTTTCGACGGACAGAACATGGTCGACTCGCTCGGTCAGACGTACCCGATTCCCGCAAACTACGCCTCCAAGAGCAAGCTCGTGGAAGGTGACGGCATGAAACTCAGCATCACCGAGGAAGGAAAATTCATCTACAAGCAGATCGCACCCATCGAGCGCCGCACCGTGATCGGCGTACTCATTCAGGAAGACGGTCAGTACAAAGTGCTCGCCGAAGGAAAGGCCTACCGCCTGCTCCTCGCCTCCGTCACGTTCTACCGCGCCGAAGTCGGCGACCAGGTGACGATCCTCGTGCCGAAGAACGACACCGCAACGTGGGGTGCCGTCGAGGCCGTGATCCCGCGCCACCTCATGGAAGCCGCCGCCCGCGCCTCCGTGGAGGACGAGCTCAAGCCCGCCGCCAAGAAGTCCGTCCGCAAGAAGAAGAGCGACGACGGCGAGATGAGCCCGACCCTGGAGTAAGAACGAGGATTCTTTCGACGGCTTTTTCGACGTGCCGCCACTTGCATTCGTGGCCTTCGACGCGCTCGGGTGATACCCTTCGTCCGTGAAGATTCCGGCACGCATCATCGTTCCCGCAGGATTGGCCGTCGGTATCGGACTTGCCGTCGGTGGGCTCTTCCTCTGGCAGATCCACAAATCGGTGCAGACCATCGAGTCGTCGTTTTCCATGCAGGGCAGCGGCGTCTTCAAGAAGATTCTTCCGTCCGGCACCAGGAGTTCGTACCCCGACAGCTCGATGCAATCACAGGCCCTCATCCAGCTGAAGCAGGGTGAAATTTTCGAACTGAAAGGAGAATGGAAACACGCCGAAGAAAAATATGCCGAGAGCGCGCAGTCCGGCGGAGGGGCACCCGCACTCCGGAAACTTGCGGCGATTCAGCTGCAGCGGCGCGAGTTCGATGCGGCTTCGGCCACCATCGGAAAATTGAAGGATGAAAACCCGGACTCCGACGACGTGATGCTGCTTCAGGGAATTTTGGCGCTGCGCCGCGGCGACGTATCGCAGGCCGAGAGCATCTTCAAGCGCAAACCCGATTCGCCGCAGAGCATGTACGGCATGGCGCTCATCGCCATCACCAAAGGTGACAGCGTTGCGGCACAGACGAATCTGACGAAGGCGGGTCAGAGCGATGACCCCGCCATCCGATCGACGGCCGACGTGGTGATGCAGGCCTACAACGAATTCGCCCTCTTCCCCGACGGACAGTCGATTCACTTGGCCACGCTCATCGCCCGCTCGCTCGCGCAGGTGAACGAGTGCGAGACGGCGCTCAAGCTCGTGAACCCGGTCGTGGTGACGCAGCCGAGTTACCGCGACGCGTGGATCGTGAAAGGCTTCTGCGAATTCAACACCGAACGCACGCGCGACGCACTGACGTCGCTGGAACAAGCCTACTCGCTCGACCCCGAGAAGCCGGAGATCCAGTACTTCTTGGCCCGCACGCACGCCGCACTCGGCGATCCGCAGAACGCGGTGACATTCTTGCAGTACGCCATCCTCAACGGATTCATGCCCGAGCAAGATGCCCGCGAACTCCTCGCCGACTACGCGCTGGAGCAAGGCAACACCGACCTCGCGCTGGAGCAGTACCGCGTGATGTCCGAGAACAAAGACAGCGACCTCGATGCGTTCCGCAAATACGTGGACCTCGCGGTGACGATGCCGAACCACGGACTCGACGCCCTTTCGGTGGCCAAGAACGCACTCACCCGCTGGCCCGATGACGTGGGCGCACTCACCATCGCCGCCAAGGCCGCGCTTGCCGCAGGCTTACCCGCCGATGCGGGCAAGTACGTGGAAAGTGCCCTCAAGATCGACCCCAAGAACAAGGAAGCCATCACGGTGCAGGAGGCAATCAAAAAGGCTGAAGCTCCGGTGAAGTAGTAACCGATAGTTGTTCGATGAAATCTCGACGACCGCCTGCTTTGTTGCATAAAAAATCGGCGAAGTCAGGCTCCGCCTGACTGGAGCCGCCACCTTGCCGGAAGGATAGTCCAAGAAAGGAAACCCGGAGGGTTGCCTTTCTTGCCCACAAACAAAAAGACCGGCGAGCGGTCTTTTTGTATTTGTTTTCGTCTCCTCGGCTATCAACGAAGGAATTGTGGAAGACTTTCGCTGAGCCTATTGGCGGAGAGAATACGTGGGGGAGTAGCCCCGAAACCCTGCCTTGCTTAGGTCTCTTGTTTCTCCTCGTGACCAGACGAAGTCCCCGTACCGGTTCGTCGCGCGGTGCCAAAGGCTCCGGGAGAACACTGGGGAGAAAGGACGCACTTCCCATAGCTGACTCTCACATGAGAAGCGTCATTGCAGAGCAGAGAGGGTGATATTCGCCCATCGGACGTGCATCACCCTCTCTTCTGACGTGGGGCGGTTTCATGGTCCCACGCAGGCGGTGATGTGAAGGATCTTTTTGTTTGATGCCGGGCGTCCCCGGCTTTGTATGTTTGTATGTCTGTGCGTGATCGCTCTCCCCTGTATCTTGGGTGGAAAGAAATCGTGTCATTGTATCTCTTCTGGAAAACCACGCAAGGAAGAGGGCTGGCGTTAGCGGGAAAATGTGTTATTTGAACAAATCGTGTATTCAACAGGAATGCAGTATAGTGGCTCCGATCTATGGAGAAAGAGGCATTGCACAGGGTTTTGCAGGTCGTGCTCATGGCGGCGCTTGGGCTGCTTGCTGCGCTCGTCGCAGGCTTCTTTCTGGTCCGCTCGGTCATGGCCGACCCCAAAACGATGAGCCTGGCACTGCGCGTATCCGCGGAAAGAACGACGGTGTTCGTACGCGAGACCGACCGCACACAGTTCTTCCGAAAGGTGAACATGATGACGAAGCCGGGCAAAGGCCCCGATGTCTCGGGCATTCCCACGGGTGAACGTTACGAATTCGCGGCACTCTCGGAAGCGAACGATTCCGGTGCCGGCTGGGTGACGTACGTGTGGCAGGACGACGGCACGAAACATGTGACCGTCGCATCGGCGGACGACCCGCTCCTCTTCCTTAAGCCCGAGGAACGCGGCGAGTCCCTCGGCGCACGTTCGCCTCTGCTCCGTCACAAGAGAACCGAGAACGTGCTGTGGATGCGAAGTGCGTCGCTGCCCCTCCCCGCTTCCGCTCTCACCACCGTGATCCGCGCCGCGCTCGGACACGAATCCGAACTGCTGAGCGAATCGCACGCCACGGGAGGCACCCTCCTCATCGCGGCAACTTCGCCGAAGCAATCGACGGCGACTCGCTCGATTGCGGGAGCGATTCCGGGAGATGCGCTGCTGCGGCTCGAGATCGGACATCCGGAGCATGCCGCGGAACGCATCGCAAAAGAACTGCGTGCCGCGGACCCGGCGCTGACCGAAGGCGTGCAAGGCATTTTGCAAGCGCTGCTGTTGGACTACACCGATCGCACCGATCTGAAAGCCGCGATGAACGATGTGCTCGCCGGACCCGTGAGCATCGCCATCGTCCCCGCCAAGAATGCGACGAACTTCGTCGTCTCGGGCACGGCACGCTCCGCCGATGCGACGCGCGATTGGCTCACGGCGCTCTCGGGCGAAGGCGACACGGGACAAGTGCGCCGCGTGAGCTTCTTCAAGAATGAGAACGTACGGATTGATGTCACGGCCACACACGAAGACGGCGTCCGCGAAACGGGTACCTATAAAGGATGGACACTGATGGAACTCGGAAGCACGGGTTCGGCCCTGCGACTGTTCGTGGCGACGCAAGGCGTGCGTTACGTCGCATCCGATGAGACGTCGCTCGTGACGTCGGTCATCGACAATCCCGGAACTCAGGTGACGTGGGCCGGTACCGCGAACCTCAACTGGCTCGCCACCCGACTCCGAGCCAAAGCCCCTTTCTTGGTGCCGGGTTCGGCGGACGCGGTGCGCCTCCTTGGAGCCAAAACCTCGCACGTGGACTGGAAAGCGACCCCCGAGGCCGCAGGCACGCGCATCGATTGGTCCGTCCGCTGATCGGAATCGCCTGGAAATGTGACTCCGGGACCGCTACCCTCTCTCCGCACTATGGATTTCCTCAAGCCCGCCAAGTATTTCTTCATCGTCTCGGTGTCCGCAACCATTGCGAGCTTCGTTCTGCTGCTCTATCCGGGACCTCGCCTCAGCATCGAGTTCACCGGAGGCACGCGCATCGAGATGCAGACCGCACCGACCAAGACGTCCGAGGACGTTCTTGCCGCCATGCAGTCGTTCGAGACCGATCTCACGCCGTCCGTGAACAAGATGCAGAACGGCAACTACCTCGTGCGCCTCAAAGGCATCGACGGTGAAACGCACAACGCACTCATCGCTCATCTGACATCGAAACTCGGTCCCGTGAGCGAAGTGCAGTACACCACCATCGGACCCACGGTCGGAGCCTCGCTCAAGATCCGCGCCTTCTACGCGCTCATGGTGGCTTCGCTCGGCATCATCCTGTACTTGGCCTTCGCGTTCCGCAAAATCCCCACGAAATACAGCCCGTGGAAATTCGGCATCGTGGCCGTTGCCACCCTGCTTCACGACGTCATGGTGACGGTGGGAATCTTCGTGATCCTCAGCCACTACAGCACGTTCGAAGCCGACACGCTCTTCGTGACGGCGCTCCTCACGATTCTCGGTTACTCGGTGAACGACACCATCATCATCTTCGACCGCATCCGCGACAACCTGTACGTGCAGGACCGCAAAGAGGATTTCGCCGTCATCGCCAACCGTTCGGTGAACCAGACGTGGAAGCGCTCGTGCTACACCAGCGGCTCCACGCTCATCATGCTCCTGGCGCTGTACTTGTTCGGAAGCATCTCCATCAAGTGGTTCGTCCTCACGCTCATCGTGGGCATTCTTCTCGGAACGTACTCCTCCATCTTCGTCGCCACTCCCCTGCTCGTGTACTGGAACAACCGCAGCAAGAAGCATTAAAAAGCTGTGACGGTACGTGCGTGACCTGATCGTTTTTCGCCCTCCCGCATACTATGGAAACCAAGATTGAGAAACTGAAAGAATCGCGCATCCGCGCCACCACCGTGGTGACCGATGCCGAGAAGAACGCCGCAGAGGCCAAGGCCCTGGAGCGTCTTTCCGAGCAAGTGAACATCAAGGGTTTTCGCGCCGGAAAAGCTCCTGCCGACATGGTTCGCGGCCGCGTGACGAAAGAGCAACTCATGGAAGAAACGGTGCGCGTGCTTCTGCCCGACATCATGAAAAAGGCTCTCGAGGAGAGCAAAGCCAAGCCCATCCTGCGCCCGGCCGCCAGCGTGACTGCCGTGGCTCCGCTGACCATCGCACTCACGTTCGTCGAGCGTCCGCCGGTGAGCCTCAAGAAGCCGGACTCCATCAAGATCGACAAAAAAGCGATGCCCGCCATCGACCCCAAAGAGATCGAGAGCTTCGTCCGCAAAGTGATGATGCAGGACCGGGTGGAGAACCCCGTGGAACGCGCCGTGCAAGCCGGTGACATGGTCAGCATGTCCATGACGGCCGAGAAGAAGGGCAAGCCCGTGGAAGAGCTCACCGTCGGCAACTACACGCTCACGCTCGGTGCAGAGGATTTGCTGCCCGAACTCGAGCCGCACCTCATCGGTATGAAGAAGGATGACAAGAAGAAAGTGGACGTCACGTTCCCCAAGACGCACGAAATCCCGGCCATCCGCGGCGAGAAAATTGCCGTGGAGATGACGGTGAAGGGTGTGTCCGAAGTGAAACTCCCCGAGCTCACGCCCGAATATTTGAAGACGCGCCTCGGTGCCGAGCGCACACCCGACGCCTTCCGCACGGAAGTCCGCGAAATGCTCACGCAGCGCAAGAGGAGCGACGAAATGCGCCGCCGCGAGGAGGAACTGTACGACAAAGTCCGCGCCGCCACGTCCGTGGAGCTCGCTCCCGAGCTGATCGACGCCGAAGTGCAGGAAATGGTGGCCGATTTGCACGACCGTCTGCAGCGCCAGGGTATGACCATGGAGCAGTGGCTGGAGACGACGGGCAAGAAGTCCGACGCCGTGATCGAGGAGATGAAGGGCATCGCACAAAGCCGCATCGTGCTGCGCTTCGGTATGCAGGAACTGGCCAATAAACTGGGTGTGGAACCGAACAAGGACGATGTGAAGTCCCGCCTCAAGCAGGAAGCCGATCAAGCCGCCATGCAGAACCAGCCGTTCCCTCCCGAGGAACTCCTCGAGGGTGGCTCGCTCTACGACCGCGTGCACTTCGAACTGAAGATGCAGCAGCTCATCGACAAGATGATCTCCGATGAGAAAGAGTCTGTGAAGAAAGCTGCGTAGCTTGAGCGTGAGAAAACGGCATGCAGCCTACAAACATGACAGAGCCCTTTTTGCGCAAACAAAAGAAAGTGGAAGAGGCTCACACGGACAAAGAAGTGACAATGATTACGCTACCCAATGCATCTTCAGCTTCCGCTGCGGATCAACGCCTTTCGCCATCCGGCAGCCATCCTTGTGCACGACCACCGAGCCCGTGCGACCCACGACACCGAGCAATTTTTCGGGCCTGGGGTCCATGGAATGCGGACTGCAACACTTGGCGAAACGATGCGGCATGGTGACGACGTCGCCGTCCACGGCCACTTGGTTCTTGGTGACGGGTGCTTTCTTGGCAACCTTCTTGCGCTGCACCCGACGCGGAGCCGTGCGTTCGGCGGGCAAGTGACGGAAGATGGACGACGTGCGCACCGACCCGATGCCCAGCTTCACGAGAAGATCCTCGCGCTCTTTCATCGAAAGATTCTTGCTGTCGAACCGTGCGAACATGCTGAGTTCGTTGTCGAGCGGCGGAAGTCCGCGGAGCTTCAGTTCTGCATTCACCGAATCTTTTCCCTTGAGAAGAAACTGCGACCGATTGTGCGCCGAGAAGTACGCCTTGAGCTTGGACCTGGCCGATGACGTCACGAGCTCCTCCAGCCACTGCAGCGTGGGACGAGGGTACTTGTGCGTCATGATTTCGATGACGTCGCCGTTCTCCAGCTTGTACGAGATGGGCACGATGCCGCCGTTCACCCGAGCCGCTTTGTACTTGAGCCCGAGATCGGTGTGCAGGGTGAACGCGAAGTCGAGCGGCGTTCCTCCTTCGGGAAGCTCGATGATGTCGCCGCGCGGCGTGAGCACATAGATGTGATCGGCGAAGCTGATGCCGTCATGCTGTTTTTCGGAATCGCCGCTCAACGACTGCTGCTTCAGGAGCACGTCGGAGAGCTGCATCTGGTTTGCCGAACGCATGATTTTTCCTTTGGCCGTCTGCTTGTACATCCAGTGCGCGGCCACACCGTACTCGGCGGCCTGGTGCATCTCGGGGGTGCGGATCTGCACCTCCACGATCACGTCCTTGGGACTGTGCGGGAGTCCGAGCAGCGACGTGTGCAAGCTCTGGTACCCGTTGGGCTTGGGGAAGGAAATGTAATCCTTGAAGCGGTGCGAAATCGGCGTGCCGAGCCGGTGCAAGTGTCCGAGCGCTTGGTAGCAATCGGCGCTCGTGGGGACGATGACGCGGATGGCGAAGAGATCCGTGATTTTTTCAAGAGCCGAGACGCTCTTGCTGTGCATCTTTTGGAAGATGCTGTACGGCTGCTTCTCGCGCGCCATCACCTGCGCCTCGATCCCCTCCTCGCGGAGGAAGTCGCGGAGTGAACCCGCGGTGCGATTCAAAAATTGTCCGTGTTCCGTGTGCACGAGCTTGAGCTGACGGTCGATGTTCTGGGCGTCCACGGGGTAGCACTCCGGGAACGCGGCGCGCTCGAGACGGTACTTGAGTGCGTAGATACCGAGACGTGCGGCAACGGGCGCGAAGAGCTGGAGCGACTGCCTGCACAAACGGATGCGATACTCCGGCTTTACCTTGGGAAGGAGATCGAGGAGCACGCACGACACCGAGAGCGTGATGAGAAGGACGCGCACGTCATCGGCGACGGACACGAGCATGATGCGCAGATCCTCCACGGACTTCCTCCAGTCCGTGGTGTACAGGTGCGAGAGAAGATGGATGCGACTCGCGATGTCTCGTACGGGCCTGCCGAATTCGCGCCCGAGCTCGGAGAGCGACATGCCGCACTTGAGCGCATGCTGGAGAATGCAGGCGATGATGGCGTCTTCATCGCGGCAGAATTCGGCCAAAAACCGCGCCGTGCGGACGGAGTGTTCCAGGAGCGTGATCTCCGGGAGAAGCTCCATCGTCTTGTTTCCGTACAGGGTTTCGGCCGAAAACAGGGCTTTTTGCACCCTTTTGACATCGAGATCCGGGATGAGGTCCTTGAGGGCCCCAAGAGGGTCTGCGATGGCTGCGCGCGTGGCGTCCATAAGGGGATAAACAGTATAACACGGTCTTTCCGGGCCTTCCCACCGAAAGAACCGGAATCCGCTGTTGACACGGCAAAGAAAGACGAGTAGATTGTGCGCACGTCCGAAGACCGGAGGCATTAGGCCCCAGGCTGAAGGTAAGCCCTCCCGAGGAATACAGCAGCGCTCATCCGGCCCCGGCTTGGTGAATCGTGCCGTGTTCCTCGCTGGTCTCCCGGGC
>CAZSWJ010000022.1:0-5868 GCA_964611095.1 uncultured Candidatus Peribacteria bacterium
GCGGAGAACGCGGGGTTGCCCGCGACCATGTGGCAGTTGATGCGGAAGCGCGTGCCGTCCTCCAGTTTGTACGAACAATCCAAATCTTGTTCCTGCTCGAACTTCTTCATCTGCGTCTCGGACAGAAAGTCCTGCATCAGTTCCGCGACTTGCTTCGATGAAAGAGAGGCCTCACCGCCGGACTGCAAGAGTCCGTCGATGCGGAGCATGGGCGCGTGCCCGGACACCACGTGGATGTCCGAAGCGTTCTTGTCCACCGCCGTTTGCCACAACATGTGATTCGGTGAGGCCATCACACCATGATAGCACAAATCACGCTTTTTTTGAAGCACAAACAAGCCCTCTACGCCCTCTTGAGCTGCTTAACGGTCCTTTGCCTTCCTGCCCATCTCCATGACGGCCTTGCAGATCTTCTCCAGGCTGGGTTCGTCCAAATCGTAGTCGAAACCTTCTTCGAGCCAGTTGCTGAGCACCTGCGCCTCGCGATCTTTGTCCGGACCCTCGTCTTCCGTTTGGGCCAAGGTCTGACGGACCAAGGTGGTGCGCCTGGAAAGGAGTTCGACGATTTGACGGTCGATGCCGTCCACTTGCCTGCGAAGTTCGGGTACTGATGCCATCTCGGGCGATATACTCTTCACATTTGAGGCTTTTGCAATTGACAGGAAAACGATCAATGGAAGGGTGTCAATTTGCTAACGACCACAGACACTGTCATTCGAGTATTCGGCTTTGCGTTGCTACAATCAGGACATGGACAAGGCTGCCGCCAAAGAACGAATCGGCCAACTGAAAACCGAGCTGTGGCGACTCAACCGCGCGTACTTCACCGAGAACAAATCTTTGGTGCCCGAAAGCGTGCGTGACAGCCTCAAGCGTGAACTCATCGAACTGGAAACAACATACCCCGACCTCGTGACCCCGGACTCCCCCACCCAACGCGTGGGCGCGGCGCTCGACGGGAGGCTCCCGAAGGTGAAGCACCTGCATGCCAAAGAATCGCTCCAGGATGCGTTCAGTCGCGAGGACTTGGATGAGTGGGTCACGCAGATGAAGCGCGCACTCGGGAACGACGCAGCCGCCTTTGAGTATGAAACGGAGCTGAAGATCGATGGACTGAATATGTCGTTGGTGTATGAACTGGAAAGTGGAAAGATGAAAGTGGAAAGTACGAAAGTGCGGAAGTATCGGCTTCTGAGAGCCGTGACGCGGGGAAATGGCATTGAAGGAGAAGACGTGACGCATACCGTGAGAACGGTCGAAAGTTTGCCGCTCTCCTTTGAAGTGCCGAAAACATATGCGGACAAAAAACTTCCGGAATTTTTGGAGATCGGGGGCGAGGTGTACATCGAGAAAGCGACCTTGAAGAAAATCAACGACGCGGTGCCCGATGAAGAAAAATTCGCGAACCCTCGCAATGCCGCCGCAGGATCGGTGCGCCAGCTCGACCCGGCCATCGCCGCGACGAGGGAGCTGAAGATGTACTGCTACGCGCTCGATGCGACGAGTGCCGAAGCTCTCGGGATCAAGACGCAAGCCGAGCTCATGGATTTTTTGTTCGACTGCGGCATGCCCGTCGAAAAAACGTACAACGTCCTCACGTCCATCGACGCTGTGGAAAAACTCTACAAGGAGATCGGCAAGAAACGCGACTCGCTGCCGTACGACATCGACGGCATCGTCATCAAAGTGAATGACAGGCGCACGCAGAAAGATTTGGGCTCCACGGCCAAGGCACCCAGGTACGCCAGGGCGCTCAAATTCGAGGCCGAGCAGGCTTCTGCGCAGATCTTGGATATCGAGCTCCAGGTGGGCCGCACGGGTGCCATCACCCCCGTGGCGCACCTGAGTCCGGTACAACTCGCGGGCACGACGGTGACACGCGCGACACTCCACAACGAGGACGAGATCCTCCGCCTCGGCATTTGTATCGGCGACACCGTCATCGTCCGCAAAGCGGGCGACATCATTCCCGAAGTGATGGAAGTGCTCGAGAATCTGCGACCGAAGACCGCCAAGCAGTACCGCTACCCCAAGCACTGCCCGAGCTGCGGCACGGACCTCGTGCGCCCGGACGGCGAAGCGGTGCATCGTTGCCCGAACCCGAACTGCACCGCGGTGCGAAGAGAACGCATCGAACACTTCGCGTCGCGCTACGCCATGAACATCGAGGGACTCGGCATCGAAACCGTGGATACGCTCATCGACGCCAAGCTCGTGAGCGACGCAGGCGACATCTTCTTCTTGGCCGAAACGGACCTTCTGGGCTTGCCGCTCTTCAAGGAGAAGAAAGCCGGAAACCTGCTCGCGGCCATCGAAAAGGCGCGCCACATTCCGCTGGAGCGCTTCCTCTTCGCGCTCGGCATTCGCCACATCGGCCGCGAGACTGCGGAACTTCTTGCCCGTCGCATCGATTGGAACGCGGGAGCAAAAAAAGAAATCACGCCCGTACACATGGGAGACATCCTGAAAAAACTCACGGCCGACGAACTCTTCACCATCGACGGCATCGGCGAAGCGGTGGTGGAAACATTGGCCGAGTGGACGCACGACGATGACAACAGACAAGTGCTCCACAAATTGGAAAACGGCGGCGTACGGCTCGTACTTCCGGCATCGTCGAATGTGGAGCAAACGTTCGCCGGAAAGGTCTTCGTGATCACGGGAACGCTGCCGAGTTTGGGGCGTGAGCAAGCCAAAGAAATGATCAAGGACCGCGGCGGAAAAGTGAGCGGATCGGTGAGCAAGAAAACGAATTACCTGCTGCTCGGCGCGGACGCCGGAAGCAAGCTCGATGACGCGGTGAAACTCGGCGTGCCGACGATCGACGAAGCGGAGTTCCTGACGATGTGCCGCTAATTTCTTGACACGAGTGACGCGCGTCATACAATGCGCTCCTGATGTTTCTTCCACGACCACTCGCTGTCCGTCCGACTCGCCTCTCCGGCGAGACTGCAGTGTGTGCGTAAGTGATGAAACGAAACTGCAGAATCCCGGAGTCCGAGAGACGCCGTTTTTCTTAGAATTCCCTTCCATGCTCAAAGACGTTCCCAGAGAAGCACAGGCCTACGCCGACATCCTCCACGGCAGAACGTTGGTCCTCAAGGCCAGCGGTGCCGAGATCAACGGTCCGGATTTCTCCGTTCTTGCGGAAGATGTTCGCGATCTCGTGAGCCGCGGCGTGAAGATCGTCCTCGTCTTCGGCGGCGGCGACCAAATCAACGAGCACTACGGAAAATTTTCCGCGGAGCCGCGCACGAAGATCGACGGCGTCGGCGTCACGGATGAGAACGTGCTCCGGCACGGCGTGCTCCCCGCCTTTCAGGAGATCCGCGGAAAGATCGCCGCAGCGCTGCCCGAAGCCAATATTCTGGAGACCGATGACCTCGTCTGTGACTACGTCGAGGACAGGCGTTACGGCCTTGTGGGCGTACCGAAGGAACTCATCTTGCCCGATACGAACCTGAGCGTCGTCGGCTTCGCCGGAAAAGTGGGCAACCAAGAAGTGAACGTGAACGCCGATGACGTCGCCATGCAGCTTGCGAAGCAATGCAAAGATGAAATCGAAGAGCTGATTCTGCTCACCGGTACCGGCGGCGTGCTGGACAACCAAGGAAAGGTCGTGTCGCTGCTCTCGGATGCCAAGCTCGATGAAATCATCGAAGGCAGATCGAAGAGCGTCGGCGTGAACGGCGGCATGCTCAAGAAAATCAAAGAGGTGCGCCGTGCGCTCGACCTCGTGGGCAAAGTCGTCATCACCAAAACCAGCGCGCTCGAACGCGAACTCTTGCAGTGGATGGGTGACGGCACGCTGTGCATCGACGGCAAGCAGATGAAAGCCGGCAGCATGCGCTACACCGAAGGACCGATCTTCGACGCCATGCACGCCGAACACGTGCGCACGGGCGTCTTCCGAGCCAGGAGCCCCGAAGAGGTGGAACGCTTGAAGATGAACCACAAGGTGGTGCGCATCAAAAATTCGCCGCTCGGCGGCTTTTCACCGGTACCGAACGGCGATTGGCTGGAACTCGGCGCGGTGTGGGCGGGCACCATCGGCAACGGTGTGGGCAGAATGGTCATGGACGCATCGCTTGAGCATGCGGGAAGGAGAAAGATGTTCGCGCTCTCGGCCAATGACGATGCCGTTTCGGCGTTCAAGGCGCACCCCGGGTTCGATTCGCTGGGTCCGCTGAGCGATGTGAAGGGTTCGGAACGAATCCCGGCGCATTTGAGCGACTACGATACGACGAAGAGGAACCCGCACGTCTTCATCGCCAAGCGAAAGGCCTAGTTGAGGTAGCCCTTCATCATATCGAGCGTCTGCTCGGAGATGACACCGCCCGCGGCATCCAGGTGACGTACCTGCCACGACAAATTGATCTTCACTTTCCAGCGCGTGTCGGAGTGCAGTGAGACGGAGACCGATTCGCCTTTGGCGAGCGTGATGGGCTCCAGGAGCGGCAGGAAAATCTGTTCCCAGTGCGTCGGTTTTTCGAGCGGACTCGTGCTGAGCGTGATGCCGGGAACAAGTTCGGCGTCCCACCACAGGGCGAAGCCGTGCACCGTGCATTTCTGATCGACCTTCCACGTTTCGACGCCTTTGCGGACGCTGGCGTTCTTTTTGGAAAAATCGACCTCGTCCCATTGTCGGATGCTGCCGTTTTCCGCAAGCAGATCTTCTTTTTTCAGCGTCTTCACGTAGATGTTGTTCTGCGCGATGGCGCGCGCTTCGTCGAACTTCATGTCGAAGCCCGCATCCCACACATCAACGTCTTTGGGGATGCGATCCGACACCACGGGACAGACGAACTGCCGGATTTTTCCGGGGATGATGACGGCGTTGGGCTTGAGAAACCGCTTCGCATCTTCCACGGACTCGATGATGTTCTCTTCGAGTGCGTAGTTGCCGAGCGTTTCGGAGATGAGAATGTCGGCGTACGGAATCTCCGTGGTCTTGATATCGGTGGAGTGACGCGCAATGAACGTACCGTTCTTGATGCCGTTGCGTGCGGCGAGCTTCAGGCTGATGTCGATGATCTCTCCGCCTTCGATGTACGTGACGTGTTTGGCACCCGCGCGTGCGGCAAGAAAGCCCAGGAAGCCCGTGCCCGAGCCCAGATCGATGACCGTGGACTTGTTCGGTACGACGACCTCTTTGATAGCCTTGGCGAAGGCTTCGTTGCGAACGGCGTCGCCGATGAGTTTGCGCTGGAGCTCGATCATTGGGGAATAGCTTAGCTGAAACTTGAGAGGCGGCTAGCGGGTGGCGAGTGGCGGATAGATTCATCTTGTCTGAAATTCTCGAAACGGGGACACTACCCGCTAACCGCTACTCGCTCATCCCATGATCTTCTGCCCGCTTCCCGGCAAACCGCTCATCACCCAAGGCTTCGGACAAAATCCGGACGTCTACGCGCAGTTCGGCTACGAGGGACACAACGGCATCGACTTCGGCATTCCCGAAGGCACGCCGATCTACGCTCCGCACGACGGCACCATCACGGTGAAGGACGAAGGAACGCAGAACTACGGACTCTCGGTCGTCATCGATGACGGCAAACGAAGAAGCCTGCTCGCGCACTTGTCGCAGGCAACCGTGGCAAGCGGCCAATGGATCAGCCAAGGCGACCCCATCGGACTCAGCGGGAAGAGCGGCATGTGCACGGGCCCGCATCTGCACTGGACGTTCAAGCTGCTCAAAAACGGCGTCGTGCAGAACAAGAACAACGGCTTCGACGGAGCCATGGACCCCACCGAAGTGACGCGTCTGTGGCTGCCCCAGAATCTGCATGCCGATGCCGAGTACACCGATGACGCCAAGGCATACCTGAGCATGACGTTCGGCCCGGACCGATACATCAAAGGCAAAAC
>CAZSWJ010000022.1:5968-14900 GCA_964611095.1 uncultured Candidatus Peribacteria bacterium
CCAAGGCATACCTGAGCATGACGTTCGGCCCGGACCGATACATCAAAGGCAAAACGGCCTGACGAAGCGTATAATCGGCTCACCTTCCCTCCACACCATGAAGAACGTCCTCAAAGAATTCCGCGACTTCGCCATCAAGGGCAACGTGCTGGACCTTGCCGTGGGTCTCGTCATCGGCGCCTCGTTCGGAAAGATCGTCTCGTCGCTCGTCGGCGATGTGCTGATGCCCACACTCGGACTCATCATGGGAAAGCTGGATTTCTCCTCGCTCGCACTCACCGTCGGCGAATCAAAGATCGCCTACGGCATGTTCATTCAGTCGGTCGTGGACTTCGTCATCGTGGCGTTCTGTATCTTCATCGTCATCAAGCAGGTGAACCGCTTCAAGAAGAGCGCTCCTCCTCCCCCGCCGCCTCCGGCTCCGAAAGAAGAAGTGAAACTGCTCACCGAAATCCGCGACGCTCTGCGTTCGCAGTAGATCAGCTCCATTCTTTATTGATCAACTTCTGCTTCTTGATGCGTGACCATCCTTTTATTTGCCATTCACGCTTCCAAGCCGAAGATTTATCAGAATAAGGAGGGGAAACGTACCGCAAGGCAAGCATTCCTTGATCGTGAGCAAACTTCGCGCCAATACCTGAATTATGCTCGTTCATCCTGCGAGTCGGATTCGTTGTAACGCCCGTATAGTAACGACCCGTTTTTGCCTGAGCGATATACACATACCAGTTCATACGAATAATCTAAGCATTCGAATTGCTCGTTAAAATTTCTCTTTCTTACAAAAAAATGTCGAATCGATGTTTTTCAGTCTGGATGATGAATTTTTAGTTCTGCCGTTACGCAGAACGCCTGGGCCCTTCGACAAGCTCAGGGTCATTCGACTCAGCAAAGTTGGCCCAAGCGCCGAAGCGCGAGGACCATGAGCGAAGTCCCGAAGGACTGAGTCGAATGGTGCCCAGGAGAGGACTCGAACCTCCACGGGATTGCTCCCGCTACCACCTCAAGGTAGTGCGTCTGCCATTTCGCCACCTGGGCATGTTTCGTCGATAAGGATCGAAAGCTGCGAAAGCTTACCAGAAAACGGCCGCAATGCACGAGTCCGACCCCTCCTCAGGCCCTTGCGGCCTTTAAGAGCCCTTGGACCAGCAATTTCTGGAACCTGACGTAGTTCTGGCCACGGCTCCTGTCCGAGAGCCCCGGCTTGGAATTGAGCTCAAACAAGCGATAGACGCCGTCGTTGTCTCGGCCCATATCCACGCAGTAGATGCGATACGGAAAGCGCTTCGCCAGAGCGGCATCGACTTTTTTGTAGAGCGCCATGGCGTCGGCCGGAATGTGTTCGATCTCCACGCCGATTTCCTGTCCGCCCATGGAAACGTTGGACACATTGAGTCCCGCCTTGGGTTTGCGGGCGTAGCTCACACCGATCTCTCCCTGAATGCCGATGATACGAAGATCGTGTTTCCCTTCGATGATGCCGGGCAGTCCGCCCGACGTATCCAGGAATGCCTGCGCCACGACCGGGAAATCGTGCTTGGCTGCGAGAACCTCCGCTTTGGACCCGATGACCACGCCCTTGGCCTCTTCGCCTCCCACGGGCTTCGCAACGACGATTCCTTCCGGCAGGGATTCGAGCGCCGCAGGGAGATCTTCTTTCTTGGTGACGAGACGTGTGACGGGGAATAGCTCGGGGAACATCTCGTACGTTTTCCATTTGTCGGTACACAGTTCATCGAGCTCCGGCACGTTCATCGTCTTGGCCTTGGCGTCACCGACGAAGTGGCCTTTGTTGTAGATGAGGTCGCACGTGAGGCGCTCGTCGTGACGCACGAATTCTTTGCCGTCGTAGAGCCAGCCGCCGTTGAAATCGTTGCCACCGAGATACGTGCTTTGGCTCCGTACCAAGCCGAAAACGGCGCCTTCCGCATGAAACAGTTCGGCGACCTCATGGTAGGCGACCCAATATTCCTCGAACGTGAACGGATAATCTTTGAAGCCCGGCGCATCGAAGAACGTGAGGATCGTGGGTGCGCTGTTCTTGGGCATGGCGAAAGTGTGCGAGTACGTTCACTCGCTGTCAATTTTAGGCGGCGTCGTCCGTCACCATGTCGCTCTGTTCCAGGTGATCAATCTCCGGATCATCCGACAACCTGCTGAATTTCCCGGAAGAGTCCGCCATTTCGGAAACGCGACCCCCATTGATGGTGGTCGCAAACGCCCTGACGAATTCCAAACGTGTCCTCAATCGGAAAAAATCGACACCAAATGCTGCTCGTGGCTCCGAAAAAAACAGCGTTTCGGCATCCTCAACGGCATTCATCACAGACTGTAATTTTGAATGAGCATCGGTACCGGGACGCGCATTCGGGTTCTTGATCATTCTCTCGATGCGAGTGAGGGCAGTATCAAGTTTTTCAACCGGACCGCTCGAACGTCCATTGGTCTCGGCGTGTCCGTTGGATGGCTGCTTTTCGGAAGAGGAAGTTTTCATAGGCGCACAGTTAAAACCTCATTCTTCCCCATGTCAATGATCCTATACCTTTACCCTACTTTAACAGCTCCAGGAGCCGCTTTTTGTCGGTCTTCGTCATCGACAAATTCTCGACGAATGTGCGAAGTTCCGCGAGTGTCACCTGCTTTCCGCGGGAGACTTTCTTCATCTGCTCGTACGCATCACTCATGCCGTTCTTGCGCATGACGGTCTGGATCGCCTCGGTGAGAACTTCGGGGTGGTCTTTCAGTTCTTCGGCGAGGAGCTTGGCATCAACCGTAAGTTTGCCGAGTCCGCGACGCAGCGCATCGAGAGCGAGCACGTGGTAGCCGAATGCCATGCCGAGGTTGCGCTGCACCGTGGAATCCGAGAGATCGCGCTGCAGGCGGCTGATGGGGAGCTTGAGCGCGAAGTGGTCGAAGAGCGCGGAACTGAGCCCCAGATTGCCTTCGGCGTTCTCGAAATCGATGGGGTTCACCTTGTGCGGCATGGTGGACGAACCCACTTCTCCGGCAATGACACGCTGCTTAAAGACACCGCGCGAGATGTACATCCAGATGTCGCGAGCGAGGTCGATGAGAATCGTGTTGATGCGCACGTAGATGTGACTGAGCTCGGCGACGTCGTCGTGCGGGTTGATCTGCGTGGTGTAGACCAGAGGATCGAGCTTGAGCGACTTGATGAACTTGCGACCGAGCGTTTCCCAGCGAACGTCGGGGTACGCCGACATGTGGGCGAAGTAGTTGCCGACGGCACCGCCGAATTTGCCGCACATGCGGAAATCGACGAGTTGGTCGCGCTGGCGCTCCAGACGCTCCACGAACACCATCATCTCTTTTCCGAGAGTAGAGGGCGTAGCGGGCTGACCGTGCGTGAGGCTGAGCATCTTGCGGCGCATGTTGGGACTTGCGATCTTGCGGATGGCCGCGATGGTGGCGGCAAGCTCGGGGCGCAGCACACGGCGGAGTGCGTCCGAGATGAGCACGCCGTACGCGAGGTTATTCACGTCTTCGCTCGTGAGCGCGAAGTGGATGAACTCGGTTTTCATCTTGGCGCCGCCGATTCTCTCGAAGCGATTGCGCAGGTAGTACTCGATGGCTTTCACGTCGTGCTTCGTTTTCTTCTCGATGTCGCGAATTTTCTGCGCTTCGCCTTCATCGAAATTGTCGACGATGTCTTGAATGGCTTTTTTCTCGCGAGCCGAAAGACGCTTGAGCTCCGGAATCCCCTTTTCGTCGGCAAGTGCGGCGAAGTAACTCACTTCGACGAAGATGCGGGCGCGCATGAGCGCGTCTTCGGTGAAGAACGGACGCAGCGCATTGACCTTACTTGCGTAGCGACCGTCGAGCGGGGAAAGAGGCTGCATTGGCAGTCATTATAGCATAAAAAGACCGCTATGGGAGCGGGAAACTCCCCGAGGGGCGAGTAGCGGGTAGCGGATAGACTTCAAGAAAGATCGATCTTGCTACTCGCCAGCCGCCTTTCAGGAGTTCCGATAGAATCAACCCCATGCTCCCCCGCAAACTCAAGGTCGGAGACGAGATTCGTATCATCGCCCCTTCGTGCACGCTCCCCACGCTCTCTTGGTTGACGGGAGAATTCTTGGATCGCGCCAAAAAGCATTTCACGGACAAAGGATTCGTCGTGAGTGAGGCAAAACATCTGCGTGACATTGATGATGCCGGGTCGACGACCATCGAGCATCGCATCAACGATCTGCACGACGCGTTCGGGGACCCGAAGGTGAAAGCCATGATCACCATCCGCGGCGGATGGAACTGCAATCAGCTGCTGCCGTACATCGATTACGATCTCATCAAGAAGAACCCCAAGATTCTGTGCGGGTTCTCGGACATTACGGCGCTGTCCAATGCCATCTACGCCAAAACCGGACTCACCACGTACTCGGGTCCGAATTTCTCATCCTTTGCACTCGGCAAACAGCTCGCGTACACGTTCGAATATTTCGACAAATGCCTGCTCAACGAACAACCGTTCGAGGTGAGTGCGTCGAAAGAATGGACCGACGAGAGATTTTCGCCCGATCATCAGACGCTCAATTTTGAGAAGAACGACGGATGGTGGACGCTCAATGAAGGCGACGCCGAAGGAACGAGCATCGGCGGGAACTTGTGCACGACGAGCCTGCTCCAAGGCACACCGTTCATGCCGAGCCTCAAAAACACGATTCTATTCGTCGAGGACGACCACGAAACGCACCCCAGGACCTTCGACCGCGACCTGACGTCCCTGACGCAACAGAAGGGCTTTGACGGTGTCCGCGGCGTTCTCATCGGCCGCTGCCAGAACCAAGCAGTGAACAAAAACTTCGGCCCCGTCACGAAAGAGAAACTGATGACGATCATTGAGCGAAATCCGGCACTGAAGAAACTCCCGATCATCGCGAACGTGGATTTCGGCCACACGCATCCGGCCATCACGTTCCCCATCGGCGGAACGGTGCGCATGTCGGCCAAGAAATCGGGGAGCTCAATCCGCATCCTTGAGCACTGAACGATTCATGGGTACCGTCGGCCCATGCCGCGCACGCACTATTTCTTCGACGTCGATTCCACGATCATCTCGCGGGAGTCGCTCATGGACGTGGTGCTTCTGGCCGCGGGACACAGCGAGGAACTGGAACAAAAGCTCGCCGAGATCACGAACGCCGGCATGAACGGAGAAATCACGTTCGAGGAGTCGCTCAAGCGCCGATTCGCGGTCGCGCCCATCAAGAAAACACATATGGAAACGGTGACGCAAAACATGCTGAGTGAAGTGACGCACGGCATGCATGATTTCATGAATGCACTTCGGAATGCCGGGCACGACGTGTGGATCCTCACCGCAGGCATCCGCGATATGATGCTGCCCTTAGCCAAAAAGCTCGGTGTCCCCGAGCACCAAGTGCTTGCCAACGACGTCGAGTGGAACGGCGACACGCTCTCACACTTCAAACCCGGCCCGATGCTGAAGACGGAGGGCAAAGCGGAGATCGTCCGCAAGCTGAAGGAAGATGGCGTCATCGACGGCACGGTGATCATGGTGGGCGACGGCAGCAGCGACCTGGCCGTCTTCACGGAAGGAGTCGCCGACGATTTCTACGGATTCGGCGAACACGCCGCGCGTCCGACCGTGATGAAGGGCGCGCCGAGATTCTTTCGATCGGTACGTGAGATGCGGGCGTTCGTGGGAACTTAATCCTCTTTCGGCTCCACCTCCTTCTTGGCCTTCTTGCGCGGCTTGCCCTCGAAGATCTCGAAGAATTCGTCGAACGACATCGTCTCGGTTTCCATGAGCTTGTCGACGATGAGATCCATCTTGGCGCGATGCGTGACGATGAACTTCTTCGCACGTTCGTACTGCAGGGCGATGGTTTCCTTCACGAACGTGTCGATCTTCTTGGCGATGTCCTCGGAGTAGTTGCGCGACGTGCCGAGATCCACACCCAGATAAGCCGATCCCTGGCGTTCGCCGTAGGACACGAGACCGAGCTCTTCGTCCATGCCGTAGCGCGTGGCCATGTTGCGGGCTATGGCGGAGGCCTTCTCGATGTCATTGCTGGCGCCCGTGGTGATTTCGTCGAACACGAGTTCTTCGGCCGCTCGGCCGCCGAGGAGTCCGCAGATTTCATCGAGGAACTTCTGCTTCGTGGTGGTGTACTGATCTTCCTTCGGAAGGAACCACGTGACGCCGAGCGCGAATCCGCGGGAGACGATGCTGATCTTGTGGAGCGGGTCGGATTCGGCACACAAATGGCCCACGATCGCGTGACCCACCTCGTGGTACGCGGTGATGCGCTTCTCTTTGTCTGTGAGCTTACGCGAGCGTTTCTCGCTTCCCAGCGTGACTTTCTCCACGGCTTCGACCAAATCTTTCTGCGTCACCTGCTTGGCACCCGTGCGAGCGGCGAAGATGGCGGCTTCGTTCATGATGTTCTCCAAATCCGCTCCGGCCATGCCGACGGTCTGGCGGGCAATGACCTCCAAGTCGCAGCCCTTGGCCATTTTCTTGTTGCGAGCGTGCACTTCCAGAATCTGTTTGCGAGCGATGAGATCGGGCTTGTCGATGAAGACGCGGCGATCGAAACGGCCCGGCCGAAGCAGTGCGGAGTCGAGCACGTCGGGGCGGTTCGTGGCGGCCATCACGATGATGTTCGTGTCTTTGTCGAAGCCGTCCATTTCGGTGAGGATTTGGTTGAGCGTCTGCTCGCGTTCGTCGTGCCCCCCGCCGAAGCCCGCTCCGCCGCGCTGGCGGCCGACGGCGTCGATTTCATCGATGAAGATGATGCACGGCGCGTTGCGCTTGGCACGGAGGAACAAATCGCGGACGCGCGATGCGCCCACACCCACGAACATTTCCACGAATTCGGAACCGGAGATGCTGAAGAACGGCACGCCCGCTTCGCCGGCGACCGCGCGAGCGAGGAGCGTCTTGCCCGTTCCGGGAGCGCCGACGAGCAGAGCGCCGCGCGGAATCTTGGCGCCGATGGTGGTGTACTTGCGCGGATTCTTGAGGAAATCGACGATTTCCTTGAGGTCGTTCTTGGCCTCGTCGCAACCGGCGACGTCTTTGAACGTCGTCTTCACGTCTTTGGCATCGGCGATGCGAGCCTTGGATTTGCCGAAGGACATTGCGTTGTTCTGGCTCCTCGCGAGCGAACGGAACACCCACATGCCGAGTGCGATGAGCATGACGAAGAACAGAAGGTCTCCGAGGTGCGCCTTGAAGAAATTCTTGAGCTCAATGTTGTCGACGCGGACGACGGTGGGATTCTGCGGATCGTTCCAGCCGAGTGTCGTGAGACTGTCGCCGACTTCCTTGTACGACTGCACGTAACTTCCCGAGTGATATTTGGCGTAGATGTTGCTGCCGCGGACGAGAATCTCGCTGAACTGTTTCTCCTTGTAACCGCGCGTCACGGCACTGACCGCCACTTCTTTGGCGGCGGTGAGCTTTTCATCTTCGGTGCGCTCGGGAGCGGTCATGTAGTAGACCGAACTCAAGATCAGGAAGATGAGCAGGAGCGCCGAAAACAGCTGATTTTGACGCCTGCGAGGCGGGAGGAAACCGGGTTGGGCCATGTGAAACGAGTGTAGCTACGGAGATGAAAACTGACAAACGACGAACGTCGCAAAAGAAAAAGGAGACGGTCATCCCGCCTCCTTCTCCTTATGTATCTCTAAGACGAACGAACGTCCGAATTATTTCTTCATTGCGGACGACGAGGACGACATCGCTCCCTCCGGAGCTGCCGGAGCCTGGAGCTGTACCGGTACGACGTCGAGGATCATGTCGCGATCCGGATCGTACAGAATGGCGCGCGTCGGGGTAACGATGAGGTTGTCACCATTCTTGGCGTTCTTGTAGAAGTCGTTTCGCGCCTTGAGCGTGTTGACGTCCACGATGGTGGCCACGGTGGGCTCAACATCCGTGGGGATGTCGATGTGGGCGCGAACTTTGTCGACGATGGCCTTGGCCTGAGCGACGTTCTCGGGGTTGTTACCGGTCTGGAGCTGCTCCATCTGGACGGAGAGCTTCTTGAGTTCGGTGGCGAGCTGGACGCGCTTCATGTAGTTGACGTAGGCCAACACGGCGAGAGCGACGACCAGAACGATGGTAAGGAGTTTTTTCTTGTCCATACGAGCAGGAAGGGAAAAAAAGTGAACACGTTTATTGTACGATCCGACTTTCTCAATTGCAAAACAGCAAACTTGCAATATGGATCGATTCCTTATCCGGTACGCGATAGACGGCGAATCCGCGGCGACAAATGGAGCGTCATCAGACACCAAAACATTTCGATGCCATCGCGGACGATGCGCACTTTGGATTCGGGAACGGCGGTCCACTGGAGCGGAACTTCGACGATCGTGTAACCGAGCTTGAGGGCGATGGCGAGCGTTTCGATATCGAACGCGAAGCGGTCGATGCGCTGGAGCGAGAAGAGTTGAGCCGCGACCTCCTTCTTATAGAGCTTGCAACCGCAGGCCGTATCGCGGATCCCGGGCACGAGTGAGGCACCCAGAAAGTGGTACACGCGTCCGATGATGCGGCGATGCCATGCCATGGTGACGAGCGACTCTCCGCCCCCGAACACGCGCGAGCCGATGCTGATGTCGGCGTTCGTGCGCTTGAGCTCCTCAAACAATTTGCCGACTTCGCGAATCGGTGCGGCACCGTCGGCGTCGTACATGAGTGCGTAGTCTCCGGTGATGAGCCCCATGCCGGCGCGGACGGCGGCTCCTTTGCCGCTGTTACGAGCCAAACGGACGACGGTCATCGGCAAACGATCTTTCCATCGCTCCCCCACCCGCGATGTGTCGTCGGTGCTGCCGTCATCGACGACGATGACTTGTGCGAGATCCAAACCGCGCACGTCATTCTTTGCGAACGCATCGGCGATGGACGCGAGCGTGACATCGAGTCTGTCGTGTT
>CAZSWJ010000022.1:15000-16382 GCA_964611095.1 uncultured Candidatus Peribacteria bacterium
TTCTTTGCGAACGCATCGGCGATGGACGCGAGCGTGACATCGAGTCTGTCGTGTTCGTTGTAGGCCGGAATGACGATGCTGAGTGATGGCATGAAAAACGCGCTCGCGCGTGAGCTCAACTATACCGCACCCGCTCCCCTTTTAGAGAGTGGAACCCGATCCCGAAGGCGCATTGCCGGTCGAGGGCTCGGAACTGTCGGGCAACGATGAGGATGAGCTCACGCTGCTCCCGGACGACGATGTCGGAGGCTCGGACGAAGCGCTGCTGCTCGGCAAGGACTCGACGCTACCCGTACCGGACGAAGGCTCGGAGGACGAGCTGCTGCTCGAGGACTCGGAACTTTCGGACGACGACGATGAGGAGCTCACGCTGCTCTCGGACGACGAGGAAGACGACGAGCTTTCGACGACCGTCACGACGTAACCGTTCGGCACGATGAGGACGGAAGGCTCGTGGTTCGGGTTGTAGGTAAAGGAGATGCCGAGATCCGGGTGCTGCCAGACGTAGTCGACGTGGTACCTGGCACAGCTGAGCGGCTGGCCGTCACCACCGAGAACGGGGTGACCGCTGATACAACCGTTCCACACGGGGTCACTCGAGACCGGCTGACCGAACGCATTCACGGAGAACGGAATCGGAGCGCCCGGGAGGGTGCCTCCGGAACCGCGGCTCCGCTGCGGATCGAAGGAGGAGAGGGCGACCCACGTGAACGTGATGTCGGTTTCGGCCGGATCTTTGAGCTGGATGGTGAAGCCCGTCTGTGAACGGTTGCGGAGTCTCCACGGAGCGAAGTCATCGGAGGTGGCGGTGACGATCGGCGTACCGATGAACGCACCCGAGAACGTGACGGTGACTCCCGTGCCGCCCTGCGGAATGACGGCGATACCCGCCTGCTTCGTGGCGACGGAGAGTTCGCCCGCAACGTGGACGTCGCCGAGGAACGTTGCAAGACCCGAGATCGTGACGTTGCCCATGACCTTGAGCGAGCCCGTGGACATGAGGGAACCGATCTGCACTTCGGAACCGGAGAAGCTGATGTTGCCGATGCGCGTGCCGGAGCCGGAGAGGATGAGGGCACCGGTGTAGCGGAGCGTGCTGACCGTGAGCGTGTCGACGGTGGCGGCACCGTGGAGAACGGCGCCGGAGAGCGTGGTCTCCAGGGCGGCGACGCGGGATTCGAGGACGGCGATGCGGGTGTTGAGAATCGTCATGCCGCTGCCGAAGTCGGCGAAGCTGATGAGCGAACCCGAGAGACGGCGAATGATGGAGGCGTCGATCTGCGACTGGATGTCCAGAGCCGTGATCTGCGACTGAACGGTGAGGGCGATGGAACCCGTGAGCGTCTGCGAAGCGTTGGCCACGAGACGGCTGACCTCGTCGC
>CAZSWJ010000023.1:0-13698 GCA_964611095.1 uncultured Candidatus Peribacteria bacterium
CCGAGCGTTCCAAAGAGGAAACCGAAAAGACCGTGCTTGAAGGTGGTGCTCATGATTTTTTGGGGGAAGAAGATTTTTTCTTGTCGAAGTCGGTGACTTTCACGATGCGACCCTTGGCATCGAACGTCGTCCACGTGCCCGCTTGCTTTCCGTTCTCGAAATGGCCGGCGCGCATGACCGTGCCGTCTTTGCGGAACCATTCCCAGTGCCCAACCATGACGTCACCGTCGAAAAAACCTTTGGACCAAAGCGTTCCGTCTTTGTGGTAACCCGTATGAGCCTTCTTCATGAGCACATCATAACGACGTTTCACGATGCCGGAATGGCCCGTACGTACCTCAGAAACACATCTAATAGCCTTGTCAAGAATCGGGCACGCTCGTAAAATATTTCGCCTCGTATGCCACCGACTTCACTGACATCGGCCTCGCTGGAAACTCACTTCGAGCCCTACCGGCTGCGGATTCCGGGACGCCGTGACGTCATTCAAACGCCGTACGGCCTCAAGCCCCGTTTGTACGCCGATACCACGGCAAGCGGCCAGCCCGATGCCGTCATCGAGGACCTCATCATGAGAATCAAGCTGGACTACGCCAACACGCACTCGGACTCGAACCACATGGGCGGGATGACGACGCAGCGGTATCACCTCGCGGGACACATCATCAAAGAACACGTGAATGCCGGGGACGACGACATCCTCATCACCGCGGGTTCCGGCATGTCGGAAGTCGCGAACAAACTGGTCCGTATGATGGGCCTTGCCGTACCGGAACGTTTCCAAGATCAGATCGACGTGCCGGAGCACGAGCGTCCGGTCGTGTTCATCACGCACGTGGAGCACCACAGCAACATTTTGCCCTGGCAAGAAAGCATCGCCCACGTGGTCACGGTTCCGCCCGACAAAGACGGACTCCCCGACCCCAAAGCACTTGCTCGGCTCTGCACGGAGTACAAGGGCAGGCCGCTCATCGGTTCGTTCAGCGCCGCATCCAACGTCACGGGCATCCGCACGCCGTACCAAGAGATGGCCAAGGTGATGCATGCGAACGGCGGCACATGCATCGTCGACTTCGCCGCATCGGCGCCGTACGACCCCATCGACATGCACCCCGCCGAAGAAGGCGCGCACTTGGACGCCGTCGTGTTCTCTCCGCACAAATTCCAAGGCGGCCCCGAGTCGCCGGGCGTTCTCGTGGCGCATCGCTCGCTCATTCAAGGCGAGGTGCCCGACCGCAAAGGCGGCGGAACCGTGCATGCCGTGGACGGTTGGGGCGGACGTTGGTACGTGGATAACGTGGAGACGCGCGAAGACGGCGGCACTCCGCCGATCATCGGACGCATGCGCGCCGCCATGGCCATCAAGCTCAAAGAGCTCATGGGCATGGATGAGATCAGGCGTCGCGAGCACGAACTGGTGGACCGATTCATGTCGCAACTTGCCACGATGCCGAGCGTCCACGTCTTTGAGCCGCATCTCAGGGATCGCCTGGGCATCGTATCTCTGTACATGGACGACGTCCCGCATGGACTGCTCACGAGACTCCTCAACGACAGATTCGGCATTCAGGTGCGCAACGGTTGCTCCTGCGCCGGTCCGTACGGCCACTACTTGCTCGACATCGAACGTGACGAATCGGCACGCATCATCAAGCAGATCGTCGATTTGCACGACGAAACCAATAAGCCGGGATGGGTCCGCGTCTCGCTGCACCCAACGATGACCGATGCCGAAGTCGATGAAATCGCTTCAGCGCTGGCGCACATTCGCGACAACATCGGCGAATGGCAGCGGGACTACACGCAGGTCCAAGGAAGCACGGACTTCATCTACACGGGAACGAATCCGAACCCCCGTCACACCGTGGAACAGGATTTCGACGTGACCTACTGAATCTTTCGGAGACCATAACCCTCGTTCACGGACATATCGAGAGCGAATCCTGTGCCGCTGACGAGCAACCGCACGTCTCGCAGAACTTTGAATACGGTCGTCTCGGAAAGACTGAAAAGCTCGACGAGACGTGCCCTCGATACGGGAGGAAGGCCTTCAACGTGGATCTTGCACAGCTCCCTGAGTATCAATGCTCCGCTCGGGGTGAGCGGGCGGCCCTCGCGGGTGAGCGAGGAAAAAAGATCGTCCGCACCAGCATCCGTTTTTTCGTTCACGGCAGCCGGAGCCGCATCGCGCTCGCGCTCTGCACGCTCGGAAAGAATCCGGACGAAATCATCGATCACGGCGCCGAACGATGTGGGGGAATTTTTTCCCATCGCTTATTTTGCGTCGTACAAAATCCCTTGCAAGCCCAAGCGTGCGGCGACGTCTCGTACGCCCGCCTCAATGACCTCGCGGAACTGCTCGCTTTTTTCGGCTGAAAGCGCGACGGAAAGCAATCCTTCGTCGTTGCGCTGGGCAATGACTCCGTTCACGCCTGTCGTGAGCGTTGCTTCGATAACGTTGAGGCCCGCGCCCATATACGTCTGCACGTCTTCGGTCTCATCGCGTCGCATGAGCGCCGATGCCACGCCGGAGACAAGCGGCGTCAGCGACTGATCGACGAGAATACCTTGAGGTTGGCGAGCGTTCAGCTGATCCAAGATTTGGAATTCGATTTCCTGCGGAAGCAAGAGTTCGCGAACCCGGAAACGAAGATGTGCGGCGATCGCGGGCCAGCGGTGAGCCGCAAAATAGGCGGGAGGAACGTTTTGGAGCGCATTCAGCAAATCGAGACGAGCCGGATGAGCTTTGTCACCCACATGCATTTCCGCACCGCTGGGATTTGCAGCCTGGAGCAATGCGATGTTTTTGTAGATCGGATCGGCGTGCACTCTGGTGCCGACGAGGCGATCCGCGATGGATGAAAGGTGAGAGATGGACATAAATTTGGGTGCAATATTATAGATTTTTTCACTAAAAAGTCAATGGTCCAGAGCGGTCCAAGCACGCGTTATCGGCATTTTCACGTTGCTTACGCTAAAGTGTGATCATGACCATCAAGGAGCTGATCCGCCGGGAAACATACGTCGCATTACATGCGCAGACGTGGAAATTCCGCGCTGTGAAATATGCGGTCCTCATCACGCTCGCGACAATCTTGGTGCAGTGGAAAGGCTGGCGTGCAACCGGCATCGTCTTCCTTGCTCTGTTCGTCGTGGCCATCGGGATTCATTTCCTCTTCCGCTGGAAATCCAAAACGTGGACACAGAGCTGGGGTCCGTACAAAAAGCTGGATCTGCCGAAGTGAAGAGCGATTCATCGCAATCTCTCCAGCTGCCCTTTGCGCTTCACGATGTTTTTGTAATCCCACTGAATATCTCTGGACTTTTTGAGCCAACGAGCCAGATCTTTCACATTGATTTGATCGACTGAGACGTACCGCGCTTCCGCGGCTTTGAAGCTGCCTTCTTTCTGCAGAGATTCTTCGTCGAACGATTGACCGCTCCAAAAGAGGAGTTGAACCGAATGCTTCAGTTTGGCGTAACCGACGATGGGATTGCCGCCGAGGAACCAAACGGGGTGCGCGTGCCAAACTTTTGATTCGGCTTCGGGAAGTCCTTTCATGATTTCCTGCGCGAGAAGATCGCAGATGGCACGATCTTCTTGTGCGAGCGATTCGTTATAGATCCGAATGTCTTTGTTCATGAGCCGATGATAAATGAGTGATGCGATTCCTGCTATACTGGGAACCCCATGAATATGTTCAAGCCCACGAAGGCGACGACCGTGAAGGAATACATGGACGCGATGCCCGAAGATCGCCGCGAGATGGTCGAAGCGATTCATGAACTGATTCGAAAGACTGCGCCCACGCTCAAGCCGCATTTCGCCTACAACATGCTTGGTTACGGCTCTTTTCCCTACAAAAATTACAAGAAAGAAAATATTGAGTGGCCGGTGATCTCTCTCGCCAACCAGAAGCAATACGTCAGTCTCTACGTGTGCTGCGTGCAGAGCGGCGAGTACATCGCGGAAAAGCACAAGAAGGAACTTGGAAAAGTGAGTGTCGGCAAAAGTTGCATTCGCTTCAAAAAACTCAGCGACCTGAATATGGAGACGCTCAAAAAAGTCATCAAGCTTGCCGCAAAGAATCCGGGGCTTGGGGGGTATGAAAATAAGAAGAAATAAAAAGCAGCAGTGAAAGAATGCGTGTCTTCGGTCGTCTTTATTGATGTTACAATCCTTGATATGCAAAAAATCATTCCCCATCTGTGGTTCGATACGCAGGCCAAAGAAGCCGCGGATTTTTATGTCGAGGCCTTCGGGAAGGGATCGAAAATCACGTACACGTCGGTCATCAAAGATACTCCCTCGGGCGATTGCAACGTCGTTGCGTTCGAGCTCGCCGACTACTCCTTCCTCAGCATCGGCGCGGGGCCGCTCTTCAAAATCAACCCGTCGATCTCCTTCATGGTGAACTTCGACCCGTCCATCGATAAAGATGCACGCAAGAATCTGGATGCACTCTGGGCAAAGCTCTCGGCAGGCGGCAAGCCGCTCATGCCGATCGACAAATACCCGTTCAGCGATCGTTATGGGTGGATTCAGGACAAATTCGGCGTGAACTGGCAGCTCATTCTCACGAAGCCCGAAGGCGAGCCGCGTCCGTTCATCATCCCGTCCATCATGTTCACGGGCGACATCACGGGCAAGGCGGGAGAAGCGATCGATTTCTACGTCTCCGTCTTCAAGAATTCCAAACGCGGCATGACGGCGGAGTACCCGCCGGGAGCGGCACCCGAGAAAGCAGCCAAGATCATGTTCGCCGAATTCATGCTGGAGGGTCAGTGGTTCACCGCGATGGACAGCGGCCATATGCACAAATTCGGTTTCAACGAAGGCATTTCCCTGCTCGTGCAATGCAAAACACAGGAGGAGATCGATTATTACTGGAACAAACTATCCGCCGTCCCGCAGGCCGAGCAATGCGGATGGATGAAGGACAAGTACGGACTCTCCTGGCAAATCTCCGCCGTCGAGATGGATGAGATGCTGCAGAGTGATGAAAAGAGCATCGCCCGCGTCATGCACGTATTCCAAGAGATGAAAAAGGTCGATCTCGCCAAGCTCCGAAAAGCGTACAAAGGAACGTAAAACTTCGTAACCTTTCGGCATCTCATACGTAAGACACTGTATGAAGAAATCACTCGCCATCATCGCCGGAATCATCATCGTCTTGATTGCCGGTTTTTACGCGTTCAATGCGTATATCTACAACGAGAAGCAGGGCGACCCGTCGGACGTTACGGCGTACCGCGGCACGCTCAGCGGCGAAGTGGTGTGTTTGCCGCATGCGGATACGGACGGACCCCAAACGATGGAATGCGCGTACGGACTCAAGACGGAGAGCGGTGAATATTACTCGCTCGATTTGGCAACGATGTCACAAACGCATGAGCCGCTGAATACGGGCGAGCGCATCAGCGCCAACGGGCTCATCACTCCCGTGGAAATGCTGAGCTCCGACCACTGGAAGAAGTACGCCATCGAAGGAATTTTCTCGGTGACGGACTCGGTGAAGGAGCTGTGATTCCGATGGTCTCAATGTGTGGTTGCGCATAAGATTGATTGAAAAACAATATATTTTTATTGTAATTCGATAATTTTCTGCTTAGATGTGTCCACATTCCTTGCGCCCTCTATGAACGTCATCCCCAAACGCGCCTCAACCTTATTCCTGAAAACGGTCCTCGTACTGATCGCGCTTGCCGTACTCGCGCTCGCGGTCTTTGGATTCCCGAGCATGTGGGCCGGTATTCCCAACGAATGGCCGGCCGTGCAATTCACCATGGCCGTCTATCCGGGACTGATCGGAATTTTCCTCACGGTCTTCCCGTTCTGGTTCGCGCTGTTCCAAGCCTTTAAACTTTTGCAGTACATCGATACAAACAATGCCTTCTCGGATCATTCGATTCGCGCACTCAAGCGCATCAAGTACGCGGCCGTCTGCATGTCCGCCCTGTATATGATCGCGATGCCGCTGGCGTACGTCGTGGCGGAGCTCGATGACGCTCCGGGTCTTATCCTCATGTCATTCGCCTTTGCATGCGCTCCGCTCGTCGTCGCGACGTTCGCTGCGGTTCTCCAAAAACTCGTGCAGAACGCTCTCGATTTGAAAACTGAAAATGATTTAACCGTGTAACTTTTTTGAGCCCATGATTCTCATCAATCTCGACGTGATGCTGGCCAAACGAAAAATGAGCGTGACCGAACTTTCCGAGAAAGTGGGCATCACGATGGCGAACATTTCCATTCTCAAAAACGGCAAAGCAAAGGCCGTTCGTTTGCCGACGCTCGATTCCATTTGCAAAGCACTCGACTGCCAGCCCGGAGACATTTTGGAATACAAGGAATCAATCTCATAAGCCCCTACCATCCTTGCATGACACGCGCTTCCATTGTTCTGCTCAAAGCAGTCGTCGTTCTCATCGCAGTCGCCACCGTGGCTTTTCTGCTCATGGAGCCTCACTTTGAAGGCGTGAATGCGAATGCCGCCTCACTCTTTGATATGTACTTCGACGATCCCCTCTTGGCGTATGCCTATATCGCATCCATTCCTTTTTTCGTAGCGCTCTACCAAGCATTCAAGCTGCTTGGAAACATGGAGCGAAATGAAACGTTCACACGACGCTCCGTGAAAACTTTGGAGACGATAAAATATTGCGCGATCACGATGATTCCTCTGATCATCGTGGGAGTGGTGTGGCTTTTGTCCGAGCCGAGCGATGACAGGCCGCCGATCGTGGCCATGGGCATTGTCGCATTACTCGCCTGCATCGTTGTCGCTACGGCCGCAACCGTGTTTGCGAGAACGTTGCAAAAGGCCGTGGATATGAAGTCCGAGAATGAGCTGACCGTTTGAAAGCCTTATTCTTTCCGCAAAATCTTCTCCATCGGTCTGCCTTTTGCGATCTCATCAATAAGCTTATCCATATAACGCATGGTCTGCATGGTGGGCTCTTTGATGTCTTCGACTCGGATACCGCAGATCACGCCCTTGATCGATGACCGCAAGGGATTGAGCTTTGGAGACTGCACAATAAAAGTTTCCAGGTCCGTTTCTTTTTCCAGCTGCTTTTCCAGTCCTTTCTGGGTGTACCCAAGAAGCCAGCGAATGACGTCGTCGACCTCCGATTTCCTGCGTCCTTTTCGCTCCACTTTCGCGATATACAAGGGATAGATGCGTGCGAAGCTCATGCCGAAGATCCGAGGTTTTCCGACGCTTGTTTTCATTTTTTTACTGTAACACGAAAAGCTCGGGTTGACCTGACCGTACGATGTTTGGCATTCTTGAATTTTATGGCTCCTCGGGTAGGGATCGAACCTACGACCTTGGCGTTAACAGCGCCCTGCTCTGCCGCTGAGCTACCGAGGAACAGATATATCGCTTGATGATGTACGGGAAAGAGCGCCCGCAGAGTATACGAACATTTGACGGTTTACGGAAGAGAGTTCGGGGCACGAAATGAACTACACGGTACGGGCCTCCGTGAGCTATTCTGACGTCCGCATGGCCAAATCCTCCGTCACACCCCGCGCGAACAACTTCCCCCAGTGGTATCAAGACGTCCTCGGACAAGCCCCGGACCTCTACGACGAATCCCCCGTCACGGGCTGCATCACGTTCGGCCCCCTCTCCACCAAGTTGTGGGCGAACATTCGTTCGTACATGGATGAACGCCTGAAATCGTACGGTGTCGAGAACATCATGCTCCCGATGCTCATTCCCCAGAAATTTTTCGAACGCGAGAAAGAACACGTGGAAGGATTCGCCCCCGAATGCGCAGTCGTCACCGAGGCGGGCGGCAACAAACTCCCCGAACCGTACGCCATCCGCCCCACATCCGAGACACTCTTCGTGGATTGGTTCACGCGCTCGGGCCGCGTGCAGAGCCACCGCGATCTGCCGCTTCTCGCCAACCAGTGGTGCAGCGTCATGCGCTGGGAAAAGCGCCCGCGCGCATTCCTCCGTACGACCGAATTCCACTGGCAAGAAGGGCACTGCCTCTTCCCCACCGAAGCGAGCAACCGCGAATTCGCACTGAAGATGCTCGAGCTCTACGCCGACGTGTCCGAAAACCTTCTCGCCATTCCGGTCATCCGCGGCGAGAAGCCCGAGCACGAACGCTTCCCCGGCGGTCTTGCCACGTACTCCATCGAAGGAGTCATGCAAGACGGCAAAGCTCTCCAAATGGGCACGAGCCACGTTCTCTCTCAAAACTTTTTGATGGGCTCCGACGGCAAGCCGATGGTGAGCTTCCTCGATGAAAACGAGAAGCAAACGGTCCCTCACTATCAATCGTGGGGTGCATCGACGCGTCTTCTCGGTGCCGTCTTCATGACGCACGGCGACGATGACGGCATCGTCTTGCCACCGAAGTTGGCACCGGTACAGGCCTGCATCCTCCCGATCTTCGGGGCCGATGTCGCGGAGAATGCGAAAGTCCTCAAGGCTGCTCGCGATCTTGCGGTATCGATCAGCGGCAACGAGAAACTCTATCCCATCCACGGACGTGCCAATGCGTTCGAGGAAACGGCGGGCGAACTCACGGTTCGCGTCGACGCTCGTGAGACGAGACTCGGCGACAAGACGTTCCATCAAATCAAAATGGGTACGCCCGTTCGCATCGAGCTCGGCTCCAAAGATTTGGCCGATAACTCCTGCGTCATCAAGAGCCGCATCCGCACGCGCGAGGAAGCGGTGAAAGCTCCGCTCGCAAAGGCGGCCGAGATCGTGAAGAAGATGCTCGAGGAAGACCAAAAGACGCTCTTCGAGCGCGCCAAGAAGATGCGCACCGAAAAGACCGTGGAACCCAAGGACTACGCCGAGCTCAAAGCCGCTCTGGAAGCCGGAAAATGGGCACTCGTTCCATGGGACGGAACGCCCGAGACCGTCGCGAAGCTCAAGGCCGATACCTCGGGCGGAACGTACCGCTGCTTCGCCTTCGATGCGAAGGAAGATGCCAAGGGTCTCAAGGACCCGGTGTCCGGTAAGCCGAGCGCGTTCGCCAAAAAGATTTACGTAGCCAAAGCGTACTGAGCCGTGGAGTTCGAACAACTTCTCGCACAGTTCGACTATCAGTTCCCGCAAGAACTGATCGCCAAAGAACCCGCACACCCGAGAGACAGTGCTCGTCTCCTGATTTATGACCGCAAGAAAA
Source organism: uncultured Candidatus Peribacteria bacterium (assembly GCA_964611095.1). Taxonomy (GTDB): domain Bacteria; phylum Patescibacteriota; class Gracilibacteria; order Peribacterales; family Peribacteraceae; genus CAZKJL01. The sequence goes on from CAZSWJ010000023.1 coordinate 9,160, forward strand.
ATTCCGTGAAGCTCGATGTGTTTTCGAATCTCACGAACTATTTACCGAAGAATGCGCTCGTCGTCATGAACCGAACGAAGGTGATTCCGGCAAAAATGAACCTGAAGAAGAAGACGGGTGGCGCGGTTTCAGCCCTATGGCTTGAGACGAAAGGGGATTCCATCCGGACACTCGCATCGGGCTCATTCAAGGTCGGTGATACGCTCGAGTGGAACGACAATCATATCTTCGAGGTTATGGAACGAAACGAACAAGAAGCCTTACTGAAGCCATTATTCGAGATCACAAAATTTGATCAATTGCTCGATGCATACGGATCGACGCCGCTCCCTCCGTACATGAAGGATTCACCGATGAAAGAATCCGAGAGGCGCGATGAATATCAAACCGTCTTCGCAAAAGAAAAAGGATCGGTCGCGGCGCCGACGGCAGGCTTACACTTCACGGAATCATTGATCAAAAAAGTAGAACAATATGGCGGGGGAGTGGCCTACGTTACTCTGCACGTGGGACTCGGTACCTTTGCCCCGCTCACGGAAAAACACATCGCAACACAAACGTTGCACACCGAACGATATGAGATCGATGCGGCGACGGTAAAAACTTTAAACGAAGCCAAGGCCGCCGGTCGACCCATCGTTGCCGTCGGCACGACGACGGTCCGAACGCTGAAATCAGCTTCGGATGACAAAGAGATCATCCGCCCACGCGGAAACACCAATATCTTCATCACCGAATCCACACCGATTCATTTTGTGGATCACCTCATCACGAACTTCCATGTCCCCCGCTCTTCCCTGCTCATGCTCGTCTCGGCGTTCACGGGACGAGAAAAATTACTTGAGCTCTACAAAAAAGCGATCGAGGAGAAATTCCGACTCTTCAGTTTTGGTGATGGAATGCTGATTCTCTAGTCAGCACTTCCTGAGTACAGAAATTTATAGAGAGCACTTCGTGCTGTTTCTGCAGCATGAATAAATTCGGGGTGCTGGGAATCTTGAAACAAAGGATTTCTGTGACGATCTACTTTCTGCAACCTTTCACAGGCCTTCGCAAAAAGTTCTTGGGTCATCGGAAAGAATGTTGGATCATCCACAATTTCAATCAATGCTGCCCGCGTGAGAAAATAATACGCGATTGCAATATCGAGATCATCATCCATTCCGGCTGCTTCCAGCATTGCATCATTCAAAGCGCAGTATAAAACTGCCGGCGAAGGACATTCTGGTGCTGTCTGAAGTTTTTCCATAAGCCGCGAGCAGTATAAGGAGCTTAAGGTCTACTACAAGCCACAAGAATCTCTTCGATCCACAAGCGAACTTCTTGATACACCGCATCGGGCGACTGCCTTGCATCGACAATGAGATCTGCTGTCGACTCATTCACTTGTTGTCCGTGCATAATTCTCTCTTCAATATTTGGTCTGTCGGCTGAGCTCGATCGTTTCATCAATCGTTCTCGTGCGGTATCTGCATCGAGTCGTAGTAAACACGAATAGACAGAATACACACCAGACTGACGAAGGAGATCAACACCTATTGGCGTAGAGCACTGAAAGAGAATGTGATTTTCTTCAACTGCTTCGACTCGCGGGATTCCATAGTGAACTCCGGCACCTTCGTAGTACGCAGTCAGCTTCCCATCATTTTTCATGTGAAGAATCGTGACCACATCAACCGATGTCACTTCGCGACTGTCGGCATCTCCGCGGAGTTGTCGCGTTGTAATTTTTGGCAAAATAGCAGTACGACGATCGCCCCAGGTATCAGCAACACATCGATGCATAAGCGTCGATTTTCCTGCTCCAGAAGTGCCTGTAAAGATGATGCACGGCGTTTTATTCTGCATAATTTTCTATTCGTAGAAACATTGTATAATATAAATTATGAGTAGCCTGACAAGCAACGGTGTTGAGCGTCCGCGGCCACAAGCAGAAGCCTTGAGCGTGAAGAATCTTCGCTCAGGTGGACGCAGTCTTCTGGGGGAAGCCGAACATAACGGTCAGCGGTACATCGTCAAAATTCGACGAGATTTTGATGATCTGTTAATCGAAAAAGCTGGACACACTGCGATGCGCGCTGCAGGGTATGACGTTGTTGATGAATATGTGCTCGGAGAATATGCAGAGCTTCCTTGCGCACTCGTATCCAAAGTCGATGGAGATCTCCTGTTTACTGAATGTCTCAAAGAAAATGCTGATGGCCTCATCGCGATCATTCAAGCTGTTTCACGGCAATTTCGACGTGCCCTCTCAACTAATGTCGAGAGCGAATTTCATCAACCCAATACTAAATATTTCCTTGGAAGACGCGAGCTAGCCGAACAAAATTTCGCACATATTCATGAGCGTCTTGGAGGCGAATTTCTTCAGAAGGATCAAGAAATCAACGGCACGCACTGCGCTCCGATCATCGACATCGTCACAGGGGCGCTACAAAAACTTCAATCTGTTGCGATGCTACCGAAGAGCCAGCTCGCCATCACGCACGGAGATCCTGGTGACATGAATATTTTTGCGAATGGAACACTCATCGACTACGAAGTTGCTGGGCTCAATGACCCGGTGAGCGAAGCGGCAACTGCACTGCACTGGCAACTGTTCCTTGGCCCCACATTCGCCCCTCGCTATCACACACACGCATCTCCGCTCTATCAGCAGGCGGCCAAGAGGCCGGGCTTTCATCTCGAAAGCGACAATCTGCATACGCATCGATTCACACAACCGATGAAGCACCGTATTCCTGCCGCTCTTGAACTACTGCAATCATACGGCCCGCGTTCAATCGAAGCTGCAAAACCTGCACTCACTCACGCGTTTCAGGAACGATTCTCAACCTATTGGACACTGCGCAGCCTCACATCGCCGAACATGGAAAATTTTTCCGATGATGACTTGAAGGCGGTGTGTCTTTCGATCGCACTTTTTACGAAGGCATCAGAATCTCCAAATGCACAGAACGCAATCGAAGAGGCCTGTACATCTCTCGTTTAAAAACTTTCTCGATCCTGAATACGCTGCGTTGCCTTGAGAAGCATTCCATCAAGTTCGGGAATGCGAAATGGAAGCTGCGCATTTTCGTCCGGTTCCCGCACAAGCTCCAGCGCGGCACATCGTGTTTTTCGCAGATGATGATTGCAACGTTTGCGAATACTGTTTGCAATCTCTTCTTTCCAAGACATTGTACGAGCGTACTGCGCAAGATTCTGACCATCATGATCGAGTCCATACGCGAAAGGAAAAGACAACATTGCGCTTTCGGACTCAATACCATCTGCGAAATCATCTCCAATCTGATGCGCTGTACCAGCATGCAGGGCATAGGCCTCTAAGGCTTTCTTCTGACCAGAATCCGAGCATGCAAGTGTGGCCGCGATAGACACCGGTAACTTCATCATGGCATTTGTCTTTTTACATCCCTGCTGGAGATACCACTGAATCCAGGTGTACTCCGGATTTTTTTCAAGCATAAACAAATCAACGTATTGCCCAAAGGCAGTTTCATCTTTGCATAGCGCAATATCACGGACGATCTGAACTTTTGTCTCGGCACGAATCCCTTTTGCCTCCAGGATAGCCTGATCACCTCGTGCAAGGAGCTGGCTTGCGACAACGCCTGCCATTCCTTCATCTGCAAATGCTGCCGGCAACAGTGCCCCTGGTTTTCTATAGTCGCCATCACTGATGTCATCGAGAACACTCGCGACCTGGTGAAAAATCTCCAAGGACACAGAGACGAGACGCAAAATTGGCGGTGCATCGTTTGGTTGCATGTCACTTCCTTTCAAAAGACCGAACACCGAATACAGCATGCGTGGCTTAAAGTTATTTCCACGTTCAATGCGCCTCAGGATATCTGCTTGAATATCGTCAAATCCCGAGTCACGAAAGGTCTCTTGCAAAAACTGATCCGAATCAGACAATAGTTGCTGAAAATGAGAAGATTGCTTCCACATAAAGGAAATCATTTTACGCTTGGTTTTTCTCTCTATCTAGGCTTGAAAGCACTCTTTTCTCTCCTCTTGGGCAGGAATATACTTGTTTTCCTATGCCAAACACCCCTCAGCAATCTCCGGATAATCCGACGGAACAAATCGATTCCCGCGTGCTTGCAACTGAAGAAATCGAACAAGAGGGCGTACGACGGTGCGCATGGAACGAGTACGACGAATGAGCGCTGATTTTTTGAAACGGCTGCCTCCAGAGCACTTCTTCTATCGCAGAGGAACATTGAATAGCGCGCCAATCGTCCCCTCTCATGAAGAACGAAGACTCAATGCATATCCAGGCGTAGGGAATGCTCCTCAGCCACCACGCATTTTCCAGCATTCCCAAACTACGCCTTTTCCCGTAGGATAGCGCAACTATGAGTCTGAAGATCGGAATCGTCGGCCTCCCCAACGTGGGTAAATCCACGCTCTTCAACGCGCTCACCCGCAGCCACGGCGCACAGGCCGCAAACTACCCGTTCTGCACCATTGAACCCAACGTCGGCATCGTGGAAGTTCCCGATGTCCGCCTCAACAAACTCGCCGAGCTCA
>CAZSWJ010000024.1:0-13407 GCA_964611095.1 uncultured Candidatus Peribacteria bacterium
GATCTGGACGCGGTGTACGGCTCGGTCAACGAGAACACCACACTCATCTACTTGAATGACGGTACCGGCACATTCGCGTCCGCAACCTCCACACTTCCCAGGGTCAAGACGCTCGACGTGGCCGATATGAACAGTGACGGTTTCCAGGATCTTGTCGCCGTCTTATCTACGGGGCAAATCACCACGTTCATAAACAGCGGCACGGGCGCATTCGTCAGCTTGAACACGCCGGGCAGCCTCGTGACTGCGGGGGGACTCGCAGACTTCGACGGCGACGGCGACATCGACGCGCTCGGAGCCAACATCTCCAATCACATCTTTTTGTACTCGAACAACGGAGCAGGGACACTCAATGAATCCACGATTTCCACCGCACCGGGTTCGGACGGGGAAAAAACATTCGCACCCGCGGACTTGGACAATGACGGCGACATCGACTTCCTCGTGAGCAGCATCGATACGACAGGATCGAACGGAGGGGCCAAAGCATGGTTCAACAACAGCTTCGGCGTTTTCACGGCAGGCTCCTCGCCCACCGAAGGCAGCGACGACACGTACGGCGCGGCCGTCGGCGACATCGACGGAGACAGCGACTTGGATTACGTGCGCGGCAACGGCGGCACGACTGCGAATCGCCACTACAAGAGCGACCAGGCCGCTACGAGCGCCAATACCGCGCCGACGGCGCCCTCCGCGAGCACCATGACCGGCGCAATGTCAACTATCACGCCGAAGGGCGGCAGCACGTTCGCCGACGATACGAGCATCGGGACGTGCACATGGTCAAACACCGACCGCGTGGTGGCCAGCGACGACAGCCGCTCCACATGCGGCACCGGCACAAACGCCGACACGCACTACCTCAAAGCCACGGGTTTCAACTTCGCCATTCCCACGGGTGCGACGATCACCGGCATCAAAGTGGAAATTGAAGCAGGCGCCAACTACTTCGGCGGCGTGACGGAAAATTCCATCAAGATCGTGAAGGGTGGCACCATTACCGGAACGGAGAAAAGCACCGGAAGAACGATGGAAGGACCCAGCGTCGAATTTGCACCGCCGATCGATGCGTATTATTCGTACGGAGGAAGCACAGATTTGTGGGGCCTCACATGGACGGCGGCGGACATCAACTCCTCGAGCTTCGGCATCGCCGCAAGTTACCATGGAGCCTACGCAGGCTCCAGCGCGGTGGTCGACCACATGCGCATCACGGTGTACTACGGCGTGAACGACATTCGTCTTTCGTGGGGAAGCGGGTCGGACTCGCAGACCTCGACGCGCCTGCTCCAGTACCAGGTACGGGTCGGCACGTCGAGCGGAGGAAAAGACGTGCTGAGCAGCGCCGTGGGAAGTCCGAACTACACGACTCGGATGATGCCGAATGGCCAAAGCAAAAACATCGTTCTCAAGGCACTGGATTGCGGCCGAACGTATTACTGGAATGTCGCCACGGTGGACAGCGGATTCAAAACGACGTGGGGGACAGAACAATTCTTCGTTCTCAACTCGAGCTGCGGCCTCAGCTTCAGCCAATCGACATCCGCCGTGACAAACGGAGGCGGAGGCTTGGACTTCCGCATCTTCAAAACCAAAGACGAATCCGGCGGCGGTGGCGACCTGTACCGCCTCACCGTTTCGGCGGTGAGCGACGTGAACGGCAACCGCAAACGCGACTCACGCGAACAGACGCTGGCACTCAAGGGACTGCAGGTCACCGCCAGCGGCACGTCCCTCAGCGGACTCCCCGTCCGCAAAACGGCACTGCTCTCGTCCACGGGTGTCGCGATCTTCGATCTGCCGATTTCGGGACCTCGCGGCTACAGTATTTCCTTCGATAGCGGCGCGCTCGCAAAAACCGGATACAAAGCCACGGGTGCCCTTACGCTCACGGGGATCGTGCTGCGCCCTTCCGCCTCGACGAATGTGACCACGAACCTTACGGTGACCCTGCCGTTCCGTCGCGACGACTTGCTCCGCTACTCGCCGTGTCTCACGGTGGGAGATCCTCCGGAAAACGAAGCACCCGGCACCGATGCGGAAATTCTGCTGCAACGTCTGCGTGATCCGTACGGCAAGAGCATCCTCGGAAAGATTTCCCTCTCCGGCTCGCTCATGACTCGCGGCGATTTCTTCACGCTCCTGCAGCGGATGCAGTGCGTGCCGATCGAAACGAACAAGGCGATGCTCTCGCTGAAGCTGAAATCCGCGGCACGAGAACTCGACGAAAGCATCGTGCCCATCGATGTTCCGTCGAATGCGACGGCGGATTCGCTCATGGTCTACTCATTGCTCGGAACCGGTGCAGACATTCTGCGCACCACGAGCATCGGACCCGCGGCCGATCTTTCGTCTCCCATCACGCGGAGTGACGCCATGCGCGCCGTCGCGTCGATTCTGCGCGTACCGAAGACTCTCGTGACGGAAACGGGCAGTGAACTTCTGCCGCTCGACATCGAGCCAAAAGACCCGGCCGCAAGCGACTTCTTCGCTCTCCGCAGCATCGGGGCTCTGCCTCAGAACTTCATCGACACTCCGGGCATCAACCAGGGCATCACGTCGTCGGAAGCGGCGTTGCTGCTCGCGCGCGCAGCATTCCGCAACGGAAAAATCTCTCTCTTGCCCGACATTCAAAATCCGAAGACGGCGAAGAAAGCGCCGCTCGTCGCGACGTTCCTGAAAGATCTTCCGACGATCAAAATGAGCTCGTGTCTGGAACGCCATGAAGAACGATCGGCAGCCGTGTCCTTCACGGATCTGCTCCCCGGCGACCCGCGTCATGCCGAGATCAAGGAACTGCTGACACGAGGAATCAAAAACGCCGCCGATCAAACGTTGTGGCTCATTCCGGGAAACCGCCGACCCACGGAGTTCGGCATCGCCAAAGGACAAACGAAGCTCGGCATCGACGAACCCATCAGCGTGCTCGAAACCGTCCGCAACTTGCTTGTCTTCGCCTGTCTTGCTCCCGATACGCGCACGCAAGCCTTGGCCGGACTTTCCGTGAAAGAGGTGACGCAGGGAACGGGTGAAACGAGAACCGCACGCGACAGACTCTCCAATTTGCCTCGCGATGCGTCGTTCGCATCACGCGTCATGTACCGGGCCCAGGATCGCCTGAAGGAATTCGATCTGTCGCTCGTACGCTACGCCCCGGCGCTCCTGCTCCAAGAAACGCGCCTGCCGGGCGAAACGCTGAATCTCAAGGACGCATCGGACCTCATGGCATCGGCCTTGCTCATGACCATGGTGCGACAGGGCGCGTTGTCGCCTCAGCGGGCCGAAGAGTTGGAAGGCGCCGTTTCCGCCGCCATGAGCCGACAACTGCTCGGCAAAGAGGTGAACTGGCGGGACGAAGGCATGCTGAAGAATACGGTTTTCACGCGCGGCATGCTCTTGGAATTCCTCTCCACGGCGCTCCAGAACAAGCGTTTCATCGCCGCACAGAAAATCTCTTCCCTCTTGCCACTCGGAGAAATCTGGTGGGAACGCGTGAAGTAACCATGAACATTTCCTTATAAACGTTTACACTACACCCGAATGCAAACCTTCCTGTACGCCGTCGCCATCGTCATCGCCCTCGGCTTTGCCGTCGCGGGCGTGCTGTGGGTTCTGCGATATCTGGCCGACAGACGTCGCGAACGGGACTTGGTGTTCTTCCAAATCCTGATGCCCAAGAAAGAAAGCAAGGAAGACAAAGAACAAGATTCCGAGCAATTCTCCACGGGCAAAGACTTCAAGGAAGTGCTCGGCATCATGGATCACCTGTACCAGACCCTGAACAGCCTCAAGAGCAGCAGCGTCCGACGCTTCTGGCGCGGCTCACCGTTTTTCTCGTTCGAGTACGCGTCGCTCGCCGGTGAAATTCTGACGTTCGTCGTCGCTCCGCGCGCCATCGCTCCCATCATCGAGAAGCACATCACGTCGTTCTACCCCGACGCGGTCATCGACGAAGTGGAGGACTACAACATCTTCACGAAGAACTCCGTGACGGCCACGACGGCGCTCATCGCGAACAAGCCCTTCGTGTATCCGTTCAAAACCTACTCGCACCTCAAGAGCGACCCGTACAACGCCATCACCAACGCCTTCAGCAAGCTGAAGAAAGAAGAAGGCGCCGCGGTGCAGATCGTGCTGCGCCCCATCAAGTCGGGTTGGCAGAAGGCGCTCCAGAAAGAAGCGCAGAAGATCATCAACCCCAAGAAGGGCGGCAGCAACTTCGTCTGGTGGAATCCCCTCTCGTGGATCATGACGATGGTCGACCTCTTCACGAGCGACGACAAAGAGCTCAAGGAAGCCGCCAGTTCCGAACGCGTGTCGCAGATGGTGGAAGAACTCAGCAAATCCATCGATGAAAAGGCCGGATCCCCGGGCTTTGAGACGACGATCCGCGTGGTGAGCTCGGCCGAGAACGACGCGCGAGCAAGCCTCAATTTGGAAACGGTGGTCAGCGGCTTCTCGCAGTTCAACGACGTGCGCGGCAACAGCTTCCGCAAGAGCAAGTACCATAACAACGCGCGCATGGTGCACGACTTCATCCGCCGCACGCCTCGCTGGACGTTGATGCAGCAACTGATGTGGAAAAAGATTCTCCTCGGCACCGCCGAGCTCGCGAGCTTCTTCCACTTCCCGAACATCAAGTACAACAAGATTCAGAACATCAAGTGGCAAAGCTTCAAAATCGCCCCGGCACCGAAGAACGTGCCCGACGAAGGACTCTTCCTCGGTTACAACACGTTCCGCGGCGAGAAGAAGAAGGTCTTCATGAAGAATGACGACCGCTTCCGTCACTTCTACGTCATCGGTCAAACGGGTACGGGTAAGTCCTCCATCATCCAAATCATGGCACGTCAGGACTTCCACAAGAAGAACGGCATCTGCGTCGTGGATCCGCACGGCTCGCTCGTGGAAGATTTGTTCCCGTACATTCCGCGCGAACGCGCCGACGACATCATCTACTTCAACCCGGCCGACACCGAGCGCCCGATGGGCCTCAACATGCTCGAAGGAAAAACGGAGGAAGAGAAAGACCTCATCGCTCTCGACGCGATGGGCATGATGGTGAAAATGTTCGGTGAAGAAATCTTCGGACCGCGCATCCAGGACTACTTCCGCAACGGCTGTCTCACGCTCATGGCCGACGAAGAGGAAGGCGGCGCCATCACCGACCTCGTGCGCCTGTTCACCGACGACGAGTGGGCCAAGTACAAGGTCTCCAAGCTGAAAAATCCGATCGTCCGTTCCTTCTGGGACAAGCAGATGGCACAGACCGGTCAGCGCGAAAAGCAGGAAATGATCCCCTACTTCGCCGCGAAGTTCGGACAATTCACGACGAACGCACTCATCCGCAACATCGTGGGCCAAGTGAAGAGCTCGTTCGACTTCGGCGACGTCATGAACAACGGAAAGATTCTCCTCATGAACCTGTCCAAAGGTCTCATCGGCGACATCAACAGCAAGCTGCTGGGTATGATCATCGTGAACAAAATCCAGGTGGCAGCCATGCGCCGCCAGCGCGAGGATGCCAGCAAGCGCAAAGACTTCTTCCTGTACATCGACGAATTCCAGAACTACGTCACGGACTCCATCGAGTCGATTCTGTCCGAAGCTCGCAAATACCGCCTCGGTCTCGTCATCGCCCACCAGTACCTCGACCAGCTCGAGAAGGAGAGCAAGCTCTCGGGCAACGTGAATCTCAAGAGCGCCGTCTTCGGTAACGTCGGAACCATGATGTTCTACAAGATCGGTCCGCAGGACGCCGAGTTCTGCGCCAAGGAAATGAGCCCCGTGTTCTCCGAGTCCGATCTCGTGAACCTGGACGCCTTCAAGGGCGTCATGAAGCTGAGCATCGATACGCAACCGTCTCGTCCGTTCTCGCTGGAGGTGCCCAAGCCGTGGCAGGACAACACGTACGTGAAAGACTCGAAAGCCGTGGAAGCCTTCAAGCAACTCAGCCGCCTGAAGTTCGGCCGCGACAAAGAGTTCGTAAGCCGTGAGATCTTAAGGCGCATCGGGAACTGATGAGCGGGTAGCGGCGGTTGGCGTGTAGCGGGTAGGTTTTTAGGTATACGAAAAACAGATCTACCCGCTACTCGCTATTCGCCCTTATCTCAAAGCAATCGTCTCCACCGGCGTGGCGTACACCAAGTACCTGTTCGTGATGCTGTCCGGCGGCCAGCACGTGTAGAGCACCAGTTCCTCGCCGCGCTCATCGGGCTCGAAGGCAGCGGTGTCCCTGGCGGGAACGGTCTTCTTCTCGGTGACCTGGTACACGTGGAGCGATCCGCCGTACGTGACGTACACGCGGTCGCCGACGTTCACCTTATTGATTCCGCGGAAGATCTTCGTGAATTGGGAGAGGTCCCACGGGTATCCGCTGCTGTGGCCGTAGATCATGACCTTGCCGCCGTTGCCGGGATAACTGAACAGGTGACCGACGCCTTGCTGGAGCGGCTCCAGCACACCCTTCTGACTGTACGGGTCGGACGGGTGCGTGATGGTGAGATCGACGATGCCGAGACTGGGAATGGTGATGGCGAAATCTTTCTTGGATGCGAACTGACGCTCGGTGGCGGTGAGCGTGGACGGCGCGACGGGAGCGGGAACGTACGCCTGCGAACTGCTGTACGAAGAATTGGTCACGCTGTACACCGGGACCTGCGTGCCGATGGCGGCGGTCGTGACTCCTCCCGCAACGGACTCGCGGTAGCGGTACACCATGTCGAAGAGTTGGCCGCGCGTCATGTAGTTGCCGGCGGAGAGCATGCTGCCGGGCATCACGGCACCGCGTGAGTGGATGGCACTCAGGGCACCCGTGTACCACTGACCGTCGATGTTCGGCAGATCGTTCGACGTCAAAAATCCGACGTTCTTGTTCTGCTCGCCGAACGAGCGGACGAGCATCGCGGAAGCCTCGGCGATTTTCACGCCGCCCTGCGGCCAAAAGCGTCCGTCCGGATAACCCTTGATGAGCCCGTAACGGAATCCGACTTCGATGTACGGAGCGAACCACGACGTCTGCGTGACGTCGGGAAACAGCGAAATCGGCGGCATGTCTTCCTTCACCCTCGCGACTTGCTGGGCGTACTTCGGCTGGGCCATCAGAATGATTTTCAGAGCCTCGGCGCGGTTCACGTAGTCGTCCAAACGGACGTTGCCGCCTCCGTCGATGACACCCGTGGAAGACAACGAAGCGATCGCGGGAGCGTACGCGGACGGGTCGATGTAACCCTGCGCAAAAGCGCCTACGGGAGCACTGGAAGCCACCAGAGTGGCAATCAGAAATGCCGTAGACAAGCGTCGGATCTGCATGTGAAGTAGATTATATTGATTTTTCTATTTTTGTCAATAGACGGATGAGGCTCATTCCTTCGTAAAACGCATCGTAACCGTATTGTATGCTGCGTTCGATGACCAACGATTCACCCGCACGCTCGTTTTCGTATCAGTCGATGGGTACGTCGTGGACCATTTCCATCTGGGACGATATCGATGCGACGGTGTTTTCTTCGCTCCAAACATCGATATTGGAACAATCGAAAGCGTTCGATGAGACGTTCTCGCGCTTCATCAAAACGTCGTTGATCCGGAAGCTGACGGACAAGCGCGGAGTCGTGGAGGTTCCTGCGGATCTCGTGAACATGCTGCGCATGTACCAAAAACTTCACGATCTTTCGGGCGGCAAACTGAATCCGCTCGTCGGCTTTGCGCTCTCGGACATGGGCTACGACGACGCATATTCGTTGAAACCGAAGGAAAAAATCCGTTCGGTGCCCGATTTCAAGCAAGCCCTCACGATCGTCGACGACACGCACATCGAACTCCGGGAATCCCTCCTCATCGACCTCGGCGCGCTCGGCAAAGGCTACTTCGTCGACAAGCTTGCGACATACTTGAAACAGCGGGGGATTCGCCGATTTCTGGTGAACGGCAGCGGCGACATCTATTACCGTGGAGCGGGGACTGCGCTTCGCGCGGGGCTCGAACACCCGGCCGATCCCACGAAAGTCATCGGCGTCATCGAAATCATGGAAGGCGCACTGTGCGCTTCCGCAAGCAACCGCAGGCGCTGGGGCGACTATCACCACACGATCGACCCTCAGTCGCTCACGTCCCCGAATGAGATCATCGCGACGTGGGTGCTCGCCGAATCGGCCGCACTCGCCGACGGACTCTGCACGTGCTTGTTCATGACGAAACCCGAGAACTACAAGAACGTGGCGTTCGAGTGCTGCCTGCTTTTGCCGGACTACACCGCAAAACGCTCCGCCGGTTTCCGGGCGGAGCTGTTTTGAGTGCAATGGGTGAATGGCCTAGGCCTTGGCCTCGGCTTTGATTTTCGTGACTGCTTCCATGAAACCCGTGCCCGTGAGCGAAGAACCGTTCACGACACCGACCGACACGTCATCGAGTGACTTGCCGACGACCGCTTCGTTGATGCCTGCGCCAAACTGGCCCTGCATCGTGATGCTCTTGGGGTTCGTTGCATCGCCCTTGAACGTGACTCCCGTGACGACGTCATCTTTCAGTACCAACGTGACGTGCACGCTTTCACCGCCTGCCGGAGAACGGTAGACACCCTCTGCGGAATAGGTGCCGTCGGCGTAGACCGAGTTGGATGCCGTGGATTTTGCCGACGAAGACATCATGGCTGCCGACGAGGATATCATTGCTTCGGAACTCTGCATCATCGCCGACGATGAGGACATCATCGCACTGGAGGACATGTCGTTCTCGGACGGCATCTGGTCCGACGAAGCGGGAGCGCAACCTGCCATGAGCAAGCCGAAGACGCCTGCCGCAACCAGAGGACCCATGGTCTTGAGATTCTTGGACGTACGAATGTCTGACATGAAAAATGTGGGAGAAGAAACAAAAACCTTGTGAGGCGCTCATCGTAATGTGAGCGTATTAAGAATAGATTAAGACGCGGAAAAACGGAACGCCCGCACGCTCCATGACGTGTGAATCGGGGGATTCGCTACTGGGCGGCACTCGATCCCGCCACGTAGCCCGTGGTCCAACAAATCTGCAAACTGAATCCCCCGGACGGACGGTCGAAATCCAAGATGTCTCCGGCAAGGAAAAGGTTGTCGAATTTTTTCGACCGCATAGTTTTGAATTCGATCTCTTTCAAATCCACGCCGCCGCCCGTGACCACCGCCTTGTCTTCGCCGAGCAAGCCCGAGACGGACATCGGCACGTCTTTGAGGAGGGATACGAACGCCATGCGATCGTCACGCTTCAGTTGATGGAGGGGTACCGTGGGATCAACGCCTGCCAGAGCCAAAAGAACGTGTCCGAGCCTGGGCTGCACCAGGTCGCCGATGTTGTTTTTGATCATCTTGTTTTTGCCTTTCTCGAACACGTCGATGACTTTTTTGTCCAAGGCGCCCGCATCGAGCGACGGGAACAAATCGAGCGACAACGTGACGGGGCCCGACTTGAGGAGCGCTCCGATGTTCTTGCTCATGTTGAGCACCGCGGGGCCGCTCACGCCGACGTGCGTGAAGAGCATTTTTCCGATGCGCGATTCATGCTTGGTTTTTCCCTGCCACACCGTGAGCTTCACGTCCTTGAGGCTGATGCCCGCGACGTCCTTGATCCACGGATTTCGGATGGTGAGAGGAACGAGCGCGGCCTCTTGTTCCGTGACGGAGTGGCCGAGGTCTTTCATCCAAAGGAATCCGTCGCCCGTGGAACCCGTCTCGGGACGAGATTTTCCTCCGGTAGCCAGAATGTAATTTTTGGCTTCCGTGAATCCCCCATCATGTACTACTTTTTTGATCAATCCGTTCTCGTGTACGAGACTCTTCACCGTGACTCCGGTGAGCACCTTCACCTTGCCCGCCGCCATGTACGAGATGAGTGTGCGCTGCACGTCTTCGGCTTTGTCGCTCACCGGAAACGCGCGCTGCTCGGCTTCCACTTTCAGCTTCAGTCCGCGTGACTCGAAAAAGTCCCACGTCGCCTGCGCATCGAACTGCGAAAACGTTGAGTAGAGCGATTTCCCCTTCTTTCCGTAGCGCGCGACGAGTTTATGCGTATCGAACTCCGCGCTGAGGATATTGCAGCGCCCTCCTCCCGTAATGAGCAGCTTTTTTCCGAGGCCGGGATTTTTTTCCAACAGAACAACCGATGCGCCGAGTTCCGCGGCTCTGCCGGCCGCCATCATGCCTGCCGGTCCCCCGCCGATGACTGCGACGTCGAAATTCATGGAATGCACACAAAATAGCCTAAGCATGAATAAATGTCGCTCTGCAGGCCGTAGAAACGAAAACCGAAAATTGATAAAAAACATCATTTATGTTATAATGTTTTCAACAAATATCCATATCACCTCTCTCCATATGAGAAAATCTCACACGATGAGAAATGTCCTGGCATTCGGGTTTCTCACCCTTGCCGCCGTCTTCGTGGGCACGGTCCACGTGCTGCAGAACACCAATCTGCGGGGACAGGTATCGCCTCCCGCCATCACGGAGAACATGCTCACCCGCGATGCCGACGGAGTCGTGACGAGCCTCTCGTATCGGAATATCGGAACGTTCCGCCTCGTCGATCGCGGAGGAGAGCAGGAGCGAATGATCTTCACGAACGCCGATGGCAATTCGCGCATCATCTGGCGCTTTTTGGAACAATCGGACCAAGATCCGGGACAAGGAAAGGTGAGGATTTTCCTCAACTGGTGGGGTCAACTGATGCGCGTCCAGGACGTTTCCCAGGTGAACGGCCAGACACTGACGGTGACTGCGGATTTGAAGAAGGACGGATCCCCCTTGTCCGTTTCCAGCACGCTTGAGAAAAACGACAACATTCTTCGGAACATCCAATACTCAACCCTTGCGAGTGCGATCGGTGCACCGCTCCCGTGCTTTGAAACGGGTTGCCCCCTCTTCCGTGCCGCCGCAACGAAAGAAGTGCGCGCACCCATCGTGGGATTCCGCGTTCCAAGCGTCGACACGAACGGCTCCGTCACGATGACCGACCGCACGATCTACGGAAACATCGGAACGATGGAATCTCCTTCGGAGGAACTCACCTATGAATTCGATTGGACGACCAAGCAGCTCACCGAAACGCGCAAAACCTCCGCCGGCGTACGCACCGCTCGCTGGAAGGACGTGACGCTCAAGCCGAACCCGGACGGCGGATACTCCAAGATTTTCGGATCGTACTTCGGTCACCCGGTCGACATCACCGAAACGATGGATACGCCGAGCGGCAAAACGGTGACTGCCTCCATCACCTCTCCGAACCTGGCGGTGAATCCGAGCGTCGTGCGCCTCACCGACCCGGACATTCGCCAAGTGTATGAAACGCAAGGCGCATACCGCATGTTCCAGGCTGCGATGAACAAAGTACGCGCGACAAAAGCGGGAATTCTCCAGATGGACGGCGGCACGTACGTCGTCGAACCTCCGGAAGGAATGAACGCCGACGATGTCCTTTTGGACATCAGCGGCGTGGAAGATCTTCTGGTGGAAGGAAACGACACCAAGCTGCAGTTCCGCAGCCTCCGAACGGGGCTGAGCGTCGGCTCAGCCACCACGACGACGAAGCGCATTCACCTGAGGAACTTCAGCATCGATTGGGCCGACCCGCTTGCCTTCAAGGGAAAAATTCAGCGATCCCAGGACGGAACCTACCTCCTGTTGGACGGCCCGGAAGTCAAAGATCTGCAGCAAATTCCTCAAATCACCATCATCGCCGATTACAACTTTGCAACGAAGAAATGGGGCGCCATCAATGACGGAAAGCGCCTGGCCGTCGACAGGTCATACGTGTATGAGCCGCACACGGGACCGGTGCAGGTCGCATCGGAACCCGGAACGCTGAAATTCAAATTCCAAGACTTCGTCCCGTTGTGGGTGAAGGACAATACGAACGTCGTCGCGACGGTCCGCACTCCCGCGGCAGGTCTGCAGGTGCGCGTCGCCGACGATGTGACGATTGAAAACGTCACCATGTACGCATCTCCCACCATCGGCTTCCTCGGCAACAATGCCGGCAAAGGCTTCCGCGTGGTCAACTCCAAGGTGACGCGCAATCCGAATGACCCGAACCGACTCGTGAGCACGCTCGGTGACGGCATTCACCTCATCGCCAAGAGCAACGTCTTCATCGAGAACAACGTCGTGGAATACCAAGGTGATGACGGACTCAACGTGAAAGGATTGTTCGGAACGCTGGACTTCGTGAGTGACGACAGGACCATTGTGAAATCCACCGACAACCTGAGCGCGCTCACCGTCGGTGACCGCATCCTGTTCGCCGATCCAAAGACGCTCCGACCGCTCGGTGAATATCAACTGGTACAAAGACTGAACAAAGGACAAGGCACAGGTCAGAACCTGTGTCCTTACGACGCAAAGAAGGTATGTTTGAAATTTGCGGAAGCTCTTCCCTCGGAAGTCGGATCCGGAACGCTCATGAGCAACCTGAACAACGCCAGTACGCCGTTCATCGTGCGCGGTAACCAGTTCCGCAACAACCGCGGCCGAGCAATGCTCATCCACACCGGCCCGGGACTCGTGGAAAACAACAAAGCCGTGGGGCAGACGTACGGCGGCATTTTCCTCATCACCGAAACGAATCGCTACTTGCTCGGCCCCGGACCCTCGGACGTCACGGTCCGCAACAACACGATCTCCAATGTGGGATTCTGGTCGGACCAAACGGCCCAGAGCACGCTCAGTGCTGTCGGCGGCGCCGTCACTCCGATGGCCGGAATCCTCGTGGAAGCTCGCGTGGAACTCAACCCCTTCACGGGAGTCACCGTGTCGCCGGAACGCGTGTTCCGCGACATTCTCATCGAAGGGAATACGGTGACCGGAGTGCCGGGACTGGCCATGTTCCTCTCGTCGTCCAAGAACGTCACGGTCAGAAACAACACCTTCACCGCAACGAACCAGTGGAGCTTCTTGCCCTTCTCGCGCGTGGCGAAGGCAATGACCGTCATGTACACCTCGGACTCCACCATTCGGGACAACAACATCCCGAACGGCATCTACGTGGACCCGTTCACGACGGAAGGAATCGACGTGCAGTAGACAACGTACGACGCATCGAAGCAGGCGGTAACCCCCGAGGTACCGCCTGTTTTTTTACATGGATCGGCACGATCTTGGAGCACGTTTCAAGCAGCCCTCAAACGCCGCAACATCATGCCGATGAACATGAAGATGACGGCATAGAGAATGCCGTTGCTGATCGTGAGTATCGCCACGGCTAAGTCCGAACCCTGAGATCCAACGAATGTTGCGGAGAGATATCGCCCCGGCAAAAAGAGCGGAGCGCTGATGGCTTCGAACGTTTGCGAGAGCAGCGACAGTGCGCTGAACGCGAACATGCCGAGCGTTCCAAAGAGGAAACCGAAAAGACCGTGCTTGAAGGTGGTGCTCATGA
>CAZSWJ010000025.1:0-12106 GCA_964611095.1 uncultured Candidatus Peribacteria bacterium
CCTGCGCATCAAACGTCACGGACACGGTGCGGCCGTCGCCCATGGTGTACTCAAGTTTTTTGGAAGGAACGACTTTGGTGAACGTTCCGCCGAAGTCGAAACCCATGCTTCCGTCTTTGGCCTCCATGCGAGAGGTAAACGTTCCGCCTTCGCGAAGGTCGCTCGTGGCACGCGGCGTGTGCCAATCGGGTGATGCGCTGTTCCACTGCATGATGTGCTTGGGCTCGGTCCAGAGCGTCCAGACTTTATCGGCCGGGGCACTCACGACGGTTTCGACGGTGACGAGGGTTTTGTCGGGCATGGAATGATGGGAAGATGCGTCCCATTATACACCCGCCCATTATTTGTTCTCCGCGATGTAGCCGATCAATTTCTTGATCTTGCCGTCACGCATCTCAAAGACGTCGCAAAAGACGAGCGGGATCTTTTCACCCGTGACTTTCTGCGTGAGAACGGTTCCTTCCGTGATGACCACGTCGTTTTCTTCCGTCATGCGCGTGATCTTAATGACGGGCTTACCCGTGAACGCGGGGTTCTCGATTTCTTTATCGAAGGCGGCCTTGCCGACGTGGCGGAAGAACCCGTGCATGAGCCACTCCACGTCGTCCGTCAGGCAATCGAGGATCTGCGCATGGTCGAGTTTGTTGAAACCGTCGATGTACCGCTCGATGGTCTTTTTGTTGATGCTCATATCTAGATGATAGCACTGTATTTATTGGCTAGATTAGGCATTGGAATTGTATTATTCAATATATATAATACCTGGCCATGGTCCGTCAGGCTGGCTTTTTAAGCCAAATTTCACAGGCTGAATCGAGGCTTGAGACCCAGTTGCATGCCTTGCAGTTGCAGGTACCAAAACGTATTGAAAGACAGGCAAATAAAATAAGAAAAAAGGCGAAAGAAACAATCGAGGAATCCCCGGAACAAATCGCCGCACTCGAAAGAATCGAGCACTTGCGATTGCGGCTCGAACTTTTGCGAAATATCAGAATGAATTGGAAAAGTTTCGGTTCATCGCTCAAGAAGAAAGGTATGAGCATGCGCATCAATCAAGATGCTCACCTTAAGCATCTCATTTCGTTTTTGGAAACAGGCAAAGGGATTGAAACGGGATTTGGAGAAGAGGAAATGAATGCGGCTGAAAAACTCAAACGCGAACTTATGACTCACGAAATTCAACCTACCGGAGCAGGTAAGACGGGCGCTTTTGCCATTGATATCGCACTTATGGATGTTCCCTCCCTTACATTGGTCCCTTTTGATTCATTGCTCGATCAGACAAAAAAGGATTTGATGAAAATCGGAGGAATTCCCGAATCTGATATCGGTATCGTGGGAGGAGGTACTAAAGAAGTTGGAGTAAAGCACACGATAGCCACCTATGCAGGACATGCCGCTCTTATGCGAAAAAGAGGTGAATATGCCGACTTCATGCGCAACCAATGCAAGCTGGTAATTTGTGATGAGGTTCACCATCAGGCTTTGGGTGATCGAACTCAAACAAGCCTGATGGAGATTGACCAACAGGAATCCGATCTTACTTCGGAAGAGCGAGACATGTTGCGAGCCGAAGAAGAGATTTTGCAGCACCTTGCTGATCAAACGTCCGTAAAGTCTTTAAAAATTGGATTTACGGCTACGCCCAAGGGGGCAAAAAAGCATGTCCAAAAATATTTCCCTCACTGCTTGGGTCGAGTGTATCACCGTGAAATGGTTGAGGCCGGACAGGTTGTTCCTTATGAAATCGTCCAATGCGATGGAAGGATTTTTGAAGGGGAGATTGAGGAATACCTTAGCGAGAAGCAGGAAGTCGAAATTCTTACTCGTGAAAATATTTATGGGAAACTGCTTGGTGAATATGCCGAAGTGCTTGCCACGTACAGGAAAACCAAGGTTGAAAAAAAGGATTACCCAATGCGAGGCATGGCATTCTGCACCAATCATCAAGAATGCGAAAAATTTGCTCTAGAAGCTTCCAGGTACGGGCTTCGCTGCAAAATAGTGACTGGAAAAGAAGCAAAAGGTAGAGATGGTCAGCGAGTGATCGATGAAGCCGTGCAATCTATTGAAAACGGGGAATGCGATTTGCTCGTGACAGTTGAGAAACTTGCAACCGGGTTTAACTGGCCGGCAATGAACGCTGTAATTTGGGCAAGAATTACGAGTGCCGCAAAAACCATACAAGGTATTGGTCGCGGAGGACGTGCGCATACGGACGAAGAAGGGCGTGTTAAAACGCACTGCACTGTTTTTGAAACTGATTGGAAGCTACAAGGCAAAAAGGGTCGCAAGCCGATGCGATTGGCGGATGCATTGGCATTCAATGGTGAGGATCCCGAGGCTATTTGTAGAATGGCCGATGGATCGATGTTAATTGTAAATAGGCCACTAAGAATGGAAGAAGTGCGAGAAATTATTATAGAAAAATTTACTCCAAAATCATGGGCAAAACTTACTATAGCTCAGCGCGGAGGTAGAAATTTCGCAGATAGTGGAATGGGAATAAGGGCCATTGCCACTATTTTTGGCGCAGCAGAAAATCCTTTGTACAATAGCGAGAATCACCACGCTCTGGGTCGAATTATTTGGGGTATTGAAGAATATGGTGATCCTGAGCAAGAAGAGCGTGAGCACGTTAGAGCAATTTTGATGAATACTTATACGCCGGAAACGTGGATTGCGATTGATCGTAAAGGAAAAGAAAAAATTTGCGTTGAGGGCAAGCATATAAAAGCCATTAGTACTTTATTTGGCGGATCCCCTTCCGAATTTTTGAATTACGATCAGTTTTTATTTTTAGGTCGCAAGATTTGGGGGGACCATCCTGTCTTCCTGGAAAAAGAAAGATATCTAAAAAGTATTCAAAGTACTTATTCCGCAGACTCATGGGCTTCTTTTACGTCCTATCAGAGAGCAGAATTAAAAGTGGAAGGGAAAGGTTTACATGCACTGTGCTCAATTTTTGGTATTGAAGGCAATGCAAAAAGCAATCATGAGCATTTTCTAGCTTTAGGCAGAGCGATTTGGGGAGATCTGCCAATTCTTAGATCTTCCAAAGATGATTTTTCTTCTTTAATTCGAGCGAGCTATACGCCGGAACAATGGGTCTCCATGACCAAGAAGCAACGGATAGCTTTTAAAATAAATGAAAAAGGCCTTACGGCAATTGCTACTGCGGTAGGCTTTGATGGCAAGCCCATATTTAAGTATGAAGATTTTATTAAGCTTGGATTAAAAATTTGGGGAGAAGAATGGCCTAGTGATCTAAAAAAGTGATAGCAATTAATGAAGCTTCACAATCTTGCAATCAAAGTTTTTAATGGAGCGGGTGGCGGGAATCGAACCCGCTTCATCAGGTTGGAAACCTGAGGTAATAGCCATTATACGACACCCGCAGCGAGTCGATTCTACAGTCACGACCGGTGATTCTCAATGGTTACAGAGCGCCGAGGTCCAGCTCTTCATCCACGTGGATTTGGCTCATGAACTCCTGGTCGTGGCTGATGACGATCATGCCGCCTTCGTACTCGTTGAGCGCCTCGGCGATGACGGGCAAATGGCGGAAGTTGATGTGGTTCGTGGGCTCGTCGAGGATGAGCAAGTTGGGTTTCTGGAGCATGAAGCGCGCGAAACAGAGGAGCCCCTTCTGGCCTTCGGACAGTGCCTCCACTTTCGTCTGCACTTTGTCGCCACGCAGCAAGAAGCGTGCGGCCGTCGAATAAATTTCCTGCTGATTCGACGGGTCCATGGCGCTCGCGAGCACTTCGTACACCGTCTTATCGGTCGGAAGGCCGGAGAAATCTTGGCGGTAGTAGCCCACCTTCACGCCGGGCTCGATGACCGCACCTTTCTCGGTGCCGTTGGCCAGGTGCTCAAGGAGCGTCGTCTTGCCGATGCCGTTGGGACCGGTGATGCGAAGGCAGCTGCGCTTGCGAACGGTGATGTTCACCTTCTTTTTCACCTGTTTGTGGTCCTGCATGATCGTCACGGCCGAGAGTTTGATGAGGTGGCCCGAGAAATCGGTCGCGGGGATCTTGAACGGCACGATCGTTTTGTCCTCCTGGCGCACATCGACCATGTTTTCCTCGGCTTCCTCCACGTCGTCGCGCATTTTGCTCGCAAGTTTGCGCATCTTTCCTCCTTTATGGGAGAAGAAGTTGATCTTGTCTTTGCGGTCCTGAATATTTTTCTGCATGCGCGCGTTCTGCTGCTCTTCGCGCTCGATCTGCGCCTGAATTTCGGCGATCACGTCGAAGTAGTCGCCCACGTACTGCTGCACCGTGTGCGTGAACGCGTCGAGGTTCAAGACTCCGTGCGTGAAGCAGTTGAGGAACGCGGCATCGTGCGAGATGACGATGCAGGTTTTCTCGTAGTTCATGAGGAACTGCGTCAGATGGTCGATGCCGGCACTGTCGAGGTTGTTCGTCGGCTCATCGAGCAGCAAGATGTCGGGCTCTTGGATGAGCGCGTAGGCAAGAAGCAGGCGCGCCTTCTGGCCGCCGGAGAGATCGGAGAGTTTTTTGTCGTGTTTCACCGTGAGGTTCACCGCATCGAGCACGCGTTTGACATCGCGCTCCAGGTCGTACTTCTTTTCCTTGAACGCGGTCTCGAAAAATTCGAACACGCTGAGTGTGAGGTCCGCAGGTTTGATGACCTGCTTGGCGATACCGATCGTCGCGCCCTTCTTGATGTGCACCTCGCCCTCCTGCGCCTTGAGTTCACCCGTCATCAGCTTGAAGATGGTGCTTTTGCCGGCGCCGTTCTGTCCGACGATCGTGATTTTGGCGTTCTCGCGCACCGAAAAACTCGCTTCTTTGAGAATCGGTTTTTTGTGGTCGTAGCTGAAGCTGACCTCGTTGAATCGTAGAAGGACGTCGCCGTGATCCATAAAGCTTAAATAAGGAAGCGCGGAATTCTACTATGCCGAGCGGGTTTTGGGTAGATGCAAATGGCGGTTTTCGCGGCGGGCAGGCCGTGATTCGTCTACAATCGGTGCATGGGAACGGACACGTATTCATTGCTCGATTTCGGCAACGGCACTCGCCACGAACAGTGGGGGCCGTATTCGCTGCTGCGTCCGGACCCCACGGCGCTGGGTGCACCCGCATTTCCGGAGAACTGGGCGAAGGCTGATGCGGTGTATAAAGGAGAGAAAGGAAAAGGGGAGTGGGAGACCAAGGCACCTTTGCCCGAGCACTGGTCCACGGAGTTCGATGACCTCAAGCTCGTGACGCGTCTGACGCCGTACAAGCACACGGGGGTCTTCCCGGAGCAGGCACAGAACTGGCGGCAGGCCAGAGCATTCGCCAAGAAGGCGAATCGTCCGCTGAATATTTTGAACCTCTTCGCCTACACCGGCGGAGCCACCGTGGCGCTCGCCAAAGATGGACACTTCGTCACGCATGTCGATGCGTCCAAGCCCGCCATCGCGTGGGCCAAAGAAAATGCCGCTCTCAATCAGATCGCCGCAGACCGCACACGTTGGATTTTGGAGGATGCACCCACGTTCGTGTCACGTGAACTGAAGCGTGGCAAAAAATATGACGGCATCATTTTGGATCCCCCCGCGTACGGTCACGGAGGCGCGGGTAAGACGTGGCGTATGGAGCGCGACTTGGCCCCGCTGCTCGAAAATTGTTGCTCTCTTCTGAGTGAGAACCCCGCTTTTCTTATTTTGAACGGCTACGCCAAGAACGACACGCCGGACAGCTTCCGGCGACTTCTCACCGGAATCTTGCTCACGAAAACAAAGCTGAAGAATTTCGACATCGACCAAGGAGAACTCATGCTCACGTCGGTCGACGGACGCATTCTTTCCACGGGCATCGTCGCGCGTTGCGAGTTCCGTCAGTAGTGTTGAGTCTCGCGCTCGATCATCGTCTTCAGTTTTTCATCCGTAGGCTTCGTCCACGGATGGCACGAGGCCAATCTTTTGGTCGTGAGCCACAGCGCCACGGGAAGCGAGCGAGCCTTCAGCATCTCCACTCCGTACTCTGAACAGGTCGGCGTGTGCGGGCAGTAGCCGTGCGGGTACAAGTGGCGAACCCAGCTGTGGTCGGGCGAGAGGACATGTTGATAGACGCGGATCAGCGCGATGAAAATGGTTGCGGGGAGCCGTAAAAAGGTAGCCAGTGCTTTGCGGAGTGCGGAGCCCATCAGTAGGATGCGATCATACAACGTGCATGGGAACCTTGCAGCTCACCTACAACGACGTCCTGACGCTCCTCTCCATCGTGGCGGTCGCGATGTTGATCATTTTGATGTATCACCTCATCTTCGTGTCCGTGGCTCTTCGCCGCATCTCGCAGCGCATGGATGACCTCAGTAAGGACGTGGAAGCCGTCATTCTCAAGCCCATCGGAGCCATCGATTTCATCATCGATTGGTTCATGGCCGTCGTCGAAAACATGCGCGGTGTCGATGACGGAAAGAAGCATCATCACAAAAAAGATTAATCGACGATTTCACGGTTCCTAGTTCGGGGAGTTTTGCTATTCTTGGACCATGACCCGCCCCGACACCCGTTCGCTCATCGGAAAAGACGTGAAAGACGTTCCGATGTCTCTTCAACGTATCGCGGGCGTGGCGGAGGCACCTGTTCGGTACTGGGTGGGGCCCAAGGAAGCGGAGAAACTGAGTGCCGACGAAGCGAAGGCGTACGACATCGCACACAAACTCATGATGCGCCTCAGCATCGAGGCACCGCTCCTCCATAAGTCGGGCCATCCCGGCGGACCGCTCTCGGCATTCACGTTCAGTTACGAAGTCTTCAATCGTCGTGATGCAGCTATCGATGAGCCGTACCGCATGAGCCCGGGGCACTTGTCGCTCCTCGGGTTCCATTTGCAGTGGCTCTTCGGACGCGACGGCGGCGACGCCAGGCTCGCATCTCCCGATGCCATCATGCAGACGTTCCGCACGGTTTCCGGTCTTCCCGGACACATCGAAGCGGGGATCGGCGACATTCCCTTCGGCACGGGGCCGCTCGGAAAAGGCGTGAGTAATGGACTCGGTGTCGCGTTCGGCAAGAAGTATCTCAAGAAGAAAGGAGTGGTCGACGTTCTTCTCGCCGACGGCGACAGCCAAGAGGGCCAAGTGCTCGAGGCGTTCCGTCTCGCATCCCACCTCAAGCTGGATAACCTCGTCGTGCACGGCGACTGGAACGACATTCAGCTCTCCGGTCTTCCCACGCGCACCGTCGCCGCCGACTTCGCGGGCATTGCCGCCGCCATGGGTTGGGCCGTCATCGAAGTCCAGAACGGAAACGATCTTGCTCAGGTGAAGGCCGCGCTCGCTCTGAGCGAAACGTTGCACGGCAAGGGTAAGCCCATTTTCCTTTGTTACTACACCACGATGGGTTCGGGTGTGGCGCTCATGGAAGACGGTTCAAACACGGGCAAGAAGAACTTCCACGGCGCGCCGCTCAGCAAAGACGAGGCCAAGGCGGCGCTCGACACCCTCAAGCTTCCGTCCATCGCCGAGCTCACCGAGGCCTACAAGCCGTACTACAAGAAGCATCAGGCTGCCTTCGTGAAAGCACGTGCCAAGCGCAGTAGTGCGTACCTCAAGTTCGATCTCCCCAAAGGTTACAAGCGCGTCGTCACGGCCGAACCGGGAGCCGCACGCAAAGATTTCGGTGCCGTGCACCTCAAAGCACTCATGGCCGACTCGCGCATCGTCGTGCTGCACGCCGACCTCGCCGACTCAGGTGGATTCGGTGCCGTTGAGAAAGCGTTCCCGGACCGCGTCATCAACGTGGGAGTCGCCGAAGCGAACATGTACATGATGGCAGCAGGCATGCGTCAGGCGGGTTTACTGCCCGTCACCTACACGTTTGCCGCATTCGGGACGAACGAGGCCAGAGCCAACGCACGTCTCATCGACGTGAACAGCGGGCACATCCCGCTCGGCGTCGTGCACGACTGTACGCACGCGGGACTGAGCGTCGGTGAAGACGGTGAGACACACCAAGAGCGCAACTACGTGAACATCCCGCTCGATCACACCCGCGTGTGGGTGACGGGGGACAGCAACCAGGCCGCTGCCATGGCCGAGCGTTCCATGCAGATCATCGCGGAGGGAAGCGAGAGCGTGTACGTCTTTGCAGGAAGGTCGAACCATCCGCAGCTCCTTAATGCCGCAGGCAAGCCGCTCTACGGACCGGACTACGTCTTCGATGAACGCGGTACCATCGTCCGGGGACACGGCGATCAGCGCGATGAAGCCACCATCCTCAGTTACGGCGCAGCGCTCCACGAAGCCGTGAAAGCCGTCGATATCCTTACGGGAAAGAAGCGTTCCATCCGCGTTCTCAACATGGCGAGCATTCGCCCCATGGACGCATCGGCCGTCATCCAGGCCGCACTCGAAACACAGCACCTCATCGTCGCCGAAGACCACAACACCGAAGGGGGACTGGCCACCCAGGTCGCCGATCTTCTCGCCGACCTTGCGGTACCCGCAACGCTCCGCCGCATCGGCGTGCGTCACTACTATCCGTCCGCACCGGCCGAACAACTGATGGTGCTCGCGGGACTCGACGGCGAAGAAATCGCGAACGTCGTGGAAGACCAGTTCGCGTATCGCTTGGCAGGAGGAGAGGAGGCGTTCGTGGCTTGTTTGTACGGTTTGGCCGAGAGGCTCCCGCACACGCGTTTCGCCGCTTCCGCCGCGCCGTACGTCGAAAGACTCCGCGAGGACGTTCCGTACATGCGGACACTCCGCGAACTCTGGAAGGCCCGCGCGTTCGACCAGAAGTCGCTGCCCAAGAATGATCAGCTCCAGAAAATGTTGCCGACCGCCGAGTCGCTCCTGGGCCTGAATCCGCTCACCGGAACTCCGATGCAAGAAAAGCACGATAACGGTATTCTCTAAATCGCATGTCACCCGCCAAAAAAACAATTTCATCACCGAATCTCGCACGCGAAGTCGCGGCTCTCCGCGAGGTCGTGGAAAAAGCGCACGCATCCGTGCGTCGTGACAATCAATTCCGCAGGCAGCTCGCTCTCTCGTTCCTCAAAGGCACCGTGTCCGCTCTGGGAGCCATCGCAACGGTTGTCATCATCATGCCCGTCTTCGTATGGTTCTTGCAGGCAGTCTCCTGGCCTCCGCTCATCGCGGACGTCGTCTCACGCGTCATTCATCAGCTGGAGCAAGGGAACCCCCGGTCACAACCAGGGGCTGTTGATCAATGAATGCGGCGATGTAGAAGCGTTTGATCATCTCGGCCGATGCCTGGAGGATTTGAGAAATCAACGATGAGAGACGGCGCATCTTCCGGTACAAATTGTTCAGCATGAACGCCGATCCGCGTTGGTTCGAACTTGCGATGGCACGTGCCTGCGCACGAATGGTGCGTGCTTCTTTTTCCAAATGTTCCACGAGCTTCTTCTGCATC
Source organism: uncultured Candidatus Peribacteria bacterium (assembly GCA_964611095.1). Lineage (GTDB taxonomy): Bacteria > Patescibacteriota > Gracilibacteria > Peribacterales > Peribacteraceae > CAZKJL01. Next base: position 9,401 of record CAZSWJ010000025.1, read on the forward strand.
ACCGGGAGGGGAGGAGCATTGGCGATGGCTTCGTCGCGAGCGGACGTACCGCTTTGCTTTGCTGCACCGGACTTGGCGCCACCGCCGCCCGGCAAATCACCCGAGCTGTCTTCGCGAACGCGACTGGCGACGGTGCCCATCAAGTTGATGATCTCGACGACTTCTTTGAGTTTGGGCGGCTGAAATACGACGTCGGGGGCGGCCTTCGCCTCCTTCACTGTCGATACCGCCTGAGTTTCCACCGTGGATTTGGCTCCATCCATGATGTCTCCATTATACCTTATTTTGGCTTAAAAGTCACTGGAAACGGTATTTGGCGATTAGCGGGTGGCGGGTGGCGATTAGCCTGTTTCCACCCGCTATCCGCCAACCGCTACACGCCTTTCTTTGATACGATCTTTCCATACGCTTTTCCTCCTCGATCATGGATACCATCTTCCACAAAATTCTCCGCAAAGAAATTCCGGCGCAGGTGGAGTACGAAGACGATGAAGTCTTGGCTTTCCGCGACATTCATCCCAAAGCGACGACGCATTTGCTCTTCATCCCCAAACATTTCGTCGCATCCGTCGCCGACGTTACGCCCGAGACGGCGCATCTCCCCGGGCTTCTCATCCTCAAGGCGCAGAAATTTGCCAAAGAAAAGGGGATCGACGGTTACAAGCTCACATTCCACGTCGGCAAAGCAGGCGGACAAGAAGTGTTTTATCTTCACCTACATTTTCTGAGTGATAAAAAGCTGTAGATCGTTTCAAAGAGGAGTCCAAAGAAACCCACGAAACCAAAGAAACCAACGATAGTTCGTTGGTTACCTTGGATTCTTTGGTTGCCTTGGTTTCTTTTAAGCGGCGTATCCGGCTGCCTCTGCCTCTTCGGCGGTCTTGAAGCTGACGCGGTTCTCTTCGGCGATCTTCTCGGCCTGTGCGGAACCTGCGGCGTAGTACTTCTTGCCTGTCTTGGAGGCGACGAAACCTTCTGCGGAACCGCCTTCCTTGGACTTGGCGGCCTCCTCGCGCTCTTTCTTCATGCGCTCGAGTGTTGCGGCATCAATCGGCTTGAGAGCCTTGATGGAGAGGCCGATGCGGCGCTCGTCGATATCGATGTTGATGACCTGTGCCTTCACCTTCTGTCCGATCTTGAGCGACTGCGACGGATCGGTGACTTTCTCGTGCGAGATTTCCGTGAGGTGGACGAGGCCCGTGATGTCCTTCTCCAGGCTCAAGAATGCACCGTAGTCGGCGAAGCGGACGACCGTTCCTTCCACTTCCTTGCCCACGGGGTAGCGCTCTGCGATTTCTTCCCACGGGTCTTTCGTCATCTGCTTGATGCTCAGCGAGAGCTTCTCGCCGTCGATGCCGATGATCTTCACTTTCACACGGTCACCGACCTGCGCGAACTCGGAGGGGTTCTTGACGTGGCCCCACGCGATTTCGGAGATGTGAACGAGTCCTTCCAGGCCGTCGAAGGCTACGAAGAGACCGAACTTCACGATGCCGCTGACCATACCGTCTTTGGTGCTTCCGACCGTGAGGGTCTCGAGTGCCTTGGAGCGCTCCTCGGCCATTGCCTCGCGCTCGGAGACGACGATCTTTCCGGCTGCCTCGTCGAGCGTGATGATCTTCACCGTGAAGGTGTGACCGATGAACTTGCCCAAGCGGCTGATGATTTCGGAGGAGTCGGCGTTGTTCACGCGCGGGTAGTTGGACGGCGAGAGCTGGCTGACGGGGAGGAAGGTGCGGATGCCGTCGATGTTGGCGAGCAGTCCACCCTTGTTGGCTTCCTGAGCCGTGAACTTCATCGTCTTGTCGTCGCTGACGAGCTTGTGGAAGCGGTCCCAGGCCTTCTGCTGGCTGGCCATACGCAAGCTGAGAACGACCATGCCTTCGTCGTTCTCTTCTTCGAGAACGAGAGCGGCAACGACGTCACCGGCGTTCAAGTCGCGGAACGTGTTCATGGAGTCTCGGAGTTCGCGGCCCGAGACGATGCCCGTGGCAACGCCGCCGAGATCGATGAGCATCTTGTTCTTACCCTTGAAGATGACGGTTCCTTCGATGAGTTCTCCGGGGCGAGCGCGGAAAACGGCGGGAGAGTCCTTGAGGAGCTCCAGCATTGCGGAAGATTGAGTCTTGACCATGGTGAAACGGGGGTGCAAGGGAGAGATAAGAGGGAAGCGCTCTTGCACGAGCAGCGGCTTCAATGCGGTTACTGTAGTGATTTCGGGGATTTGGGTCAATAGAGAAGGACTCCGAGGCATAGGGGCCTCGGAGTCCGCCGGAAGACAACATGTCTCCGGGTGTGTCCCAGCGGTGGTCCTAGTGACGAGAGATCGTAGGCGGACCTCTGATCCGTACGGGGAACGGTTGATACCGTGCGCACGGGTGCCGCCGAGTGGCGGCTATCAGAGGAGGCTTACGAAGACTCGTCAGTTGGATGGCGCGAAGCGCCAGAGGGATGAAGGGAGCCGAAGCTCCCGACAAGGCCCTGTTCATCGCTGTGACGAGAAGTCGAATGAGGTACATACCTCACCTCCTTTCTACATTCATGTGACTGAATGTGCGCGCAGTTTAATGATGTTCCAGGCCATGTCAACTACTTTATACATTTTGGCTGATAATGGCTTACAGTAGCGATAATATTACATCGTTAAAGATGTTCTTTTCTTGTCCGAGCGACAAGAAAAGAACCAAAAGAAGCGCGTGTGCACTG
>CAZSWJ010000026.1:0-11723 GCA_964611095.1 uncultured Candidatus Peribacteria bacterium
TGGTCGGAGCGAAAGGACTCGAACCTTCGGCCTCGTGGTCCCGAACCACGCGCTCTACCAACTGAGCTACGCCCCGACAGTTACAGAAGACAGAAGAAAGATCAGGTATCGCGACGCGCATTATTCACCGATTTGCCCATCAAAGCCAGAGTAAAGAAGGCCGATCGGCGTGCTATCATCGGCATATGCTTCAGGTCGGAAACACTTCTCCCGCTTGGTCCGGTCTCGACCAGGACGGCAACAAACGTTCGTCCGCCGACTACGCAGGGACGTGGCTTCTTCTGTATTTTTATCCCAAAGACGACACGCCGGGGTGCACCATCGAGGCGTGCGGATTTCGCGATGACTACGCGTCGCTCTCCGGGCGCGTCAACATCGTCGGCGTGAGTAAAGATGATGCAGAAAGCCACAAGGCTTTCATCAAGAAATTTTCGCTGCCGTTCCCGCTCATCGCCGATACGGACAAAAAGCTCATTGCAGCCTTCGGTGCGGATGGCGTCGTTTTCCCCAAGCGCGTGACATTTCTCATCGATCCGACCGGCATCATCAAAAAAATCTATCACGGCTTTGACGCGAAGGATCACTCCAAGGACATTGCGAAGGATCTCAAAGAACTCGGACTCTGATCTGCCCGTATGCGAACCCTGCACTCGCACATCTCCGCTTGCACCGTAGCACTCGGGCTGCTGCTCCTCGGTGCATGCGGCGGCGTCACCCCTGCGACACCGTCGAGCGGAACCGGAGCGATGCTTTCGCCCGTCGATCAAGCCAAGGAACTTCTGTCGATCGAGGCATTGTCATCCATGTCGTACACCGTCACCGACCCCACGCTTCGGTCGTTGCTCTCGGCATCGGGCAAAGATTTTCGGATGAAACTCGAGGGCGGCGCGTACCGCTTTCCGCCCGGCGCGCTCATGGGCGAATACGCCGTCGTCACGCTGGATTCGGAGCATATGGCGTACGGAGACGTGACGGGTGACGGTGTGACCGATGCGGTGGTGCCGCTTCGTGCCGGAGAAAAGACAAGCGCCATCGTGGAACTCGCGATCGTTTCGTGGAAAGACGGGGCACCCGCCCATGTCGCGTCGTTTCCGTTGCGGCACGCCGAACTGCGCGACGTCCGCGTCACCGGCGAATCCGTTCGCGTGCGATTTCTGCAGCCGATTCCGGGAGATCCCGGTCCCTCGAATACGGAACTTGTCCTTCGGCTCCCTTCGGGGTCCGGCGCTCGTTTGAAATGACGATCTGTGCTACGATGCGGACCCATCTTCTTTCACCTTTTCAACATGGCTTCCGCCGCTCAATCCAAGAATAAAATTTGGTACATCGTTCTTGCAGTCGTCGTCGTTCTCGGACTGTGGCTCGCCTTGAGCTACAACGGACTCGTGACCTCCAAGGGAAACGTGGATCGTCAGTGGGCGCAAGTCGAGACGCAGTATCAGCGTCGTGTGGACCTCATCCCCAATTTGGTCAGCACCGTGAAGGGTGCGGCGAACTTCGAACAGAGCACGTTCACGCAGGTGACCGAGGCCAGAAGCGCGTGGGCGCAGGCCAAGAGCGTCGGCGATCGCGGCCAGCAGATTCAGGCGGCTTCCGGATTCGATTCGGCTCTCTCCAAGTTGCTCGTGACCGTGGAGGCGTATCCCCAGCTCCAGGCCACGCAGGCGTTCCGCGATCTCATGACGCAGCTCGAGGGAACGGAAAACCGCATCGCAGTTGCGCGCAAAGATTTCAACGACGCCGTTTTCTCGTACAACCTGAAGGTGAACCGCTTCCCGAGCAACCTCGGCGCAAAGCTGTTCGGCTTCTCGGCCGAGAAATCGTTCGAGGCCGTGGAAGGCAGCGACGTCGCTCCGGCCGTCGACTTCACGAAGTAAGCATTTCGCCTCATGACGCTTTCTCGATCGTCGATCGGCGGCTTCCTGTTTCTGATCCTGGCTCTTGCGCCGGTCTCCGGTCATGCGTTTGAGGTTCCTCCGAACGATGGATTCGTCACGGACACCGCGAACATCTTCACCGCCGAGGGCAAAGCCGCCATCGAGCGGAAGCTGACGGACTACCGAGCCGCGACGAGCAACGAAATCGCGGTGGTCACCGTGCCGTCCCTCGGTGGCGAGGCCATCGAGGAAGTCGGCCTGGAGATCGCCCGCAAGTGGGGCGTCGGTTCCGTAAAGAACAACGGCATCCTCATTCTCGTGGCGTACGAGGAGCGCGAAGTTCGTTTCGACATCGGCTACGGCCTTGAAGGTGCGGTGCCCGACATCGTCGCCAAAGGCGTCATCGACGAAGACATCATTCCGCATTTCCGCGACGGCGATTATTCGGGCGGCGTCATCGCCGCGATCGATGCCCTGCAAAAGCACATCGGCGGCGAATACACCGCCGAGCGGTACGCGCAGCAGGAAGACAGCGGATTTCCACCCGTCTTGCTCTTCGTGGGATTCATCATGTTCCAGTGGCTCATCGCCGTCATGGGTCGCACGAAATCGTGGTGGCTGGGCGGCGTCTTCGGCGGCATCGCGGGCCTCGGCCTTGCGGCACTCTACGCATGGTGGCTCGCCATTCCGATTCTCGTGATCGTCGGACTGTTTCTTGATTTCATCGTTTCGCAGAACTACAAGCGTCGCGGCACCACCAAGTGGTGGGCGGGCGGCGGGTGGGGCCCGGGCGGCGGATTCGGCGGAGGAAGCGGCGGCGGTGGATTCGGAGGTTTCGGCGGAGGAAGTTTCGGAGGCGGAGGCGCAAGCGGACGTTGGTAATGCTTCTTTTCTTCTCCTCTCATGCACATCGCTTCGGTCGTTCTCACGGCACTGCTCATCACCGACTTCCTGCAGGTCCGCATGCCCGTCCATCCCGCGGCTCCGGCCGAGCAGACGGCAAGCTCCGTTACGGGTGCGGGTGACCTGCTCGCAACGCTGACCGTGGATCCCATTCAGGGCTCCGTGCCGCTGGGCGCCACGCGCGTGCGCATGGCCACGCTCAACTTGTCCGCGTCGTGCGATGCGGACATCACGGTGCAGAGCGTGGAATTCGCTCACGTCGGTCTGGGTGAAGCCACCGACATCACGGGCCTGTACCTGGCCGACGGTTTCCGCCGCATCAGCCGAGCCGGCCGCTTCGATACGAGGAGCAGAACCGCGACGTTGCGAGTGCCGTCACTCAAAATTCCGAGCTGCGGCGCCGTGCGCCTGTCCGTTCTCGCCGACTACAGCCCGACGGCGACGGTCGCTTCCGAACACGGCGTCACCATCGCGCACGCCGCCGACATTCAGTCCACGGCGAAGAACGTCACGCTGTCGCAAACCGATTCGTACGAGCGCGTCGTGGCTTCTCCGAAGCAAGCCGGAAGCATCACGGTGACGTTTTTGCCCACGACCACGTTGATGCGATACGGGCGCGTGGAGACCGTCGCACGTTTGCAGCTGACGTCCGACATCAAAACCGATCACCTGCTCACGAGGATCACGCTCACGAACATGGAAGGCGCGCGTGACATGGACCTCATCGATCTCAGACTTGAGACGCGTTCGGGACAGGCACTGACACCGATCGCTCAACGCATGCACGGCAGAACCGTCACGCTCGATTTCTCTCCGTCGTACGTTCTGGAGCGCGGCAAGACCGTCGTGCTCCTTCTCAAGGCCACGGGCAACGCCTCCGTTCGCAAAAAAGTGGACTTCATCCTTCAGGAGAAATCCGACTTGGAGTCGATGACGTATCGCCCCGAGAGACTCGCCGAGTAGTGATGTGATCCGATCCTCTGTACACTCCGCCCGCATGTTTTCACTTCGTCGTGTTTTGCCGCTCATCGGTCTCTGTCTTTTGGCGGCTTCCTGCGGCAGCGCACCCGACTTGCCGCCCGGTGAAGTGATTCGTCGCGCGGTCATCAACAGTCACTTGCTCGACTCGGTCGCCGTCTCCGTTTCGGCGTCGTTCGGCACGGAAGGTTCATCGTCGCTGTCGGGAAGCTTGGTGGCCCAAGGCGTGCTCCGAAACGGCGGCCAGGCATGGTCGGCCGACGCCGCGTTCGACACCGAGCGCACCGGACGCACGGGATACAAGCACGCGTCGGGACGCATCATCGCATCGGTCCCGGGCGACGGCAGAACGTTCCTGCGCTTCGAGTCGCTGCAAGGGCTCGACATCAAATTTCCGGTGCTTTCTTCCACGGGAACGACGAGCGGTTGGTGGGTCATCGGAACCGAAAGCAAGCCCGATGCTCCGACCGTCGCGCAGACCGCACCCGACCCCGCCGTGCTCGATTCGTACGCATCGGCGCTGACGGTGACGGAAAATCTGGGAACGCAGCGCGGACGCGACGGCACCTTGCAGTACCACTACCGCGTGAAACTCGATCCGTCGTTCATGCGCTCGCTCGCCGGCTCCGATACGGACGACGCCACCGCCGAGGGAGAGTTGTGGATTTCCACCGTGGACTTCAGCCTGCGCCGCGTGCAGTGGGTCATCGGCGGTTTGCCCACGAGCTCGGGGCCCATCGGCCTCAGAGTCGATGCGGCGTTCAGCGATCAAAACAGAGCACCCCTCGTTCGGCGTCCGACGGGAAGCGCCGCGACGCTTCCGCTCGACAGTATCTTCGCCATCTTTTCGCTCTAGCCGCCAGTTCCGCCCACACTGACTTGCATGGATACTGTGGGAGAAACACCCATGCAAGATCCGAGCACACCAACACCGGTCGATGGCATCGTTGCGCCGGCATCCGAACGTGCTCCCGAACCGGCTTCACCGACTCCCGATCTTCCCGCACCGAAGCCGCAGCGCGCGGCGCTCAATCTGACGGTGCCGCTGTTCGTGGCCGTGGGAGCCATTTACGTGCTTCTCGGTGTCGTCTTCATGAGCATGTTTCCGCGGGCCGACGGAAGTTTGTCGACGCTCAAGTGGGGCGTGACGGTGGTGTATGGCGTCGGACTCATCACTGCATTCATCTTCGGAACGATGGGGTACCTCCGCATCACCGCGCTCAAGGACCGTCCGAGACTTCGTCTGACGGCGCTCATCCGTCTCATCGCGTTCACCGCTCCGGCGGTCATCATCAGCTTGCTCGTCGTCTTCCTCATCAACCTTCCGCCGAAGCTGCGGCTCAACGTCATCTCGCCGCGGACGTCGGCCGAACTCATCGCGCCCGTGTCGGTGACCTTCGGCATGGATACGGCGCTCAAGTACTTCGCCGATCAGAAACTCACGCCGCTCAAGTACGAATGGGACTACAACAACGACGGCGTCATGGACCAAGAAACGTTCGATCCGCAGTCCACGTACCTCGCCACGAAAGCCGGCATCTACAGCATCGTCGCCCGCGTCACCATGACGAGCGGTGCCATCAAGACCGTGGTGTACCGCTTGGTGGTGCCCCGCGCCAGCTTCGGCGTGCAGCCGTTCTATCCCATCATCGAGGAACCGGCGACATTCTCGCTGGAACACATGTTCCCCAAGTCCGCCGATTCTTCCCTGCCCAAACTACAGAAGGCCAAGTGGGACTTCGACGGTGACGGCAACGTCGATCTGGAGAGCGACAAGCTCACGGTGTCGTACACGTACCACAAACTCGGCGCCGTGAACGTCGCGGTGTCGATGACGCTGACGAACCAGTCGCAGTCGTCACTCCAGCGCACGGTACAAGTGGTGAATCCTCCCGAGCAACCGTTCCCGGTGACGCTCGAGACGGAGCCCTCGACGCTCCTCGGGCCGCCGCCTTTCGGCGTACTCTTCACCATCAAGACCAAAGAGCCCATCGCCAACGCGGCATGGGATTTCGGCAACGGCAAGACCGCCGAAGGGCTCAGGGTCGCCCAAGTGTTTTCGGCCGTCGGCAGCTTCGTGGTGAACGCCACGGTCCGCTCCCAGAGCGGTTCCATCGCCAAGCTCAGCAAAGTGGTCCGCGTCACGAATCCGCTCGAGATCCGCGACCTCAACTTCACGGGTTCGCCCGCGGTGCGCGACTTCACCATCGAGGGTGAGGTGCCGCTCATCATCAACCTCACGCCGAACACCATTCAGCCGCTCATCACGTTCTCGTGGGATGCGCCGAGCGCCACGGAATCCGAGGCGACGGACAAGAGCTTCCACGCCGTGTACCGCGATCAGGGCAAGTACTACATCGACCTCATCGGCATCGATCCGGACCAGAACGTCTTCCGCAAACGGATCACCGTCGATGCCAAACCTCCGTCGTCCCTCGCGTCGTTCTCCATGGACCCCGAGGCTCCCACGGCCCCCGCACTCGTGCGGTTCGATGCCTCCGACACGTTCGTTCCCGCCGGACAGGAGATCACCGGCTTCGAGTGGAACTTCGGCGATTCGTCGTCGCAGGACCGCACAAAGTTCTCGGGTGCGCGCATCGAGCACCAGTTCGACCAGCCCGGCACGTACGTCATCGAGCTCACCGTTCGCACCACGGCGGGTCAATCGTTCAGCGGCAAACGCACGCTCCTCGTCCGTGCACCGCTCATCGACGCGTGCTTCCTGCCGAGTCGCAAGAGCGGCAAGGCGCCGCTCGGGGTTCGGTTCGACAGCTCGTGTTCCACGGGCGACTTCACGTCCTGGCTCTGGGATTTCGGTGACAACGCGCAGAGCGACATGCAGAGTCCCACACACGTCTTCTTGGAGCCCGGTGAATACAAGGTCACGCTTACGGCCACCACCGCGAGCAATCTGAAGAGCACGAAATCATCCATCATTTCCGTCACTGCCGAATGAAAACTCAATCAATGATCCGCGTCATCGCCATCGTGGGAGTCCTCGCCATTCTTCTTGGCGCACTCCTGCCTGCGCTCGGCGGCATGCAGTTCTAATCACCGACGACCTTCGTGTGTTCCAGCGTCGCAGACGTCGTAAATGCGTCGATCGCCCTGTTCTCTTTGCGCAGAAAATAGCCTGCGGATGCGATCATCGCGGCATTGTCCGTGCAGTACACAATGGCCGAGGGCCAACGCAGCGTCACGTTCTTCGGCAACGTTTCCGTGAGCAGCGTGCGCAGACGCTTGTTGGCGGCGACGCCTCCCACCAGGTGCACTTCGCCGACGTTCTCCAGACGATCGAGCGCGTCACCGATTTTGTCGGCCAAATGTCGGCAGATGGCGTACTGATAGCTTGCGGCGATGTTCTTGCGCGTCACTTCGTCTTTTGCGTCATCACCCAGGTCTCTGAGCAAGTACTTGAGCGATGTCTTGAGCCCCGAAAAACTGAAGTCGAGCGATCCGTCCGCATGGAGCGGACGCGGAAACGGATATGCTTTTTCGTCGCCGCCATCGGCGAGTGCCGAGAGAGCGGGTCCGCCCGGGTAACCGAGTCCGAGGAGCACCGCGCCTTTGTCGAAGGCTTCGCCCGCCGCATCGTCGCGCGTGGAGCCAAGCAAGCGGCCTTTGACGTGCGACTCGCGGTACCACACGTCGGAATGTCCGCCCGACACCGAGAGCGTGATGGCGGGGAATCGCGGTTCCTCGGCATCGGCCTTGTCGGTGAGCCACGTGGAACTGAGGTGTCCGAGCGTGTGGTGCACGGGAATCAGCGGAACTTTCCACACGGAACTGAGGACGCGGGCCGCCGTCGTGCCCACGAGTAACGAGCCGAGCAGCCCCGGACCGTACGTCACGGCAATGCAGTCGATGTCAGACTCTTTCTTTTTTGCTTTCTCCAATGCCAGTTTGATGACGGGCAACATCGATTCCAATTGCTTCCGGGCGGCTTCCTCGGGAATGACGCCGCCCATGGCACCGAAGTCGTTCTTGGAGCTCGCAATGACGCAGCTTTCCACGAATCTGCCGTCGCGCACGACGGCGGCCGAGGTTTCGTCGCACGATGTTTCGATGCCGAGAACGCGCATGAGGGGCAGGGTAATGGACTCCCGTCGCTTGCGGAAGCCCGAGGGGAGTAGAATGAGTCCGTGTTCGCACTGTTTCCATCGCGGCAAATCGCTTTTACGCTCGGCCCTCTCGCCGTGCACTGGTACGGCGTGATGTACGCGCTGGCCTTCATTCTGGGCATCTGGCTGCTTCCGAAGATGCTTCGACTCGTTCGTTTGCAACTCAGCGACACTGACCAAGAGAAATTGGTGTTCGCCACGTTCCTCGGCGTGCTGCTCGGCGGCCGCTTGGGATTCATCCTGTTTTACGGCGGCACGTATTACCTGGAAAATCCGCTGAAAATCTTTGCGGTCTGGGAAGGCGGCATGTCATCCCATGGCGGATTCATCGGCGTGGCACTCGCACTGCTTTTGTTCTGCCACCGAAAGAACATCAACTTCCTGCGTCTTGTCGACGCACTCGTGGTGCCCGCGGCGCTCGGGCTAGCGTTCGGCAGGCTCGGGAATTTCATCAACGGCGAGCTGTACGGAACCGTCACCACGCTCCCGTGGGGCATGAGTTTCCCGGGCGTCGAGGGACTCCGTCACCCCACGCAGATCTACGCCATTGCGAAAGACCTGTTCATCGCATCGATGTGCTACGTGCACCTCGTTCGCTTTCCGCAGGCACCGTCCGGCAGAACGACGGGCATCTTTCTGTGTCTGTACGCCGTCCTCCGTTCCCTCATTGAAATCTTCCGCGATCAGCCGTACGGATACTCCGTCATTCTCGGCCTGCCGCTCAGCAGGGGCCAGCTGCTGACGGTTCCGGTCCTCCTTATCGGCATCATCGTGCTGCTCGTTACACGGCGTACTTCGTCGAGCCGAGTTTCGTAAGTTCGTCTTTCACGATATCGCGCTCGATCCACGGAATCTGCGTCGTCCCGACCATCATGGTGATGTCGGCGCCCTTGCCGCACAACAGGACCGTGTCGCCGGGCTTGGCTTCTTTCAGAATGAACATGATGGCATCGCGGCGATCGGAGATGCGGACGCAGTACTTCCCGCTCGCATTCATGGCCTCGCTTGCCGAGCGGTAGAGCTTCACGGATCCCGGGATGCCAGAGAGCACGTCGTCGATGATCTTTTCAGGGTCCTCTGTGTACGGATCTTCGTTCGATACCACGACGACGTCGGCGAGATCTGCGCAGAGCTTTCCGACGAGCGGTCGCTTCTCCTTCATACGATCGCCGCAGCTTCCCGTGAGAACGAGCAGACGATTGTTCGTGAGGGCGCGTGCGGCGGCCAATGTTTTTTCGTAGGCGGCGGGAGTCACGGTGAAGTCCAGGAACACGTTGAACGGTTGGCCCATGTCGACGCGCTCCATGCGCCCACCCGCACCCTGGAACGTGGCGAGCGATGCGACTGCGTCTGCCGCGGGAATGCCCAGCGCCACGGCGCACGACACGGCGCAGAGAGCGTTCTCCAGGTTGAATGCACCGTGCAGCGGCAGGACGACGGGAAGCTTCTTGCCGTCGATGGAGAATGCTCCCGTCAGACTCGTTCCCGAGTCTCTGACGTCGGAAATTTGTCTCTTCGGGGAATATTCCGTCGTGAACTGCGACGGAATGCTCAGGTACGCCTCGAGGGTTCGGTCATCGGCGTTGAGGATCTTCGTTCCCTTTCCTTTGAGTGCGCGGAAGAGCATGCCCTTGGCGGCGATGTACTCGTCCATCGTGCCGTGGTAGTCCAGGTGTTCCATGGAGACGTTCGTGATGGCCGCGACCGTCGGCTGAATTCCCATGAGACGACCCTGCATGAGTCCATGGGACGATGCTTCCACGACGGCGTACTCGCACCCTTCGGTCACGAGCTTTCTCAAAAACTTCTGCAGGCGCGCCGCATCGAGCGAGGTCTTCTGCGTGGGGTTCGGCTTTCTGTCGCCGTTGATCTGCAGGAACGCCGTGGAGACGGCGCCATTCTTCTTGCCGGCGGCATCGAGAATATGGGCGAGGAGCGATACCGTCGTCGTTTTGCCGTCGGTTCCCGTGATGCAGATGACAGTGAGATCTTTGGCCGGGAATCCGTAGCGCAGAGCCATGAGCCAGCTCTTCCACCGATGCGCGATGAGGCGCACGGGGTGCGTATCGGGAAACAGTTGCTTGAGGAGCTTCTTCATTGTGATTGAAGGATAACACGGGCTTTATCGATGTCTTCTTGAATACGAGCGACGAGCGCTTCCGTCGTCGTGAAGTCCTCCACGCCGCGCAGTTTTGCGACGATCGTCATATCGATTGTACTTGGCACATCGTTCACGGTTTCATCGATGATGTGCACCTCGAGCGTTTCGCTATCTTTGAAGGCCGGTCGTTCGCCGAAGTGCATGGCGCCCATGTATTTCTTTCCGCTCAGGAAAACATCGCACGCGTAAATGCCGTGCGTCAGTTCTTTGGGCGCCGACGAAATCTCCACGTTGATGGTGGGAATGCCGATCGTCTTTCCGCGTCCGCGTCCGGGTACGACGGTTGCACCCTTCATGACGATGGGCTTAAGCAGTTTGCGTGCTGCCGGTGGCTCTCTTGGCGGCGTCATTACGTACACCACGGATTCTAGCAAGAATATCGGCAAACTTCTCGGGGCTTCCGTGCGCTTTGACGTCGATGGCTTCGCGTAATGATGTTGCCTTTCTGAACAGCTCGGCGGGACTCGTTCCGCCTTTGCCTCCGGGCAACGGCAGCGGAATGAGCGAGGCTGCCTGGAGTCCGAGTTTTACGCTGCCGCCAAGCACGCCGGCCATTTTCCTGAGCGCGTACGACGAAATGACGCCGATGTTCTGAAACGGCAACAGTGCGGCTTCCTTGACGAATTCACCGACGCCGGTACTGACGCCGCCCACGAAATCCTTCTGACCCTTCACCGCATTCTTGATGCGCCCAAAAGGTTGCTTGATGTTGATATCAATCGCTTTGTCGAAGCCGCGTTCGAAGGTTCCTGCCATTGGTTATATTATACTACATTTGTAGTATATTGTAAATAATCCAGAAAAACTGTATAATAGAGGTAACAAAACTCACTCCATGAAGCGTCGCATAACCCCAAAAAAGGCTTCGAGAAAATCGCTGAATTCTTCGAAGTTTTTGTACGTGCTCATCGGATTGATTTTAATCTCCGAAACCGTGGCGATCGGCTTTCTCAAGGAATATTCCGTCTCCGGTTCTGTCGTGTGGCTCCTCGTCGGACTCGCGCTCTACGCCTGTGTCGCCGCATTTCTCGTCCAATCGTTCAAGTATGAGGGCATGGGCATCGTGAATATTCTGTGGTCCGCCTGTTCGGTCATCGCGGTGGTCCTGACGGGAGTTCTTCTCTTTGGCGAAACGGTGACGACGAATGACGTCATCGGCATGGCGATGGTCATCGCGGGCGTGACGATTCTTCGTATCGGCGAGAGCAAGCGAAAGGCTCGCGGTGGCACGTGCATGCACATGGCTTCATCCCCGATCCCGCACATTTCCTGATGCTCTACCTCTCGGTTGCCCTTATCTTGGCCTGCGAGACGACCGCCATCGGATTCTTGAAGGAATGTCACGAAACAAAGAAGCTTCGATATTTTCTCATCGGACTGTGCTTCTACGCAGGCGTGTCATTCTTTCTCATCCGGTCCTTCGCCTACGAGGGCATGGGAGTCGTGAACGTCATCTGGTCCGCATTCTCGGTGATCTTTGTCACAACCATCGGCGTCGTTGAGTTTCACGAGCGCACGTCATTCATGGAAATCGCCGGCATGATTCTCGCCGTGTCCGGAATCTGCGTGCTCAGGCTGCATGCCTAGCATCGTGGCGGAAGGGGTGGGATTCGAACCCACGAACCCCGTGAGGGGTTAACAGTTTTCAAGACTGTCGCCATCGACCACTCGGCCACCCTTCCA
>CAZSWJ010000027.1:0-11172 GCA_964611095.1 uncultured Candidatus Peribacteria bacterium
CCGATGGCCATGGGGCGCTGCGCCTCTTCCACGAACACGGCGGCGCGCTTCTTCACCAGGCGTCCCTCGGCGTCCTCGTGCGTCTCACCGTTGACGATGATGACGGCGGAGATCGACGCGGGCTGGAGAGCGGTCGAGATCAGTTTGATCGGATCGTCGGACCACTCGATCATGTCGACGCGTTCGCCGTTGATCTCTTCCATGACGGCCTGGATGCGGACTCCTTTCTGTCCGACGCACGCGCCGATGGGGTCGATGCGCGGGTCGTTGCTCTTCACGGCGACCTTGCTGCGCATGCCTGCATCGCGAGCGATGGCCATGAGGAGGACGTCACCGTTGCGGATTTCCGGAATTTCGAGCTCCAGAAGCTTTTTGACGAGGTTGGGGTGCGTGCGGGAAATGCGGAGCTGCGGACCTTTGCCCGTCAGTTCCACCTTGTCCAAGTACACGCGGATGCGCTTGCCCGTGTAGTAGTGCTCGCCCGGAATCTGTTCCTTCCACGGAAGCGAGACGGTCATGCCTTCCACTTCGAGCGTCACCCAGTTGGGTTCCACTTTCGTGACGGTCGTGGTGAGCAGTTCGTTCTCGCGGTCCTTGAACATTTCGAAGAGCGACTGCTTTTCGGACTCCTGCAATTTCTGGATGATGACCTGCTTGGCGGACTGTGCGGCGATGCGGCCGTAACCCATCGGCGTGACGTCGATTTCGATTTCGTCGCCGACCTCGGCATCGGGCTTCACGCGCTGCGCGTCCTTCAGGCTGATCTCGAAGTTCTCGTTGAGCACGTCATCCACGACTTCCTTGATGAGAAGCACGGAGGGCATGTCCTGGTCTTCGCGGAGGACGACGCGGATTTCCTGCTCCTTGTTGCCGAAGTCCTTGCGGTATGCGGTGGCGATGGCCTGGCGCACTGCCTCGAGAACATCCTCGGGTTTGACGTTACGCTCGGCGCAGAGCTGGTTGATTGCGGCGATAAATGAGGCGCGCATGGCGTTTTGGGGAAGTGGGAAACCCACCGTCCTCGTAATGAGGACAGTGAAATCTGAAATTAGATTCTGTCTGCTAATCATATCACGAAATGCAGTTTCGTGGCAATTTACACAAATTATAAAATGTTATCTAATATACTTAGGCAACTTCCTCTTGATCGGACTCATCGGCCGCAACAACAGTCAGTTGCGGGGTGTCCGTGACACCGTAACCTTCCTCCCTCAATGCCGTGATGCATGCGTGACGCATGTCCGATGTAATACCATTCAGTCGAACGGTGAATACCTCATCCGGACCCAATTTGACATCCAGGTGACGCGCTTTTCCCACACCGGCTTTTTCAGCCAATGTGCGTGCAATGAAAATGTCCAGGTTTCTGATGATTTTTACATCAGGCTTCGGCGTAACGCGAAGCACCGTGCTGACCAAGCCCTGAGGCTTTTCTTCAGAATGATGTGCCGAGAGTGTGTTGCCGTGAGTCATGGATTGAACGCTAAATTACCATGCCTGATTTTGTTGTCAATCCATGGAGAAACGCCTTCCTGTGCCTCCCGGCCATCGTGGGAAAGAGTGCAAAAAGACGATACGCAAAGAGCTTCAAACCGTGCGGTACGCGGTCGAACTCCGGAACTTTTTCGGCGATGAGAACCGCCGAGCGGCCGAGTGTTTCCATGCGCTTGAGCGAATCCGCGAGATCGATGTGATGGTGATGCAGCGCGTGCGCGCGAGGCTCGTAACACAACCGTACACCGGCGTTTCTGAGGCGTGTCCCCCACTCGATATCCTCCCAACCGTACAGGTGTACGTCCGTGCGGAACGGGTGTTTCTTGGCTATGTCTAGCGGAAGGCTGATGTGACTCGTGTAGGAGTATTTGTGCTGGATGGAGACGGGGAGAAGTCCGTGCGCGTACGGAGAAATCATCGGGTATCCGAACTGCCACCCGGACATTTCGAGCCACGTCATGACGGGCGTGATGCCGCACGCGGGGTCCCATGTGGTAAATCCTAAAACTGCTACCCGCTCCCCGCCAACCGCTACGCGCCCGTGGGCGGCAAGATGACGTTCACACGCCTCGGCATCCAAAAAGATATCGTCACCGATGAACATCACCGTTTCGGCGCTTGCCAAAGCCGTTCCCGCGTTACGAGCGACTCCTTGCTGACACGGTTCCACCTCGAGGTACTTCACCCGCATGGGCCAAGCGGAGTTTCCAAAAAGTGCCGCCGTCTTTTCATCCTTGGCGTCACTCACCACGATCACTTCGATGTCGGCGGCAACGGTTTGCGCAGCAAGACACTGCAAGCATCGCTCCAAAACCGGAGCGCGCAGGTGCGTGGGGATGATGACGGAGAGACGCGGCATAGAGAGGAGTGATTGTACCCCAACTTACCTCCTCGGCGCTTCTCGCCTACCATGACGGGCGTGGTTACCCTGTTTCTCGACTTCGCATCGCACCAAAAATCCGTCGCTCTCGTGACGGAGAAAAAGACGGTGCTCCATAACATCAACGACCACACCGATGAATCGAAGCTGATGCCGCTCATTGCATCCATGATTGAAGAAATGGAGGGGGTCAACCCGCTACCCGCTCACCGCTACTCGCCTCTTCAGCGCATCGTGGCCGTCACGGGCCCCGGCGGATTCATGAGCCTGCGCGTGGGCTTAAGCCTCGCGAACACGCTCTCGTGGAGCCTGAAGATTCCCATCGCGGGCGTCCATCTCTCCGACCTTTGGCATGCTCGCGCTACCCGCCCTCTTCTTTGGCTGCATTCCACGAAGAAAGAACTCCTCTTCATCCGTAGCTTCGGTGAGCATCAGCAGGAATGGCCTGAACCCACGCTGATCTCTCTTCAAGATCTTCGACTCGTCTTCGAATCGCTACCCGCTACCCGCTACCCGCTTTTCACTGGCGAACTCATCGAGCACCAACAGAACGAACTCGGCGTGAAGCGTGCCGAAGCGATGCCGCTCGAAGAAATTTTGCCCGCACTGTGCGACGATCTGACGTACGACGAGAAACAGCTTCTGCCATGGTACGGCCGCGGGGCATAAAAGTGGTGCCGCGAGGGACGCGAGGGAGTAGAATGCGGACCATCTTCCCCACTCCACACATGTTCGGTCGCTCCAAGAAAAACGCCACCACGAAGAATCCCGTCGTTGTCGACGTCGCATTCGAGCAGAAGATCTCACGCCTCTTCATCTTCCGATGTTTGTGGGTCATCGTCGTCGCCATTCCCTTCGCGCTCTACTCTTTCTGGTTCGCGCTCCTCTGCATCGTGCACTTCTTCCACATGCTGCTGCTCGGTGAGCGCAGCCGCGCCATCTTCGACAGACAGATGGACTACGTCCGCTACATGCTGACGTGGCACGCCTACCTTCGCTTCTTCAGTAACCACCGTCCCGACGTCCTGCCTTGGTAGGGGTCACCGGCGGTTTTCTGCTACACTGCACGTCCCATGTCGATCATCGATTCACTCAATAAGCTCCTCGGAGACCCCAGTAAAAAGGAGCTGAAGCGCATTTTGCCCCTGGTGGGCGAAGTCCGGGCAATCCAAAAATCCGCACCCGTGCAGGCGCTCACGCTTGCCGATTTGCCGAAGAAGACGCAGGAGTTCCGCGACCGCTACCAAGCGGGTGAGACACTCGATGCGATGCTCCCCGAAGTGTTCGCCATCGGCATTCGCGCGTGCGAACTGCTCGTCGGCACGCAGGTGAAGCTCGGCGCGCAGACGCAGACGTGGGACATGGTCCCCTTCGACGTGCAGATCATCGGCGGCGTGGTGCTGCACCGCGGCGCCATCGCCGAGATGCGTACCGGTGAAGGAAAGACGCTCGTGTGTACGCTCCCGGTGTACTTGAACGCCATCACCGGAAAAGGCGTGCACGTCGTCACCGTCAACGACTATCTCGCCAAACGTGATGCAGAATGGATGGGAACGCTCTACAAAGCTCTGGGCCTCAGCGTCGGCGTCATCGTGCACGGACTGAACCACGATCAGCGCAAAGCCGCATACGCGGCCGACGTGACGTACGGGACGAACAACGAGTACGGCTTCGATTACCTGCGCGACAACATGGCCGGTTCCGTGGAGCGCCAGGTGCAGCGCGGACTCCACTACGCCATCGTGGACGAAGTGGACTCCATCCTCATCGACGAAGCCCGCACCCCGCTCATCATCAGTCAGCCCGCCGAAGAGTCGACGCTCAAGTACGAACTCTACGCCAAGTACGTCCGCAACCTGCAGGCCGAGACGGATTTCGTCAAAGACGAGAAGCAGCGCACGGCCACGCTCACCGAAGAAGGCATCAAGAAGATGGAGCAACTCCTGGGCGTGGAGAACATCTACACCGAGAAAGGATTCGAGGAGGTCCACCACATCGAGCAGGCGCTCCGCGCCCACGCCATTTATCAGCGCGACGTGGACTACGTCGTGAAAGACGGCGACGTGATCATCGTCGACGAATTCACGGGCCGCCTCATGCCGGGCCGCCGCTACAGCCACGGTCTGCACCAAGCCATCGAAGCCAAAGAAGGAGCGCCCGTGCAACGCGAGAGCAAGACGCTCGCCACCATCACGTTCCAAAACTACTTCCGCCTGTTCCAGAAACTTGCGGGCATGACCGGTACCGCCAAGACCGAGGAGGAGGAATTCCGTTCGATCTACAAATTGCCGGTGCACATCATCCCGACGAACAGGAACATGGTCCGTATCGACAAATCCGATGCGGTGTACGCCACGGTCTCGGCCAAGTTCCGCGCCGTCGCCAAAATCGCCAAGGAGCGATTCGAGAAAGGACAGCCCGTCCTCATCGGTACGACGTCGATCGAAAAGTCCGAAGCCATGAGCGCACTGCTCACGGAGATGAACATCGAACACACCGTGCTCAACGCCAAGCAGCACGAGAAGGAAGCCGAAATCGTCGCCAACGCCGGACGCAAAGGCGCCGTGACCATCGCCACGAACATGGCCGGTCGCGGTACCGACATCAAGCTCGGTGACGGCGTGAAGGAACTCGGGGGACTCGTGATCCTCGGCACCGAACGTCACGAAGCACGCCGCATCGACAACCAGCTCCGCGGTCGCGCCGGACGCCAAGGCGACCCGGGCGAAAGCCAGTTCTTCGTGTCGATGGAGGACGAGCTCATGCGCCTCTTCGGCGGCGACAGGCTCAAGTCCATGATGCAGCGCCTCAAAGTTCCGGAGGACGTACCGCTGGAAAACGGGATGGTGAGCCGCAGCATCGAAGGAGCGCAGAAGAAGGTGGAAGGCCGCAACTTCGACATCCGCCGCCACGTCGTGCAGTACGACGACGTCATGAGCAAGCACCGCGAGATCATGTACAAGCGCCGCCAGAAATTGCTGATGAAAATCGCGGGCCAAAGCGTGGAGAACGATTCGCTCCACGACGAAGTGCTCGGCATGCTGAAGCGCGAGGTGAATGCGATGGTGAGCGGCACCGTGAGCGGTGACGACCCGGAGAACTGGGACATCGCGGAGCTCAAGAACTTACTTTCCACACTGCACCCCGAACTCGGCCATGCCGTCGGCACCGACGACGTGAAGTCCATGACGGAACCGAGCGACGTGCACGAGATGGTGGAAATGCTCGCCGTGTCTTTCTACGACAAGAAGGTGAAGCACTTCGGCAAAGAACTCGCCGACAAAGCCGAACAGATCGTGGTGCTCCAATCCATCGACTCACACTGGATGGACCACATCGATGTCATGGCGCACCTCCGCGAGCAGGTCGCCTTCTCCGGCTACGCCCAGCGCGACCCTCTCATCGAGTACCAGGATCAAGGGTTCCGCATGTTCGAGAAGCTCCTCAACACCATCGCCTCGACGACCGTGCGCACGCTGCTGCAGATCGACTTCCAGCAGTTCGCGGCTCCGCCCGTGGTGGAAGAGCCCGAGAACTTGGTGACGAACGCCGATGAAATCGAAGGTCAGCTCGCGGGTCCCTCCGCTCCCGTGGAACTCGGCGCGCTCGCCAAGCCGGGTGCCAAGAAAAAGGCTCCCGCACCCGCGCAGGCTCAGCCCAAAGTGGGCCGCAACGACCCGTGCCCCTGCGGCAGCGGCAAGAAGTACAAGAAGTGCCACGGTAAGGACGAGGCCTAAAAACGACCGCGGCTGTCGCAGTCCACGGTCACGTCTCCGGACGGGACGACTTGGCATGTGCGCACATACGGCGCCGCTTTCTCCGGAAGAACGTACTGCTCGCCCGTTTTGCGCAGAAGATTGCCGATACCTTCCACGACGCGCCTGGCGCACTGGCAACAGATGTTCTGCCCTTGGCATGAACCGTACATCGGAATCCCGTTTTGCTTGGCGATTTCCGCCAAAGTTTTCCCCTGCTGCGCCTCGTATGCGGCAGGCTCCCCGCCGGTGATGAACGTAACCTTGGACATGAATGGATTTCGAAGCGTTTCCCTGTACCGGAAGCGGGAATGGAGTTTACTATCGTACCCCATGGCCCCCATTCCGGAAACGATCATCGGCCACCAGAAACAGCTCGGACAGTTGCTCCAAGACGTGGCGTCGCGGAACATTTCGCACGCGTACCTCTTCGCCGGACAACCCAAGCTCGGCAAATGCACCGTGGCCCGCTGGTTCGCGTGGATGATTTTGGCCGACCACGTGGCACCCGAGGAAAGGCAGGGCGTGCGCGACCAAATGGAACGCATGATCCACGCCGATTTCCTGTGCATGGATGACCTGTGGATGGAGGACGTGCAGGACGACTGGAAAGTGATCGGGCTCACGTCCAACGTACCGCAGCAACACCGCAGCAAGGCGCCCGCCGCGAAGACCGACATCATCTCCATCGAAGACATTCGCGCGCTCTCGGAGCGCCTCCATGACACGGGTGAGAGCCCGTACCTGTGCTGCATCATCCGCGGCGTGGAGCGCATGCAGGCTGCGGCGGCCAACGCGTTTCTCAAGATGCTCGAGGAACCGCCGAAGCGCGTGGTGTTCATTCTCACGACCGACTCGTTCCAGTCGCTCCTCCCCACGATCGTCTCGCGCACGCGCGTGCTGAAGTTCTCGCCGCTCAAGGAAAGCGAACTCCGTCCGCTCGCCGAAGGCCGCGACGAAGACGAAGCCGCGTTCGCGCTCCACATCGCGCAAGGCGCACCGGGCGCCGTCGCCGAAATGCTCGCCGACCCGGAGTTGCTCCGCGAACGCAGGCAACTCCATGCGCAGTGCAAACGTTTCTGGCAGACGTCGTCCCTCAAGGACCGACTGAGCTGGCTGCTTCCGGCCGCCGAGAAAAAGCACGAGACCGGGGACGTGCTCTTCCACCTGGGCGTCACGCTCCGGGAACTCCCCGCAAGTCCGCTGCGCGCGACGCAAACACGCGCCTACTCCGAGCTGGTCCGGGCACTGAAGACAAATGCCCACAAAGCGCTTCTACTGGAGAGATTCGCCCTGGCAGCCGGAGGGGAAGAGTGATACCATTCCAGGCCACATGATCTATTTGGTTGTTTTCCTCACAGCCCTCTTCGGTATTGTCGCGCTCTTCGCGGGACGAATACTGCTCAAGAACCGCTCGGTGCGCCGCTTGGTGCGCTCCATGAAGACCAGGTTCCAGTCCGCCGAAGACCGCGGTGCCGCGCTCGTGGAAGACCGTACGGTGGAACGCCCGCGCAGGAACCCCCGCACGTCCGCCATCGAGCTCCAGAAAGTCCGTTCGCTCATGCGTTCGGCCGAGAAAGAAATCGCCCTCCAAAATTACGCCGAGGCCGAACACCTGCTCATCCAAGCTCTGACGATCAACCCGGAAGCGACGGATACCCAGGCCGAGCTCGCCAAGCTGTACCTCACGACGAACCGCGAAGCCAAAGCCGAGGCGCTCTACAAAGAACTCGTCGCCAAGCGCGATGACGTGTCGTTCTACGCCAACCTCGGACTCGCGTACTACATGCAGGCCAAATACGTTGATGCCTGCTTCGCGTACCAGGAAGCGCTGAACCGCGACCCACAGACCCCCGAGCGTTCCGCAGCCCTGGGCCGCGCCTGCATCGCCGCGCGCCGATTCAAGGACGCCGCTCCGCTGCTCGAGAAAGCTCTGTCTCGTCTCTCGCGCGACACGGAACTTCTGCACCTGCTCGCCGAGTGTTACGTGCAGCTCGGCGACAGCGCCAAAGCCGAGGATGCCTACCGTCGCATCAACAAAATCGAACCGTACAACGAAGGAGTGAAGCAGAAGATCTCTGATTTGTCGGCGAAGCAGTAATACCCACGGGCGAGTAGCGGTGAGCGGGTGGCGAGTAGCCATCTTTGCCATACGTAAAAACAGCGCTCTACCCGCTACCCGCCTTACCCGCTATTCGCTTTTACAGATCAATCAGCTTCACCGTCACGTCTCCCTGTACTTGAGACTGGCAACTTAAACGATGCGGATCGTCGGTGACGCCCATGTTTTCTTCGTTCTCGTTGCGGGGCGAAAGATTGTCCATCCCCTGCTCGACCTGGCACATGCACGTCGTGCAAAAACCGTTGCCGCCGCACGCGTGTTCCATGGGTATGTTGTTGTCGAGCGCGATCTTGAGGATCGTCTCGCCGTTCTGCGCCTCGACCTTGTGCACTTGGCCGTCGGTACCGATGAATGTGACTGTCGCCATGCGCGGAAAGGGTACTGATGCGCCGTCCGAAGAACAAGCCAGGGGCTCCGAAGAGCGCTATACTGCCTCGGCATGACTCCCAAGAAAACCTCACCGCTGCTCGAGATCAAGGGTCTGAAGGCATCCGTTGCAGGCACTCCGATCGTTCGCGGACTCTCGCTCACGGTGAAAAGCGGCGAAGTGCACGCCATCATGGGGCCCAACGGTTCCGGAAAATCGACGCTGGTCTCCACGCTCATGGGGCACCCGGCGTACACGATCGACGGCGGCAGCGTGACGATGAATGGTGAAGACATTCTGGAGATGACGCCCGATGTGCGCGCTCGAACCGGCATGTTCCTCGCGTTCCAGTATCCCAAAGAGATTGCAGGCGTGCCGCTCCGGAGCTTTCTCCTCGCCGCATACGAAGCGCAACGCAAAGCCCGCGATCCGAATTACAAGAAAGTGTCGCCGATCAAATTCGCCGCACTGCTCAAGGCGACGATGCAAGAACTCTCGATGGACCCCGCGTTCGCCGAACGATCGGTGAACCAAGGCTTCAGTGGAGGCGAAAAGAAAAAGGCCGAAGTGCTCCAAATGAAAATCTTGCAGCCGCGTCTGGCGCTCATGGATGAAACGGACTCGGGCCTCGACGTCGATGCGCTCCGCATCGTGGCGCAAGGCGTGGAGAGCATGCGCGGTCCGGATTTTTCGGCCGTGCTCGTGACGCACTACGCGCGCCTGCTCGAATACATCAAGCCCGATAAGGTTCACGTGATGATCAAGGGCGCCATCGTCGAAAGCGGCGGCCCGGAACTGGCACACAGGCTCGAGAAAGAGGGTTACGCGAAATACGGCGTGAAAGAACGCATTGCGCTGGATTAAGGTTCTGCAGTGACTCCGACTGGACGGAGAGGCGGTCTTTTTTTGTTACCATCTGGCGTTTCATCCGTAAAACACTGTAGCGTTCTCTTATTCCCTTTCACCCAATCTTTATGTCCGATGTCGAAACCATCAACATTCGTCCGCCCGTCTGGGCACTCATCGCCGCAGTCGCCGTCGGCGGCGCGTTCTATCTTGCCGGCAAGAACATGGAGCTCCGTGCTCCCGTGACGCAACCGATGCAAATCTCGGTCACCGGCGAAGGCAAAGTCGCGGCCGCTCCGGACATCGCCATCCTCAACTTCGGCGTGAACACCGGCAGGCAGGCAACGGCCAAGGCCGCCATCGAAAACATCCGCAAGAACATGGATAACGTTCTCGCCGCCGTGGACAAGGCCGGCGTCGAGAAGAAAGACATCACCACGCAGAGCTTCTGGCTCAACCCGGTGTACGACTACACGAACGGTACGCAGGTTCTCCGCGGCTACGAAGCCACGCAGTCCCTCAGCGTGAAGGTCCGCGATCTCGACAAAGTCGGCGAAGTCCTCGGCGTCGCCACGAACGCCGGAGCCAACCAGGCCAACGGCATCAACTTCTCCATCGATAACTCCGACAAGCTCAAGGCCGAGGCACGCGAAATCGCCATCGGCAAAGCAAAGGCCAAAGCCGAAGAACTCGCCAAGGGTCTCGGCATGAAGCTCATCCAAATCACCGGCTTCAGCGAGGACGGTGCGTACGGCACGCCTCCGATGCCCTACATGATGAAGTCCGAAGCCTACGGCGTCGGCGGCGGTGCGATGAATCGCGACACTGCGGAGCTTTCCATTCCGGCCGGCGAACAGGAGATCGTCTCCAACGTGACCATCACGTACGAAATTCGCTAAATCATCATCGACGTTTCAGGAAACGGTCGCTCGTACGGGCGGCCGTTTTTTTTGAACGGAAAATGAAGAGCGGCGGCACGTTGAAGGGCTCGACTCTCATCCGAATATCGGAGAAGTGCTTGAGAAGCGTGGATTTGATCCCGGGACGGGCGATGAATGCGATGAACTCTCCGCGCTCGGTGAGCACGGCGTTCGTTTCGGTCAGAATCCTCGTGAGGGCCGAGGTCGGCATGACGCTGAGGGGGATGCTGCAGAACACGTAATCGGCGCTCTCGCGGCCGCAGGACGCCAGAACGGCGCGAACGTTCTCGACGGAATCGTGGAACACGTGAACGCGCGGATCTCGAATCGTGCGGCGCAGCTCGTCGGCAAACTCTTTCGTTTTTTCGATGAGGATGATCGACGCATCCTCCGAAAGTTTGCCGCTCTTCAGAAATGCGCGTGCGAGTACTCCCGTG
This sequence comes from uncultured Candidatus Peribacteria bacterium, assembly GCA_964611095.1. Lineage (GTDB taxonomy): Bacteria > Patescibacteriota > Gracilibacteria > Peribacterales > Peribacteraceae > CAZKJL01. Next base: position 10,822 of record CAZSWJ010000027.1, read on the forward strand.
CCCGGTCCGTATTCGACGATGGTCCACGGCCCGCGCTCGGGAATATGTTCCGTGATGCGAGCGGCGACGGCCTTCCGGGTGGGAATGATCGAGGACACTTGGAGCGGGTGTCTGAGGAAATGCCGGAAGAAGAAAACCGCGTCTTTCACCGGATTCATCGTACATCGGCAGGTCGAATATCGACCCTATATTATGGCTTGCAGAAGGCAAAATATCGTTTTCCGAGAGTGAATTGTTGACACTCAAAATCAGGAGGGCAAACTGGCCCCGCAATGACGACCCGCTTCTCGCCCATGATGATGCAGATGATGATGCGCCTTGCGCGAGAGTTGCTTGCTGCGTAACGAACGC
>CAZSWJ010000028.1:0-10667 GCA_964611095.1 uncultured Candidatus Peribacteria bacterium
GTTTGGACGTCCAAACTGCCTGCCTCAGGGCAGGGAAGCGGCACTTTTCTACTATTTGGACATAGAAGTACCGAACCTGTCGATCGTCGGTTTTGCACATGCGTGTGTATAAGTTGATAGGTGAGTATTGATGCATGTTTGAATGTGTTTGCCGCAGTGCATAGCGAGAAAACACGGGTGAGGGGATCCCATTCCCCACTATGCTTAATAACGCACAATGTATCTTGTACATGATTTAATCGTGGTGAAATGCCTAGTTCTCCTCCTCCGTGATGGCGATGTTGGTCCCGATGGCCGGCAACTGGAACGCCCACGGCGGCCACACGTTGATATCCACTTTATCCACTTCGGGCAGGTTACGAATGATGCGATATGCCTCGGACACCGTCTTACCCGCCACATTGTCTCGGATGTACTTCCCGAACCTGGCACCGCTCGGTGTAATCGGGTTAATCACATACCGTTCGGTGTATGTCAAATCGGCGGTGATCTTCACCCACTTGAAGTCGTCGTCCCACGGAGCGATGACGCTGACCTCCATGTTGTCCTTTGTCAAGGAACCGGTGACGATCGTCTTATCGGTTCCGACTCGTTCCAATACTTCAGCCTTCAACAAATTCAGAAGTTCATTCTCGTCGTACAAGATGACGGTGTACTCGATACTCCCCTGCGCAGGGATACTCGCAACCGGCTGTCCGATGAACTGGTCGCTGAGCTGGAAGTCCTTATAGACCACCTTGGTCAGCTCCTCGCGCTGCAGTTGGATGAAATGCGTGTTGAACATTTTGTTTCTGCCGATGCGTTCTTCCTCCACCTGCTGTTTTGCGACGGTCATCAATTCCTGCTCCAAACGCAGTTTTGCGCCTCCCGGACGCTGTTTGGTGCCGTACAGATCTTCCTTGCTGAGCATGCTGACGTACGAGGTGTTGCCGCCGGTCGCGGGCTTTTCGTTGCGCGCGAAGACCTCGGCGCGGTCCTTTTCGGAAAGACCCGGGAAGTCCCATTTGACGCCCGCGGGCACGTTGCCACGTGCTCCCACGACTTCACCGAATTGGTCGATGGGGTCGGCTTCGGCGCGCGCGTCCTGCTTGGACTTCATCGGCAAGATGACGTCGTCCTGGAGCCGGAACCTCATGCCGGCTTGGTTGACGAGACGCGTTCCTTTGCGCAGCGAAAATTGTTCCGAGGAATTGTTATAGACCGTCACCGTCATCTTGGCGTTGTTGCCCGTAAAGTTTTTGCTCACTTGGTCGTACGTGATGGTGCGGCTGATGCGGACCGTGAGGAGCTCCAGCGGGAGCACGCGCACGCGGTCATCGGGTACCGGTAGCACCGCTCCCGACGCCTGCAGGTAGACGTTCGTCGTAAACGTGCTCGATTCCTGGTTCGGCCAAATGTTCACTTCGGCCGACGGAAGCAATCTGAAGAAGACGAAGAGGAAGACGACGGCGCTCACCACGAGCAAGCTCCAGATGCGGACCTTGGGCAGCGTGAGCAGACCCACGGACTGCAGACGGCTGCGGATGTCCTGGCGCCACGACACGGGACTGAACGCGCGAACCGCTTCGGCTTGGGATTTATCGTCTTTCAGTAACGGCCGCAATTGCTTGAGCGTCTGCACCGCTTCCCAGCCGTACTTTTTGGCCAGCTCGCGAACGCGTGGATCTTTGGTGGCGACGGTGAGCTTGCGGTCGGCGTTCAGCGCTTTGGCCTCGCGGAAAAACTGCGTGAGGTGCTCGGTGGACAGCTGATCGAATCCGTCCGGCGAGACCACGAGCAAGACGGGGCCCGCGATACGACGAACGCTCCCGAGCAGCGAACTGGACGTCGGCTGTTCCGGCGCAATGAGGACGGTGTACTGCGGTGGGGTCTCGGCTCCGTCGGACATGGCGGCCAGTATGCCTGAGCCTCACGCACGTAAGAATGACGAACGCAAAATTCTCAACCGCGAATGCGGGAGGGACGAACGTACACCGCGCACTACTTCTCGAGCACTTTCAAGGACTCGAACGGCTTTCCTGCGATGAATTCGAGCATGGCTCCCCCGCCCATGCTCACGAATGTGTAACCTTTGAGCGGATACTTGTACTTGAGGTGAAAATCGATGGTATCCCCTCCTCCGACGAAGGTCTTGGCTCCCCTTTTTGTGGCGGCGGCAACGGCCTCGGCGATGCGCTTCGTGGCGTGCGAAAAGCGGTTGTATTCGTAGACGCCCACGGGTCCGTTCCACACGATCATTTTGGATTGCTCGATGATGTCGATGTAGCGCTTCAGCGTCACTTTTCCGATGTCGAAAATGCACATGTCGCCGAGAACGTCTTCCACGGGCAGATCGAGTTTGATGGCTTTCTCATCGAGTTTCTCGGCCACGACGACGTCGCGCGGAACGTGGATTTTGGCCCGTCCAGGCTTCTCGCTTTCCATCATGAGTTCTTGCGCCAGCTCGGTTCCTTCTTCGTCGTATTTCGACGCACCCACGTCGAATCCGCGTGCGGCGATGAGGGTGTTGGCGATACAGCCTCCGACGAGCACGTGATCGCCACCTTCCAAGAATCTCTCGATGACCGGAACTTTGGTCTCCATTTTGGATCCGGCGATGATGAGCGTGAGCGGATGTTTGGGCTTGGTGGCGACGACCGAGAGATGCGTGATTTCCTCGTGCAAGTTGAAGCCCATGTAGGAGGGCAACAATTTCGGCACTCCCACCATGCTGGCGTGATTGCGGTGACAGTTCGTGAACGCGTCGTTGACGTACACGTCGGCGAGTTTGGCGAGTGCCTTGGCGAACGCTTTGTCGTTCTTCTTTTCCTCGGCGTGGAAACGCAGGTTTTCAAGCAGCACGACTTCGCCCGGTTTGGCTCCTGCAACGGCTTTTTCGGCAACGGGACCGATGCAGTCTTTGGAGAAATGCACCGTGGTTTTCAGTAATTTTTCGAGGACGGGAACGATCGGCTTTTGGCTGAACTCGGTCTCCGGCTTGTCCTTGGGACGTCCTTGGTGCGCCATCAGAATGAGCACCGCTCCGCTCTTGAGGATGTGCTTCATCGTCTTCTCGATGGCCGTGACGCGCGTGACATCCGTGACTTTTCCGTTCTCCATCGGGAGATCGAACCCGGCGCGCAGGAGCACGCGCTTGCCTTTCAGTTTCGCCTCGGAAAGCACGTTGTACTTCTTCATTGGCAGGGAGTGTACTGAGCGTTGCCGCGGACGCAAGAATTCAGCTCACCTTCACCGGAATAATCAACGGGAAACTCCCCTCTCCGCGCTCATCCACAGTTTTAAGCGCTCTTCGGGCGGAATGTCTCCCAGAAAATATCCGATCATCACTCCCCCTTCGTTCAGCACGGTATCGACCTCTCCCCTCTCCTCGGCCGACGCATCGAGCTTGTCCAGAAGCGGCATGATGATCGTCCCGAGCTTGGGCGACAGCAGATAACCGCTGCGCTCGAGCAAAAACATCTCCGAGAGCCGCAGTTCCAGGTCTTTTGCGGAAACCGCGCGGTAGCAATCGAAGAATCCGTCGATCCCCTGCTCCGCCAAAAGCGCATTCCACGTTTTCCGAAGATCGCCGCTGCCGCGTGCTCCGAGAAAGCCGAAGACGTACCGCTCCGTCATGCTCTACAATTCTACACATATGCTGATGCTTGCCGCAGCCGCTCTGCTCGCCGCCGGCCTGGGTTATGCCCTGGTCCTTCGGTTGTTCCCACGGTGGGGACTGCTCGATTTTCCGCAGCGGTACGGCCTGAACCGACCACGACTCCCCTACCCCGCTGGCATCGTCGCGGTCGTTCTGTTCCTCGCGATCTTCGTTCTCATTTCCGACATTCAGCTCCAAGAACTCGGTCTGATTCTTGGAATCGTGATGCTGGCGGCGGTCTGCTTCCTCGATGACCGCACTCCCCTGCCGCCGTACGTGAGGCTCGGCGTACAGATTCTCGTCGCTATTCTCATCTTCGCGACGGGCTCGCGCATTTACACCGTCACAAGTCCGCTCGGCGGATTTCTGAAGCTCGATGCATTCGTGATTCCGGCGGGACCGCTCGGAAATCTCCCCGTGCTGAGCGGAGTCTTTACCGTCGTGTGGCTGCTCTTCACCATCAACGCGCTCAACTGGTTCGACGGCATCGGCGGACAGGTGAGCGTGCTCTCGGTCATCGGATTTCTGATGCTCGGTTTGCTCGCGTACTTCAGGAACGGCGAAGTGGAGACGGCGCAAATCGCGTTCATCCTGGCGGGACTGGCCGCCGCCGGTGCGGCATTCGATTTCCCACCCGCGACCTTGCTGCTCGGCGACACGGGTTCGATGTTCTTCGGACTCATGCTCGGAGTGCTCGGCATCTACGGCGGAGGAAAGGTGGCCACCGTTTTTTTGGCTCTGGGCATACCACTTCTCGATGCGGCGTTCGTCATCGTTCGTCGTTTGGCACACGGAACATCGCCGCTCAAAGGCGGTCGCGATCACCTGCATCACCTGCTTTTGGATAAAGGCTGGAGCGAACGGAAAATCATCCTGCTCATGGCACTCGTCGGAACGCTCTTCGGAGGCACGGCGCTGTTCATGTCGACGGCGCAGAAGGGAATCGCATTCATGGCACTCTTGATCCTCATGTTGGTGCTGACGAAATACGCGTCAAAGAAATAAGAGTTCAAGGAATACGAAAAATTCAAGGATTACAAGGAACTTCCTTGCACTCTTTGCACTCCTTGTATTCTTTGTATTCCTCGACCGCGCTAGCGGTCGTACAGCATCGGCGCACTCGTCGTGGTGAACGCACCTCTCGTGGAAATGAAGAGCGTCTTGTTGCTGCGAGAGAGGATGTTCACGGTGGCGACACCGTTCACGAAGTCGAGCGGGCTGAGCTCGGCCGGGCGGATCTCGGCCTCACCGAATTCCGAAATGACGTAGAGGCGTCCGGAGAACGACGGCGAAGCGACGGTATCTCCGTGCTTGTCGACGGCGAAGATGCGGACTTTCTGCCATGCGTGGCTCACTTTGCCGGAGTGCTCGATGCGCAGATGGTCGACGTCGGTGTTGGTTCCGGACGACGGCACGTCGGGAGCGGCGGCTGCGGTCACGGTGACCTGCGTCACTTCCTGGGGCTTCTGGGCGACGGACGATGCCGATGAACTCACCGCCTGCACGACGATCGTGGCGGTCCTGCCGGACTTGGCCAAGCGCTGCTTGAGACGCGTGTCGGCGAGAGACTTCATGCGCTCGGCGCGCGTGAGCGTGGTGACGCTCACCTGAGCGGCTGCGACTCCCGCAGTACCCGTGGTGCTCGCCACGGTGGGACGAACGTACGACTTGTACTGCTGGACGAACGCCATGGGGTTGAGCGTGAATTCCTTGAGGCGGCTCTGGTACTTGGTGCTGTTCACGGCCTGCACGAAGCTCATGCCGTCGGCGGCGATTTCGGTGCTCGTGAACGGCCAGTACGGGTGGAACGGCGCGTCTTCTTTCTCCACCTGGAAGTAGAGGTGGTAACCCGTGGCTCCGAAGACGAGTCCGGTGTTGCCCACGGTTCCGATCTGTTGACCTTTGTGCACCACCTGTCCCTGCTGCACGAGGACGACGTCCAAGTGAGCGTACGTGGAGTAGAGCGTGGTTTTGCCACCCTCGCTCGAAGCATCCGGCACGTTGGGATGACGAATCATGACGTGGTTTCCGAAGCCGTAGCTCTGTTCGCTCGTCATCTCGACGACACCGTTGGCGATGGCGACGACGGGCGTACCGCGCGGCGCATCGATATCGACGCCGGCGTGACTGCCGTTCGGCGAGTTGTAGCCGCCTTCCCACAACGTGGAGTAGGCCTGGAGTGCGAGCTTGGGTGCACTGCCATTTCTAAGTGACGTCTGATCGTACGACGGAAGTTCCTTGAGAACCTGGCTCGGTGCCTGGCCGTAGGTGTGCACCTGCTTGCTGCCGCCGTACTGCGACCACAGCGTGTAATCGGGAATCTTTTCGATGGGCGATACCGTACCGACGAAGGCGATGAGAGAGTCATCCTCTTTGCCAAGAACGGTCTTCCAGAAGGAATACCAACCGTGCTGACCCACCATGTTTCCCACGACGAATGCCAGGAGCGACAGCGTCGCCACCGTAAAGGAAAGCTTCTGCTTGGCGATCTTCATGATGCGAGGCTTTCGCATCTTGTAGACGCCGCGAACCCGGAATCCGATACGTTTCAAATGCATGAGGTAAGATGGGGATCTGAGTTTTTGTTCACTACTATTATAGTAGATTTATCAAATTATGTCAATATTCGACCGATGCATCGTACAGGCCCCGGATGACATCCGGATGCGGAAAACAGGCCTTTCCCTGGCTCACAGTCTGTACAACCGCCCCCTGACGGTGGTTTTGACGGGTGAATTGGGCGCCGGAAAGACGACTTTCTCGCAGGGGTTGGCCCAAGGACTGGGTATCGCACAGCACATCACGAGCCCCACCTACGCCCTGGAACAGCGCTACGGAGACGGAATCTTGTCGCATATCGATCTCTATCGCCTCCGCGCCGACCAAGCCAAGGAATTTGTGGAAGCGCTCGACGACTTCCCGGGGATCCGCGTCATCGAGTGGGGCGACCGGACGAACGTCGTGGAGGCAGGCATTCACGTCCACATCGCCGAGGAAGGAAAAGGCCGACTCCTCACCTTTGAGTTCCGCGACATGCCGATTCCCTCCGACGCCGAGATCGACGCATGGCGCACGGAAGCGGGACTCCCCGACCACATCGTGCGGCACTGCGATTGCGTTGCGAGTGTCGCCGAGCGCACGGCCGTGCACATACTGGGACAAGGGCGAATCGTTCGTCCCGCAGCGGTGCGGGCGGCCGCCAAGCTGCACGATCTGCTTCGATTCGTCGACTTCACGTCGCTCACGGGCGACGACAGTTTTACCCCCACACAAGAAACATCCGACGCCTGGCTCCGCATGCAAAAGAAATACGGCACGCCGCACGAGCACGCGGCGCACAAATTTCTGATCGAGAAAAAGTACGACGGCATCGGCGGCATCGTCCGCACCCACCGCGGCTACACCGAAACGGGCGACGACATGCCCGAAACCATCGAGCAGATGATTTTGGCGTACAGCGACAAACGCGCGAAGTTCGACGAAGTGGTCACCCTGGACGAGCGCTTCGATGACTTCGTCGCACGCTACGGCAACGGCAAAGAAGTCCCCGCAATCAAAGATTGGAGACTGGAGATGCGACGGGTGGAACGCGTGCTGTTCCCCGACGGCGCACCGTTCTAGAGGTGCGGAATGAACTCGCGAGCCACAATCTGCAGAAGCTCCTGTTCATTGCCGCGGAACAGTACCGCGACGAGCACGAGCATCGACGAACAGATGACGATGGTCCAGAACGCCACGCGCTCGAGACGCGTGAGCTTGCGATCCAACGACGGGTGCACGGTGTTCATGTACGAGTGGATGTTCAGCGCCATCGAGAGGAAGTGCTCCAGGATTTGAATGCGCGGGATGATGGTACCGATGGCTCGCACGAGCGTGAGCTCGGAACGCAGAAGTCCGCTGAGTGCGGCGAGCATGTACGTGTGGTTGAGCGTCACGGCGAACGTGAGCGAGAGCATGAGGAGCGCAATGTCGACGATGCTTTCGAGCACCATGCCGCGAATCGTTTTGGCGAGCGAGAATCCATGAACGTCGCGGTATTTCACGTAGTCCAGCGACATGTGAATGGCGATGAGTCCGGCGAAGAATCCCGAATTGAAAATGGCCGCCGTAAGGAACGTGCACACCAAATACGCGGCGTGAAAAGCCGGAATGTCATCATGCTCGTGCGCGAAAGCCCGAAGATTGGATGTGATTGCGGTCATATGTGTTTTCTCTATTATATAATATTTGTATGTTTTTAGCAAGTATCAGCCCCGAAGCCGTCTATATGGCTTGGTTACGTTTCGCTTCTCGCGCACGTCTTTTATCCCTCTCACCTTCCAGGTGTTTGAAGACTGCCGCATGCACCTCCGGAGGAACCGTGTGATCGTAGATGGCCTTGCCGTCTTGCAAGATGGGAGAGCGACCGAATTCGGCTCGCACCGTTTCTTCCAATCTATTCGCTTCGAAGAAACGATCGATTTTTTTCCGCGCGAATCCGATGGCCTCCCCCAATTCCGGGGTGTCCTTGAGTGCGGCCTGCTTGAGCTCCGCGGTGGATGAAACGGCCTCGAGCGCTCCGAAGCTCTCCATTTCTCTGCCCGTAAAATAAATTCTGTTGTCATCGTTCTGCGGGTCTTGGATGACCTCGCGCAATCGGGCCGCGACATGTTCCCGGTTCGACGTTACTTTTTGACGGAAATATTTCGTGAAGACCGCGGTGTCCTGAGCGACGGTTTCTTTATCGGTACCTTCGTCATTTTGGCTCGTATGCCACATGAGAACGCTTTCCCCAAGAGCGGTGGTATTGTCGACTTTTTCCAAGAGACCTGCTGCCGCGCTCGCCGCTTTGCTGCCGACGAATGCATTCACCGTTCCGCCGTTGCGGTGAACCATGTCCATGAGGCGCATCATTCTTTCCTCACCTTCCATGCTTCCTCCGAGAGAATCGATGAGAAGCGTCATCCGCTTGCACTTCACAAGTTCCTTGAAAAAATTTTTTCCGAGGGCCTTCTCCGTTTGTGCTTTTCTCCCCAGAAGAACTTTCTTTTCAGACTTGTGAAAAAAACTGCCCGGTGACTCTGCGGGATTCTTTTTCCAGGAAATCAAATTTTGGCGATGTTTCAAGTATCCGGAAAAGGCGCGAAACGGAACCTCTTCCGACCATCCGTCTTCATCGATGAAAAACAATTTCCCTTCCATGTCTTTGTCGATGTCGCTATGAACGAGTGCGACAAGAACCGGACCGGATGGTTTTTCCGCTCCTTCCGCGACGTGATCGGACTCGTTGTGTGTTTCAGGCATTTGTTACATTATACAATATTTCATTACATATGTCTATTAAGCACCGATCACCTGCTTCGCCTTGCGGATGCGGTCTTGAACCTCGGCCTCGAAACCACGCTCCGATGGCTCGTAGAAGCCACGCGTTCCTTTGTAGTTCTGCGGGAAATAGTCCTCGTGAACCACACCCTCGGCGCTGTTGTGAGGGTACTGGTAGCCCTCCCCGTAGCCATGCTGCTCGCGCATGGCTTTGACGGGCGCATTCCTGAGGTGCATGGGCACTTCGAGCGTCGGCGCCGATTCCACGGCCTGCTTGGCCGACTTCATCGCACGCGTGACCGAGTTGCTCTTGGGTGCCTGCGCCAAGTAGACGCATGCGTGCGCCAGGAAATATTCGCCCTCGGGGAACCCGACCATCTCGAACGCCTGCCACGCCGAGACGACGATTTGGAGTGCGCGCGGATCGGCATTGCCCACGTCTTCCGATGCGAAGATGCTCATGCGACGAAAGAGGAACCTAGGCTCTTCGCCGGCAGCGAGCATCTTGTACATCCACAGCAGCGACGCATCCACATCGGAACCGCGCATCGATTTAATGAACGCTGAAATCGTATCGTAATGATCCTCCCCTTTCTTGTCGTATCGGTGACTGCGTTGCTTCAAGACTTTCTCGGCATCCTCGCGACTGATCTTGGTACCGATCATGAGGACCGCAAGCTCGAGCAAATTGAGCGCAATGCGCGCATCACCATTGCCCATCTCGGCGATTTTTTTGATGGCATCGGGATGCATCTGCACCTTGCCTGCGTAACCGTCGGGAGAAACCAGTGCGCGCTCCACGATGCGCTCGAGCGACTCCACGGAATGGGGCTTGAGCAGATACACCTGCGAGCGCGAGATGAGGGCGCTGTTCACCGAGAAGTACGGGTTCTCCGTCGTGGCACCGATGAGGATGATGTTGCCGTTTTCCACCGACGGAAGAAGCGCATCCTGCTGCGATTTGTTGAAGCGATGGATTTCATCGATGAAGAGCACCGTGCGCTGCTTCATCGACATCTTGAGTTGCTCGGCCTGCGCGCATACTTCTTTGATGTCTTTCACGCCGCTCGTGACCGCATTGAGCTGCACGAACTGAGCCTTGGTCGTCTCGGCGATGATGCGCGCCAGCGTCGTCTTTCCGGTGCCCGGAGGTCCGGCGAAAATCACCGACGAGAGCTTGTCCTGTTCGATGGATGTGCGGAGCGCCGTTCCCTCACCGACCACGTCGATCTGCCCCGCGTATTCGGCGAGAGTTTTGGGTCGCAGCCGATACGCGAGAGGGACGGACGAATCCATGAGGGAGTCAGCATAACACGGCACCAAAGGCTGATGTACAATCGAGTCCTATGCGTACCGCCAAACGAACGGCCGCCGTTCTTCTGACCGCCTGTGCCGTCCTCGGCATGATCGACGCCACGTACCTGGTACTCCAGTATCTGGCAGCACTCGCCCATCCCGGCGAAGCGACGCCGTGCACCGTGAACACGCTCGTGAGTTGCACGAAGACCGTTCAAGGTCCGTGGGCGCACTACTTCGTGATCCCGAATCCGCTGCTCGGGATGCTGTGGTACGCCGGTCTCACCGCGTACGGCGCGACGCTCGCGCTCGGTACGAAGTTTTCGAGGAGCGCACGCGCGTTCATCGGCACGATGATCGTGCTCGGGCTTTGCTTCAGCTACCGCCTGTACGTCGCCAGCGTGCTGCAGCTCGCAGGCGTCTGTCCGTTCTG
>CAZSWJ010000029.1:0-9061 GCA_964611095.1 uncultured Candidatus Peribacteria bacterium
CCGTGAGCGTTCACGTTGAACGCATTGTGGATCTTCTTCTTGAGCTGACCCAGGTGGCGGCCCTTGTCCTTGTTGTTCTCGTGCTCGGTCTCGGACTTCACCCTCACGTCTGCGGAGAGGTTGCAGGCCTTGATGGAGTCGTTGAACGTCTTCCAAGCGGCTTTGGTGTCCGTGCGGTACTGTGCGCGGGCGTCGGCCATGGCTTTGACGTACACGTCGACGGCGGCCTTGAGAGCCACGCGGCGATCGTTGTTGTTGGCGATCGTGTATGCGGCCTTCAGGGAAGCGCGGCGCGTCGTGATCGCGGCGATCACTTTGGCGTTGTAGTTCGTACGGGCGGTGAGTACGGCGCCCTCGCGGACGTCGACTGCGTTACCCATACACGTCAGGTCTGCCGTGCTTGCCACGGAGGTGTCCGTGGTGACGGTCATGGCGTTCTCCGCGAATGCGGGCGCTGCCATCGTGGCGCTCATCATGAGGGCGGCTGCTGCCGCAATGAGTTTGTTCATAGGAAAAGGGGTAAAGAAATAAAACGAGTGATACACCTACGACGGGTGGTCATCCGGATTCTTACATCGATGGGAAACGGTCTCGCATTACAGCAAGTACCACAGTGCGATGGTCATGCAGCTGAGTCCCACGTCGCGCACGGCGATCTCGTTCCAGCCGATCTGCGTGAGGATGGCGATGAGATGGAGTGTTGCGAGCAGCGCACCGATTTTCTGCAGAATGCGTTTGGGTACCAGCACCATGACGGCGATGACGATTTCGGCGACGCCCGTGACGGCGAGCCAGGTTTCCACGCTCATGCCGAGGAGGCCGTCCATCCAGAGAGGCATCCAATCCACCCACAACGTGGGATGCACGAATTTATCGATACCGAAGTAGAGGAAGACGAATGCGACGCCGCAGATGAGCGTCCAACGAGCTGTGGTGATGGGTGACATGAGCGTATGCTACCACCGACTTTTCCCATTTTCCCTATGAAGTACGCAGTCCTGTTGTCCGCCGCTCTCCTGTCGCTCGCCGCGTGTGCGCCCAAGGAGCCCGCCAAGAATCCCGACCCCAACCACACGCATGCCGACTTTGCGGTATGGATCGAAGGCGAGCAGATCGATTTCACCACGGATCAGTATATGTCCGGAAGTTCCGCCGAAACCGAGCACGACGACGCGAAGGACGAGCATTATCACCTGCACGACCACAACGGGCACGTGGTGCATCGTCACAAGCCCGGGCTTCCCATCGGCCAATTCTTCAATTCGCTTCCCGGCATTCGCTACGAAGGTGACAAGTTCAAGTTCCTGGAATGCTTGCAGTGTCGGCATGCCCAAGGCTCGTACGTCGTTCGTCTCTACGTGAACGGTGAGGAGCAAAAGGCGGGCAGCGCCTACGTTTTTGAGGACAACGATCATCTCCTCATCACCGATACCGTCGATCCCGCGGAATTGCGCAAAGAAATCCGCATGGTGACCGACGATGCGTGCATGTATTCCAAAACGTGCCCGGAGCGAGGGGAACCGCCGGCCGAAAACTGCGTCGCCGACCCGGAGGTTCCGTGCGTCGTGCAGTAGGGCGAAAAGCGGGTGGCGGGCAGAATGTTGCGCTCCACTTACGAGCGCACTCTCACCTGCGCTCGGAACATGCCCATGGAGCACATGAACTCGAAGTCCTTTTCGGGTGTGATGGGTCCGATCCAGTTGGCGCCTTGGCTCACGGGCTGCTGAATGTTGAAGGAGGGGATTGCCATCTGAGAGATGCAGCCGGACAGCCGCTCGGGAGCCGTGGCATAAATCCACGTGGGCATACCGCCTTGCACCGTGAAGGTCGGGTTGCTGTACCCCTGGTCGTGCACGGTCACGGAAATAATTTGCTGGCCGTTTTTATCGATGCTGACATTGGGATCGACGCTTTCGCTGGCTGAGCAACAGGGGATCAGGGATTGAAACGTGACTCCCGTGAGCGCAAACCCGGTCCGAGCGTTCATGACACCGAGGAAAATCGAGAGAGATCCGGCAAAGGTCAGGAAAATTTTTCCGACTTTCCCGCTCGAGAATGAGCCTGCCGCGCTGATGCCGAGCAGCGACGGCAGCGTACCGAGCGCGAACACCGACATGATCATGGCTCCGCCGAGAAAGGAACCGGAGCTCAGTGCCAAAAGTTGCATCGATTGCGTGAAACCGCACGGTACGAAGTACGTCATGGCGCCGAGCAACATCGCTGCGAAGATATTTTCCGATTCGCTCAGTCCACGGATCTTTTTCATGAGTGACTGCGGCAGGGGTACGCGGCAGTACTTTTTCGGAATGATGTGGAGGATATTGAGTCCGAGAACGATCATCACGATGGCGATCGCCACCTGGAGCACCCCCGTTGCGCGGACGGAGGGAAGCAGTACGCGTCCCAGCAAGCCCGTCAGTCCTCCGAAGACGAAGTAGCCGAGCAGGCGACCGAGATTGAACTGCAGGAGCGGCTTGAAATTTTCCCAACGCGATGCCTTCGGATGCGACTCGACCCATTTGGCCGACACCGAGAGCAGAAGTCCGCCCACGAGTGCGAGACAACTGCTTGCCGAAGCCGTGAGTCCGATGAGAAAGACGGCACCCAGACCCGCTGCCTCCTCCGTGCCTTGCGCGAACGAAATCAGATTGAACGAGCTTCCCGCTTTGTAGAGTGCCGCGATGACGATAAGCATGCCGCCCGCTTTCAGCATGTTCACCGAGTATGAACCGTCGGTGGTTCCGCACGACCCGCAGGCTCCTTGGCACGACGTGGCTTTCCTCCTTTTTTTCTTCTGCATGGGCTTCAGTATACCGCTCAATTCCACCGTCACAAACTTGGTCGGTATCATCTCTGTGATACTGTGTGCCCATGACAAGGAACGTGCCCGTCACGATGGCCACGCAACACCCCGACAACGCCACGACTCCGTGGTGGCATGACAAGCCGTTCGTGGCGACCCAAGACGAGCTGGAGGAACTCATGCTCCTCTTCAAGGAGCTTCCCATCGACGAGTACATGTGGGACTGGGAAGGGAAGTACGTCGATGAATCCGTGGGCGAGAAGCTGTTCTCGCGCGGCGCCGATTTCTTCGCCAAGAAAATGTTGGGACGCGACGTGCATCTGACCTACCGCATTCCCGCATTCGACGGCGACAAGATGCACCGCATGGCCCGCGCGCTCATGAACATCTTGGCGCTCGCCGATCTGGGCAAAGACATCGGACTCAAGAGTCCGCCCGTCACCGAAATGTTCCTGCCGCTCACGACCTCCGCCTCGCAGCCCGCCAAAGTGCGCGCCGCGTTCCGCGAGATCGCAGGCTACCACCGTGCGGTATTCCACAAAGGGAAGAAGAAGTCCGACCGGGAGCTCCTCTCGCAGTTCGACGTGACGCCGCTCGTCGAGGACGTGGGCTCGCTGCTCTCCATCGAAAAGATCATCCGTCCGTACTGGACTGGCCTCCTCAAAGAATGTCCCGAGGCCAAGCAGCGCGGGCAGCGCCTCTTCATGGCTCGCTCGGACCCCGCCATGAATGCGGGTCTGGTTCCTGCAGTTTTGGCCGTCAAAGTGGCACTCAGCACCGCCAAGGCCGTGGGGCGTGAGCTTGGCATGCAGGTGTATCCGGTGCTCGGCACGGGCTCGCTTCCGTTCCGCGGCAGTGTGAACCCGTCGTACGTCGAGACGTTCCTCACGCAGTACGCCGGAGTGCGCACGTACTCCATTCAGTCGGCGTTCCGCTACGACTATCCCAAGGACGAGGTGCGCAAAGCGCTCATCACCATCAAAAAAGAGGTACCGCTCCGCAAGACCGTGAGCGTGAGCGAGTCCGATGCCGCAAAGATCAAGAAAGTGTGCGCGCTCTTCACGCAGATTTGGCAGCCGACCGTCGAGGCCATCGCTCCGCTCATCAACGAAGTCGCGGGGTACATCCCGCCGCGCCGCGAACGCATGCAGCACATCGGACTCTTCGGTTACAGCCGCGGCGTCGGCAAGGTACGTCTGCCGCGCGCCATCGGATTCACGGCCGCACTGTACTCGGTCGGCATTCCGCCCGAACTCATCGCGACGGGTCGTGGGCTTGTGGCAGCAGGGAAAGCAGGCTTGCTCGATACCGTCGAGGAGTTCTACCCGGCCATGCGCGAAGACCTCAAGCACGCCGGAAAATATTTGAACCGCGAAAATCTTTCGATGCTCGCCAAGAAAAAGCCGATCTTCCGTGAGATTGAGAAAGACATCGATGCCATCGAAAAAATTCTGGAGATCGAACTCGCTCCCGTGAAGCCGCATCACTTGGTGCACCGCAACATCACGTCGTCCATCTACCAGCGTCTGCAGGGCGGAGCCTCCAAGGAATCCATCCAACGCGACATCGTGGAGGCCGCGACGATCAGGAGAAGCTTGGGGTGAGTGCGGAAGTATGAAAGTGAAGAAGTGCGAAAGTGAAAGGAGGAAGGGGGGAGGTGACGTATGGTATGATTCGGGCATGACGAAAGCATCCGATCCAACGAAATCGTCGGGCTCTTCCGCAGGGAAGGACGATGACCTCGCCGCCAAGGTGAAGGCCGCGCAGGCCGCCGACGGACAGACCGCGGCACTCCTCAAGAAAATCGACGAACTGTCGCACCAGCTTAAGCAGGCCACCGAAACCGCCGCCCGTGCGCAGGCCGATCTGCAGAACGCCAAGATCCGCATGGAGCGCGAGGCGGGGGATCTGCGGAAGTTCGCCTCCGAAGCGGTGCTCCTCAAGCTCCTGCCGACCATCGACAACTTGCAGCGGGCGCTCAAGTCGCTGCCCAAAGATCTCGCCGAGCACGCGTGGGTAAAGGGTATCGTTGCGCTCGAGCAGAGCTTCATCAAGCAGGCCGCCGACATGGGGCTCAAGAGTTTCGAGTCGCTCGGTCAGCCGCTCGATGCCGAGCGTCATGAAGTGCTCATGCAGGGTCCCGGCAAGGCGGGCACCGTGACCGACGTCATCGAAGACGGGTACGAACTCCATGGCAAAGTGGTTCGTCCGGCGAAAGTGAAGGTCGGCGGGGGTTAGCCCGCGATGAGCCTGGATCCCATGATGAAGGCCAGGATGCCGAGCATGTTCATGAAGAAGCTGAGGACGGCGAATGCCCGTTCGTTGATGTTCGTCATGGAGCTCACGAGAATCACGCCGAATTCATCGGGCAGAGGAGAAGCGATGACGAGACCGGCGAAGCACCAAATGAGGTACTCGCGGACCCTTTCGGGAACGCTCTCGTGATGCAATTTCCGGTGTGCCCACGTCACGATGCGCGTGGTGCGCAGCTTGTGAATTTCCTCATGGAAGAACTCGAATCGCATGACGTGGAAAATGAGCAGGTCGGCGAGGAGTGCGCCGAATGCGCCGACGGCCGCGCCGAGCCACGGGTTCAGTGCGTGACCGATCTCCAAAAAAATGCCGATGCCGAACGGTGCCGTGAATCCGAAGGTGAAGAGGAGTCCTCCGATGAATGCCGCCATGTACTCACTCGCTCCCTGCGTTCCGTGCAGCCAGTGCAGGCCGCCTAACATATAGAGCCCGTACGCCAAACACGTGGTGAAGAGGAGGAGGAGCAGCCGCGGGTATTCTTTCACGATACGCATCACACTATTATAACAAATTTTCGTCGATGCGTCTACGCTGCGATGGCTTGTTTAAACTGTTCCCCGCGGTCTTCGAAGTTCTTGAAGTGTCCGTAACTGGGTGAGGCGGGGGAGAGGAGGACGATCGAGGTGCGGGTAGCGGTTGGCGGGTAGCGGGTAGATTTTGCCGCTTTCACCGCATCCTGCATCGTCGGAGCATTTACGAATTCCACCTCTGCACCTTCATTTTCGATCGCTTTCCGAATCGTCGTACCGCTGTCGGGGAGCAGGATCACCGTTTTCACACGCGAGGTCTTGATGCGCTTTGCGAGCGGCGCGAAGTCGTAGCCCCGGTCCTGGCCGCCCACGATGATCGTCTGCACGGAGTCCCCGAGCGCATCGAGTGCGGCGATCGCAGATTCGGGAGTCGTGGAGATGGAATCGTTGATCCATTCCGTGCCGTTTTTCACGGCGACGGACTCCAGTCGGTGGGGAAGTCCCTTGAACGCTTTGATGGCGGCGACCGCCACGTCTTCTTCCACGGCGAAGTATCGCGTCACCTTGAGTGCCGCGGCGATGTTGCCGAGGTTGTGCGCTCCTTTCAGATTGATCTCGTCCAGTTTCACCGGAGCATCGTCGTGCGAGAAGTGCGTCTTCACGCCCATGCTTTCGTCGGCGATCTGCCTCGCCTCGGGGGAGGCGCCGTGGAAAATGACGATGTCGCCGGCTTTCTGGAAGCGAGCGATGCGCTTCTTGGCTTCCAAATAGTCGGTGAGCGAGCCGTGGTAATCCAGGTGCTCCGGGAAGAACGACGTCACGACCGCGATTTGAGGGCTCGATGTCAGTTCCATGAGTTGATAACTGCTCAACTCATGAACAAAAATTGTATTCGAATCGGCATCGGCAACGTGCGCGATGGCCGGCTCTCCGATGTTCCCCACGAGGAACACTTTGCGACCGTCCCTCTTCAAAATCTCGTAGATCAACGATGAAGTGGTGCTTTTTCCTTTCGATCCCGTCACACCGACGACCGTGGCACCGCTGCCTGCGATCGTGTCCAAGAAAATCTGCGTCGAAGACGTGACGTTTGTAAGCTTGAAGGGGGAAAGTTCCTTCGGCGGAATGCCGGGAGATTTGATGAAGACATCAAAGTCACCGAGTTTTTCCAAATACGTCGGACCCGTGATGAGCGGGTGGCGGGCAGCGGGTAGATTTTCGTTTTTGTCGGCAATCGTGATGCTGCAGTCAGGCGCGTGTTTTTCAAGTGCCTCAGCCATCGCACGTCCTTCCCGACCGTAGCCGAGGATGCAGACCTTCTTGCCGTTGAGGTCCTGAATGCGCATTACGCTTGTAGTATGAACGGTTGCAGGAATTCGGGGATGAAGTGCTCGCCCGTGGGCTTCATCGCCGTTTCGATGAGCGCGTCCCCGTCGCTGATGCCCGGCAGCACGTCGTGCACGAACATCTTCATCGCAACCGTGCCGTTCAAGTCACCACGCTTGTGGGCGAGCAGGAATGCGGCCTTGGTTTCGTCGGGAGTGCCCACACATTCGAACGGTTTGAACTTTTCGAGCCCCAGGAGTTCGCGGTACAGAGGGAGCAAGGCATCGCTCTCGTAGAAGTTGCCGCCGAACATCGTGAGCAGTTCTTTCTTGGGAAGGAACGCGGCCATGCACGTGAAGACGAACGCGCACTTGGGACACGAGCCGCACCAACGGGTGTCGCTGCGCTCTTCTTCCAAAATCTTCCAGTTCTTGTTGCAGCTCGTCGTGCGTTCGAAGTACTGCGGATAGCGCGTGAAGATCTCGGCGATCTTCAGTTCCGAGAGGGGACGGAGCGCGCTGAAGTAGTCGACCTCGGTGCGCACGGTGTCTTTGAGATAGCGGCGCAGCATGCGCTCGAACTCCACGGACTTGCTCCACTGATGATTGATGACGGCGCCCTTGTACTCCACGTTTCCTTCGTTGGCGCTGCGTTCGTTGCTCATGGCGACGGCGTCGAAGTCGTAGAGCAGCGCCATGAGCGATGCGAGGATCGACAGGTACGCGGTGATCGGCACGTGACCGTTGAGCGCGCCTTCTTTGTTGAGGTCGAACAGGTTCCCCGAGAGCATGCGGCGCACGGTCATCATGGGCATGCCCGAGGCGTGCGAGAGTTCATCGATGATAGGATGGGGCTCCATGCGAAGGAGCGTCACGTTGGCGCCGGATTTGCGCAGGAGTTCCACGGTGGCCATGGAGTCTTTGCCGCCGCCGATGGGCACCAGAATGCGCGGCGTCGTCGATTTCTTGGCCGAGCGGAGCGTCATGGCGGGGAGTTTCTCGGGGTTCGGCGGCTCTTTGTTCTTCACGACGGGGAACTTCACGATGCCGCGGAAGTCGATGTTGTTCTGGTAGAAAAATTCACCCAAACCTTTCTCGTACACCGTGTTCCAGAATTTCGTCTCGGCCAAATTGAGCGGGCCGGAATCCACTTTGATGGTGCGCGGCAGGCACGTCTTGAAGTAGCTGATGCCACCGATGATGTGGAGCGCGAACAGCAGGCGTTCGATCTGCCAGTAGTGTTTGTTGAGACGCTCGTCGTCCACGCCTTCGGGCAGAAGAATCGTCTCCTCGAAATATTCGTCATCGTCCAACATGTAGCGGAGCGAGATTTTGCCGGCGTGATGGTTCCACGAGTAACTGGAGAACCGAAAGGTCGAATACGATTTCATGAGTGCCCATCATACCGTATTTTTGCTCTCCGCATGGCCTTTTTAAGCCGTTTTCCGAAGCCACGCACAGTTGCCGTCAAGATGCAGCAGGTCGAGTTTTTTCTCACTGACGTACGCTCGTGCACGTTCTTCCGATGCTTCGTCAAAGAGTTCGTCGCGCAGTGTCACGATGAGAACGCCGTCCGCATCGAGCACTCCGATCATCTCGTCCATGATCTTGTCGCAGAGTTTGGCATCATGTTCGAACGGACTGTTCGGAGCGTTGAAAATATTGAAGCACGCGATGATGTCGTATCGCGGTTCGAGTGACGTCATCCAATCGCGCTTCGTCAGATCCGAAACACGGTGGTCGTAGGTTGCCTTGGGATTCGTTCGAATATCGATGCCCGTAACATCGGCTCCGAGTTTGGTGAGCATTTCAGCGAAGAACGGGGGATAGCGGTCGCGGAAGCTTTTTCCGAGTACGTACGGTTCCGTGGATCCGCAGCCGACGTCGAGGACCTGTTTTTTCTTCACTTCGCCCAGTGCCGCAACGGCGTGCACCTCGCGCATATTGGCGACGTTGAAATCGACCTTTCCCCACATCGCATCGACCGTCGAAAAGAAAAGTTTTTGCGCTTCCAGAAATTTCGGTTCACGGAAAAGCATCGCGGGATCGGAGCGTTCGTTGATGCGCCGCAGGTAATCGAGATCGATGGATATCATGATGGTGCCGAAGGAGGGAATCGAACCCTCACACCTTGCGGTACACGATTTTGA
>CAZSWJ010000030.1:0-8272 GCA_964611095.1 uncultured Candidatus Peribacteria bacterium
AACGTCGGCATCGTGGAAGTTCCCGATGTCCGCCTCAACAAACTCGCCGAGCTCATTACGCCGGAGAAAGTCGTGCCGGCCATCGTGGAGTTCGTCGACATCGCGGGACTCGTGAAAGGCGCATCCAAAGGCGAAGGTCTCGGCAACGCGTTCCTCTCGCACATCCGCGAAGTCGATGCCATCTGCCACGTCGTCCGCATCTTCGGCGGCAGCGACGTCATCCACGTGGAAGGATCGGTGGACCCCAAGCGCGACCGCGAGATCATCGAAGCCGAGCTCATCATTTCCGATCTCGACAAAGTCACGAAGAAAATCGACAAGATCCAAGGCGGCGCGAGATCCGGGAACAAAGATCTGCTCAAGGAACTCGATGTCCTCACGAAAGTCCAAGCCGCACTGAACGCCGGCAAGCTCGCATCGAGCGTCGAACTCGATAAAGACCAAGTCCCCTTCCTCAAGGCCGCGCAGCTGCTCACAGATAAAAAAGTGATCTACGCACTCAACACCGATGAAAAGTCCTTGGGCACGCTGCCCATCGCGGAGGCAAAGGCCCGCGCGGCTCTCGCAGACTCGGAAACGGCGATCTTGGTTTCCGCAAAACTGGAAGAAGAACTCATCGAACTCAGCGCTGAGGAAGGTGCCGCCATGCTCAAAGAGCTCGGCATCCCGACCTCGGGCCTGGATCGATTGATCCACGCCGCGTACGACGCACTCGGACTCCAGACGTACTTCACCGCCGGCGTGAAAGAAGTCCGCGCATGGACCGTGCGCAAAGGCGCCAAGGCTCCGGAAGCCGCAGGCGTGATTCACACCGATTTCGAAAAAGGATTCATCCGCGCCGAAACCATTTCGTACGCCGACTTCGTCGCGGCGGGCTCGGAACAGAAAGCCAAAGAGGCCGGCAAGATGCGTACCGAAGGAAAAGAGTACGTGGTGCAGGACGGAGACGTAATGCACTTCCGGTTCAATGTGTAACCGGACAAGAAAATGACCATCGGCGCTTCTTGAAGTGAGAGGGGGCGGGCATATACTCACCCTCCTGCCTTCCCCCCTTCGGCATATGCGTACCCCCGTTTCACTTTTTGTTGTCTGTATCAACGTTGCTTCCCTGTGCCAGCCGGCTTTGGCCGCAGCGATTCCTTCCGAGGTTTCCGGAACGTACTCCGTCGCGATGGAGTACGCCGAGGATCGCGCCATCTTGGAGCCGCTTCAAGACGGTCAGATGCACCCCGAAATGCTCATCTCACGCCAAGACCTGGTCATGAGCATCGTTCGTGACGTGTACAAGAAGGACGTCCGCCACGACTGCTTCGATCGCATTTCGCCCGATCTACACGCCGACTTCGACAGGCTCTTCACCGACGTTCCCCTCTCCAATGCCGCTGCCGAGGAAATTTGCGTCGGCATGTTCGTGGGCGTGGTGGAAGGAAAGCCCGACGGTTCGTTCGGCGTCCAGGGAACGGCAAACCTGGTGGATGCCGCCAAGATCGTCACGAAAGCCTACGGCATCGCTCCCCTCCCCGGTCTCCGACCCGTTTCCGGTGTCCCCTGGCATGAGCCGTACTGGTACGCGCTCGCCAAGCGCAACGCGATCCCCGAGACGGTGAAAAACCGCAGTGCCATGCTTACGCGCGGTGAATTCGCCGAGATCCTCTACCGCCTCAAAGACGAGCGCCCGGCACAAGGCTTCCGCTACACGCCGACGTTCGTGAAGAACGTGGCCGCACATGAGAAGCCGACGACCGTTGCGACGATTGCCGAACCGAAAACGTCCGTGGCGACGTTGAGCTTGAGCAGTGGCCTACTCCTCCAAATGCACGTGGAAGCCCGACATTTTGCTCGCGTGGAACGATTGGCTCGCGCGGAACGTCTGGCGGGCGGCGGCAGCACGAGGGGATTTGTTGCAACGCATCTCACCCAGTGACACGATAGCTCCATATGAGCAATCTCAATCGCTTCGGCAGTCTTGATCTTGATCTTGATCGACCGCACACCTGGACTCCGCATAGAAGTCGAAATCCCGGAAAAGCGGGAAAGATGATCCAGTCTCTCAGGAGGCAGGAACAAAACGGTGCGACCCTGGAAGATGTCGGAGAACGAGCATGGCGCCTGCTGCGCATGACGCACGCCCATGATCAACTGAACGGACAAACGAATGACGTTCGTGCGAGACTCGGTCTCCTTCCTCTTCCCGACGAAGTACCGTCGTACGAAAACGGCATGCCGATTCCGACATCGACGGAGCACTATACGACGAAGCTTGATTACCCCGGCGATTTTCCGTCGACGGAGAATGCCAGACGCCTGATGGACGAAGTTCATCGGGAATACATGGCAGCTCTGCAGGGAAAGAAATTTCAACGAGAGATTGCATACGACGCCGACGCCGAGGTTGAAAGGCACATGGCGTCGTACGAAGAACTTGAACCGATCTTCGACGCGAAGCGATCGATTTCCCTCATTTGATGTTCATCGCCCGTGAAGAACCGTTCGTCTGCGAGCATTGCGGCACCGCCGTGGAGCCCTTGCTGAAGGGCACGTACCGCGATCACTGTCCCAAGTGCCTGTGCTCCAAGCACGTCGATCGAGATGGGCCCGGTGACAGGCTTTCGGCATGCCAAGGCTTGCTGGAGCCCGTGGGCATCGACCAAGACGGCAAGAAAGGATTCGTCATTGAGTATAAGTGCGCCAAATGCAAGAAAAGCTCTAGAAATAGGGCTGCACAGGATGATGATATCTTGGGATTCGTTGCCAAAAATGCCGAACAGTCGTAAGAATGCGGTGTACTTACGTACACAAAATGTGTTCTTAGAAAATGTTTTAGATCAGGGCTCAATGAATAATGAGCCATGGAGTCTTGCTTAAGGAATTCCTTAAGGACTACGCTTGCCGTCTCATGCGATTCCTCATGATCCTGTCTCTCATCGGCTGCCTGTTCATTTCTTTTTGATCGTGAACGAAGAAAGCACCTGCTGCTGCAACGACATCTTCAGCGGGAAGATTTCGGCGACGTTTCCGCTGGGTGCCTCCGTCCCCTGCTTCGGTCCTGCCGACGGATGCACTGCGAGGCGCGGTTGATGTGCTTGGTGATCGACGGTGACATCGAAATGACCCGTCTTCAGGGCCTCTTTGAGCTTGTCCGATACGTGCTCGAAAGCAGACTCGATCCCCTGCTCTTTCACGAACGATGAAACGATGCTGCGCGCTTTTTCCTGGGACTTCTTCTCGGTCTCGAGCGAAAGCCTTGCTTCGGCAAACTCGGCATTGTGCTGCATCTCGCGCTCCAGATCCTCGGGACCCTTCACGTTACCTCGAAGGCGCTCGTATTCCTCGGGGCTGCGCAGGCGCTTGCGGATCTTCTCTCGTTCGTGCGATGGAATATGGTCAAGCCATGGGTCGGACATACCAAGATTCTACCTCAAAAGCTTTCTTAGGCGCTGTGGTCAACGTGCTCCAAATTCGCCTCATCGAGATCGGGCTCTCTCATGGTCGGAACTTGTGCCCTGATTTCTTCTGCAATTTCCCGGCGCAAATCCAAATTGCCTCTCTTGCCATCACGCTCCATGAGAGGAACCAAATTACGAACATCGAAGCTGTCATCGATCTCGGAAGGACGTGCGATAGCCATAAGAAAGAATGGAAAGGAAAGTTGGCGGCATTCTAAAGATGCACCCCGGGAAGTCAAACCGAAAAGCCGAGGCGACTCCGCTCTCGGCTTTCAGTGGATCACACGCATGATTCTAGGAACAACCGCTCGTGGCGCCGCAGTCCATGCACAGCTCGCAGGAACCGTTGCGTTTCATTTTGCTGCTGCCGCAGGCCGAGCACGTGGTGCCCGTGTAGCCCTGAAGCTTGGCATCGTCGGCACCCACGACCTTTGGTTCATCGGCGACGGCGGTAGCGGAGGACATTTTGACGGGCTGCGGCACGCCTTCATCGACGACGGGCAGGCTCATGGCGAAGGCATCTTTGCTCTTCGTGCCCTCGGAGTACGCGCGGTCGACGAGTTCGTGGTTGTGGAACTTCTTGGCCTTGCTCTTGTCGAGGAATTTGAGAGCGAGCCAGCGACCGAGGTAGTCCATGAGGCTTTTCACCATCGGGATCTCGCGGTTCGTCGTCATGCCCATGGGCTCGAAGCGCGTGTGCACGAGCTTGTCGCAGAGAACCTCGAGCGGCACGCCGTACTGCAGGTTCATGGAGATGGAGAGTGCCAGCGTATCCATGACACCGGAGAGCGTGGAGCCTTCCTTGCTCATCTTGATGAAGATTTCACCCGGAGATCCGTCCTCGTACATGCCGACGTGGAGGTAGCCCTCGTGACCGGCGACGGAGAACTTATGCGCGATGGCAAGACGCTCGTCGGGGAGCTTGCGGCGGCGCGGCACTTCCTTGATGACGATTTTCTCGATGACTTTCTCCACGACTTCCTTGGCCGTCTCTTCCTTCTTGTCGGACTTGTTGCTGAGAGCCTGGCTCATCTTGCTGCCGTCGCGGTAGAGCGCGTTAGCCTTGATGCCGAGCTTCCAGGAGAGGTGGTATGCCTTCTTGAAGTCTTCGACCGTTGCTTCGTTGGGGAGGTTGATGGTCTTGCTGATGGCGCCGGAGATGAACGGCTGGGCGGCGGCCATCATGCGGATGTGGCCTTCGGCGGAGATGTAGCGCTTACCGAGCTTGCCGCACTTGCTGGCGCAGTCGAAGACGGGCAGGTGAACGTCCTTCATGTGCGGCGCGCCTTCCACGGTCATGTTGCCACAGACGTAGATGTTGGCTTCCTCGATCTGCTGCTCGGTGAACCCGAGTGCGGCGAGGAGATTGAAGTTGAAGTCGTCCATCTGCTCCTTGCTGAAGCCGAGGCGCTTGAGCGTCTCGTCGCCGAGGATCCACTTGTTGAAGGCAAAGCGCATCTCGAAGACCTGCGGGAGGTTCTTCTCCACTTTCGCGATGTCTTCATCGGTGAAACCCTTCTGCTTGAGGCTCGTGCGGTTGATGTGCGGAGCGCCCTCCAAGCTGAGTGAGCCGATGACGAAGCGCATGATGTCCTCGGTCTGGCTGTCGGTGTAGCCGAGCGCCGTGAGCGCGGGGCGGATGGATTGGTTGGCGATCTTCATGTATCCGCCTCCGGCGAGCTTCTTGAATTTCACGAGCGCGAAGTCGGGCTCGATGCCCGTGGTGTCGCAGTCCATGAGGAGTCCGATCGTGCCCGTGGGAGCGATGACGGTGGTCTGTGCATTGCGATAACCGTGCTTCTCACCGAGCTCGAGTGCCCTGTCCCACGCCTCCTTGGCGGCGGCGAGGAGATCGGGCGGACAGAGGTTCTGGTCGATGGCGACGGGCTTCACGGCGAGATCTTCGTACTCCTTCTCGGAAGCATCGTACGCGGCACGGCGGTGATTGCGGATGACGCGGAGCATGCTCTCGCGGTTCCTTTCGTAGCCCGGGAAGGGACCGAGTGCCTCGGCGAGTTCGGCCGAGGTGGCGTAGGACTCTCCCGTGAGAACGGCGGTGATGGCTCCGGCCATGACGCGTCCCATCTCGGAGTCGTACGGAATACCCATCTGCATGAGCATGGCGCCGATGTTGGCGTAACCGAGGCCCAGTGTGCGGAACGTGTAGCTGAGTTCGGCGATTTCATGGCTGGGGAACTGTGCCATGAGCACGGAGATCTCGAGCACGATGGTCCAGAGACGAACGGCGTGGCGGAAGTCCTCGATGGCGAACGTCTTGCGGCCGTGTTCATCCTCGGTGGTGAAGTGCATGAGGTTGCACGAGGCCAGGTTGCAGGCGGTGTTGTCCAGGAACATGTACTCGCTGCACGGGTTCGATGCATTGATGCGGCCGTCTGCCGGGCACGTGTGCCAGTCGTTGATGGTGGTGTCGTACTGCATGCCCGGATCGGCGCAGCTCCATGCGGCGTACGCGATTTGGTCCCACAGATCGCGGGCTTTCATCGTCTTGCACGGCTTGGGCTGGCGCTCCTCGATTTTGGATTTCTTGAGCTCGGTTCTCCAGTACAGGTTCCAGTCGGAGTCCTGCTCCAAGTTCTCGAAGAAGGAGTGCGGGACGCGGACGGAGTTGTTGGAGTTCTGGCCCGAAACGGTCGCATAGGCCTCGCCGTTGAAGTCCGTGTCGTACCCGGCCTTGGCGAGTGCGGCCACCTTCTTCTCTTCGTTCACCTTCCAGTTGATGAACTCTTCGATGTCGGGGTGATCGAGGTCGAGACACACCATTTTCGCGGCGCGGCGCGTGGTGCCTCCGGACTTGATGGCGCCCGCTGCGCGGTCACCGATCTTGAGGAAGCTCATGAGGCCGGAGCTCTTGCCGCCCTGGCTGAGAGGCTCGCCGTCTCCGCGGAGGTTGCTGAAGTTGGTGCCCGTACCGGAACCGTACTTGAAGAGGCGTGCCTCGCGGACCCAGAGGTCCATGATGCCCCCTTCGTTGACCATATCGTCGGCGACGCCCTGAATGAAGCAGGCGTGCGGCTGCGGGTGCGTGTAGGCATCCTCGCTTTTGCGGACTTCTCCCGTGACGGGGTCGCAGTAGAAGTGGCCCTGTGCGGGACCCGTGATGTCGTAGGCGTAGTTGATGCCGGTGTTGAACCACTGCGGGGAGTTCGGAGCGGCCATCTGGTGCACGAGCATGAACTTGAGTTCATCCTCGAACGCCTGGGCATCCTGCTTCGTGGCGAAGTAACCGTAGTCCTCTCCCCACTGACGCCAGCAACCGGCAAGGCGGCGGACGACCTGCTTCACCGAGCGCTCCGGTCCGGTGATGACTTTGCCGTTCTCGTCCTTCAGAACGTTCCCTTTGGCGTCGAGCTGCGGAACTCCGGCCTTGCGGAAGTACTTGCTGACGACGATGTCGGTTGCGACCTGGCTCCAGGCGGCGGGAACTTCCGCGTCTTTCATTTCGAAGACGACCGAACCGTTCGTATTCACGATGCGGCTGGTGCGCTTGTCGTACTTCACTTCCTCCAGAGGATCGGCGCCGGGCGTCGTGAAGAAGCGGGCGATGACAAGACCGCGACCCGTACCTTTGGTTTCGGCGGCATGTTTGATCGCTCGTTTTTTGGCATTCTTCAACGTGGTGGCCGTATCGGCCAACGGGATATCGCGCACCTGCGGAGACGAATTCGGGTTCATGAGGGGGAAGGAAGGGAACACAAGATGTAGTATGTACTTCGTGTACAGACCACAACATCTCCACATTTTACTCAGAGTCCGCTCGCTCTCAAGTAGAATCTTT
Organism: uncultured Candidatus Peribacteria bacterium; assembly: GCA_964611095.1. Lineage (GTDB taxonomy): Bacteria > Patescibacteriota > Gracilibacteria > Peribacterales > Peribacteraceae > CAZKJL01. The sequence continues at coordinate 7,243 of CAZSWJ010000030.1, forward strand.
TCGAGAGATGTGGAGAGAGATGATACAAAAAATTTCGGCTGATGGAAGCCAAATGAAGGCTGAAAACATCGAATAAAAAAGTAGCACTGCAACATCATTCCACCGTCGCTCCAAGAACATTTTAATATTGACTTTCGCCTCCTGTACGGACACCTCGGTCACGAGTAGTCTTGGCTCTGAACTTTTCGATTTTTTCTCGCCGTATGACCGCAAAAAAAGCACCGAACATCACCGTCATCGTTGCGGGCACGAACGAGCCGAGCAACGCCGATTTCCTGGCCGAACGTTTCATGGAAGGCATGCGTGAAACCGGCGCTGTCGTGAGCAAACTCCGACTGAACGATCTGCACATCAAGCACTTCACGCTCGACCGATACGCCGCTCACTGCAGCGACAAAGACGATGACTTCTGCCGCGTGGAACCGCTCGTCAGTGAGGCCGACGGTGTCGTGATCGCCACCCCCGTTTGGAACTTCAGCGTGCCCGCACATTTGAAAAATTTGATCGACAGAATGGGCGCATTCGCGCTCGACGCCGAAGGTCACTCGCGCGGACAGCTGAAGGCCAAACCGTTCTTCATCATCTACACCGGCGGTGCTCCGATGATCGCGTGGAAAGCGCTCCTCTACATCACGACGCTCCACGTCACGGAAGCCATCAAATATTACGGCGGTACCGTGATCGGCAGACACTTTGAACCGAAGTCGGTTCTGGGCCGCGGCAAGTTCGGGCTCGTCGTGGATAAAAGGCCCGCGACCATCGAGGCGATGAAGAAGAAAGGAAAGCGATTCGCCGAGATCGCCGCGCACTATGCGGAGAACGGCTCACTGCCCCTCCGCGTGCGCCTGGCGTACCAATTCTTCAGCTTCCTGTACCGCGTCGGAAACCGCATCATGTATCCCATCAGCACGCTGCAATAGCGTGCAGGACTGCAAAGAATACAAGGAGTGCAAGGAACTCTTATTTTGATGAAAGCAGAGTGTCGCCTTGGAAAAATGCCGTAACGCTTCACGTGAAGCGGAGCGTGAAA
>CAZSWJ010000031.1:0-7956 GCA_964611095.1 uncultured Candidatus Peribacteria bacterium
GGGTGGTGAATCGCAAGCTCGGAAAGAGTCTTACGGTTGAGTGTGATCTTGGCCTTGTTGAGAGCCGGGATGAGCTGCGAGTAACGAACGCCCTTGGCGCGAACGGCGGCGTTGAGACGAACGGTCCACAGAGAGCGGAACGTGCGCTTCTTGAGCTTGCGGTCGCGGTACGCGTTCTGACCTGCTTTGATGACGGCTTCCTTACCCTTTTTGACCGTTGCGCGGCGCATGCCCTTGTAACCCTTGGTGAGGGCGCGGAGGGCTTTGACTCTGCGATGCCTGTGAATTCCACGTTTGACGCGCATGGGAGGGGTTTAAATGTGAGGGACGAGGTGAGCGAGTGCACGTTCGTTGGTCGGGTGCATGAGCTTCGTGCGGTTGAGACGCTTCTGGCGCTTGCTCTTCTGCATCAGGAGGTGACCACGGCCATTGCGCTTGAATGCGAGGTTTCCGCCTCCGGTTCTACGGATGCGTTTCTTGGCGCCGCTATGAGACTTAAGCTTTGGCATGTGGCAGCACAGGGTAGAACGTGCAGAAAAGATTGTAAAGGCAAAAAAGCCGAGCGGAAAGCGGTCCCCCGACCCATCATCCCTACTTTTTGGGCCTCAGGATCACCATGTACTGATTCCCCTGCTTCTTCACGGGCTGGTCGATATCCGCGGCGTCGGCAAGGCCGGCGACGAATTTGTTGAGTTTCTGGATGGCGTAATCCTTGTTCGTGAACTCACGACCGCGGAGCTGGATGCTCACCTTCACCATGTGGCGCTCGGCGAGGAACTCGCGGCTGCGCTCGGCCTGACGGTCCAAGTCGCCGGTATCCGTGCGGAAACCGAAGCGGATGGCCTTCACTTCCGTCTGCTTGCTGTGGGCTTTCTGCTGCTTCTCTTTCTTCTTCAGTTTGTAGAGGTAGCTGCCGTAGTCGCCGATCTTCACGACGGGCGGCACGGCCTTGGGCGACACTTCGATGAGATCGAAACCTTCTTCTTGCGCACGCTTGAGTGCCTCGGCCGTCGGCATGCGAAGCGGCTCGGCGCCGTCGATCACCAAAAGAACCTCAGGCACACGAATTTGTTCATTGACGCGCGGACGAGCGGCATTGAATGATCGTTGTGGAGTGTAACGTTGACGCACAGGTGGAAAATATCCGGGAAGAAAACGTGTGCAGCATGAAGAAAACGCGGCCTTAGGTCAATGGGTACGCGTTAATTGCCGCACGATGAACGGTACAAACCCTTGGGTCCCACGGGTTTGAGACACGAATGTTTCAGGACCGACGTGACGTCGGGCGGATAGTACGAAAAGAAAACGTCGGTGGCGTAGAAGTAGGTGTTCTTGGGGTACAGCCAGAAGAAACGTTTGCGATCTTCGGATGAACCGAGCAGGAATTTCTCCCATTCCGGAAGCGGGAGCGAGAGGAAAATGCCGGGGCCGGCCACCGAAGAATTCGGCAAGTATCCGAGCACCCACGGCGTCATGATGTCGAGGACGACGAGGTTGGAACCGTCCGGAACCGACGTATGAAGCGTGCTGAATTCTTGGAGCTGCGAGCGCGGCACGTGCGGATCGATCTTGCCCATGTGATCGACGAGGAGGACTCCCTGGAGCACGACAAGAAGAATCACGGTGCCGTGCGCCGCGGTCGTCTTTTGTTGCCACAACGCCTTGCACGCGAGTGCGGCGAACGGAAGCAGGAAGAAGTCGAATGGAAGGAGGAAGCGCCTATAGAAGAACATCATGCTGAACGCGGCGATGCCGCTCACGACGACGGCCCACTGCCACGGCGTGCCGCGGTGGAACTGCACGGACCGCAGCAGCCCCGTGATGCCGAGCAGAAGAAGTGGAAGCGACGTCCACAGATAATCCGTGATGGAGAGAAAGACTCCCGCAGTCTGGTCCGAACGCGGCTCCAGAAGCTTGTGCACGAACGCTGGCGCATCGATGACGAACGGCGTGACGAGCAGCGCGACGCCGAGGAGGACACCGCAGCCGATCCAGAACGAACGCTTGTGACGAACCGGAACGCGGAACAGCAGATAGGGAATGCACACGAGCAGAACGACACCCGTCGCGAGCGCGATGAGCGACATGGGTTCCAGAAGATGCGGCAGCTGATCACCGAGTGAACGGTGATACGTCGGCACGTACCACAGGAGGCCGAGGACGAGCGTGATGCACCACCGCACGAAGCTGCGAAAGACTCGTTTTGCTCCGCGCCAGGTGAGACCGGAACAAATGGCGGCGAGCGTGGAGAGGGCGAAGATGAGCCCGATCTGCTGATGTGTCGCGACCGTCATCATGCCGAAAAAGATCCACGACAGTGAGCCGCGCTCAAGCGCGTAGAACGCAAGCACGCACCAAATGAGTGCGATATACACCTTGTAGTACATGAGGAGGAATCCTTCGTACTGCCCCACCGACACGAGCGCCATGCCGAGGACGAGCAGCCCGATGAGCATCCCCTCTTTACGCGCGTAGACGGCGGCAAGCACGCAAGCCAAGACGACGGGAACGAGGTTCCACACCCAACCGATGAGCCAGTCGACGGGCACGCCCGCCTTCATCAGCAAACTCGCAAAGAGGAACAGGCCCGGTGCGTGAACCTGCGCCCAATCGGGAAGCGAGGCGGTATCCAGCGGAGGAATGCCGGACGCGTGGCGCAGGAAAAGGTACCGGTAAATTCCGGCGTCGTACCCGAACGGCACGCCGGGGAATTGCGTCATCGACCAAAAATATTTACAGAGCAGAAGGACGACGAGTGCCGCGAGGGCGAGACCGAACCGTCGCTTCAGGAGCGTCTGCATGGCCGTGAGTATACCGCATCGTACAGTCCGATGTGAGCCGCGATTTCAACGACACCGTCGAAGCGGGCGCGCTCCTTCCTGCATTCGTCCCGCAGTTGCGACCTGAGCGAAGCATCCTTGAGGAGTGCCAGCATGCCCGCGGCGATCTCGACCGATCCCGGGTCCGTCACGATTCCCGTACGACAGTGCGAGACGACCGAACGGAGTCCGTCGACATTCGTGGCCACGACGGGCGTACCCGCGGCGATCGCTTCCGCGGCGGCAAGGCCGAAGCCTTCCATGCGCGACGGAACGACGGCGATCTGCGAGCTGCCGACGAGCGACTGCAACTGCGCGTCCGCAAGACGACCGTGGAAACGGATGCCGTCACGATCGTCGCCCCGGAAACCCACGACGTGGAGAACGGCATTCGGCGAGGCCGCACGCACGATGTTCCACGCGGACCGAAGCAGATCCCATCCTTTGCGCGTACCCCGGCGACCGACGAAGACAACGCTCTCGGGTTCGCGTTTCGATGCGTCGAGATCGGCCGAGATCCACGGTGCGAGATCGAATCCGCAGCGAATGACGGATATTTTTTTCGGATCGATGCCGTAGTCATGCAAGAGAACATGTGCCGTGTCATCGGACACACAGATGACGCGCTCGGCGCACGCGTACGTTCGGCGCTCGAGCGGAACAAAGATGCGTTTCCACCACTGGCCCGGAAGCCGCGATTGCTGTGCGTACGTGTGATGAGCGGTACCGATGAACGGAATGCCACGGATACCGAACGGCAAAAAAACTCCGCCCGGGCCGATGTGGACATGGAGAAGATCGATACCATGACGACGCGCGAGGCTCTTCAGCGCGGAAGCGAGAAAAAGAGAAAACCCGACGTTCTTTCCAAGCCTATAAAGGAGAGGGCGTGCGGAGCGATCGAAGACCTGCACGCGGATCCCTGCCCCACGAAGCCCCGTGACGAGCGAACCGACGTGCCTGCCCATGCCCCCGAGATGCGGCGGCGCATCGGGGCTCACCATGCCGACGGTGGGCTTAGAAAACGTCATGCACGTACCGAGAAGCGACGAGCGCGATACCGAATTTCGCCATGAACACCTGGCGAATGCGCTCTTGATCGAAAGGATTCTTGAGGACCCATGTCACGGCATCCGCCGCATCTTTCGCATCAAGAGGCGCAAAGAATACGCCCGAAGCTTCTTCGATGACCGAGTCTCGGAGACCCTCCAATCGTGATGCGACGACCGGCAGTCCCCTGCTCGCGGCTTCGATGCAGACGATGCCGAAGCCTTCCATGTCACCGGCGACGGGAATGTTCGGCACGACGAGCGCCGCACTCTCGGCGTACAAGTTGTCGCGAGTCGCGTCATCGACATCACCGCGAAGTTCGACGTTGGACGTGAGACCGAGCGATGTGATCAGCGCATGAATGCGCGCGAGCTCGGGACCTCTACCGACGATGACGTATCGAAGTGATGCGTCGGCGGCGGAGAGCGGAACGAAGACATGTTCGATGAACCACGCGATCCCTTTGCGCGGCACGAGTCGCCCGACCGAGAGCAGCTGATTCTTTTTCGGGCGACCCGAAACTGCGACAGGCGCGATGCCGCACGGAATGACGGTGAGGCGCTCTGTGCGTACGCCGAGTGCGAGTGCGGCATCGGCGGTGGCACGGCTTACCGCAACCACACGGTGAGCGCACTGCAGCGAAAATCCGACGAGCGCACGGTATCCGGGGAAACGCCATACGACGTCGAGACCGTGGACCGTGACGGTGCGTCGCATGCCGGGGCGAAACGGTGCGAGGAGCGGGAAAAGAATCGAGAGTGATGCATCGCCGACGTGGACCGTATCCACTCTCGCGATGAGAGCTCGCACGTATGCCGCGATGACAAAGAGCGGCAGCAAAAATTTCGGTCCGCCGAAACCGAACGTGCGGAGATCGACGTCCGCGGAACGCAGTGCCTCGATGAGTGAGCGAGCCTGCGTCTGCATGCCGCCTTTGGACCAGGGCAGCGTGCGTGTGATGAAGAGAACGCGCCGTTTCATACGCTGCGGGAGTACATCGAAACGAGCCTACCTTGCTCCGCAGTGCGGAACCAAGCGGTTAACGGCTGAAGACGTTGAAGTCGAGGGTCCACGTGTCGCCGCTGCGGCTGAGACGCGTGACGGCGAGCAAGGGCAAAGGCCATGCCTCGCCTTTCTTGAGCGATTGAGCGACACCGCCGAGGGCATTCCTCGTTTCCATGAGTCCGCTCTCCAGCAGAATGGCGCGAATGTCGGACGCTGCGTCCACCGAGACGTCGCGAAGCATGCGCTGCTCGAAGCTGTCCGGGTCCGATGCGTACTGAATGAGATCCAAGTACAAGAAATCTTCGGCGGCCTTGAGCGATGACGGCGATGCGGCTTCCACGTGACGCAAGAACGCTTCCTGGGCCTCCATGGAGAGCACGTCGCGCACCATCATGTCGCCGCTGAAGCCGAGAACGGCAAGCAGTTTGCTGACACCCTGGTACGAACCGCGAAGCACCGCGTGTCCGCCGAGCGCCTTCACGCTGCCGCTGTCCACGGGTTTGGCATCGAACGTGAGCTTGTCGAGACTGAGTCCTCCGTCGGTGCCGATGGCTGCGGCAAGTTCCTGCATCGCCGCGACCGTGCGGCTGACGGGCGAGCCGTCGGGGAGAATGAACACGGATGCCTGTTCCTCACGAGCGGCGCCGGCTTCGGCGGCGAAGTACCTCTCGGCTTCCACGCTGGCACGCAGGAGTGCGACCGATGACTTGAGTTCGGGGAGTTCGGTACCGACCATCACCGCGGTGTCGCGCTTCTGCGAGAAGAGCCGCGTGTGCGATGCCAAAATGCCGGTGGCGAGTGCGGCGAGCGTGAGCCCGAGCACGAACGCTCCGACGGAAAGATTCTGCCGCGTGGTGTCGGAAAGATTAGGAAGCATCGTTGAGCGTGATCGTGAGCGTGAACGGTGACGTGGTGCTGCCGTCATCGGCCGTGACGGAGGTGTATTCGGGCTCGGAGACGGACTTGAGGAGCGGAATCTTCCTGAGTCCGTCGATGAACGAGGCGAGGACCTGAATGGACCTGCCGCCCATGTCGTGGACCGTGCCGCCGAGCGTGAGCGTGCCCGCGGTGCCGTCGAAACTGACGGAGGGAATGGCGATGGGGTCGTTGCTGCCGATGCGGAAACTTCTGCGCACTTCGTCGACGGCCATCAGAACCGCACCGACCGAAACCATGGAACTCTTGAGGGTGGCCACGCGGTGAAGCACGGTCGTATCGGCGTCTTTCAAAAGCTCCTGGCGATCGGCGAGCAGTTCCGCCTGCGCCGCCTTGAGCGCGCGCTCTTCGGATTCCAAATCGACCAGACGAACGATCTTGTCACCGACGCGTACCGGGAACCTGTCCGGTGACACGAGGTACGAAAGCGCGACGGCGATGACGAGAAATGTTCCGCCGAAAATGAGCACCGGCATCCCGAGCTTGGCGAGCGCCGGAACGAGGACGCCTTTCTCGCCCTGCGGAGCGGGCGGATTCGCCTGAGTGGGAGCGGAATTCCAAGACATAGGTATCGGATTATTGTAGCAGAAAACGCGACTTTTTGCTAGAATGGAGACACTCTTTACCCCTTCTCCGTGGACGAACTTCTCGCAAAGATCGCCGAACTGCTCAGTGCAGTGAACATGGGGAAGGACTCTCTTTGAGAAAAGAGGCATTCCCGCGGCCATCGCCGACCTCCAAGACAAGACTTCCGCCCCGGATATTTGGAACGATCCGAAGAAGGCCGAGGAGATGTTTCAGCGTTTGCGTGTCTTAAAGAAACAGTGGGAACCCGTCGCCGAACTGCAGTCGCAGTCCAAGGATTTGTCGGACATCGCCAAAGAAAGCAAAGCCGATGACATGCCCGCACTTCAAAAAGAATACGACGATCTGTACGCCAAGTGGTGTATCGCCGAACGCGTGCTGTACCTCGGAGGAAAGTATGACTTGGGCAACGCATACGTCAGCATCAGCGGAGGAGCCGGCGGCACGGAAGCACAAGACTGGGCCGGCATGCTCGGACGCATGTATCTCCGCTACGCCGAGAGAAAAGGCTGGAAGACCGACGTCGTGGAACGCACCGACGGACAAGAAGCGGGTATCAAATCGATGACGATCCACATTGCCGGAGACGCCGCCTACGGCCATTTAAAGTGCGAACGGGGCACTCACCGCTTGGTGCGCCTTTCTCCGTTCAACGCGAAAAGTCTGCGCCAAACCAGCTTCGCGCTCGTGGAAGTGTTGCCCGACGTTTCGGGTACGCAGGAGATCGAGGTGAACCCGAATGACCTGCGCATCGATACGTATCGCTCGGGCGGAGCGGGAGGACAGCACGTGAACAAAACCGACAGCGCCGTGCGCATCACGCACATTCCCACGGGCATCGTGGTGGCGTGTCAGAACGAACGTTCGCAGTTACAGAACCGCGAGCGCGCCATGAACATGATCAAAGCGAAGCTGCTCGAGAAAAAGCAGGCCGAAGAAGATGCCGAGAAGAAAAAGCTGAAAGGGTCCAACACCTCCGCGGACTTCGGATCGCAAATCCGCTCGTACGTTTTGCATCCGTACCAAATGGTGAAGGACCTCCGCACCAACTACGAAACGAGCGATACCACAGGCGTCCTCGACGGTGACTTGGACCTGCTCATTGAGGCGGAACTCAAGCGCGAAGCCCGTGAGGGTTAATTGGACAAATACTGTAAATATTATATAATAGATATATGCACGCGCCATTTCGGTACGTGTGTGGCCATCTTTTAAGGAGACAGGGATGTCGATTGTCCGTTTCGTGGAACTGATGACCGGTGACAGGGCCTGGATCCCTGCCGCATTCGGACTGCTGCTGATCTGCGGCGTCGCGGATTTCCTCCGCGGCCTCGCCAAGAGCGAGTAGTCCAACCCGCCGCCACGCGTCCCCTCACGGGGTGCGAGGCGGCAACTTTGCATGTGGCAGCTCTGGGCTTCGGTTGCTACACTCTCGTGGCTCCGTGGAGAGGTGGCCGAGTGGCCGAAGGCGCGCGACTCGAAATCGCGTAAACCCCAAAAGGGTTTCGAGGGTTCGAATCCCTCCCTCTCCGCCACGAGCTTTGCGGAAGAACCGCCTCGA
>CAZSWJ010000032.1:0-6550 GCA_964611095.1 uncultured Candidatus Peribacteria bacterium
CGTACGATGCTCTTGAGGCGAAAGCGAAGTCCGAGAAACTCGGCAGGTGGGGAGCATGTGACAAATAGTTGAAATTTTTTCGGAAGCGAGGACCATGGGGAGAAATACTTCTTCGTTTTGCCTCTCGCTCTGTCCGTTTCTTGCCCCGGCAGTCTCGGTGATTCGCTCCCGCATGTCGATGCGCTCAAAGAACGGCTGTTTCGCAGCGAGGGATGTTGCGTCGAGACCCGCGGATGGGTGCACGGCTTTGTGGTTCGTCTGCGCGAACACTCGGCGGAGAAGGTAAGGGCACTCATCGCCGAAGTGGGATGCGTCGTTACGGAAGAGGTCGTGCAGCACTACCCGTGGCCCGAATCGACGAAAGATTCCGACGGACGACACCAAGAGTTTTTTCGCCAGCTGGAGCCATGGAACGCCCCTGAAGCGCATGTTCATCCAGAGAGCCGCGTGAGTGCCGCAGTACTGGAGAAGAAGCGAGCCGTGGCCGCGCTCAAGTTACATCGGCCCGATGACGTGGCCGTGCCGGCCGCCTGATAAAAGGAGCTTCCTCTTTGGCGCGACGCCCTTTGGATGTGCCTTCAGATGGCCTAGAATTAATATCTCATGAGTACGCCCATCTTCGCCGGCCTCAACCGCAGCGTTTTCGACGACCACAACCCGTCGCCGTACGCCGATGGGCTGAAGAGGGGTGTGGATGAAGAGCTCGTGCGGCAAATCAGCTCGGACAAAAACGAACCGCAGTGGATGCTCGACCTTCGCTTGGAATCACTGAGGATTTTCCGCGAAAAACCGATGCCCACCTGGGGCGCCGATTTATCCAAACTCGATTTGGACAACATCATCTACTACGCCAAGTCCGGTGCCGGCTCCACGACCGACGATTGGAAAGAAGTTCCCGAGGATGTGCGCAAAGTGTACGACCGCTTGGGTATTCCGGAGGCCGAACGCCGCATGCTCGCGGGTGTCGGTGCGCAGTACGAGAGCGAAATGGTGTACCACAAGCTCAAGGAGCAGTGGGAGAAGCTCGGCGTCGTGTTCTTGGACATGGACGTGGCGGTGCAGGAGCACCCGGATCTCGTGAAGGAGTACTTCATGAAGTGTGTCCCCGCCACCGACCATAAATTTGCGGCACTCCATGGGGCCGTATGGAGCGGCGGAACGTTTTTGTATGTTCCCCGCGGTGTGAAGGTCACGGAGCCGCTGCAGGCCTATTTCCGCATGAACGCCAAGAACATGGGGCAGTTCGAGCACACGCTCATCATCGTGGAAGACGGTGCCGATGCGCACTACATCGAAGGATGTTCGGCACCCAAGTACGGTTCGCAGGGACTGCATGCCGGACTCGTGGAAATTTTCGTGAAAGAAGGTGCAAAGTGTCGTTACTCCTCGGTGGAAAACTGGAGCCGCGACACGTATAACTTAAATACGAAGCGTGCCATCGTTCAGAAAGACGCGCTCATGGAATGGATCGGCGGCAACATGGGCTCGGGTGTCACCATGCTCTACCCGTGCTCGGTGCTGGTGGGGGAGGGAGCTCGCTGCGACCACATGGCACTCGCATTCGCGAACAAAGGTCAGTGGCAAGATACGGGTGCCAAAGTGCTCCACCTCGCTCCGCATACGAGCAGCAAGGTCGTGAGCAAGTCCGTGAGCAAAGACGGAGGCTGCGCGGTGTACCGCGGGTTCCTCAAGATCGCGCCGCACGCGCATGATTGCACCGCAAACATCGAGTGCGACGCGCTGCTTCTCGATGAACTCAGCCGCACCGACACGATCCCCGACATTCAGGTGCGCAACAACGACGTCACGATCGCGCACGAGGCCACGGTCGGCAAACTTTCGGAGGAAGACTTGTTCTACCTCATGAGCCGCGGCATCGCGGAAGAGGAGGCCAGGGCGATGATCGTGAACGGCTTCATCGAACCCATCGTGCGCCTTCTGCCCCTCGAGTACGCGGTGGAAATGAACCGGCTCATTGAGCTGGAGATGGAAGGTTCCGTCGGTTAGGCGTTACGCGGCGAGCAGGTTCAAGAGCTCTTCTTTGCGTGCATCTTTTTCGTCGTCTGTGGCTTCCACAAACAACGCGATGGCAGCCTTGTTTTCCCTCGTATCGGCAAGCCTCTCCAGATTTTTAATGCCGAAGCCTTCACGCGACAGCGCGTTATCGAGATCGCGTAACTTTTCGATGCTCAAACTTCCGACGTAGCGCGCGAGTGCGGACGCGGACCTCTGCATGTGCACCGCGTCACGACGGAGCGGTTCCTTTCGTTCGTCGTCCTCGTCGAGAGGTAGCGCCAAAAGATCCGTGATCACTTCCCGCGTCTGACTTTCGTGCAATTTGGTGGCCGCTTCGATGTCCACACGCATGAAGCGGTTCGTCATGACGTCGGCGAGATTCGTCGCGAGGGTGGCATACTTTGTTCCGAGCTTGGTGACCGCGGTCACGATGTCCGTTTTCCGGTCGTTCGTGAGGAATGCTGCGGCTTTGCCGTATCCGACGAAACATGCTCCGTCGGTGGCGACATTGAGCGCCTGTTCATCTTTCAGATCCGACATCAATGCGGCGATCTCCTCCGGCTTCAGCGACAAAAAAGCTTTGCTCCACAAATCTTGCTGCTCCGCGACATCGGCTTTTTGCAGCGCGGCCAAGAAATCAGCCTTCGTTTCCGGTGCCTTGAGTATTTCTGTCATTGTTATATTATACCATATTATGGTATTGATCCAAATAGGTCGTACCTCTGTTTCCCGGCCTGGGAAGCATGGAGATCCGCTTTCTTGAGCCAGATCCAGCGATATTGCATTACATAAAAATAGGGGTAAAATATATAACTATGGTACCTCGCAATCGAAAAATGAGTGCAGAGGAGTTCGGGTTTTCCTCCGACGCTCTCCCTGAAAATATCGCGGAATTCGTGAGTGATCTTGAGCAGGCGCAGGCCCGTGTTTCCGGTCCACTCAAGAAAGGTGAGAGGTCGGCATTCCGTATCGAGGCGGAGCATTACTGGCGCGAGGCGTGCGGCATGAAGTTCGAATCGCCGAACTCGTTCGTTGCACATGCGCTCGGTGCACTCCGTGAGAGGTTCCGCCGGGAAATTCGTGATCTTTTCAATTCCTAGATTTCCATGCCTCGACCACATTTCAACGATCCCATCACAGCTGAGGAAATCTCATTGGCTCACGCCGCCGATGCCAGACTTCATGGAGATGAGCCCGACTATAATTTTGAAGCATTGGTTGATGATTTCCGCAGCGATTCGGTTCGTGAGCTCTTTGGCTTCTTGCGGCCCGCTGAGGACCGTAAGCCCGGTCCCAACGAAGACGACAATCGTGAGGCTGCTGCGTATGCATTATGGGAAAAGCTCAAGCATCCCCTTGTCGTACGGGCATCCGTGCGCAAAGTTTTATCCCACGTCTCCTAGGCCTTACGTGTAGTAATCCATCCCTTTGCTCACATCCACGAGGAGCGAGAGCAGCCTTTTTCGGTATCCGCCGGAACGATTGATGATGTCCCACAGAAGGTCGTTGCCTTTTGCACGAGCTACGGCTCCATCCAGGTCCGCTTGGGAAGCGGCTTCCACAGCGGAACCGATGAGTGCGTACTGCACTTGCGTAAAAATCCCCGCGGAAATCATGCGGCGGATGACGGTCCGATCATCGGGGTTACCTTGATGGAGTGCAGCGAGCGCCGCGCGCATCGGTTGGTCGTTCAAGATGTCTTGGGCCGCGCGGTTTTGGTCCGGGCTTCCCAGATCGTGCGTTTGCCCATCGCCGCCGAGTCTTCGGAGCGATCCTGCGGGTCCGCCTTTGCTGTTTTCCGTTCCCGACATATCGCATCAGTATACCATTTTTCCGTGTTTTCTTCCATACTGGCCCCGTGAAAAACGACACGTCATCCCAGTGCATCCGCATCACGGCCGCCATGGCGAAGAAGCCCGTCACCCTCCAGCTTTCGGGTGCCGAGTCATCCGTCGAGATCGTCGTGGAAACGGGCGTACGTGCCACGGTGTTCGATACGAGCACGTCGGAGAAGCACCGAGTCTCAGTCACTTTGGAGAAAGGCTCGGAACTCCACGTGGTGTCCCTGAGCAGCGGATCGGCCAAGACGTTCACGTCGGACATCGCGGATGGTGCGAGTATTTTTTGGCACTGCTTCACGCTTCACGCGGCATCATCGCCGCACACACTCGTGTCCACGGTGCGTGGCAACAAAGCGAAGAGCGATGTCGATTGGGTCTTCCTCGTTCAGGGATCGGAAAAGCAGAACGTCTCGGTCCGTAATATTTTCAACGGCACGAACGGAGGAGGGGAGATCACGATGAAGGGCGTTGCCGACGACAAAGCGTACGCGGCCTGCAATGGCATGATCGAGATAGGGGAGGGCGGCCGCGGGACCGATACGTACCTCACCGAGGACGTCCTGATGCTCGATTCCACGGCCAAGATCGACGCCGTGCCGGCGCTCGAGATCCGCACCAATGACGTCAAAGCCAGCCACAGTGCCACCGTGTCGCGCATTACGGCCGAATCGCTCTTCTACCTCCAATCGCGCGGCATCGACGAACCCACCGCACGCACGATGTTCGTGGACGGCTTCCTCTCGGGGCTCACCGAACGCATTCCCGACGAAACCATTCGTGCCGAGGTGGTGCAAGCGCTGGTCCTCTCCCGCTAATTCTGCGACGGCTGTGTATCGTTATTCATTCTTTGTCGCAGTTTGGCGGCGATGTCGGCTTCCGTCTCTTCGATCATTTGGACCGGCATGTTTTTGGCGTTTGGCACGGCCACCATCGTGCTGATTCTCCCGCCACAATCGTCCGTCGGTTTTTCATGCTTCGGGAAACGGTGCAGTAAACGATGTTCCATGCATGCACTCTAGGCTTCGGACATGCACCGTCAATCTTGCCGACCGTCGCATGGCGAAGAGCCCTTTGGTTAGCACCAAAGTCAGCCCTGCTTGATCAGTTGATACGGAACGGGAAACGCGTAGTGGAAGGACTGCGTCCAGTATTTCGTACGGAGCGCCGCTTCTTCGCGACGATGCGGATATTGCACCGTCACCTCCACTTCGCACGGGTCATCGGCTTGTCGCACGCTGACAAAGTCCAACAGCTGCCTGTCCTGCGGCACGTGGAATTCCAGTTCACCGAATTCGTCGCTTACGGCGGCAAATGTTTCTTGGCCTCCCAAGAGCTCTCTCAGGATCACGGCTCTGATTTCCTTGGCGAATGCGGCACGCAATGCGACGGGCGGAACCAGGCTCTCATCCTCCAGTTGCACGAGCGTGTTCGGTTCCGCGGGGGGTTTGCCAAAAAACGGCTGCACGCGATTTTTCCAAACGCCGTCGCCGTGATCCTCGAAGCCTCTGCGGTCCATTCGTGCCATGGGACATTGATACCAGCTTTGCGCCGCGAGTCAATTTCCCGCGCACGGTGAATCTCTTTTACCGCTACTCCCTGCCGCGCGCTTTGTGGTGCAAGTTTTTTTGGCGACGCTTCGCTCGGTGCTCCTTTTGCGCGATGTGCATTTCGTCCGGCCATGCAGGCTCCGTCTTCTTCAGTGTGTTTCCCAGTGCCGAGCGAGTCGCTCTGCGTTCCATCTCCGCCGTTTCCGCAGCACGTGCATGCTCGTCCTTCTCCATCATCGCTCTCTCCCACATCTCATCATTCACATGATCTTGCTCGTCTTCCTGCAGAGCCAAGTGCCATCCATGCTTGAGTTGGATCGTTTGCCACTGCTCGGCTGTCAGTGTTCTGTTCGACACGCCCGGGATGACGGGACTTTCCATCGACACGCGCGGAAACGTCTCGCCGCTCGCGCCGTATTCGAAGCCGAGGTCGTTCGCATCGATCATGGATAAGTCATAAGTTTTTTGCCGCCTGTCGTCAAATTATTCGTCTCCGAAGGGCCGTTAGAGCGTATCTGACGCGATAATTGATAAAATTACATTAATATTATATAATAATACTTGGCTCTTTTACACACTGCGTCGGTTTCGGATCCACAGGGTTCATTTCGGTGAATCGTGCGGATCCGAACCCCGGGGCTATGCCCCACAACGTCGAGTAAGGAATCGTCCAATGAAGGTCCAGCTCCATGACTGCGTCAGCAAGCATCTCGCTGGTAGCTTCGATGAAGGCTCGCCCGTTGACGTCTTCCACTCCGTGCACGTCGAACACGAGGTCCCCGTTGAGACCTACGTGCTCGTCGAAGATGATGAGCGCAACACGCTTGTCGAGCAGGTCCTCCCGGCCGGCTCGTTCGAGCGCGTGAAGTTCCACTTCCTCGAGCACCAGATGCCGAAGTCGGTCACGGTCACCCTGTTGACCCACGACGAGATCCGCACCTTCGGGTGCGATCTCGAGGCGACCGTGGGGAATCGCGCGAACATCTTCAGCGATGACGACGACAACTTCGTCGTCGAACTCGCCGAGATCGTCGCGGCCTGACGCCCCAAGACGCAGCGTAGAAGAGCACAAAGGCCCCCGACTTCGGTCGGGGGTCGCTCTTTGTGTACGCAAAAAAACGAGCAACACCAAAAAGCTCGTCACCC
>CAZSWJ010000033.1:0-6007 GCA_964611095.1 uncultured Candidatus Peribacteria bacterium
GCCATGAAAAAGATTCGCGATCTGCCAAACAGTGGACTCGATAGCCTCTTCATCGAAGGATTTGCCGATGGAGCTGTGCGAACCAAGATACGGGAATACCGTCAGATTCATCGGCAGCTCATCACCAATCAACTCACGACGTTCATTCCGTTCGGAGGCTCGGACATTCGGCCCACGCGCGATGTGGTGGACCGCGAACTGTGGAAACCGGAAAACATGGGGAAGACCACGAACCAGTTGGTGTACCCCAACTATGGCGGCAGGAGAACCGTGAAAGTATCTCCGCTGGCTCGCTTTGGTGCCGGTTACATACTCTCGGAACTGCACGACGTCACGGTGCTCCCCACCGAAGACATGGCGCTCGATGCGCGTGCCGAGCAGGCGGAAATGAGTGGCAACCCGAAAGAAATCGAGAAATGGGTGATGCAGGAGCGTGACAAGCAATTCCTCAAACTGATGCTTGAAAGCAAGCGCAGGCTCATGCACTTGCTCGTCGGTTACAACCACAATCTCACGGACGACATTGCGGCGGTGAACGCAAAAAACGATGAGCGACTATCGCACATCGTCATCAGCATGAAGAGCTTGCCCGACATCATCAAACGAGCGGAAGAACACGCCAAGATAGTCACGAAGTAGCTTATACTTCCGTCATGGACGGACTCAGCTCTTCCGAACTCAAGATTCTTCGCTCGCTCCGTACGCCGAAAAAAATTCAAGATTTCTTGGATACGCTTCCCATCAACTTCGAGGACGGTGGTGATACGTGCATGTCCCCTCGCAAAGTTCTCGAGACGCGCACGGCGCACTGCATGGAAGGCGCCATGCTCGCAGCACTCGCTCTGCGGCTCGCGGGCTGTACGCCTCTCGTGATGGACCTCAAGGTGACCGATGACGACTTCGACCACGTCGTGGCGCTTTTTCAGGAACACGGCTGCTGGGGTGCCATCAGCAAAACGAATCATGGAACGCTGCGCTACCGCGATCCGATTTATAAAAACATCCGTGAACTCGCGATGTCGTACTTCCATGAGTACACGACGAAGACAGGCAAGAAAGTGCTGCGCTCGTACTCGCGTCCCGTGGACCTATCGCGGTTCGACAAGCGCGGTTGGATGACCGCCGACGACGACGTGTGGTACGTCCCGGAATATCTTGATGATGTGAAGCACTACGACATCCTCACGGCTGCACAAACGAAAAACCTGCGTCCGGGCGACGCGATGGAACGCAAGCTCGGAACGCTCCTGGAGTGGAAAGCACAAGGAAAACGCAGCTGACTACTTGCAGCCGCCGAACATGCACTTCACGCTGTTGCCGAGGCTGCTCATCATCGAGGCGAGGCTTTTCATCGTGGACATGAAGCTGCTGATGATGGAATCCATCCAACTTTTATCGAGCGTTGGGTCGACGGGCGCGCTGGAACTCATCGACGAGGACATGCTGGAGGATGAGGATGACTTAGCGCTGGAAGATGATGATGCTTTTAAGACGGGTTTGATCGTGACCTTGGGCTTGTCGTTGATGATGCGTGCGTCGGTGGTGCAGCGGCCCGGGACAATGTGGTCATCGAGCGAGGTGCAGTGCTCCATGCCCGTACAGTCGCTGGGGGAATAGCAAGCTGCGCCGAGGGCGAGGCCTTGCGTGGGAAGAATCAGGACAAAAATGGCAATGAGGAAGGTTCGCATGGCGCCAAGAGTAGGTACAATGCGATCCCTATGCAAATGAAAAAGGCCTTCTTGCCACTGGCGCTCTGCCTGCTGCTCGCCGGCTGCGGCGAAGCGACGTACGTCGGCGTCATGATCGACAACCACGAAGTGGCACGCGAGTACCAGCGGGGCGTGGAGAAGGCCGTGTTCGTGGAGGAGCAACTCGTTGAGGGCTTCCTGACGCGCTTCATCGCCGTCTTCAATGTTGCCGACTTGCCGTCGTCCGTAGGCCCGGTTCGCTCGGTGCGACCGTATTTCATCACAGGCACGGCTCCCCTGCTGCCCGCGATCTTCCATGCGGGAGGAAGTCCCGAGGCGCTGGAGAAATTGGGAGCGAGTTCCACGGTCACCTCGTTCAACGCGCTCGCGCTCGACAAATATTTCGACTACGACAAAGTGGCTCCCGCTCCGCACCACCGCTTCATCACGAAGGCGAACATGCTGGAACTTTTTTCGAGACTGAAGAATCCGAAAGCCGTGACACTCCCCTTCAATTACAGCAATCGCTTCCACGCCGATGAAGCAGCGACGAGCATCGCCATCAATCATCATAACCCCGTCCAGAACGTGACGTACTCGTACGACGCATGGACCGGCGGTTACGACAAAATGAACCAAGGCGTTGCGCGTCCGCCCTCGCCCAGAAACATTCTGATTCTGGAGACGGTGGTGGAAGTCGTGGGCCCGCTGGGGCGACTCAGCGTGGACTTGGAAGGAAAAGGGAACGCGCTGCTCTTCCGGAACGGCGGCGTGCAGCACGGCACGTGGCGTAAGACCGGGGAAAAAGAATTCTTCACGTTCACGGACAACGACGGAAAAACCATGACGTTCCGCGACGGACAGATCTGGATGATCGTCTTGGATTCTCTGGAGCGCGTGACGTGGAAAGAATAAAAAAAATCGGCACCGCCACGATGATGGCGATGCCGAGTGAGATGCGCATGTTTACTGTTCGACGACCCTGAAACGGTTGTCTGCTCCGTCACGGACGTGCTCGGGCAAGTAGTGAAGGCTCCTGCTCGGCATGCGTGCCGTGAAGTTGTGGATGAGAGCGGAGCGAACGATCTGACCGGTGTCCTGCACGAACTGCGAGTAAAAAGTTTCCGGAACGTCCTGGATGATGGTTTTGTCGGGAACGACGAGGCGATCGGCGGGGTTGCCCGTTTGCTTGTACAAGTGAACGTCGAAGGCGCCGCTGATGAGCGCTTCGTGGATGTAACCGGGAGCGTGACCGTGCACGGGACTCTGGAAACCTTTGCCCCACAGAGCGAGCACCACTTCGGTGCCGGGCAGCAACTCACCGCCTTCCAGTTCCTGCGGCTCTTCGATGGCAAGGATGACGCGGCCGAATTCCCCGTCGGGGATCTCGGGCAAATCGAGCTGGTCGATGCGAGCGGTGACTTCATGGGCGATGGACGCCATGACGCGACGCGTGAGCTCCACCTCTTCAGCCGGGTTCGGGTGCTTGGCATCGATCTTGGGGAGCAGGCGCATCATGTGCTCGAAGCCGGGGCGGAACAGACGCGAACGAGGCGGCTGGTTCTCGGTCTTCATGAGATCGAGAAGTTCCTCGGGCCTGGTACTGGGTTCCATATATTTCATCGACATAAAGAAGGGGGGAAATTATGGACGGCGAAATTCGGGAGCCACGTTGAATTCTTCGTAGAAACGAAGACGTGCGGCATCATCAAGCTTGAGCAGTACCAAGACTTCTTCGAGGGAATACTCCTCGAGCGGGGTCTGCATGCCGCTGGGAATCGGAAAAGGAATATCTTGAGGACGAAGACCGTGCGGCTTCTGGACCAAGCCTCCCGTGATAACGATGAAGTGATCACCGAGGGCTTTCACGTTTTGACTGCGGACCAAGTAGACGTCTCCAACGGCGGACCTCATTGCCTCTTCGCCCGTCACACGGGTGACTTGTTCATGCGAAAGAGCGAACGATGTCTTTTCGTCATCTGCCTCCTCCGGGTGACATGCTTTGCAAATGGCCTCGCTCGCAGCCTCGGCCAAAATGAAGTCGGCGGCGGCGAGTTCGGATTGAATGCCCTGCCTCAAACCCTGGATCACGGTTTCACGAATGCCGTCGGTATGCAAAAGAGGCGTATCGCTGATATCTGCTCCGATGGCGGCTATGAGAGTTTTTTCGATGACGTTGCGTCGCGCTGCGGTCTGGTGAATGACTTCATCGAGGTCTTCCCCGAGCTCATCGATATCGACGACATCGCCGAGTGAAGGGCGCATGATAGTGAGTGCGGACTGCAACGCCTGGGGCAACGGCGTCGCGGCACTGTGGAGAACTTCCTGGTCGAAGGACAGCATTTCCCAGATCGCCGGTGCGTTCTTCCATTCCTTCGACGACAAATCGAACGTCTGCGCAAGAATACGGATGGTATCGACGAGTGATGCCTCCAGTTCATTCTGGAGTGCAAGCAGGCGCTTGGAATCCAGCGACACAATGGGCATTTGCGGCAAGTGGTTCATCAGCCCTCCGATGCGGAGCCTCGAACGGTCGAACATCTCGGAGACGAGGTGGCTTTTCTCCGAACCTTGGGGCTTCAGCACGAGCGCATCGCGGATGTGCAGAAGCGTGGTCTCATCCGTAAAGCGAACCGGTGAATGATGGCGTGCTGGAGACATTAAGAACGGGGAACGAGAACGAAGGGGTGATGATTGCTTCCGAAAGAGAACTGATCTTCAGGCAGACAAATGCCGGACATTTCCGGCACGCGCTCGAGGTCGGCACGGAAGCGAACGCGCACTCCATCGATGGCCATTCTGCCTTGCGTAGGTTGCATGATGCCCTGTCCGTGATGAGGAAACACGTCGTTCGTGGCGTTGTTGACGGCGTACAAACCGATTTGGCCGGACTTGGGGTGTACCGTTGCACGAAGTGCGGCCGGTGCGATGTGGTTGATGGCGCCCGCTTCTTTGATGGCGTCATACACGGCAATGTATCGCAACGTGCAGTTGAGCGACTCCTGAACGAAGTGACGTCGGATCTCAAAGGCACGCGGAGACGCTGCCCCAAGTTCCGCATCGGTAAGGACGGAAAAGGCCAAGCGGACTTCTTCGACCCCGATGTCGGACGTATCCACGGGGATGGAAAGACAAATGCTGGCACGAAGCTTGGTGACGAATGACGTGATGGCGGCATCGCCCTGCAAGAACCCTTCTTTCACGCGGTCCAAGTGCTTCGTTGTTCGTTCACGATGATCCGGCGGGTAAAATGACGTTTCATCGAGCAATCGCACGGAATCCTGAATGCCGAGCGCTGAGCACAGGGCATGCAGATTTTGATGATAACCTGCAGCCTGATCTTCGCCGTAGCCGAAGGCATACGCATACTTTTTTCCGTCGCAGGCGATGTGAATGACCGCGCCCGGGGGATACATTTCTCGAATGGCTTGTGAAATTTCGTAGAAACGAAGTAGTGACGCCATTTCGGAAATATCCACTTCGCTGCCGGTTTCGGCAAATGTCTTCAGCGGATTCTGGACCTTGTAACCGAAGAAACTCAGGACCATTTCCACGGGTCGGTCGGCAAGAATGGCTTCGGTGAGTTTCGCCAAAAATTCCGGCTTCGCATCCTGAATGAACTGGACGGGACCGCGACGATAACGACTCATGCTGAGCAGGCCGAGAATGCGTTCGGCCGTGGCCTGGGCACGCTCCAGCTCGGAAGATTGATCGAGTTTAGGAATCGCATAACGCTTCCTTGCTTCACCGGCACGCTTCGTTGCGTGCTCATCGACTTGATTGCGGAAATCACCGAGATCGAGCGTGCCGGGTGTCAGAGTAATGGGGCTGTACACATCGTTCGGCAGCAAAGGCTTCTCGAAACGGTGCACGCTGATGGCAGCCTCCGTGGTCATGGGACCGGGAACGGAATCTGGCACGGCCGGTTCGCAATTGTTCTCGGGAGACATGGACATGATGTAGCGAAGAAGAATGGTGATGTATTTTAAAATATTAATAGATATATGTCAATATCATGGCTGTGGGCCCTAATATGGCAAAAAGCCATGTTTAAAGACGTTATACGATACCCATAGACCGTCATGGAGCCAAGACGCAGACGAGACACGGTTGAACTACCGTAACGCCGTCCCCTGCCTTACATTGTTCGGTAATGCATCACGAACACGGACACGGGTGGCACAAACCGATCCTGTGGAGCTGTGCTGCGCTTGCCATATTCAGCGCAGCGTCGGCGTTGTGGATCGCGTGGTACTTGCTCGCACCCGCCGCACACGCGGGTGACGCCGAGGTGTACTGGTCCATCGGACGCGGCATGC
>CAZSWJ010000034.1:0-3823 GCA_964611095.1 uncultured Candidatus Peribacteria bacterium
AATGATCACGACGTACGGCGCGAGATCGGCTCCCGCAACGCCCGAGACCACGGCGAACGTCGTCACGATGCCGTCGTTGGCGCCGTAGACGATATCGTGAATGTATGCGCCCAGATGACTGCCGTGCGGTTCATCGTTGCGATGGGCCGCCAGTGCGCGCTTGATGTCGGTTCGGTCAAACATGCGGCGATTGTACTCCATTCCGAGAACCTTCCCTATTTCGGGAGGTGATTCTTGGGACTGTAGTTCTCCTGTGCGCGGAGATCGGCCACGGCCTTCTTGAGATCGGGGCGGAAGCGAGCGATGAGCTCAAGCGCGTGCTCTTTGACGTAGATGCCATCGAGCGTCTGCTTGAGGACCTTCGTGAGTGCCGGCGTGAGGTGATCTTTGAGAACGGAGAGGAACTTTCCCGGAGCCGAGATGTGCAGCTCCTCGATCTTCTGCTCACGCACGGATGTCTCCAGGTGCTTCACGAGCGTGTTGGCGAAGGTCTTCAGGCGATTGCTCTCCACTTGGTCCGTCTCTCCGATGCCGACCATGGCTCCCCCGCCTTTGCCGGAGGGCTTGCTGCTCTGCCTCTCCGTGTACTCGTGCTCCTTGGATGCCACGACTTCCTTCTCCGTGACGCTGTGACCGCCCAGATTGATGAGGCGGGAGTGGTGCGTATCGCACACGACAAGCAGCGTGGGCTTGCTGATTTCGGGCATTGCGTCGGGCAGGCGGATGGAGGACATGAGAAGGGTGTGGGGAAACGAAAGTGGCGACATTGTCGGGCCAAAGACGGGAATTGACAATTGGGAATCGATAATTGAGAATTGACAAGCTTTTTGACAGACGCGCAAAAGTTGATGTGCGGAATTTCTTTCATCAGGCCCGTTCTTTCGTCTCGTTGGCCCCATCGTCTATCGGTTAGGACACTTGGTTCTCATCCAGGAAAGCGGGGTTCGATTCCCCGTGGGGCTACCATCAGACTCAACCACACGACTGACATTGCTGAAAGCTACGTAAAAGGGCCACTGAGGCTCTTTATTGAAGAAATACGCAAAAAATGATACAATGGGTACGAACATTCCCTTCACACAAACACCTATGGATACTCTCTCCATGACCCCGGCTCCGGCTCCCGTTTCCAGGAGTCACACCAAGCTGATCGCAGTCGTTGCGGTTTTCATCGCGGCAGCCGCTTTCTACGCATGGACGCTGATGCCGAGGACCCACGAAGTGGAGCTCGACGGTATCCCCATCCCCTTCCTCGACGGGCAGTCCGCCGACGTGCAGGGATCGGTGCTTCTGGGAAAGAAGAACGGCATCGACATTTACAAAGTATCGTTCGAAACGACGGACAACGACACGCTCCAAACCGACAAGCTGTATCTCGTGAAGACCACCGCCTATCCTCCGTTCGGCGGCAACATCACGACGACCGCTTTCGACAACGCCATGCGCAAGATCACGGACAACTCCGCGGGCGTGGACTACTACCTCTACAAATATTCCGACGGCAACGGTTCGTACGAAACCACGAACAAAACGGCACCGTCGTTCTTGACGCGTTACCAGGCCGCGGGCTTCGGAGCATCGGCTCGCGCACGCCAATTGGAAGCATCGCACGGCAACGCCATCACGGCATTCGAAACGGCGAAAGGCATGACGTTCAAACCCACCGACGGCTCGCCGGGCGGCATCACATTGGAACAGAACGCCATGTACGCGGTCATCGTGAACGAGACGGGCGGCGCTCGCATGAGCATCCACCCCACGCTCTCCATTTGCGGAGACGGCCAGGTGACGAGCGGCGAAACGTGTGACGACGGCAACTTCAACTCCTCCGACGGTTGTTCGTCTTCGTGCCAAACCGAATCGGGATACGCCTGTCAGATGCCCGCGACGCCGTGTACGAGACTCTGCGGCAACGGCACCATCAATGGAACCGAGCAGTGCGACGACGGCAACACCATCGACAACGATGACTGCTCGAACACCTGCACGCTCAACGTCGTGACGCCGTTCACGGAGTAAAACATCGACATCCAGGAAGGACGCTGCATGTGCGGCGTCTTTTCCGTACACTGCGGACATGTCCAAACTTCACCCCAAGGCTCCGCATCTGGCACAAGCCATTGAGCGCAACATCAAAGCGCTCCGGGAGCTCAAGAAAGAACGGGACGGCAAGCGCAGCGTGCAAGATGCCGTAGCGGATTTCATCACGGCATTCTCGGGCAATCTGATCTTCATCTATGTCCACGTGGCGTGGTTCGGCATCTGGATTCTTTGGAACATGAACATGCTCGGCTTCACGCCGTTCGACCCGTATCCGTTCGGACTGCTCACGATGATCGTTTCCCTGGAAGCAATTTTCCTCTCAACGTTCGTGCTCATCAGCCAGAACCGAATGATGGCCGCGAGCGATAAGCGCGCCGAATTGGACCTGCACATCAACCTCATCGCCGAACACGAAATCACGAAGGTTCTCAAACTCACCGACTCCATCGCCGATCACCTCGGACTAAAAGAAGGCGCGGATCCGGAGCTGGAAGAGTTGGAACAGAACATCAGCCCCACGGACATTCTGAGGGAGATAGAGCGGCCCTAGCGCTTCTTGTTTTGGAATTCATACGTCTTCGTACAGATTCTCCTTACTCAGGCGCAAGATCTCTTACTCGACCCACAGCAAAAGACTCTTCAAGTAATCGACTTCCGGATGATAGATGTTCACCGGGTGGTCGTAGGCGTGGTGATGGCGCTGGAGGATGCGGATGGAGCGCTTGGCCTGCTGCGCCGCGTGGAAGATGATCGTCTGAAACAGCTGCTGATCGATCTGGTAGCTGCAGGAGCACGTAAGAAGCAGGCCCCCCGGCGGCAGTGCTTGCATCGCCATGCGGTTCAAGTCCGTGTACGCGTGACGCGCTCTGTCGATGTCCGTGCTGCGCTTGGCGAAGGCCGGCGGATCGAGGACGATGAAGTCGTACGGACGCGGGAGCGGCGTGCGGCGGAGGAACGCGAACACGTCCTCGCTGACGCCGGCGAATTTCTTCATGTCCACGCCGTTGATCTCCATGTGCTTCTTTGCTTTTTCGATGGCGGCCTTGTCGTAATCCACGGCATCGGCGGCCTTGGCTCCGCCCATGAGCGCGTTGAGCGTGAAGCCTCCGACGTAGCTGCAACAGTCCAAGACCGTGCGGCCTTTGGCGTGCTGCTTCACGAGCGAACGCATTTCGCGCTGATCCAAAAAGAGTCCCGTCTTCTGGCTGCCCGCAAGCGTGATGAGGTACTTGAGTCCGCGCTCCTTCACGGTGATGGTGTCCGGGCCTTTGCCGGAGAGCCACTCTTCCTTGGGCTCCAAGCCTTCTTTCTTGCGACCCGAACCCGTGGATTTTTCGAAGATCGCCTGCGGCTTGCAGAGCTTGTTGAGCGTGTCTTTGACCCACGGACGGAGCATGTCCATGCCGAGCGTCGTGAACTGCACGACGAGGGTTTGATCGTATTTGTCGACGACGAGCCCCGGGATACCGTCACCCTCGGCATTGATCAGACGAACGGCGTTCGTATCCTCGTTTGCGAAAAAAGTTTTCCGAAGATCGATGGCACGAATCATCGTCTTCTCCAGTTGCGCCATGGGGTCAGACTGCTCGAACGCGATGGCGCGTCCGCAGATGTACGCCTTGCGGTTGAGCGTGGCGTAGCAGAGGAAACCATCGTCGCTGCCGCGGACTTCCACGATGGAACCGTCCTTGCATTCGGGGAACTTGGACACCGCCGTTTGGAAAATGGCATGGTGACGGTTCTTGAGATGCGGATCTCGCCCGGGCTTGAGCTTGAGGAT
>CAZSWJ010000035.1:0-3467 GCA_964611095.1 uncultured Candidatus Peribacteria bacterium
ACTTTCACGTAGCCCATGCCGACTTTGAGGAGCTTAAAGCTGCTCGTGCCCATTTCGGGCGTACGGTTGATCCACGAGATGGGTACCTGAACGCACTTAAAACCCATGAGAACGGGCTCCAGGCCCGTTTCGGCGTTCACCGAGAAATGTTGCTGTGTCAGGACCAGTCTATCCACCACCGAGCGGCGCATGAGCTTCAAATTATTCGTCACATCTCTGATACGACGACGGAAAAGGAGGCTCAGAAGAATGTGGAACGAGCGATTACACAGAATCTTGCTGAGGGGATAGTTGATGAGCACGCTCTCTCTGCTGAAGCGCGAACCGTACGCAACGTCGGCACCTGCCGATACTGCATCGAACAGATCACGGAGCTCCGGAAGAATATGAGTGAAGTCACAGTCGGCCGTGAGGACGTACGTTCCCTTTGCGGCAGCGATGCCGTCACGGATGGCGTAACCCACGCCGCCCGGAGGCGTGCGGTCCACGAGCGTGATGCGCGGTTCTGCCGTGGCGAGCTCGCGAATGACGTCTCGCGTCGAGTCTTTACTGTTGTCGTTGACGAGCACGAACTGACAAATGTAGTCGTCGTAGTGGGCCTTGAGTCTCTCGACGAGCGGACGCACGTTCATCTCCTCGTTGTAGCAGGGGATGACCACACTCACTGCGTTCTTGAATTCAGGATGATTCGTCAGTGGCACCGCGGGACGCGGCATGTCTTTCGGCGGAACCTGTGCGGTGACGAGCAGTGAACCTGCGAGTCTACGGATACCAGGAGTGTTCTCTAGGATCAGGCTCGCATTCCTAAGAAGCGGCAACAGGAAGCGCGGAATGGGCCTATAGAGGAAGTCGTAACACGTCGTTCCGATGCGGATGAACCCGAGTTCACTGAGAAGTTGATAGAACTCCACGGGGTTTAAGAGTGCGCTCTCATCACCGCGGCGGATCCACGGAAGAAGTTTGCTGAGCGCACAGCGAAGTTGGCGTACGGGGTTCCACGGGTTCGATTCGAAGAGGACGAATTTTCCACCGGGCTTGAGCGCACGGTGCACGATCTTCATGAACGCGGGACAATGCTCGGCATCGAGCAGCTGATGCGCAACGACGTAGTCGAATGTTTTTCCCTGGAGTGCCTCTTCGATGTTCTCCGTCTTCCCGAGAACGATGCTCGTGATGGGGTTCTCTCCTTTCGTCATCGCCTGCAGCGCATTGGTGTACGCACCCTTACCCGCACCGATTTCCAAAATCGTTTCACCCGGGAGCAAGTGGACCAAGTGGCGGAAGCTACATGCACGCCAGTGGAGGCGGAGTACGATGATGCCGTCCCTCGACCAGTAATGGTCGCGGACTTCTTCCCTGCGCCGAAGTTCTGCGGTGAGTAGGTCCATGCGCGGGGCCAGCATATAGAAAAGCCGTATTCCGGCACAGATTTCATGGCTTTCGCCACCTCAAGATCAATGTTTCGCCACTTTTGCGATTTCTTCGATGGTTTTCTCGATGTCGTACTCCTGTTTCCAGCTCGGATAGTCCTTCCTGAACTTCGCCATGGAACTCACGTACCACTGATGATCGCCGATGCGCGGAGTTTCCTCGTAGATGGTCTTCGCTTTCTTGCCGAGAATCTTTTCAGTCTTCGCGATCGCTTCCAAAATCGAGACGTTCGCGAACCTGCCGCCACCCAAGTTGTACACTTCGCCCGCCTTCGGATTTTTTGCGAAGGCATCGAACGCGGTGAGCACGTCTTTGCTGTGGATGTTGTCGCGCACCTGCTTTCCTTTATATCCGATGAGCGAGTACGTATCACCTTTGGCGATGCACTTGATGAGGTAGGACAAAAATCCATGGAGCTTGGCGCCCGAGTGCGCCGGGCCCGTGAGGCATCCGCCGCGGAATACTCCTGTCTTGAGTCCGAAGTAGCGGCCGTACTCCTGCACCATGACATCGGCAGCCACTTTGGAGGCGCCGAAGACCGAGTGCAGGCACTGGTCCACGCTCATGGTTTCATCGATGCCGTCGTACCATTTGTGGTCTTTGGGCAGCTCCCAGCGGGTTTCCAACTCCTGCAGCGGCAGGAAGTTCGGGAGGTCGCCGTACACTTTATTGGTCGACGTAAAGATGAAGACGGCCTCGGGGCAGTGGAGTCGCGTGAGTTCAAGCAAGTTCAGCGTTCCCACGGCATTCACGCCAAAGTCCGTCAGCGGTTCTTTGGCCGCCCAGTCGTGTGAGGGTTGAGCTGCGGTATGAATGACGAGGTCGAACTTCTGCTTTTTAAAAATCGGCGTGAGGTCATCAATGTTTCGGATATCGAGCGAGTGATGCGTGTAGTTCTTGTACTTTTTCTTGAGCTCCTCGGCGTTCCAGTTCGTCGACGCTTCTTTGCCAAAGAAGTAACTGCGCATGTCGTTATCGATACCGTGGACTTCAGCACCCTTATCGCAGTAAAAGCGCACGGATTCCGAGCCGATGAGTCCTGCCGATCCTGTAATAAGGACATGCTTCATGCGGCCATAGTGTAGGGGAAGGGGCGACTGGCGGGTAGAACCCTTGTATAGTCCGTGTATGCGCATCGCGCTACTTTCTTCGACGGCTGACGCCACCAACGGCTACGGCAATATCACCGTGGAGTTTTGCCGGGCACTTCGGGGGCTTGGTATCGAGTTCACATTGTTTCTCCCGGAGAGCGAGAAGAAGGTGCATGCCAAGTATCTCGCCGACATTCCGGCCGAGTTCTCGCTTCCTCCGTATATTTTCGAACTCAAGAACCCCAAGTCACTTCTGTATCTCAAGTCCATCGATCTCTCAGAGTACGACGTCGTCCATTCACTGTTCGATTTCCCGTACTGCGTGCTTGCCGCGCGTCTTGCAAAAAAATATAAGAAGCCTTTCATGATGGGTTCGCAAGGAACGTACGGAGTCGTGCCACTTTTACGCTTCCCCGATCGCATCGCGATGGAATATGCCTATGCGCAGGCAAAGAAAATCATCGTGCCGAGTGAATTCACGAAAGACATCATTCTGAAGCACTGCAGGAAGCAGTACGAGATCGATGTTCTGCATAATGGCGTGAATTATCCGCGTTTTGAGGCTTCCAGAGATGTTTCCGATATCCGTGCGAAGTACCCCGGTAAGAAGATTTTCCTCACCGTCGGCGGACTCAAGGAGCGCAAGGGGCAAGATCTTACAATCGAATCGCTCGGCATTCTCAAGAAATCATTCAGCGACTTTGTATACCTGCTCGTCGGAGACGGCGAAATGAAATCCGTGTGGGAAGCGAAGGCTCGCGAGTGCGGCGTTGCCGATAAAGTATTCTTCCTCGGCTCCAAAGACGGCGAAGAGCTCGTGCGATATTTCCACGCATGCGACGTGTACGTGCACACGCCCAAAGTGGTGCACTACAACTTCGAAGGATTCGGCATCGTGTACTTGGAAGCGGGTGCGTGCGGCAAGCCGAGTGTGGCGACCGACGC
>CAZSWJ010000036.1:0-2427 GCA_964611095.1 uncultured Candidatus Peribacteria bacterium
GCATCGTGTACTTGGAAGCGGGTGCGTGCGGCAAGCCGAGTGTGGCGACCGACGCAGGCGGTGTGGCCGATGCCGTCGTCGAGGGTGAAACGGGGATCATCGTTCCCGATAACGATAAGGAGGCAGTCGCCAAAGCGCTTCTGCAGCTCTGCACCGATGAGCTCTTACGGAGCCGTTTAGGGGCCGCTGGGAAGGAATATGCTCGCGGCCACGACTGGGCTCTGATTGCACGAAGGTTTTTAGCCATCTATAACGAAGTTGTGGGCGCGTAGCGGGTAGCGGTTAGAAGCCGTTCTACCCGCAACCCGCCAACCGCTACTCGCCCTCACGACTTCGTTTCCCTACACTGTCCCAGCATGAAATCGATTCTCATCACCGGCGGTGCGGGTTTCATCGGCGTCAACTCGGTGGTCCGCTCCATCGAAAAAGGACACTCCGTCACGATCTTCGACAACTTGTCGCGCCGCGGTACCGACATCAACGTCGCGTTCCTCGAAAAGAATTACGCGGGCAAGTACAAGTTGGTCCGTGGCGATGTTCGCAGTGACATCAGCTCGCTCAAAGAGCTCGCCGCAAGCCACGACGTCATCTTGCATCTCGCCGCACAGGTCGCCGTGACGACATCCGTCACGGATCCGCGCACGGACTTCGACATCAACGCACTCGGAACCTTCAACGTTCTGGAGGCCGCACGACTTTCGTCCAAGAAGCCCGCCGTCATCTTCGCATCGACGAACAAAGTCTACGGCGGACTCGAGCACCTGCACGTCGCGGAAGAAGAGAAGCGTGTGCGCTTCAAAGACGGACGCGGGGGAGTGGATGAAACCACACCGCTCGATTTCCACTCGCCGTACGGTTGCAGCAAAGGAGCCGCGGACCAGTACGTTCGCGACTACGCCCGCATGTACGACCTCAAAACACTCGTTCTGCGTCAGTCGTGCATCTACGGACCGCATCAACTGGGCGTGGAAGACCAAGGCTGGGTGGCATGGTTCCTCATCGCCGCACTCTTCGGGCGACCGGTCACCGTGTACGGCACGGGCAAGCAGGTTCGTGACCTCCTCTACATCGATGACCTCACGGACCTCTACATGCGTGCCATCGAAAAGATCGACATCGTCTCGGGACAGGTGCTGAACTTGGGAGGCGGAGCCGACAACAGTCTCTCGCTCCTCGAGTTCCTGGAGATCATCGAAAAAGATCTGAAGATTCCGCTCAAGCATTCCTTCTCCGATTGGCGCCCCGGTGATCAGCCGATTTTCGTCAGCGACAATGCGAAGGCGAAGAAGATGCTGGGGTGGGAGCCGAAGATGAATGTGAAGAAGGGCATCGTAAACTTGGTCGGGTGGCTCAGGGATAACAAAGAAATGCTGGAGCAATTTTATAAATCTTAGATTTCTCAACGAGTGTTACTTCTTTGGCGTGCCAAAGAAGTAACCAAGAAAGCACTGCGCGCCGATACCCACCCTCACCCCCCGCTGCGGCGCGCTCCATCCCTTGGGATGTGGCTGTAGGTCGATTCAAGCTTGGTCAGCATTGCCGTGAGGCTCAGTGATTCCATTCGCCTTCTTCCTGCTTGGCCGACTTGGTCGAGAGCGGCTTTGTTTTGCATGCACCATTCCATCTTTTCTCGCCACGCCTGCTCATTGAGCGGGTCGAGGATCCAGCCCGTCACACCATCTTGTACCGATTCCTTGGCTCCGCCCCAGGATGTGGCCAGAACCGGGCGTTCCATGGCCATGGCCTCCAGGCACACCGTCGGGAAGCAGTCCAAGCAGCGCGAAGGCACGAGGACCGCGTCGCAGGCGGCGTACTGCAGCTTCATTTCCTCGGCGTTTTGGTTCTTGAAGATGTGCATGCGGTCCTTCACCGGTGCGAATTCATCCGAGAATCTGTCGCCGGCCAGAACAAGCTCGGCGTTTTTGGGAAACGTTGCGGCGATGAGCGTCGATCCTTTGTCCACACCCATTCGTCCGGCGAGCAGGAAGAGGAATTTGTCCTGCGGCAGCTGCAGTTTTGTTCGCGCGTCAGCTTTCGTGACCGCGGTTTTCCAAAAATCGAGGTCGATGCCGTTATGCATCGTCTCGACGTTCGCAATCCCGCGCTTCTTTAGATAGTTTTTGAGCGCATCGCTCACGGCAAAGATCTTATCGGCGGATTCCAGGTATTTTTTGATCATCATCGTACGGAGCGGGTTCCAGAGCCATCTATAGCGCAGTGCTTCCGTGAGCCATAAGCCCGTTTCGAAGCTTGTGACTTTGCCGTACGCCACGTGCGAGACGTCATGGCACGTGACGATCAGTTTTATTCCCTGCTTTCTCACATTCGGCATCCATCGGTATCCGATTTGGCGCGAAATTGTGTGCGCATGGATCACGTCGGGACGGAAATCGTTTATCTTTTGAACAACACTGCGCTTGAGGCTTC
>CAZSWJ010000037.1:0-2357 GCA_964611095.1 uncultured Candidatus Peribacteria bacterium
TCTTCACCTCTCTCTTCGGCCTCAAGCGCATTCCGTTCGTGCGCGACGTCCTCACGATTCAAGTGGGATCATTCATTTTGATGGGCGCGGGCTTCCTCAGTTCCGTTGCCTTCGCCCGCTACCTCGGCCGTGACTTATACGGCACCTACGCCGTCATCATGGCGTTTGCGGGAACCGCGACGGCCTTCTTCAACATCGGACAAGGACAGTCGCTGTACGTCTTTTTCTCCGAGGCGTACGGCAACAAAGACAGGCGCGCCATGTCGGCGGTGCTCGCGAATTTTCTCATGGTCGCATCGGTGAACGTGCTTTTGCTCGGACTGCTTGCACTCATCATGCCGAACTTGAGCGATTATCTGTACGGCTCGCCGACCATCGGAAATTTTGCCCGCATCTACTGCTTGTTCCAAATCAGTGAGATCGGCAACAGCATGACACTGATCCTGCTCCAGTCCGTCCGGAGGATTCGCTTGAAAGTGATTCTCGAACAGTCCGCGAACCTCTCGTACATCACGCTCGCCATCGTGACACTGTTCCTCGGCGGCAAGCTGTGGGCCGTTCTCACGGTACAGCTGCTCGTGAGCCTCTGCTTCCTCCCGATTTCGCTCCTCATGCTCAGCATCATCGCCCGCAAACACAACCTGCCCGGCATTCGCGAGGTGCTGCGAATCAAGTCGAGTGAGAGCAATCAGTATTTGGTCCAAGGTCTCCTGATTACCGCCGAAAAAACGATCGGCAACTTCTTCCCGCAGGGACTGTTCTTCGCCGCATCGCTCTTTCTGCCCGCATCGATGATCGGAACCATTCGCATCGCATCGCAAATGACGAACATCACGCGCTCGGTGGTGCTGCCGCAGGCGGGTGACCTCTCCACCGCGGCATTCGGACGGATGAAATCCGAAGGAAACATCGTCATGCGCAGAAACGCCGCAAAGTTGATCAAGCACGCCGTCGCCTTCCATGCGCTTGTCACACTGTGCGCCGTCATCACGTTCCCGTTCATCGTGTACTACGCCTACGGCGCGAGCTACTTGGATGCCATTCCGCTGACACTGATTCTTCTGCCGCTCTCGCTCCCCGTGTCGCTCTGCATCGCGAATTCACCGCTCTTGCGCCTGTACCGCAAAGTGCCCTATTCCATCTTCCAGGCTATCCTGAGCTGGGTTCTGATGCTCGGTACGGTGTGGATCTTCGGCACGTTCGGACGCCCGCTCCTCGGGTTCATCGTCGCCTACGGCATCGGCATGGCAATGCCGCTCACCATGACGGCCTACATCTTCCTGCGGCTCCTCAAGGTGGAAGGCCCTACTTCACACACGTCATCGTCAGCTGCGTGAAGAACTCACGCTTCTTTCGGTTCGTGCCGTCGCGCATGAACGGGTTTTTACCAAACCACAACGTCATCATGTTGATGAACACTCTGCCGAGATGGAATCCGCGGAGCATTTTGGGGCGATAGTTGAAGAATGCGTTCCAGAACATGTGATGCGTCTCCTTCACATCGACGTTTTTGAAGAACGGCTTCGCAAGATCTGCAAGTTCCGTCGGATAAAACTCGTGCGTGTGGAACGGTGCGGGCACTTCGGAGATGCGGTACGGGGTCGTGATGACCGCGATGCCTCCGGACTTGAGAATGCGAGCGGCTTCGGCCACGTGCTCGGCACGCTTATCGAGATGTTCGATGACATCGCACGAAATGACGGCATCGAATTCGTTATCGGGCAGCGGAATCTTCTCAACGCTGCCGCAGACGAACGTACAGCTGAGCTTTTCATGATCGAATGCCTTCTTGGCGAGGTCGATACCCTTCTGTTCATTGTCGACGGCCGTGACGATGGCTCCGCGGCGGACCAGAAGTGACGTGAGTGCGCCATCGCCGCAGCCGAGGTCACACACCTTCTTACCTTTGATGTCCCCGAGCGCAGCCAAAGCGACGTCGTAACGCGCCTGTTGGTGGGCATTGAAGGTCATGAGCGACCTACTCGTCATTTCTCGCCAGTGGAGAGCGCCGCTGTCGCGGTACTTGGTGAATTCGTACGACACGGGCGGAGAATAGCAGAAATGCGGTACCATGGCGCCATGCGCATCCTGCACCTCGTCGACGGCATTCCGCCCGCAGCTCTGGGCGGCACGGGCCGTATCGTGAGCGAGATCGCCCGCGGCCAAGCCACGATGGGTCACGACGTCGGCATTCTGTCGGCCGCGACGCCGGGAACTCTGCCGAAATCACACGATGGTGTGACGCTGATGACGATCGAACCCCGGTCTGAGCGCTGGGCGCACTGGCGCTGTGTTTTTTCCGGAAGCCTCAAGCGCAGTGTTGTTCAAAAGATAAACGATTTCCGTCCCGACGTGAT
>CAZSWJ010000038.1:0-2173 GCA_964611095.1 uncultured Candidatus Peribacteria bacterium
TCATCGCCGAAGGCGTGGACCAAACGCGCGGCTGGTTCTACACGCTCATGGTGCTGTCGTCGGCGCTGTTCGATTGCCCGCCGTTCAAGCACTGCATCGTCAACGGCACGGTGTTGGCGGAGGACGGCAAGAAGATGAGTAAGCGCCTGAAGAACTACCCCGAGCCGACGGCCGTCGCCGAAAAACACGGTGCCGATGCCGTTCGCTTCGCGCTCATGAGCTCGCCTGCCGTACGCGCCGAGGACCTGCGCTTCTCCGAGAAGTTCGTGTCCGAGACCGTACGCTCGGTGCTTTTGCCACTCTGGAACGCGTACCGTCTCTTCGTGACGTACGCCAACGCCGCAGAGTGGGAGCCGTCCATCGACTTTTCGCTGAAGAACGCGCAGTCCAAGCATCAGCTCGACCGCTGGATCGTTGCCAAGACGCAGCTCCTCGTAAACCGCATGACCGAGGAACTGGAGCACTACGACTTATCTGCCACGTGCGCCGAACTCGCTGCATCCATCGATGACCTCACGAACTGGTACATCCGCTTGAGTCGCCGCCGTTTGGCAGGCAAAGACGAAGGAACAAAAGAGGCATTCGACACGCTGTTCCGCGTTCTCGTGTGTAACTGCCAACTGCTCGCACCGTTCTGTCCGTTCATCACCGAAGCGATCTACCTAAACTTGGTCGGCCAAGACCATGACAGTATCCACTTCAGCGATTGGCCGCAGACCGCAGACTTGAGCGAGGAGGACAAGAAGATCATCGAACTCATGGACAACACGCGCACGGTGGTGACGCTCGGACTCTCGCTCCGCAGCGGCGCCAAGATCCGCGTGCGTCAGCCGCTACCGTCCGTCACGGTCGCGCTTCCGCCGTCGCACGTCTCCGGCATCGTGAAAGAACTCATCAGCGAAGAACTCAACGTGAAACAAGTCATCGATGTGCTCGATGCCAAGTCGCTCGCCACAGCGATCGTCTCCGTCGATGCGCGCAAAGTCGGCCCGCGTCTCGGTGGAAAAGTGCAGCAGGTCATCAAAGCCGGCAAAGCCGGAGAGTTCACCGAAAAGGACGGCAAGATCGTGATCATGGGTGAGGAATTCACGGCCGACGAAGCCAAAATCGTCTACCAGGGCAAAGAAGGCCAAACCGTCGCCGCCGACCACGGCATCGTCGTGAGTTTGGATACGCAGGTCTCCGAAGCGCTGACGCTCGAGGGCCAAGCACGCGAACTCATCCATGCCATCCAGCAGCTCCGCAAAGACGCGGGACTGGAGTTCACGGACAACATCGTGCTGAGGCTCACAGGAGCCGAAAAGATCATGGCCGTGCATCAGGAACTGATCCTGGAGGAAACGCGCTCATCGCTCGGCGAAACCAAAGCCAAGTCCGAGACCGTGGACATCGAAGGAACGGAAGTGGAGGTTTCATTCGAGAAACGAAATTGAGAATCATGAATTATGAATAAAGAATTATGGAATGATGTCATGAAATATACGAAGTCTCCCGCATCCTTCAAGCCATCGAAACAAGTCGACGTCATCATTCTCAATTTTCAATTCTCCATTCTCCATTTGTTCAAGATCCTCCTCAAATTCGCGGCGAACATTCTGCTCGTGTACGTGCTCGATAATCTTTTCCCGAACTACATCGCGGTGTTCGGCGGTATTCCGGCGTACGTCATCCTCGGCATCATCATCACGCTCTTAAACTTCCTCGTGCGCCCGATTCTGAACCTCATCACGTTCCCTCTGCACATCATCTTCACGCTCTTCACGACGATCCTCGTGAACATCGTGTTCCTGTGGATCACGTACCGCGTCACACTCCTCATGGACCCGAACCTGCTCATGCTCGTGCTGACGGGAGGAATCTTGGGCTGGGTCATCATCAGCATGATGATCGGCACCGTGAACTGGATGCTGAAGCACGTGCTTTGAACACAGAGAAAAATTGTACGACGTGTGATATAATGATCACTCGTTCTCTTGCAGCATCGCACGTAAACCATGGTCTCTCCATAGCTCCAAAGGGGCATCGCGAAGGCAAGCTCTGCTTGCAGTAGAGCGATACCGCTGAAGGAAGGGAGAGCCCGTGAGAGGGAAACGCAGTTTCCCTTTCACGAATCATCATGGGGATGACAGGCTTTCGACAGCGTGAATCTGCGTCGACTGCGTCTCGATTCGGG
>CAZSWJ010000039.1:0-1673 GCA_964611095.1 uncultured Candidatus Peribacteria bacterium
AGGCCGTCATGCTCGGTGTTGCAGTCGCCGCCATTCTGGGAGTCCAGAAGATCGCAAGCGGCAGCCAGACGCCGCCGTCCGTCCCTCCGGCTCCGCAACCGTAGTCCAAGGAAGAGTAGAATGAGCGCATGGCGCTGTCCTACTCCAAACTCGGTACCTATCGCCGCTGCCCGAAGCAGTATGAGTACGCGTCGGTGATGAAAATTCCGCGTGCCATTTCGGCGGGCGAGAGTTTTGGCAGCAGCATTCATAACACACTAAAGCGTTGGGGCGAGCTGGAGCTTTCGGCACAACCGCAGAAACCGAATGCGAAAAAACAGCTGACGCTCTTTCTCGATGAGCCCGTGCATCACGATGTTGCGGAGCCACTCACACAAGAAACACTGTTGTCACTGTGGCGCAGAAACTTCATCGCCGAAGGATACGAGAACCGCGCTGCGATGGATGAGAAGTTCAAAGCCGGTGAAGAGGCGCTGCGACACTTCTTCGCTTGGTGGAGCGAAAAGAAGCGTGACGTGGTGTGCGTGGAACAGAGCTTCAAGCTGCATGTGACGGGTGACATCATCCTGAACGGCCGCTTCGATCGCATCGAACGCGGCCCCAAAGGACTCGCAATCATCGACTTCAAGACGACGGTGCCACGCGCGCAGGAGAACGTGGACTCCGACTTGCAGCTCTCGGTGTACGCACTCGCAGCGATAGAAGAATGGAATGAGCCTATCGAATCGCTCACACTTCTCTGTATCGGCGAGAGCGGCATCGTTGAGCAACGAACGACGCGGTCGAAAACTCAACTCGACCAAGCGAAAACGACCATCGCGCAGCTTGCCGAAGGCATTGCGGCGAAAGACTTCACACCCAAACCAACAATGGAGAAATGCAGGTATTGTCCCTATCGAGACATTTGCCCTGCGAAGGCCGCCTAGTAGCGAGCGATTGAATCCACATCCCAAGGGATGGAGCGCGCCGCAGCGGGGGGTGAGGGTGGGTATCGGCGCGCAGCGTTTTCTTGGTTACTTCTTTGTCGCGGACAAAGAAGTGACAATCGTCCTTACAAAGCGCCGCCTGCAAATCCCTTCAAGGCTGCACCCACGTAATACGCCGCAAACGCACACACGGCACCCACGCTGAGAATTTCGAGCGGTCCGCGGATGAGCCTTTCTCGCGTCACCCAGCTGCGGAGGAGCCCCACGAGGAGCAAGGCGACGCCCGCCGATACGACCGTCACCAAGAAGCGCGATTCTGCGGCGATGGGAAGAACGTACGGAGCGATGGGAATGCTGCCGAAGAGAACGAATGCCGAGAACGTCATGACAGCATGGATCCAGGGCTTGCCGTCCTCTTCTTCCGAAAGGCCGTGCTCTTCGCGCATCATCGTATCGGCCCATACCTTCTTGTCCGACGTGATGACGGCGGTGACGCGCTCCAAATCGTCGCCCGCGAATCCTTTCGCTTCAAAAATCTCACGAATTTCCTCGCGCTCCACCTCGGGGATCTCTTCGATTTCTTTCAACTCTTCCTTGAGCACGCGCTGGTAGTTGTCGTTGCGGGACTTGCTGGAAAGATAGTTCCCGAGACCCATGGACAGACCGTCGGCAAGCACGTTGGCGAAACCCAGAATGATCACGACGTACGGCGCGAGATCGGCTCCCGCAACGCCCGAGACCACGGCG